>JBCBDU010000017.1:0-64459 GCA_038529355.1 Pseudomonadota bacterium
CGAGAGTGAGCCCCCACGTGCGGCAGAGATCGTGTTCAGTTTAGGCGTTCCAGTGTTGGGCATTTGCTACGGCATGCAGGCGATGGCGGCGCAGCTCGGTGGCTCGGTCAGTGCCGCAACGCATCGTGAGTTTGGCTTTGCCAAAGTCACCACGTCGACATCGGTGCTGCTCGAAGGTCTGACGGATGTCGCGGAAGAGTCGGTGCTTGACGTGTGGATGTCGCACGGTGACAAAGTGGATTCGCTGCCGCCCGGTTTCGTCGCCACTGGCAGCTCCGCCAACGCACCGCTGGCGGCCATGGAAGATGCCTCGCGGCATTTCTATGGCGTGCAGTTTCACCCGGAAGTCACGCATACGTTGCAAGGTGCGGCGATGCTGACCCGCTTCGTGCGCGACATCGCCGAGTGTCGCGGCGAGTGGACTATGGGCAACATCGCCGAAGACGCAATTCACCGTGTCCGCGAGACCGTTGGCGACGAGCGCGTACTGCTCGGTTTGTCCGGTGGCGTGGATTCTTCGGTAGTCGCCGCGCTGCTCCATCAGGCAATTGGTGATCAGCTGGTTTGCGTGTTTGTTGATCACGGATTGTTGCGCCAGAACGAAGGTGATCAGGTCATGGCAACGTTTGCCGAGCACCTGGGCGTCAAGGTGATTCGCGTGAATGCCTCTGAGCGTTTTTTCGCAGCGCTCGAAGGTGTCAGTGACCCCGAAGAGAAGCGCAAAATTATCGGTCGCCTGTTTGTCGAGGTATTCGACGAGCAGGCCAGTGCACTCGATGGCGTCACGTTTCTTGCCCAGGGCACGATCTATCCGGATGTCATTGAATCGGCCGGCAGCAAAACCGGCAAGGCCCACGTCATCAAGTCGCACCACAACGTGGGCGGTTTGCCCGAGCACATGAAACTCAAACTGCTCGAGCCGCTGCGTGAACTGTTCAAAGATGAGGTGCGGGCGCTTGGCGTTGAGTTAGGCCTGAATCATGACATGGTGTATCGCCACCCATTCCCCGGTCCGGGGCTTGGCGTTCGCATCCTGGGTGAGGTTAAGCCCGAATACGCCGATTTGCTGAGACGCGCTGATGACATCTTTATCCAGGCGCTGCGCGCAGCAGATTTGTACGACAAGACCAGTCAGGCGTTCGCCGTATTTCTGCCGGTCAAGTCCGTCGGCGTGATGGGTGACGGTCGCTGTTACGACTACGTCGTTGCGCTGCGTGCCGTTGAGACCGTTGATTTCATGACGGCGCGTTGGGCGCGGCTGCCGTACGAGTTTCTCGAGGAAGTCTCGCTGCGCATCATCAACGAAGTCAGCGGTATCTCGCGCGTCGCCTATGATATCTCCGGCAAGCCGCCGGCGACGATTGAATGGGAGTGACGCGCGGCGACGTGATGCGCGCAGTGCAGTTGTGCTCAATCACGCTACACCTGTTGCCCCAATGCGTAACCTGATTGTCTGCCGCACTAAGACGCACGCAGCCAAAACAATCCGTAGCCGAATTGCCAGGTAGCTGCTAGCCGCCAGGCTCCGAGACCTGAAGACCTGGGAACCTGGAAACCTGGGGACTTCGAGACCTCGAGATAGGGAGATCTGCGCACCCGGTTTGCGCAGTCGTTGAGTACGGCGAATGCGATTAACCTCGCCTGGCAGCGTCAGTTGATGATGGGCGCTATGCGATAGAGATCAAAACGTGTGGTACCCGATTGCAGGTAGTTGTAGTGCTTGGTAAACAGGTCGCTGCTTTGCAACAGGTCCAGACCGTCTTCGGTGTCCCATTCAACAATGTTGATTTCGCTCGGTCCAGGTTGCGCCGTTGCGTGGGAGACGAACCGCGGTGTTCGCAACGTATGAATGAAGCGGCCACCCGCAGTCTCAACCGCCGGCATCACACCATCAAGATAGGTCTGATAGTCGTTGGGCGCAGTCACATCGTGCCAGGCAAACGCAATGGTGTAATGTTTGTCTTGGCGGAAGCGCAGCGTCTTTGCGGTTTCGGCTTGCGCTTTGTAGAACCGTAACTCGTCCCAGATGAGCGGTCGCATCGACTTGTATTGCTGCCACTCGGGCTGCGATTCGAAGCTCAGATCTGCCGCCTCATCGGGCCAGCTTGCGACGACGAACACCGAGGGCTGCTCGCGTCCGACAACCGTTTCGACGACGCGCAAGGCGCCGTGATTCTGGTAGCCGAATTGCGCTGCAAGCGGCAGCGCTTTTGCGTAGTAGATTTTCATCGCTGCTTTGGCCTCGGCAGACGTGTTGTTGTACGGCTCAATGATGGATAGCAGTTGACCGGCACGCAGCTCAAACTGCAGTGCCTGCGGCGTCGCTTGCGCCGAATCGATGCGAGCGCTGTCGGTGCTGCAGGCGCACAGCAGCGTCAGCAGAGTCAGGCAAAGTGCGTTGGCAAATCGATAGGAAAGCGTCATTATGGCTCCAATAAACGGTGCAAAAATAGAGCCTAACATCGCAAAATATGCGAGTTACGGATTAACTTAGGCCTTAATTGGTGCGAAAATGCACCAATGGATGATTGGTCTGTTTATCGCTTGGTGCTCGCGCTGCATCGCGCAGGCACGCTCAGAGGTGCTGCGATGCAACTGGGCGTCAATCACGCGACGGTGTCGCGAAAGCTGGCCTGGTTGAACGCGACCTATGGCCAAAATGTGTTTGACAAGACACCTGGCGGATATGCCGTTTCGGAGTTTGGTCAGCATCTGGTGAGCGCTGCGGAAGATATCGAAGCGATTACGTTGTCAGCAGATCGTGTGCGCCGTTCGTGGGACCCGACGCTCGCAGGTCGCGTGACGCTGTCTGTCTCTGTTCCAATCGCGCGCTATTTGCTTGCTGACTGTTTGCCCGATTTCGTCCAACGCTACCCGAAGATTCAACTGGTGTTACATGCCTCTGAACGCCAGATCGACCTTGATCGCTCCGAGGCGGATGTCGTGGTCCGCACGACCGATGCGCCGCCACAACACTTGGTGGGTCGGCGCCTGTTTCCGTATGCCGTGTGCTACTACGCAACGCAAAGTTATCTTGCGCAAACGCCGGAAGACCAGCGCCGCTGGATCGGCACAGCGTCGGACGCGCCTGTGCCGGTATGGGCGCAGGAAAGTCCGTTTCCGCATATTTCGATTGGTTTGCGGGCCTCTGGCTATGAACTGCGACACCAGGCGTTACTCGCCGGTCTCGGCATGGCAAGAGGCGCATGCTTTATGGCCGACCAGGAGCAGTCATTGGTGCGGTTGCCCGACGCGCAACCGTTCGACGGGTTGGATTTTTGGGTGTTGACGCATCCCGATCTGCGCGCATCACCGCGCATCAAGGCAACGATGCGCTTTCTGATCGAAGTGCTGGATCGCAAAAAGGACTTGATACAAGGCCGCGTCAACGCGGCGCGTGCAGGTTTACCGCCAGATGCCGGCGGTTCTGCGTGACAGGCAAGTGCTGCCGGTCCAGCAAGTTCAGATGACGCCGGGTTACTTGAACACCGGCGCATCCGCAAGCCGTGCGCCATCATAGGGCACTTTGTTAAACAGCAGTGGTAGGTAAAAGGCTTGTAGTTCGCGGTGGTAGTCGCGCACCGAGGCTTCGTAGTCCAGTTGCGCGCGCACATCGGTGCGGGCGAGGCGTTGCAGGTGGCGTTGAATGGCAAGCGCTGGCGACACCCATGCCGCTCTTGCTGCAACCTGATCGCGTTGTCGGATCGAGTCGCGGTAAGCTGCGGACAGCTCACTGGCAGCGACATCGCCCATGTGCTGAAACGCAAAGTACCAGCGCCAATCGAAAGGCTGTAGCGCTTCTTCGATCGTGTACTCGGGGAACAGTTTGGCAAACGGATCGAGCGTTGCAGATTTCGGCAGATCCCACGCATCATTAACGGCCTCGCGCTGCACCAGCGCAATGTCCGCACCTTGTGGGCCATCGACGGTCGGAATGATCAGGTTTTGCACGCTGGCGGGTACAAACACATTGACCAGCAGCCAAACGCCAACCGCGGTCGCGCCGATCGTGGCAGCCGGCCAGGGGAGCAGTGCAAGCAGGCTTGCGAGCAACGCCCAAAACGCTGTGATTGCCGCAAAACCGGCCAGTGCCAAACTGATCTCAGTGGCGCTTGCGCTAAAGACAAGCGCGCCTGCGATGAACGGTAACGCGATAGCGGCGAATGCAAGGCTGGCCCGCAAGACGATGCGTGGCAACCACAAACGGCGACGAGCGTTCGGCATGCCTTCCAGTAATGTCAGGCGACCTGCCATACGTTCGCGCGCTTTCAGATCATAGAGCAATACGATCAGTATCAACGGCAGCACATAGGCGGCAATGAAACTCAGATCGAGCGCACCAATCTGCGCGAGCAGCGGATTCGGGCTTTCACCGTTGTAGATTTGACCTTCCAGCGCCAACAATCTGATGCGCTTCAGGTACGGCGCTGTGTCGCGTTGGCCGATAGCGGCAAACGCCAGCGGCGACGGTGCGTCGTAGGTCACATAGAAGCTGTAATAGGCCGCATCGCCGAAATCACCGAGCGGTGCTTGCACGGTTTCGCGGTCGGCGCGGTCTGCTTCGATCATGCGCGCAATGTCATCCTGCTGTGCGGTGATCGTCGTGATACCGATCGCAGTAGCAATGATGCAAAGCGCCAACAGTACGGCTAGCGCGATCACTGCCGTGCTATCGCGCAGCAGAAAGCGTAGCTCCCTGAGCCAACCGATTGTACTCGTCCTGGTGGTCATAACGGGCGCCATCTTGTCGACCACAGGAACAGGCAGCCACCGGCGCCGAACCAGAGCAGTAGCAACAGCAGACTCGACGATGCACCGCCAATACGCACGGCGGCCGGTGCCGGTGCAAACGAGAACGCCGGCAGTTGGCGCCAGGCATCGGCGGAGACACGCGTCGACTGTTCAGCTTGCACGTCAATGCTCTTGATCCTATCCAGCGCGTAATCGACCTCGGTTGCCTGCAACATGTTCAGTGTCTGCACAAATTGCAGGCGGTAGGCTTCCGCCTCGTCAAGAAACCGGTGATAGGCACGCAGGTCCGTGCCGGCGATGGCCTGCGATGCCGTTTGCAACACAAGCATCGGTGAAAGCGCGCCGGCCGAGGTAATGATCTGCTGTTGTGCCTGTCGCGCCTGCTGGTCTTCGGTGCTGAATCGCTTGAGCACCTGTGCGCCCTGACGTTCGCCCTCGACCGCGAGCAATCCGCGAATGTTGATGGGCAGTTCTTCCGGTGATGCAACGCCGTATTCAGCGAGTACCTTTGTCTGGAAGTCCTGATAGTTTGGATCGTTTGCATTGTGAGAATCGCCAAGTGCCCGCAGCTCTGCGGTCACTTGCATGTGCCGCGCAAAGGCGCTCTCCAGCGGTGCACTGGTTTTCGCGATATCGGCAGCGAAACGCGGTATCACCAGTGTTGACAGTAACCAGAAGGCTGCGAGCGTAAGAAAGGCATTGCTGCTTTGCCGGCAGAGGCAACTAACCGTGATGACAACCAGTGCCCACAGCGTCAAGTAAGTGCCGTAGGCCGCAACAAGTGTCAGCGCTGCAGAACGCTCATTCGGTACTGCGTTCGTTGCGCTGATCGCGGCGAGCGCGAGCACGGCGACGCACAGCGTACAGACGCAAAACAAAACCACGAGTTTGCCGATCGCAATGTCGCGCAATGAAATGCCTTGTGCCATCAGCGCTTTTAACGTGCCGGTTTCGCGTTCGCGTGTGATGCTGCCGTGGCCAATCAAGATTAACAGTAATGGCGCCAGCACCTGCAAACAGAACGCAGGCGTCAGGCTGCCGAGTCTCACCAACGCAGCGCCTTCGCCAGCGCCGGCAAACATCGCTGCATTCTTGCGATGACCTTCGAGAAACAGCGATGTGCCGCCGTAGGCGTCCAGACCCGGGTCAATGCTCGCCAGCGGCGCCGGTGTACGAAAAACGTATTGGCCGTAGTGCACCATGCGGTGCGGATGACGGTCAGGCTGGTTGGCAAAGATCTCGCTGGCTTCGTCCTGGTGTGACTGCCGATGTTCAGTCTGCTGCGCCAGGAATGTATTGGAGGTAATAACGCACAGTGCGAGCAGGGCGGCAAAAAGCCAACCGGAGATCTGTGCCAGTCGGCTGCGCGCCAGCCACGAAAACTCCGCTCTGGCTATGGTGCCGATCGAACTCATGGCCGCAGTTCCCGTGCGTTGCTGAACGCTGTACGGATTGCGGATGGATCAAAACCGTCGGCGTCCTTGCGAAAATCGCCAACCAGTTGGCCGTTGCGCAACAACAAAATCTGATCGGCTGTTTCACTAGCGCCGAACAGATCGTGCGTGACCATCAGAATCGTTGTGCCGTCCTCTCTGAGCGTTTCGATCAGGCGATGAAAGTCATCAATGGCCGCCGGATCGAGTCCAGAAGTGGGTTCATCGAACAGAATCAATGGTGTGTTGCGCAACAGACAAGTTGCAATCGCGACTTTTTGCCGCATGCCTTTCGAAAAAGTGCTGGCGTTCGAGTCCCAGGCCCGCTGGGGCAAGTCGACGCGCCCGAACGCGTCGTCGATTGCTGTGCGGTCGGGCGTGACACCGGCCAAGCTGAGAAAGTAGGTGGCGTTCTCGCGCGCGGTGAAGTGTTCGTACAGCGCCGCCTGCTCGGGCAAATAGCCGGTGCGGGCGCGAATGCTCTGTGCATCAGTCACAACATCGTGTCCCAACACGTGCGCGCTGCCACCGGTTAGCGGTACCAGCCCGAGCAGCGCAAGAATCGTCGTTGACTTGCCTGCGCCATTGCCGCCGATCAACGCCAGAATTTCGCGTTCGTTGAGCGTTACGTCGAGCTGCTTCAGGATCGTATTGCCATCGCGCTCAACGACCATGCGTTTGGCACCGATTACTGTTGTCGTTGCTGTCACCAAAGCCTCCTAAGATTGATGCCGCGTCGCAAATTGCTGCGACGGTAGTGACCGATACTTCATGCCGAAGCCTATGGGTAAATGGGTGTAGAGAAAGACGAAGCGAATTGAGGGCGCCGCTTGCATCGCTGTTGCACAGGCTCAGATCAGGGTGGGTAGTGCCGCCATCATCAATCGACACAAAGCACGTTGCGTCGGAACACTGTAGCGCTTAGTGGTCTTTAGCCTATGCGCGAATGCGCGGGCAGTTCAGCGCCGCAGGGTTGCGGGCGGCGCGCGCGGATTCGCGCGGTAGCGCTCCGGCGGCTGTAGCAAGATTGTCGCAAACACAGCCGTCGGCGCGTTCAGTCCGCGAACCAGCCTTGGTGCGCCAATGTCGGTGGCTACTGCCAGCGTGTCGTCATCGAGTGATGCATTGAGCACACACATCGCGCAGTCGTGAATGCCTTGTACGGGCGCAGGATCTGCATCTTCCGCATGCGCATGCAGTGCGAAGATCGGCTGGCACAGCAGCGCCACCGCAAACAGCATTGCGATCTGTCGACCTGTCGATTGTGCGGTGAGAGGTGAGTGCATTCGTGCCAACCATAAAGCAGCACGCAATTGTTAGCGGATGCCGTTGCTGCCGTCAAGCAGCGCGGCCAACGGGGACGTCAGGGGGCAGCCGTTTCGACGGCATCACTTGAGCGTATCGACAGGCGTGGCGATCGTCATAACGCTTTCACCGGCGCGTACCGGTGGTCCGGCCAGGCCATACAGAGCGAATCCCGATACCGGCGCAACGACGGTCTCGACTAGCGCGCCAGAATAATCCCGAAGCTCGCCGAGGGTTTCGCCCTTGGTCACCATCCGCCCGTGTGCTGTGGCGGGATGCCACAATCCGCTGTGTTCGACGGGCACCGATGTTGTGCCCTCGAAGTAGGCTGGCGTGCCAGTTGCCGACGGGGGCGTTGCCGGCAGCATCGACAGGAAGGCTAGTGCCGAGCGGATGCCATCGACCATCATTCGGACATTGGCAGGATCGCGTTGTCCGTTCTCACCAATTTCGACGATGACGGTGGGCAAGCCCTCAGCGACGGCCTGACGATTCAAGGAGCGCCGGCTATCGACTTGCTGTTGGGTGTGCATGCTGTAACGCACGATGTTCGGTAGACCGATAGCGTGCGCGACACCCAACGCTTTTGGATAGTCGCTGGCCAACGGTCCGCCAAACACACCAACAAAGCTCGCCAACCACTCTGCGCCGTCCCCGCTGTGTGCATCAATGACAAAGTCCGCTTCGGCGATTAATTTGGTCGATAGTGCGTGGGCGATGCGCTCGGTTTGCGAGCCGTCAGCAGCACCGGGGAAACTGCGATTCAGGTTCTTCCGATCGAATGGGTTCACGTAGGGTACGCGCGCTTCGAACGCCGGAATATGCGCGACACGCACCAGAATCAAGTTGCCGGACAACGCCGACGGCGCTATCGATGTCGCTAGCTGCTCCGCAGCCAACACCGACGTGAATTCAAAGCCGTGCACACCGGCGACAAGCAAGACGGTTGGCCCGGGCTTGGCGCCGGCGAGCACCGTTACCGGTATGAACGTCGCCGGATCGCTGCGCCCGGCCGGAATGTTGATACGCAAATCCGTGCGTGACGATGGTTTGATTGTGACGCCACCGATCGTCAGTGTATCGCCGGCAGCATGCGCAATAAGACTGGCAAACAGGAGCACGCACACAGTGATGGTTGTTGGAAACAGGCGTGACATATAGCGGTATCCTCTCTTGGTTCTGATCGCGCAAACCCCCCAACAGGACGTTGCTGGCAAAGCATGCCATGATGAACAGAGCGGCTCACGTTGCATGATATATTGCTGGCACTCGGCCAGAGGCGAACAATATGGTCCCAGAGGGCGAGCGAGTTCATTGACTGCCCGCAACTACGCGCGACAGTAACGTCAGGAAGCGGACTATCGCGTGACTGCATTCACCGAAAGCGACAAAACCTACATGCGCGAAGCGCTGCGACTGGCAGCTGCCGCTGGCGACGCTGCAGAAGTGCCGGTGGGTGCTGTGTTGGTGCACGATGACAACATCATCGGTGTGGGCAGCAACGCGCCCATTGCCACACAGGATGCAAGCGCGCACGCTGAAATACTCGCGTTGCGCGATGCAGGCGCCCGCAGCGGCAACTACCGGTTTCCGGGCAGCCGGCTCTTTGTGACGCTGGAGCCGTGCATGATGTGCGCCGGTGCGTTGGTGCACGCGCGTGTTGCCGAGGTGATATTCGCAGCGTCCGATCCAAAGAGTGGTGTGGCTGGCGGCGCAACGGATCTGTCGGCCGGTCATTGGCTGAATCATCAGGTGCGCTATCGCGGCGGCTTGCTCCGCGGCGATGCTGCGCAATTGTTGGTCGGTTTCTTCAAGGCGCGGCGTTAGCGTGAGGGACATGCAGGCAACGATTCGAACAGGTCGGCAAAGCGACTTGCAAGCGCTGCTTGCACTGGTGCCCGGGCTGGCAGATTTTCCACTGCCGGCCAATCGCCAGCCTGAACACCTATGGGCCGCCGATGCGGCATTGTTGCGCCAGCATTTCGCCGGTGAAACCGCGCACTCAAGGGTGTTGGTTGCTGCTGCCAATGATGGCGACGCTGTACTCGGCTTTGCGCTGTTCACGCTGGGTAAGGAGATGCTCAGTGGTGAGCCCAGTGCGCATCTGGAGGCGATCGTTGTTGCTGCGGCCGGGCGTGGCCAGGGTCTGGGTCGCGCATTGCTCGCGCAGGTCGAGAGACTGGCGGTCCAAGAGGGTGCCCGGTCTCTGACGTTGCATGCGTTCAGCACCAATCAGCGCGCAAGAGGCCTGTATGAATCAGTTGGTTTCGATGCTGAACTCATCCGCTACTCGAAGCCGCTTGCGCACGAGCCGACGCGTGAAGAGTAACGCGAGCGCGACGATACTCAGTGCGCCACCCGCGCCGCCGCCGCCTTCGTTGCTAATCACGATAACTGGATCACCAACGCTGTCGTTGTTAACACTCTCCAACGGCAAGTCGAACAGGCGCGCCGATTCTGCCGGACCAAACTCAGCAACGAGTCGGCCATCGAAATCGTCGTACAACTCGATCAGCACATCGTAGTAGCCTGTCGGGAAACCCGAGATCAGATCAGTGTCGTAAAAATACGAATCGTTGCCACTGGCGCCGAAAATATCGAATACGTTGGTTTCGCCATATTCGATCCAGTCGCCACCTTCCAGGCTCAGGTACAACACAGCAAATACGTTGGCACCGTCGTATATCGTATCGGCGTCGAACGTCACCTCGATCCGGGTGAAAAAGCCATCGCCATCGAAATCATCGAAAATTTGCGCGTCCGCATCGAAAATCCAGAAGTCCTGATTGATCGATTCGCTGGCCGCACTGCGCGACTTGCGTGTGCGCGCTTCACCTTTGCCCGCAACGACCGGTCCCTTCAGCGTTTTCTCGGCAGCCGGTTCAGTCACTGCCTTGTCGGTCACCAGACCTTGACGGACTGACGTCAGCGGGTCAGCTTCGTGGGTTGGGTTCGCAAAAGCGCTACCAAAGGCGCATGCAGCGCTGGCAAGGATCGCGATTCGGAAATGTCGGTGCGTCATGTTGATGCTCCTGTTGCAGGTTCGGAAGCATTACAACGTATGGCGCATGAACCGAGCCTGAATGGCTGCCAGTCACGAGGTTTCGCGCTGTTCCGTCGACGCAATTTCGAAGGTTGGGTCGTCTTCTGGCGCTGGCTGATCCGCGTTCTGCCGCTCGAGCCAGCGCAGAATCGCGTGGTAGTTGCGAATGTTGTCGACGTAGGTCACCGCTTCCCAACCTCGCGCGTAGCCATATTCGAGCTGCTGGTACCATTTTTTGCGAGCCAGCAACGGTAACGCTGCGCGTACATCGACCCAGCGGTTCGGGTTGCCACGCTGCATCTCGACGATTTTTCTTGCGTCTTTCAGGTGGAAATAGCCGACGTTGTATGCGGCCAGCGCCATCCAGGTGCGGTCGGGCTCCGGGATGTCATCGCCAAGCCGGGTTTTGAGACGTGCAAAAAACCGCGCACCGCCGTCAATGCTGCTGGCAGGATCGGCACGATCTTCGATGCCCAGGTAATCGGCTGTTGCGCGTGTCAGCATCATGATGCCGCGCACGCCTGTCGGTGAGACGGCGCTCGAGCGCCAATGCGACTCCTGGTAGCCGATCGCGGCCAGCAGCTGCCAGTCTTGCTCGGTTGCAGCAGCGGCGGATTCGAACAGCGTGCGATAGCGCGGCAGCCGGCTGTCGTAGTGGCGGATAAAGCTGCGGGTGCCGACGTAGTCAAACTCGTCATTGTGGCCGTAGTAGCGATCGAGGATCTGCGTGAGCTGGCCGTTGCGTCGCACTTTTTGCAGGTACTGGTTAGCTCGATCGCGCAGCGAACTGTCAGTGCCGCGCGGAAATGCCCACGCGATTGAATCAGCGACCTCCAAATCCAGACCAATGCGCAGCTCCGGGTGGAAATGGCGGTTAATACTGAAGTCTGTTGAGTCTGCAACGGTGTAGTCGATGTCGCCATCAGCAACGGCGGCCAGCAAGTCCGCGGACTCGATCGTGTCGTCGGCCCGCCAGGTCAGCATGGGCGTTTCGCTTTCGAGGGCGCGCAACGTTTCTGCATGACTGGAGCCATCCATAACGACAATATCGCTGTCCAGGATGTCACCAATATCCTGCGGCTTGCCGGTGCCGCGACGGTAGATAAGATGTTGCTCAACCTGCTGATAGGGTTGGGAAAACATCGCTTGTTGCAAGCGCTGTTCGGTGATTGATAGCCCGGCTGCGACGATATGCGCGCGACCGGACGCAATTGCCGGAATCAACTCGGCAACGCTTTCGACCGGTTGCATGTCCAGGCGAACGCCAAGCTCCTCGGCAAATCCGCGCATCAGATCGTACTCAGGTCCGGTCGGTCCGCGCCGACCGATGTAATAGGTGGTCGGCGCGTTGCGCGTGGCAACGCGCAGCTCACCGAGCGTTAACACCTGGTCGAGGTAGTTTGGCGCAAAGCGCGGCGTTGTGAGCAAGCCGAGGCTCACCATCGCAAGGCAAACACGCGCAATCATTGGCAGACCTGCTGCGCGTGATGTAGGTCGAACCTGAACATGTGGCCATTATAGCTTGGAATGCCCATGCAATTCGGTGACGGCAGGGGGTGATTCCTGTGGCGTGGCCTGAGATACTACGCGCTGGCTCGCGCCGGCTGCCTCGCGACGATCAGCCGTGAACCCCGTCAGGCCCGGAAGGGAGCAGCGGCAGCGGTCACATCGGGTGCCGGGGATTAGCTGGCGCGGGCCTTATCGACTAACCGATGCCATTCGTGGCCGGTTGATGCTCTGAAGGATACGATCAACTCCATGAGTTACCTGGTTCTTGCCAGAAAATGGCGGCCGCACACGTTTGCCGACGTCGTCGGTCAGCAGCACGTCCTGAAAGCATTGGCGCACTCGCTTGATAACAATCGACTGCACCACGCTTATCTGTTCGCCGGCACGCGCGGTGTTGGCAAAACCACACTAGCGCGTATTCTGGCGAAAGCGTTGAACTGCGAGCAGGGTGTCTCGGCGGAACCGTGTGGTACCTGCAGTGCCTGTGTCGAGATCGACGAAGGTCGTTTTGTTGACCTGATCGAGGTTGATGCGGCATCACGTACCAAAGTCGATGACACGCGCGAGTTACTCGACAATGTGCAGTATGCGGCGACGCGGGGCCGCTTTAAGGTCTACCTGATCGATGAAGTTCATATGCTGTCGACGCATTCCTTCAACGCGCTGCTGAAGACACTTGAAGAGCCGCCAGAGCATGTGAAATTTCTGCTGGCGACGACCGACCCGCAAAAATTGCCGGTCACAGTGCTCTCGCGCTGTCTGCAGTTTAATCTGAAGCGTCTGACGCCAGCCGAGATCAGCGGCCGGCTGCGTGACATTGCCACGGCTGAAGGCGTCGATGCGGAGGAGGCAGCGCTGGCGCTGCTGGCGCGCGCGGCCGACGGCAGTCTGCGCGACTCGCTGAGCCTTGCCGATCAGGCGATAGCGTTTGGTGGCGGCAAACTAGTCGAACAGGATGTCGCGAGCATGCTCGGGGCAATGGATCGGCAGCAGGTAACCGCGTTGTTGCAGAGCCTGGCAGATCACGACGGGGATGCGTTGCTGAACGTCATTGCGGAGGTGGATGCGCAGTTTCCGGACTATGCGCGCCTACTCGATGATTTGGCCGAGCGCCTCTCGGCGCTGGCCGTGTTCCATGCGACCGGTGCGTGCGATGACGACGATGAACAGCAGCAACTTGCGGACCTCGCAGGATTGATCAGTCCGGCAGATGCGCAGTTGTATTACCAGATTGCATTACACGGCAAGCGTGATTTGCCGTTGGCCCCACAACCGCGCGTTGGTATCGAAATGACGCTGCTGCGCATGTTGGCGTTTACGCCGGGCGATGACAGCGCAACGAACAGTGCGATCCCTGGCGGAAACCCATCCAGTGGCGCAACAACGAGCCGTGGACCGCAGACCGCACCAGCAGCGGCTGCGGTCGCATCACAATCACGCGCAGGTCCGGCCAAACAGCCGCCAGGCGCCGCTGCGCCGCCGCAACGCAACGAAGCGCCGGAGGGTGTCGGATCCACGTGGCACCGCACCGTCGGGCAGCTTGAGCTGAGCGGCTTCACGCGTCTGCTCGCAGCCAACTGTGCGTGCATTGAAGAGACCGATACGCACGTAAGCCTGGCGCTGGATAAGCGCAGCGAGTCGATGTTAACGCCCGCTCGCGAGCAGGAAATTGGCAATGCTATGCGCGCGCATCTGGGGCGTGATGTGACGGTTACGGTAACCATAGAGGGTCAGACTGCGGCGCCGACGCCGGTGCAGATGGCACACAATGATGCGCGGCGAAAGACACAAGACGCGCAACAGACGCTTGAGGAGGACGCCGGCATCGCGGCGATGAAAAAACTCTTTGATGCCGAAGTGGATCCGGAGTCCATTCAGCTGGTGGGCGATAAGGCGGCCAATCCGACCGCGCGCTCACAAGACTCGGCCGGTGGCGAATAGTCGCAACAACGGCACGCCCAAACGATTGGAGAAGACATGATGAAAGGTGGTATCGGCCAGTTGATGAAGCAGGCCAAACAGATGCAGGAGAACATGCAAAAGGCGCAGGAGGAGCTTGCGCGCACGGAAGTGACCGGTGAGTCCGGCGCCGGATTGGTCAAGGTGACCATGACGTGCAAGCACGAGGTTCGCGGCATCAAGATCGACGACAGCCTGCTCGGTGAGGACCGCGATATGCTCGAAGACCTGCTCGCGGCTGGCTTCAACGATGCGTTGCGTAACGCAGAAGCCATTTCGCAGGAAAAGATGGCAGGTATGGCCGGCGGGTTGGATCTGCCGGCAGGCATGAAACTGCCGTTTTAGGCATCGCTGATGGCCTTCACGCCGCTGCTTACCGATCTCATCGACGCGTTGCGTTGCTTGCCCGGCGTCGGGCAAAAAACGGCACAGCGGATGGCGTTTGCGTTACTTGAGCGCGACCGCACTGCTGCGACAACGCTGGCGGCCAGCATTCAGAGCGCAGCCTTGGGTATTGGTCAGTGCGAGCGTTGCCGGATGTTCGCGGAAGCCGATTTGTGCCCGATGTGTGCGGACCCTGCGCGCGATGCGGCGCTGCTGTGCATCCTGGAGTCTCCAGCAGATGTGTTGGCTATCGATGCGGCAACCGGGTTTCGCGGCAGGTATTTCGTTTTGATGGGACATCTGTCGCCACTTGACGGCATTGGTCCGGACGAGCTCGGTTTGGACAAGCTGACCGCGTTGTTGCAATCAGGCGTTGTCAAGGAGGCGATCATCGCAACGAACCCGACCGTCGAGGGTGATGCCACAGCACATTTCATTGCTGAGCTGGCACAGCGCTTCGGCGTCTCCGCCAGTCGTATCGCGCACGGTGTGCCCGTTGGCGGTGAGCTTGAATACGTCGACGGTGGCACGTTGTCGCACGCGTTCACCGGGCGAAGACCTGTCTCGGCACCATAGGGAGCTCGTTGTATGGCCGACACTGAACCTTGTCTGTTTTGCCGCATCGTTGCCGGTGACATTCCGGCAACGATTGCGTACTCGAACGAGCATGTTGTTGGGTTCAATGACATCAACCCGCAGGCGCCGGTGCACGTACTGTTCGTGCCGCGCACGCACATATCAACAGTTAACGACATTGCCGATGATCAGGCATCCGTCGTCGGCCAATTGCTGCTTGCCGCACGTGACTATGCACGTGAAGCCGGTGTCTCTGATGAGGGTTTTCGATTAGTCATGAACTGCAACGAAAATGGCGGCCAAACGGTGTTTCACGTGCATCTGCATTTGCTGGCAGGGGCGCGCTTGCCCGGCGGTTTCGGCACGCGTCAGTAGCGACCGGTGTTCAATTGGCGTGTCAGTTGCGCCAATCGCAGGTAGCTTGCATACCGGCGCTCGCTGATGCCACCGTCCGCTACCGCTTGCTTGACGGCGCAGCCGGGCTCGGAGCGATGGCGACAATTGGCAAAACGGCAACGCGCTGCGGCATCAGCGATCTCAACGAACCCTTCCGCAACGTCTGCCATGTTGGTGATGCTCGGCGCATAGTCGCGCACGCCAGGAGAGTCGATCAACGCAACACCATCTGGCGTTGTAACCAGTTGCGCAGCGACGGTCGTGTGTTTGCCTTCTTCGCTGGCCGTTGAGATCTCCCCGATACGCTGTATCGGCGCGCGACAGATCGCATTGATCAACGACGACTTACCAACACCGGATTGCCCGACAAAAATGCTGCGTTTGCCACTGATAGCGTCGCGCAGCGCGTCAATACCGGATGGCGTTTTCGTGCTGGTTTGCACTAACGGGTAACCGATATCGACATACGCCTGGGCGTCGTCGGGCAGTGGCGCCAGTTCGCATTTGTTCCATACCAGCAAGCCGGCGGCGCGCATCAATCGCGCCGCCGCAAGGTAGCGATCAACGATAAAGAAATCGGCTGCGGGTGCCGGACACGCGACGACGACAATCAATTCGACATTGGCGGCCAGAGTTTCCGGCCGGCCGCGGGCGTCGGGACGAACGAGCGTGTTGTCGCGATCAAGAATTTGCGTAATGACCCAGTCTTTCTCGCCCTCAAGGGCATTCGCTTCGACCCGATCGCCGGTGACCGGGCGCAGACGTTTACCCATCGTGCGCGCTTGTACAGCAACGCCTGGTGCGCTGTCTTCGATCAGTGCAAAGCGGCGCCCGAAGTTGGCGCTGACTCGCATCGTGGTTGTGCGGGTCGGAGTCTGTTCGCGTTGTTTGCGCTTCATGCGGTGGAGTATGCCAGTGTGTCGCCGTTTGCGGACACTTGCATGCGCCGCAGGCCGTGGACAAGGGGTTCTGATACAATTTCGCGTATGACTGAACAGGCGACAACGGCGCAAAATGCGCGACTGATTTGGATCGATCTTGAGATGACAGGCCTTGAGCCGGACCAGGATCGCATCATCGAAATTGCGACGATCGTAACCGATGCGGCATTGAATGAGATTGCCGTCGGACCCGTCGTGGCGATCCATCAATCAGACGAGCGTCTTGCCGCGATGGATGAGTGGAATACCACGCAGCACGGTCGGTCCGGGTTAACCGAACGCGTGCGGCGCTCGACGGTCAATGAGACTGAGGCGGAGCAACAAACGCTTGCGTTTCTGCGCGAGCATCTGGCGGCCGGTCAGTCACCAATGTGCGGTAACAGCATTTGCCAGGATCGGCGATTCCTGGCGCGTTACATGCCCGAGTTAGAGGCCTTTTTTCATTATCGCAATCTGGATGTCAGCACGCTGAAAATCCTTGCCGGGTTGTGGCGTCCCGATGTGCTTGATGGCTTCAGCAAATCGGCGAACCATCTGGCACTCGACGATATTCGCGATTCAATCGCTGAACTGAACCACTATCGATCGCAATGGCTGCCGACACAGTAAGTCGCCCGACTGATTTCGCCGGCACGCCCTTGCGTGGTTCGCCCTCTTGCGAACGCAACGTCGAGCCGGTCGGACGCGTACTCACCGATTGGTCGTGCGGGCGTCGCTCATTGCTCGAAGTGGGTAGTGGCACGGGGCAGCATGCCGCGGGGCTGATTGGTCGAATGCCCGGGCTCGTATGGCAACCTACCGACGTGCAACCGGACAGCGTGACGATCGGCGGCTGGGCGCATGCCAGCGGCGCGCCGGACCGGATCAACGAGCCATTGGCGCTCGATGTTACTGACGATACGCAGTGGCAGACTCTGCCCGCGTTCGATGTCTGTTTTACAGCCAACACGCTGCACATCATGCCGATCGAAGCCGGCGTGCAATTGTTCGCCCAAGCGGCTCGCTATGCCATGCCGGATGCTGTCTTGTTGATCTACGGGCCGTTTCATTGCGACGGTGAGGCCACCAGCGAAGGCAATGCCCGGTTCGATGCTGCGCTGCGTGCCGAAGCACAGCACATGGGGATTCGTGATATTGAATGGGCGCGCGCTAGCGCAGCCCGCAATGACTGGCTTGAATGCGCGCACTACCATATGCCGGCAAACAACCAGATGTTGGTATTCCGCCTGTCGCCGGTGGTGAGTTAATGAGCGAACATGTCACCGAGTCAGGTTGTCATTGCGGTGCTGTGCGTTTTCGCGTCGTACTACACGAACCCATTCAGGCACACGCGTGCAACTGCTCGATTTGCGTTGCCAGCGGTTTCGTTGGCGTCATCATTCCTGAGCAACAGTTTACGTTGCTGCAAGGTGAAGCCTCGCTCAGTGAGTATCGTTTCAATACCGGCGTCGCACGGCACTTATTCTGCCGGCATTGCGGTGTAAAGTCTTTCTATCGGCCGCGTTCGAACCCGGATGGCGTAAGTATCAACGCCAATTTGCTGAGCCTGCCGGAGGGCGTTGCTATTGAGCAGCACGCTTTCGACGGACAGCATTGGGAAGCGCACGCCCACACACTTAAACATTTGACAGGCGAATCATGAAAAGCATGCAAACGTTCATTCATCACTGTGTTCTGGCTGCTGCCCTGATCGGTTGCGCAGCACTGGTTTGCGATTCGGCGCTCGCGCAGGATGGCGATGTGCGCTACGTCAGCGATCAATTCGAAATCACGATGCGGCGCGGTCCGAGCACCGACAACGCGATCACGCGAATGCTACCGTCCGGTACACCGTTACGGGTGTTGTCGTCGGACGGTGCGAGCGGCTACAGCGAAGTGCAACTGACGACGAGTAACACACGCGGCTTTGTGTTGACGCGCTACCTGATGCGCGAACAGGATGCTCGCAGTCAACTGGCGTCACTACAGCAACGCATCGAAGAGCTACGCGACCAGAGTGGCGATCGTGGTCGGGAATTGGACGATTTGCGTCAGGCCAGTGCAGCCGCCGCCGAGCGCATTGCGTCGCTGGAGAGTGAGAATGAGCGTCTTGAGACGGAGCTTAATGCGTTGCAGCGCAAAGCCGCTAATGTCATTAACATTGACCGCGAGAATACGACGCTGCGCAAAACGCTGACGGATGCAGAGATTCAGGTGCAGGCGTTACAGGAAGAGAATCAACAGCTGAGCAGCCGCCAGTTGATTGTCTGGTTCGTGGTTGGCGCCGCCGTGTTGTTGCTCGGTATCATTCTTGGGCTGGTGTTGCCGACATTGCGACGTCGTAAGCGCGGTGGCTACGGTGGTGGTGATTTGTTGTAGCCGCAACGCACAAGGCCGCGAAACCGCGGCCTTGCACTAACAACGCTCGATGGTTGCCCTAGACAACCTGACCTGCCAGATGCAGCCACGTCTCAATGACCGTGTCAGGGTTCAATGACATGCTTTCGATACCCTGATCCAGCAACCACTTGGCCAGTTCCGGATGGTCGGACGGGCCTTGGCCGCAAATACCGACGTACTTGTTGTTGCGCTTGCAGGCCTTGATCGTCATCTCAAGCAGTGCCTTGACCGCTTCGTCGCGTTCATCAAAAAGGTCGGCAATCAGACCAGAATCGCGGTCCAGGCCAAGCGCAAGCTGCGTCATATCATTTGAGCCGATCGACATGCCGTCAAAATACTCCAGATACTGGTCGGCGAGCAGGGCGTTGGTCGGCAGCTCCGACATCATGATCAGGCGCAGGCCATTGTCGCCACGACCCAGACCTTGTTCAGCGAGCAACTCGGTAACCTCACGCGCCTGATTCACGGTGCGCACGAACGGCACCATCACTTCGACGTTGGTCAAGCCCATATCGTTACGCACACGCTTTAATGCTTCGCACTCGAGATGGAAGCAACGCTGGAACGAGCTGTCGACGTAGCGCGCGGCGCCGCGGAAGCCAAGCATTGGATTCTCTTCATTCGGTTCGTACAGCGCGCCGCCGATCAAGTTCGCGTATTCATTTGATTTGAAATCCGACAGACGCACGATCACCGGTTGCGGCGCGAAAGCTGCAGCAATCGTGCTGACGCCCTCGGCCAGTTTGCTGATGAAAAACTCAACCGGATCGCTGTAGCCTGCCATTTGCTCATCGATCATCTCGCGCGTGTCTTCGTCGATACTGTCGTAATCGAGCAACGCCTGCGGATGCACGCCAATCATGCGGTTGATGATGAACTCCAGTCGTGCAAGCCCGACGCCACGGTGTGGAATCGATGCGAAATCAAACGCACGATCCGGGTTACCGACGTTCATCATGATTTTCACCGGAATCTCCGGCAATGAATCGAGTTCGATTTGCTGCTTTTCGAATTCCAGAATGCCATCGTAGATGATGCCTTCATCACCCTCGGCACACGATACGGTCACTTCCCGACCGTCTGCGATTTTCTCCGTCGCGTCACCACAGCCGACAACCGCTGGAATGCCAAGCTCACGCGCGATGATCGCCGCGTGACAGGTACGGCCGCCGCGATTCGTTACGATGGCTGCCGCGCGTTTCATGACCGGCTCCCAGTCCGGGTCTGTCATATCGGCAACCAGTACATCGCCGCTTTGTACGCGAGCCATTTCGCTGACATCACGAATGACTTTGGTTTTGCCCGAGCCGATTTTCTGGCCGATGCTGCGGCCGCGACAAATGACATCGGAGCGACGCTTCAATGAGAAGCGTTGCAGCGTGCGTCCGCTGCGGCTTTGTACTGTTTCTGGTCGCGCCTGCAGGATATAGATCTTGCCGTCGTCGCCGTCTTTGCCCCATTCGATATCCATGGGGCGCTGGTAGTGCTCTTCGATCGTCAGCGCAAAACGCGACAGTTCCAGAATGTCGTCGTCGGTCAGCGAAAACCGTTGGCTGTCGGCAGGATCAACGTCAACGGTCTGCACACTCTTGCCGGCCGTCGCCTTGTCAGTGAATACCATCTTGATCGCTTTGCTGCCCAGATTGCGGCGCAGGATCGGCGACTTGCCGGCGCGCAAAGCGGGTTTGTAGACGTAGTATTCGTCCGGGTTAACGGCGCCTTGCACGACGGTTTCACCCAGTCCCCACGATGAGGTAATGAACACCAGATCGCGAAAGCCGGTTTCGGTGTCCAGCGTGAACATGACGCCGCTTGATCCGCGGTCACTGCGCACCATGTGCTGGATACCGGCTGACAGTGCGACCTGATCGTGCGAGAAGCCCTGGTGTACCCGATAAGCGATCGCGCGGTCGTTGAACAGCGAGGCGAACACTTCGCGCATTGCGCTGATGACATTGTCGAGGCCGCGAATGTTCAGGAACGTTTCCTGTTGGCCGGCAAACGACGCATCGGGCAGATCCTCTGCCGTGGCAGACGAGCGCACGGCGACAGCAATGTCCCGGCCACCCGACATTGCCTGCCAGGCAGTGGCCATGTCGTCGTGCAATTGCTGGGGTAACGGGGCTTCTGTGATCCAGCCGCGAATATCGGCGCCGACCGCGGTCAGTTCGGCGATGTCGTCGACATCGAGACCTTCAAGACGCGCGGCGATCCGCTTATCCAGGCCGGTATCACTGAGGAACACGCGATAGGCTTCCGCGGTCGTTGCGAACCCGCCAGGAACGGTGACGCCGAGCTTGGCCAGATGGCTGATCATCTCACCCAAGGAGGCATTCTTGCCGCCAACGCGCTCGACATCGTGCATGCCAAGCTGTTCAAAAGGGATAACAAATGGATTCACGAGATCTCTCTCCCAGGCGCCGATGTCAGCGGCACACGATCGGACTTATTGTTAGTGGTTGGCCGGGCACAAGCGGACCGATTGAGTCAGGCACGCCGTCCCCCGCAACGAATCGGGGCATTATAGCCGCACTATGGCCAAAACACCCACGAAGCTGTCACACCACACAGTTTGACGCGAGTCGCGTATGGTAGGGCGTCAGACAATTCCGACGGGGCATAGGTGATGGCAGTCAGAACGGTATTTTTCATCTCGGATCAAACGGGCGTAACGGCTGAAACGCTCGGGCACAGCTTGCTCACGCAGTTTCAGACTTCCGAATTCCGCCAGATCACAGTACCGTTCATCGACTCCGAAGAGCGCGCGCTCGACCTCAAACGCAAGATTGATCGAGCCGCACGTGACGACCAGGATCGGCCGATCGTTTTTTCGTCGCTGGTGCACGACGAGTTACGTGAAATACTGCAGTCGGCAGATGGTCTGTATCTGGATATTTTCGATGCGTTTGTCGGCACACTGGAGCACGAGCTGGGTGCGGTATCGTCGCACGCTGTTGGGCGCGCCCATGGCATGTCGGACACCGATACGTACATGAAACGCATCGAGGCGACCAACTACGCGCTGGCGAATGACGATGGTGGTGCGACGAGAAACTACGAACAGGCGGATGTGATTCTGCTGGGTGTATCGCGATCTGGCAAAACGCCGACTTGTCTGTACCTTGCGTTGCAATATGGCGTGTACGCAGCCAATTTCCCCCTAACAGATGACGAGTTCGAATCGGGCGAGTTGCCGCCGCTGGTCATGCAGAATCGAAAAAAACTGTATGGTTTGACCATTAATCCGAGGCGACTACAGCAAATCCGTAAAGAGCGTCGATCTGCCGGCCGCTATGCCAGTGCACAGCAGGTCAATTTCGAGTTGCGCGCCGCTGAAGCACTGTTCAATCGCTATAAAATCCCGTTCGTTGATACGACCGAATTCTCCATCGAGGAAATTGCCAGTCGTATCCTCGAGACGACCGGTGTCGAGCGCCGCGTAAGACCATGATGTCGCGCTCATGTCAAGCGGCGTTCCGCGCTCTGTGACACGGTGATCCTGCGCTGTTGTGCTAAGCTCAACTGATGGAATCAGACAGTCTCATCGTCCCTCAGGCCCATGCCAAACCGCGCAGTTTTGCGGGGTTGATGAGCGTCTATGAGAGCAATTTCCTGCGCCTGCAACAGCTCGTTCCGGGTGTCGCGTCGATCACGGGGCGCCATCGGTCACTGAGCCGCTCGGACTTGCCGCTGCACCTGAGTGTGGTTGAGCGCACGCGCTACACCTGTACGCTGCATCTGACCTACTGGTTTGATCGCGAAGACCAGCCGATGCTGCATGCGCCGCAACATGTGCCGCCGCCCGGCGTTGCCATGGCAAATGCGTTGGCTGATCCGGATCTCAGATTGAAAATGTATTTCGACGGCAAACTTGCCGAGGTGTTGAGCCTCAGTGCCGGCCATCGCCACGCGTTTTTGCGTGACATTGCAGCGTCGCATAAGGAGGCGCTCGATGTGCGCTGGCGTCGCAATATCATGTTGAACAAATGGCTGGAGTATCTGGCCGATTGCGGGCACGCATTCTCTGACTGAGCGGCCGTCGCGCAGCGCCATTTTTGTGCGCTGGTTCCAGTCATACGCTCGCATTATGTGTAATCGTTCACCGGGTCGATTTGGCCGGGAATTGCCGTTTGGTTTCGAATACGCTCCACAATACTGTCAGCGATGCCGGTCAGGATAATGATCAGGCGCGACGCCTCGCGCTGTTCTCCAACCGCGTCGCACTGAAAAAGGCGTATGCCGCGCTGCTCAAACAGCAGGAGCGCGACGCGCGCGTGCTGCAGGCATCGGACCAGGACGTGCAGCGGCTGCAAACCAAGCTCGACTATCTGGAAAACCTGCTAACAGAGCCCGACACTGCGTTTTCAACGTTGCTGTTTTTTCGGCTGCGTGGTTTGTGGCGTCAATGTCACCGATTTCTGGCGGCGCGCGCGGACACGCTTTCGACCCGCGCGAGTGGTCGTCGTCGTGTCGTTGCGATCGAATCATGGCAAGCCAAACACCGGCTGCATATGAAGACGCTCGATGACGCGATTGAATCCGAGCGCGCCCACATGCAGGCGCTCAAAAAACGCTTGCGTGTCTTGAGTAATGATATTGAACGGGCTGGCAGCTGGTGGCACTGGTGGCGGCGCAGGGCGTTGCAGCGGCAAAAAAGCGGATTGGCACTCGAACTCCAGTCAGCGCTGATCGCACACAATGACACGATGCTCGAGCATCGGCGCAGCAAGCGCCAGCGTGCGCCGAAAGGGATTACGCTGTCAGTCAACGATGCGCGTCAGATCAATCTGACATTGCTGGCCACTGCCCAGTTTATGCACGACTACTTTGACGAGCGTGGTCTGGCGGAAAAAGCACGGGTCGCCTACCACCGCGACGTGGGCGTTGTCGACTTCGGTGATGACCGGCGCTGTCGCGAGTTGTTTAGCGCTGCCGACAGTGCGATGGCAGCCTTCGAGCAGATTGCTGCTGCCGGAGACTTCGACGCTAAGATCAACAAACAAGTGCGTCGCCTGGCAGCGTTGGCGCGCTATGACACCGAACAATCGGTCATTGCCGAGCCTTTCGAATTACCGCTGGATAATGTCTTGCGCGGCGAGGGTGGTCTGACAATCAGCAACTCGTTTACATGCCCGAAAGTGATCTGCGATGAAGATACCTGGACGTTGTCTGCGGTGCTGGTCAAGCCCTGAGCGGCTGCCCCGAATGACGCCAGATCATCCCGCACCAGTTCTTCAGTTTGTCGAGGCCGACGTAGGTCATGGGCACGACAACCAGTGACACCACTGTTGAGAACGCCAGACCACCGATAATCGCGCGCGCCATCGGGTAGTACGCAGGACCACCGGCGCCGACTTGCGTGTCGCCTACGGCTAACGGCGTAAGTCCCAGTATCGTCGTGGCGGCCGTCATCAGGATCGGGCGCAAGCGGTCGCGCGCACCGGTGATCACGGCCTCATCGCGCGGCATGCCTTCAAGCCGCAAATTGTTGATGTGATCGACCAATACGATGCCGTTGTTGACGACAACGCCAATCAGGATCATCAACCCGATCAGGCCCATGAACGTCAGCGGCGTGCCAGTGATGGTCAGGAACCACACGACACCCACGAATGAGTAAACCAGCGACGCCATAATCGACAGCGGATACAACAGCGATTCGAACAGGGCAGCCATGACGATCAGGATCAGGATGATGCCCAGCCCGATGTTCTCCAACAGCAGGTTACGTGTTTCGTCGTTGCGCTCGAAGCCTTCGCCGAAATTCCAGGCATAGCCCGGCGGCAATTCGAGCTGATTCATAACCGACTCGACGATCGGTCGAATCTTGTCCATCGTCATGTCCTCGGTCAGCGCTGCACGAACGTTGACCGATGTTTTGCGATCAGTACGGTTGATGTTGCGCGCGCCACGCACTTGTTCAAGCGTGGCCAGTCGATACAGCGGCACCGACGTTGGCGTGCCGTCAGCGAGTAGGGCCGGGATCGCAAGGTTGCCTAACTGATCGATCGTTTGGCGATCATCGTCGCGAAACGCCAGGCGCATTTCAACTTCACCATCGGCGCTGCGAAACTCGCGCAGCCGGTCACCGCGCAGCGCGACCGATACCGCTTCGCCAACTGCTTGCGCCGTCAACCCAAGACGGGCCGTTTTCTCCGGGTCGAGCTTGATCTGTACTTCGCGCGTGCCTGCGGTCATATCGGTACTGAAATCGCGCAGACCCTCGACATTTTCGAGGATGTCCCAGGTATCGTAGGCAAGATCGCGCAGCCGCTCAGTCGACTCGCCTGTCAGTGTGACACTGAAGCCTTCGCCCATACCTTGATTCTGACGTTCGAACGACGGATCGCCGATGGCGATTTCCGGATGCTCTTCGAGAATCGCATCCATGACCTCACGTGAGTTAATCGTGACATCCTTGCCCTCTGTCAACAGGATCGTCGTCTCGGCGCGACCCACATCCCAATAGGAGTAGACCGAGCGAATGTCGAAGCGCTCTTCATTCTCGAACAGATATTGTTCGATGCGATCGACCGACTCCTCAACGACGTCGAGCGAATAATAGTCATTCAGGTTGTACATCAGAAACAGTCGGCGGGACGGTTCCTCCGGGAAAATCTCAACCACGAATGATTCGGTTGCAATTGGTATCGCCGGAGATGCGAGGATCAACAATGCACAGAAAGGTGCAATGATGCGTCGCCATCCGCGCGCATTGACAATCTTCCCAACCAGTCGTGAGTAGCCACGCGTGACAGCCGGCATCAACTTGCCCGGTGTCTTTTCGGGCAGCTTTTTGAGTTTGCTGGCCAGAAGCGGAATCAGCGTTTGGGCAACCAGCAGCGAACATAGGATCGCGACCGAAATGGTGATGCCCACATGGCGCAGGAACACCATGATGTCCTGTTGCTCACCGAACACAAGCGGTGCAAACACGCAGACGGAGGTTGCGGTACTGGCTATAACGGCCAGGCCGACTTCGCGCACGCCTTTGAGCGTTGCTTTCTGTGGTTCATCGGGCTCCATCTGCCGGTACCGGAAGATGCTCTCGGTCACCACGACGGAATTATCCACGAGCATACCGATAGCTAACATCAAGCCCATCAACGTCAGGATATTCAGCGACAGTCCGAAGAAGTGCATTGCGCCCAGAGTAATGACCAGCGAGAGGGGTACCGACAACGTAACGATCAGCGTCGACGCCATATGGCGCAGGAAGAAATACAGCACGACGATCGCGAGCAGTGCGCCTATGACCCCGGAACGCACGAGATCGCGCAGCGAGCGTCGCACGGATTCCGCCTGGTTCTCAAGATCAAAAATTTCGACACCGGTCATTTCCGGCAATTTGCCGATGTCCTCGACTTCAGCTTTGACGCGGTCGGCGACTTCGACCATGTTGTAGCCGTTCGATCGGCTGATCGACAAGCCAATCGCGTAGTTGCCATCCAGATGGCGACCATAGGTGCGTTTTTTCGGGGCCTGACTCACATTCGCAATATCGCCCAGTCGCAAACTCTGGCCGTCGATGACGAGTTGGCGAATGTCTTCAAGATCGGCGAACTCATCGTTCGGTCGCACGGACCAACGCTCGCCGCCCGCAGTGATTTGACCGGCGCTGACAGCAAAGTTGCTGCGGCGCAGCAGTTGCGCAAGTTCGTTCAGGTTGACGCCATGCGCATCAACACGCCCGGCATCGAGCATAATGCGCACTTCCGGTGGTTCGACACCCTGCAGTTCTACTTGTGATACGCCTTCGAGGCGCTCGAGACGGCGTTTCACGAGGCGGTTAAGCATCTCGTATTCTTCCGACAGATCGCGGTCACTGGACACGCGCAGTTGCATGATCGGGCGATCGTTGAGCGAGCCGCTGAAGACCTGAATGCGTTCAAGATCCGCCGGCAACTGGTCGCGAATCGCATCGAGCTTCACGCGCGCTTCAACGGCGATGGTTTTGGTATTGGCATTCGGTTGCGTGCCCACCCAGACCGATGCGTTGTCTTCGGTCGATTCGGAGTTCATTTGTTTGATGCCGGGCAGCGTGGCCAACGCTTCCTCAACCGGGCGGGTGATCGCGCGCTCGGTTTGCGACGGCGTTGAACCGTCATACGGAATATTGATGAAAAAGCCCGGCCACTGGATATCGGGGAATTCTTCGAGCGGCAGCAAGCGCGACGAAATCAGCCCGATCGCAGCCAGCGCTGCGAACAACATGCTGATCGTGACGGGACGTTTCAGTGACAGCTCCGTATGTCTCATGCGGGCGCAACCTCGGTTGTTGAACGGGACGCGCCGGCACTGTGCTGTCGATCGCGATCCATCAAACTGTACACCACCGGTATCACAATTAACGTGAGCAAGGTGGAGGTGAGCAAACCACCAATCACGGTAATCGCCATCGGCGTGCGAACCTCGGCGCCTTCACCGAAACCCAGTGCCATTGGCAACAAACCGAGTGCTGTGGTCAGTGTCGTCATCAGAATCGGCCGTAACCGCGATTCGCAGGCGGATTTGATCGCCGCTAACTTATCGCTGCCGCTGCGTCGCAACTGGTTAATCGTGTCGATCAGTACGATCGCGTTATTCACAACGATGCCGGCCAGCATGATGATGCCGATGAACGCGACGACATTGATCGTTGTGCCAGTGACGAACAGCGCCAGTACGGCGCCGACCAGCGCAAGCGGAATCGTGAACAAGATGACGAAAGGATGCACCAGCGATTCGAACTGCGAAGCCATCACCAGATAGACGAGAAACACCGCTAGCAGCAGCGTGAACTGCATGGAAGCCAACGATTCAGCCATGTCTTCGCTTTGACCGGAAACTTCGACGCTGACGCCGGGCGTGAGCGGTGTTGCATCGAGCCGGTCGCTGAGTGCTTGCGCAACGCTGCCAAGGTCGCCATAGGCGATACCCGCTGAGACAATTGCGACGCGCTCCTGATCCAGTCGGCGAATCTCCGACGGACCGGTCTCTAGCGAGATGCGTGCGACGTCCGAGAGCTTGACCGGGCGTGCGCTGCCCGGATTGACAATCAGCTCGCGGATCTCATTGATCGAGGCATCGCGCGTTTCGACGCTGCGCACGGTCACGTCGATCTTCTTGTCACGCCACGAATACCGCGTTGCCACGTTGCCGCGAACATTCGACACGATATTGTCGGCGATATCGCGAACGACGAGGCCAAGTGACGCCGCACGTTCCTGATCGAAGATGATCTGAATCTCCGGATTACCGCCTTCAATGCTGCTGCGCACATCCGTGAATTGTGGGTCGCTCGACAGCGTCGCGCTCAGTGCATTCGCGTGCTCGCGCAACGCGTCCAGGTTGTATCCGCGGAATACGACCTCCAGCGGTGTGCTCAAGGACAACAGTTCCGGGCGCTCGAAATCGTAGTTGAGCCCTGGGATGTCGTTGAGCGCTTCACGCAGCGTGGTCATGACGCGTCGCTCATCGTCTCGGTTGGCACCAGCGCGCATTTGCACGGTCAGCACACCGGTGTGTTCGCCGGCGTCAACCGGGTTGGCGTCGAGTCGGTTGCCGGTGCCGCTAACCGAGAACGTGCGATCGATCGTTGCGAGCGTGTTGGCGACTTCAAAGGCGCGCTGCACGATGGCATCGGTTTCGCCGAGCGGCGTTCCCGGCGCCAGGCGCAAGTTAATAGAAAACTCACCTTGCGAGAGTTGCGGGATCAGTTCGGTGCCGAGCCGCGGCACCAAAGACATCGTGCCGGCAAACAACGCAAGCGCAGCAATACACACGATGGCGCGGTTGCGCAGTGACCAGTTCAGCAGCGGCTGGTAGATGCTGCGGATGACGCGGTACAGACCATTGAACAGCCATACCAAAGGGGTTGTCAGCAAACGCATGGTGCGCGCCAACATGCCGAAGAGCTTGCGCAGTGCGTGGAACAGCGACGCCCACAGTCGAGCGAACAGTCTCGGTTGACGTGCCTCGCGCGTTTCGACAAATCCCTCTCGGGCACCGGTCGCGGCCAGCATCGGAATCAACAGAACAGCGAGCAACAGCGAAAAGAGCAGGGCATAGGTGACAGTCAGACTCTGGTCGCGGAACAGCTCGCCGGCAATGCCGGTGACGAAAACCATCGGGAAAAACACCGCAACCGTTGTCATCGTTGCGGCAAACACTGCGCCGGCCACTTCACTAGTGCCGTGCTCGGCCGCCTCTATCAGCGAATGCCCTTGTTCGCGCTTACCGACAATGTTCTCGAGGACGACAATGGCGTTATCGACGAGCAAGCCAATGGCCAGCGCGATGCCGCCGAGTGACATGATGTTCAGACTCAGGTCGGACAGATACATCAACGCGAATGTGCCAATGACCGAAATCGGAATGGTCAGGCCGATGATGAGGGTGGCGCGCACATCGCGCAGGAAACCGTACAGCACGATGATCGCCAGCAGGCCACCCCACATCGCCGCGCCCGTGACCTGATTGACGGCCGCGCGAATGAAACCGGATTGATCGGCGATCACCGTCAATTGCGTGCCTCTCGGCAAAGCGTCCTGAACGCTATCCAGTCGCCGTATAATGTTGCCGGCGATCAGCACTGTGTTGCTGTCGCCTTCCTTGTACAACGCGATCTCGATGACTTCATTGCCCTTGAAGCG
This sequence comes from Pseudomonadota bacterium, assembly GCA_038529355.1. GTDB lineage: Bacteria > Pseudomonadota > Gammaproteobacteria > Steroidobacterales > Woeseiaceae > CALBPI01. Next base: position 29,312 of record JBCBDU010000017.1, read on the forward strand.
CGTGATCGCTTCACGGTCCTTGAAGCCGCGAGTCACGCTGGCAACGTCGCGCAGGTAGATAGAGCGTCCATCGCGCGTTGCGATGATCGCGTTGGCAAACTCGTCAACCGATTCGAACTCGTTGATGGTTCGCACCAGAAAACGGCGTAAACCCTGCTCCAGGCGACCACCGGCCAGATTGACGTTTTCGGCGCGCAAACGGTCTGCGACGTCGCTGATCGATAAATTCAGTTGCGCCAGTTTTTGCTGGTCAACGACAACCTGAATTTCATCTTCAAGTCCGCCACTCACTTTGGCGGCAGCAACGCCCGGTACGCTTTCCAGATCATCTTTGAGATCATCCTCGGCAAATTGCCGAAGTGTCTTGAGCTGATTGTTGTCCAGCACCAGCTGACTGTCGTCGGACAAACCCAACGCCATGCGAATAATAGGCTCGCTCGACGGATCAAAGCGCAGCAACAGCGGCCGCCGTGCTTCGAGCGGCAACGTCAGGATGTCGAGTTTCTCGCGCACATCGACACTGGCGAGGTTCATATCGGTGCCCCAATTGAACTCAATCGTGACATCCGATTGACCGGTTCGCGACACCGAGCGGACCTGACGGACGCCGCTGATCGTGCCAACGGCTTCCTCGACCGGTTTCGAGATCAGGCTTTCGATTTCTTGCGGCGCGGCGCCGGTAAGTTCGGTGCGTACCGTTAAGGTCGGATAAGACAAATCGGGTAGCAGATTGACGGACAGTCGGCTGAGCGAGACCAGTCCGAACAGAACAATGGCCAGAAACAGCATGATGACGGTGACGGGGCGTGCCGTCGCCAATCGCACCAGGCCAAGGCTGCGTTTATCAGGCGCGGATGCGGTCATGGCTTAGCCTTCGTCTGCGCGAGCTTCGTCGGAAGATGCTTGCACCGTGGCCGATTCCGATTCTGGTTCCGGTTCAGGATCGCCGATCACCCGTACTTTGCTGCCGGTCTTCAGCGCGCCTTGGCCGACGATCACGACGCGTGCCGAATCGTCAATGCCCTCGAGAATCGCGACATCATCTTCCCACGCGTAACCGGTTGTGACTGGTACCCGCGATGCAACGCCTTCCGCAACGATGTAGACGCTGTCGCCATTCGTCGTCTCGATCAACGCATCGCGAGGGAGCAGCAACGCATCTTTTTGCTCATCGTAGATCACAGCAAAGCGTCCAAACATGCCCGGTTTCAGTTGGCCTTGCTGATCGACGACTTCAACCGTCGCCTTGAAGGTGCCGGACTCCGGATCAACCGTCGGACTGATTCTGGCAATGACGCCTTGAAATTGCTGCTCCGGTAGCGCATCGATCGTCAATGAGACTGGCTGCTGCGCCTTGATACGACCGAATTCGCGTTCCGGGATGAACAGGTAGGCCACCAGCGGATCCAGCGCGGTGAGTCGAAATGTCGGCGCGTTTGGATCGATCGTGTTGCCGACTTTGATATCGCGGCTGGCAATCACGCCACTGATCGGTGCGCGAATAGTCGTGTAGGCATATTCCAGTTTGGCGAGTTCGTAGGCGGCGCGCAGACCGTCCAGCTCATATTTGGTGGTTTCGAACGCGCTCGCTGCAACCAGGCCGCGGTCTGCGAGTTCGACGTTCCGCTGGTACTCCTGCTCCAGTCGGCGCAGATTCGCCTCAGACTGCTGCAGCTGAAATCGCAGTCGATCACCGTCCAGTCGCGCCAGCACCTGGTTGCGTTCTACGACGTCACCTTCCTCGACCAGAATGCTGCGAACTTCGCCGCCCACCTTCGCGACGACGGTGGCTTCCTCAAAGGCTTCCAAAGATGCCGAGCCGGTGTAGGCTGCAAATACGTCGCCACGCGACACATCGACCACTTCAACCGGGATCAGGGCGTCGGGCTTGTCCTCACCATCGTCATTGGCTTGTTGTTCAGCGCTGTCGTCGTTCGCCTGATCACTGCCCTGACCCTGACCGCCACAGGCGATCAGCAGGCTGCTGAGCAGCGTCAGTGCGATAAATTTGCCAAACCAGGGTGTATTCGATGCGTGCATGGAATTGATCTCAAAAAGCGTTAGCGTCAAAAGTGGAAGATTCTTGCGCAGCGTCGTGAAGGCCAGGTGTCACGCTGCGGTCGCCGGCAACGCTCTGTAGCGTTAAACCGGGTGAGGCGCTGGTGTCATCACCGGTCCGTGCGAATTCGAGTGCTGGCAGAAAACCGGGTAATACAGTCATAGCCATTTGATGCCGCAAACCGTCATTTGGTTTATGTCGATGCGTTGCTGCCATTGCCAGAACCGCGACCACCGTTGTGCTGCTGATCAGAGTCGCGCGGACGGTGGCGGCAATACGATTGCGTAGGCGGTTGTTCTGACGGTGTTGGCGCTGCATCAGGTGATCCGGTTTACTGTGCTAGTGTTGTAGTAAGATATAACACCCTCACACCGAGCGCAACTGTCAATTGGACAGCCACGAAAAAGCCCTGCCGAAGCAGGGCTTTAGGTTATTTCTTTGGCTAACCGCGGCCTATCTTTTCAAGGAAGCGCTCTGCGCGGGGACGGTAACCGTCGCGATCTCTGCCATGTCAGCTACGACATCAGCGGCTTCGTTGAGCACGATATCCGGTGGCTCTTCTGATTCCAGCGCTTCGAGATCTTCGAGTTCCGGTAGCCCGATAGCGGTGCGGCGAATGTTCTCGCGCGCCAGGCGCGCATCGCGAAACGCTGCGCGTTCCGCCTTGCGAGTCGCAAGATTCAAGGAGATGGTGTCACGCTCGCGGTTGGCACGCACCGCCTCCAGATCACCAAGCAGGTAGGCGTGATCCGGGTCTTCGGCCAGTCGCGTATTCAAGTTGGCTGTCAGCGTTTGAATCTGTCGATCCAGCGGTGTCCCGGCGTCGAAACGCGTGGTTTGAATCTGATCCCAGGGCAGGGCGCGCGGCCGTGTGCTTTCGCCAAACTCGGCGGTGTCGATCAACGACGGCAGCTCGATATCTGGTAGTACGCCGCGATTTTGCGTGCTGTCGCCTGTCACGCGGTAGTACTTGCCGATCGTCAGCGTGAGCTGCCCCAAACCGTCGCCTTCGCTACGTGGTACGAACTGGTCCAGGTTATACAGATTTTGTACCGAGCCCTTGCCAAAGGTTTGTTGCCCGATCACAACGCCGCGCTCGTAATCCTGGATCGCGCCGGCAAAGATTTCCGACGCAGACGCACTAAAGCGATCGACCAAAACGGCCAGCGGTCCGTTGTACGCGACGCTCGGTAGCGGGTCACGCAACACTTCGACGCGTGAGCGAGCGTAGCGCAGTTGCACGACCGGACCTTGGTCGATGAACAGGCCTGATAGCATCGTGGCTTCGGTCAGATGACCGCCGCCGTTGCCGCGCAAGTCGACGACAACGCCGTCAACACCTTCCGCGTTAAGCTCGCCAAGAATACGCTGCACATCGCGCGTGGTGCTCTTGAAATCCTTCTCGCCGGCTTGCTGCGCCTGATAATCACGATAAAAACTGGGGATGTCGATAACGCCAACCTTCAGCTTGCGACCATCACGTTCGATATCGATGATCGAGCTCTTGGCAGCCTGTTCCTCAAGCTTGACCTGTCCGCGAATCAGTTTCAGTTCGTTGTTCGGATCGCCGGGCATCGCATTGGCCGGCAGAATCTGCAGACGTACAACGGTGTCTTTCGGACCGCGAATCAGTTGCACAACGTCGTCCAGACGCCATCCAATAACGTCAACGATTTCGCCGTCAGGACCTTCGCCGACGCCAACAATCCGATCGGCCGCTTTCAGCGTGCCATCAATCGCAGCCGGACCACCGGCGATGACGTTCATGACTTTGACGAAGTCATCTTCGGTTTGCAGCGACGCACCAATGCCTGAATAAGACAGGCTCATCTGAATGCGATATTCCTCCGAGTTGCGTGGCGACAGGTAGCTGGAGTGCGGATCGAGTGTGCGCGCGAACGCGTTCATGAAAATCTCGAACACATCGTCTGAGTTGATCTGCTCGCCGCGTTTGACGAAACGCGTGTAGCGCTTGCGCAGTTTTTCTTGGACGTCGTTCCACTCTGTGTCGGTGAGCAGCAGGTTCAATGCGTCGTTCTTGACCCGCTTGCGCCAGATTTCATCGAGCTCGGCCTTGTTGGTCGCCCATTGCGCGTCCTCGCGATCAAAACGAAACGTTTCATCAACGCCGAAATCCGGCTCTTGTTCGATTTGCGCCAACGCGTAGTTCCAGCGTTCTTCGGAGCGCGTCTGGTAGGTGCGGAAAATATCAAAGACTGGCTCAAGCGACGCGCCGACTACCATATTGTCGATGCGATCGCGGTAACGCTCGAAGCGCTCCAGATCGCTGTCGAGGAAAAACAGTTTGTTGCTGTCGAGCGCATCAATGTAGGTGTCCAGTACTTGCGCGGACAGCTCATCATTGACTGGCGTGCGGGTGTAGTGTGATTTTTCGATAAAGCGCGTGACGAGTGAACTGATGCGATGGTGTTGCGCGTTCGCCTCGAGGTTCTCGACGGGTTCGTCTTTGGCGGCAATGACGTTCACCGTGGTGAGCGCCATTGCGGCGATCAGCAGCGAAGTCCAACCGGTGACGAGCTTTGCCCGCGTTAACGCGGATGCATTCGAATGAGTCATACAGTACTGGTCTCTTGAGGTCATTGCTGGTTATGATGCCGAAAATCGCAAGAGGTTCACGACACGGGCGTTTTTGTCATCACCACAAAAACATTTGAGTTCTCTTGTAGCACCAAACTCAGCCCAAAAGCTAGTCGCAAAGCACATTTGTCGGCATCCGTCGCGAATTGTCGTTGTGGCAGGTTAGAACAGGAAAAAATCAGTGCGTCCATTGACCATAATTACCGGCATCGTCATGGGTTCGGCGGTGTCCATATCGCTTGGCCTGGTCGTCGTGCTCATCATCTTCTTTTTCACGGGCACCGAGCTGCCGCGCATTCAGGACGAGCTAGGGCCGGTCACGGCGAGCCTGGGCTGGTTTGCCGCGCTCGCAGGTGCAAGCGTCGTCGGGTTCATAGGCGTGTTGCGCGAGTACCGCTGGCGTTGGTGGGCGCAACTGGCCATGTGGGGCTGCGTAGCCGCCGTTGGCTGGCGATTCTGGCCGTCTTAGTTGTCGCTACCGTTTGCGTAAAGCTGCGGCAATGTCATAAGCATCCGCTAACACCTGCAGCAGTCCCGCTTGTGGCAGGTGCTCGGCTTGTGGTAACTCGCGCGCCGCGCGCAATGCAGCATCAGCAAAATCCGGGAAATAGTGCATGCGCGCTAGTGTGCGGTAGTCTTCGCAATGACGCCGAAACTCAGCCGCGCGCGTATCTCGCTGTTGATCATTGAGCGATGCCAGTGTCTGGGCAAGTTGTGCCGCAATGGCATCGCGCAGCGGTGTGGTCACCGCTGTGCGCTAGAAGATCGAAAACGGCGAGCGTACTCCGCCGCCACCGCGGCGTCGGCTGCGACCAACGCCGCCACGCCGACGGCGACGCATGCGTGAGTGCAGTTCTGCGCGCCGACCCGCAAGCCACTCCTCGCGCGTGACGTTGTCGTTGTCGCCGCGACGCGCTTCCTCGCGTTCGCGGAATGCACAGAAATCTTCGTAGGCTTCGATTTCGTGCTTGAGTTCGCGCACGACCAGTTCGACCATGATTGCGTCGTCGAGGAAGCCTAGTCCCGGAATATGGTCCGGAATGAGGTCCTCTTCCTCGGCGAAGTAGGCCAGTGCATTGAGCACACGTCCTGTTTCTTCTTCGGGTAGCTGCCATTCGCTATCGGTCAGCATGCCGGTCATGACTTTGAGTTTTTGCAGCCGTTGCGAGATAAAGTCCGGAACCTTGGTGCCGCCGACCTCTTTCAATAAGTCATCTGCCGCGGCAATGATTTGCGCTTCTGACAGCGTCTGCGCTGTCTTGCGCGCTTGCTGCATAATCATGCGGAAGTGTTCGAGATCCTTGTCACTCAGATCGAACGCGATTCTGATACTCATGCTAGCTCCATGGCTGCGTCAAATGGCGCGTTGAGCGTACTTGGCGGTCGCAGCGCTGTCAATCTGGCGGCAGTTAGTCGTCAGCGAGCAAACTGCGCAGCATCCATGCGTTTTTTTCGTGCAGGTGCATACGCTGTGTCAGCAAGTCTGCCGTCGGCTCATCGCTGGCCGCATCGGCTAGCGGCATGACTTCGCGTGCGGTGCGGGCGATCGTTTCCTGAGCCCGAACCAGTTGCGCGATCATTTGCTTCGCGCTCGGCGTACCCGTTTCCTCGTGGACGCTGGACAGTTCACTGAAAGCTGCGTAGGAGCCCGGTGCTGCCACGCCCAACGCTCGAATCCGCTCGGCGATTTCATCGACTGCCGTTGCCATCTCAAGATATTGCGTCTCAAACAGTGTATGCAGTGTTGCAAACATCGGGCCGGTCACGTTCCAGTGGAAGTTGTGTGTTTTCAGATAGGTGGTGTAGGTATCTGCCAGCAGGCGGGAGAGGCCGGCTGCGATCGCTTCGCGGTTGTCCTTGCTGATGCCAATATCAATTTGCATGTCTATGACTCCGTCATTCGATTGGTTTGCATTAGGTATGCCCGCATAATAGGGCACGCAATATCAGGCAACCAGTTGATTCTCTGTATAGGGAAGATACGCGTTGTCTATGACCAGATTCACGTCGACGATTGACTGGGTGGGGAATACAGATGATCTATTCGAAAGTGGTAGCAGCCGTCGGCTGTTCTTTGTTGCTCGGCGCTTGCGGCAAAACGCCGGCCCCCGGGCATGACGATGCCAGCCCCGGAGCGGTTAATGCGTCGCAGGCAATTCCGGCGATTGACATGGATCGCTATCGTCGCGACATCGAAGTGTTGTCCAGCGATGCATTCGGTGGTCGTGCGCCGTCTACAGAAGGCGAGACCAAAACGGTTCGCTATCTGATCGATGCCTTCGCAGAGGCCGGCTTGGTTGGCGGTAATAACGGCAGTTTCGAACAGGACGTGCCGCTGGTGGCGATCACGGCGACTGAGGTCGCGCCGTTGCGATTCTCGGACGGAGAACAAGAGGTGGTGATGCGCATGGGCGACGAGGCGGTCGCATGGACCAAACGGGTCACTGAGTCGGTCAGTGTGACCGACAGCGAGGTTGTGTTTGTTGGCTACGGCATCGTTGCGCCAGAGTACGACTGGAACGACTACGACGGCATTGATGTGACCGGCAAAACGGTTGTGATGCTTGTCAACGATCCAGGCTTTGCCACCGGTGACGAGAGCCTGTTCACCGGCAACCGCATGACGTATTACGGGCGCTGGACCTACAAGTTTGAGGAAGCTGCGCGGCAAGGTGCAAGCGGCGCAATCGTTGTGCATGAGACTGCTGCCGCAGGATATCCGTGGGGTGTTGTTGAGGGTGGTTCGACGGGGCCGCGCTTTGATTTGGTGCGCGCCGACAACAACGCATCGCGGGCGGTTTTCGAAGGATGGGTCACGACACCGGCGGCGGAGCAATTGTTTGCTGCGTTCGGCCATGACTACGCTGCACTATCCGCTGCCGCCGCCAAACCTGGATTCGACGCGGTTCGGCTCGGGGCTCGCGTCAGCACAGCGATCAGCAATTCGCTGGAGCGTTCGATGTCGAAGAATGTTGTCGCGTTGTTGCCCGGCAGCGATGCGCCGGATGAGACCGTCGCATTTTCAGCGCATTGGGATCATCTGGGCATCGATCCCAATATCGAAGGTGACAACATCTATAACGGTGCGGCGGACAATGCGACGGGCACCGCGGCCTTGTTGGCGTTGGCACGTGTGTTGTCGCAGGAAACGCACCGTCGCAGCTACCTGTTTATCGCTTTGACGGCCGAGGAGTCGGGGTTATTGGGTTCGGCCTGGTTTGCTGATAATCCGACGGTGCCGCTCGCGACGATGGCCGGATTGATCAACATGGACGCAATGAATCCGATTGGTGCGACACGCGATGTGATCGTCGTCGGTTATGGCAGTTCAGAGCTTGAGGCATTACTGGAGCAGTCGGCTACCGAGCAGCAGCGCGTGTTGGTGCCAGAGACCACACCAGAGAAAGGTTTTTTCTACCGTTCTGACCACTTCAACTTTGCCAAGCGCGGTGTGCCGGTGCTGTATGCGAAGGCTGGCGTTGATCACGTGCAATACGGACGCGAATACGGACTCGAGCAGGCCGCCAAACATACAGCGGAGCGCTATCATCAGCCGTCAGACGAGATTCATGATGGCTGGGACTTTGGCGGCATCGAGCAAGATCTCAATTTATATCTCGGTGTTGCGAGAACGCTTGGCGACCGCAAAAGCTGGCCAAACTGGTTTGCCGGCAACGAGTTTAGGCAACTCAGAGATGCCTCGGCCGCCGCCCGTGCTGCCGATCGTAACGATGCCGTCGATGATTAAGTGTGCTGCGACCTGGGCATATTGCCAACAGGTTCGACAGTGAGCTAGCGCTTGCTGGTGGGTTTGTCCCAGCCGATAGAATTGGTGAAGTCTTTGGTGTTGTAGGGATCAAAGCCTTCCGCTTCCATGGCGTCGATGACGTCATCGGTGAGCTTGAGCATTTCCTGGGTGGGCTCATGTTCGGGCTCGCTCAGGTCGAGCTCGCGATGTTGGCCGGATGCGCCGGTGGCAGGCGGGCGTCCGGTGCCCGAGGTGTCCGTCAGACGCTCGTGCAATGGACGTTCATCGCGCTGGAACTTACCGGTCGGAATCTTGACGTCCGGCGGCGCAATGTCGCCAGATTTCCGGCCGGACATTTTCTCTTTCAGACGTTTAAACAGACCTGACACCATGAACCGCAACACACGTTAGTTAACATATCGTCTAATTTACGCTGCCGGAGTGCCCAATTCTATTGGAATCGGAATAACTGTGAGCGTAGTCACACATATCACTGCACGCGTTTTGCGACACCGAAGCCTGCGCGCAGCAGGCTCAGCGCCAGCAACGGTGACAGAACAAAAAACCAGATGGCGGCATCGCCTGCCGCCAACGCACCAAAAACATCACCGAGGTACCCGGTCATACCCGGCGAGCCAGCATATTCGCCTAGTGTCGTGCCGCCAACAATAAACGCTAAGGGCACGATCAACACTAGCGTGACCGCTAGAATGATGGCGGCAATGATGGCTTCTTTCTTAAGTCGCATAAGCACGCCGGCACTCTGTGCCAAATCGCCGCCAGCGTCAACCCATTCGGGCGACTCAAGCAGCGGCAAATGCCGGTATTATTGCGCTGCGTCCGCGTCGATGCTTTCGTTGCCGCGTCGGCCGACGTAGCGCAACCACAAGATGCGCGCGCCGGCATGAATGCACAAGGCGGTGAACAAGATCCACTCGGGTGCCAGCCAGTAGCCGGCATTGATGTACAGCGTTGCAAACAAGGCGGCTACGCCACCGAGCAGGTAAAAATAGGGGATGGCCTCGTACAGCGCTCGCGGCAGCCAGATTTTGTCAAACGGCTGCGAGGAAGGAGCTGCATGGGCGCGCGGGCTGGTTTCGTGATGCTGTGCCATGTCTTGATCTCGAGCGTTAAATCTTGCGTCGCAGATTAGCGACAATCGTGACGCGTGTCCGTGCTTGCGGTCACAGTTCTGCGCTGCTGGCCCGGACGTGATCCTACGGGGTCAGTTCGCGCTGACTGTGCGACTCTGCGCCCAGTTGCGCAACGTGCTGATTTCCTCGGACATCACGACACTCAGCGGACTGGTGCGCTCGGCTTCTGCCAACAAGTGCTGCGTTTGCAGTTGTTCATCGTCAGCGACGGCTGCGTAAAAAGCGCCAACCACCAGTTGCTCAAGTTCAGCCCCCGAGAAACCATCGGTGGCTTCGGCCAGGCGTGCAAGATCGAACGCGCTGCAATCGGTCTCACGGCGCTGCAAGTGGATGCTCAGCACCGATTCGCGTGTTTGCTGATCCGGTAGATCGACAAAGAAGATTTCGTCAAAGCGGCCCTTGCGTACAAGCTCTGGCGGCAGTTGCGTGATGTCGTTGGCGGTCGCAACGACAAACACATTTGCTGAGCGCTCGGCCATCCATGTCAAGAACTGACCCAGCACGCGTTGCGAGGTACCCGTATTGTCATTGCCGGTCGACAATCCTTTCTCTAGTTCGTCGATCCACAGCACGCACGGTGCCATCGTTTCGGCAAGCTTCAGCGACTCGCGCAGGTTGCGCTCAGTTTCGCCGTGATACTTATTAAAGAGTTGCCCAAACTCCAGGCGCAGTAACGGTACGCCAAAGGCGCCGGCAGTGGCCTTCGCGGCGAGGCTCTTGCCGCAACCCTGTACGCCGAGCAAGACCAGACCGCGTGGCGGGTCGAGAGCCGGATGACTGGCGTTGCCGACAAACGTTGCACGTCGGCGCCGTAGCCATTCCTTGAGCGCACGCATACCGGCAACGTCGTTGAAGCGCGCGGTTTCGTACTCAAAGCTCAGTAGCCCGTCTTTGTTCAGCAGCGCGTATTTGGCACTCATCACAGCATTGATGTCGCTTTGGTCGATGACGCCATCGTCCGCGATGGCGTTGTGTGCGAGCCGGCGTACGTCAACATCGCTTAGACCCGCCAAGTTGCGCACCAGCATCTCGAGGGCCCGAGGATCTGAACGCACCGACGTGCCGCCGTTTTCATCGCGCCATTGGCGAGCTTCTTCAAGCACGATCTGGCGCCGCCGCTGTTCGTCGGGGATTGCCAACTCGAAATCGGCTGCAAAGTGCTGCAGCTCTGCTGGTAGGTCAATGTCGGGGCTGATCAGCACAAGCTTGCCGCCGTTAGCGCTGAACGCCTGGCAAATATCCTTCAGTTGGCGAACGCGAAGTGCGTCGCTCAGATACGGGTGGAAATCGAGCAGCGCATAGATGCCCGGTGAGCTGACCGCGCGGATGTGTCCCAGCACGTCGCCCGGGTCGCTATTCATTGCTTGCGGCGCCAGGTCGATATCCAGGCGCTGCAGTCCGTCGGTGACGCTCCAGCGGAACAATGGTCTGTGTGCGCTAGCCTGAGCCGTGATGGCTTGCTCGGTCAGCATCGCAAGAATTGCCTGCTCGTCCTGAGTGCGGACACAAATCAGTGGAATGCGTGATTTTAGCAGCAGCGCCAGTTCGCGTTTATCGGCCATCGGTTGAGGGCTCCTTTGCGACAATGGGATAGCCGGGAAGGTTGTCGTCCGCCAGCGTCTCAGATGGCTTGCCGATCACTGCCCGCGCCGCCTGGCGCAATTCAGTCAGCGACACTTTTTCAGGTTTGTTCGCCATGCGCACGATGACGTCGTCGATGGATTTTTTGTCACGTGTGCGGCGCTTGATCTCGTCCGCAAGCTCGACAAACACACCGGCCGCCATCGCCGTGCGCGAACCGGTTGACGCTTTGGCGGGCAGGCGTCGGGCCCGCTTGGCCCACTCAGAAAGCGAGCGCTGTGTGCTGTCACTGCGCGCGTCCGACACACTGCCGGCGCGGTGCAACAGTGTGTAGCTGTAGAATTCCGCAATGCCCTCGACGATCCAGTCCTCACCGTTAACTGCGGTTCTGCTGAAACCGACGTGCACAAGTTCATGTAGCAGCGAGCTGGTGCCGTTGCCACTGATGAGTGGTCGGTCTGCGTGCATGAACAGCGAGTTGGGTGCCGATAAGCCGCCACGAAAGAATGGGTCGTTGGCCATCGCGATCAACAGGCGGTCCGGAAATGCCGGGAACAGCTCGCGGACGTAGGGCAGGTGCCAGTGTAGAAAGGCCAGCGTGTCGAGGCGACGCGCACCGGCATTGCGTGGCGCTGCGATCGCGACTTGCGTGGCGGCGATCGTTTCGCGGCGCACGCCGATATCGCCAGCCACCAACCAACCGTCAGGTTTGTCGAAGCGCCGTCCGTTGTCTTCCACCGCGAAGCTGCCGTTGTCGTCACGCGTGTATGGCGTTGCGATGGACCAGCCATCGGGCAGCACAAACTCAAGCGTAGTCTCGGCATCAGCGCCGGCAACCGTCATGGTTGCTATTGGCGGGATGGCGTCTTCGGCGCGCAACACGGCCCAGTCTTCAGTGCGCAATGCATCGACGCTGCCGTTGGCACGTGTGCGACGCACCGGTTGATCCCAGCGCAGTGCACCGCCGGTTGGCGCGACCTCCCATGTCACATCATTGCCGTTGCGTCGCACGTCGCCGGCTGTTGCGTTAACCGGGGTCTGGGTGCCCAGATCAACCAGCGTCATGTGTTTGAGAGCGCCATTGCTTTGCGTGATCGTCAACGTCACATACATGCGTTGGGCGCCCGTCAGGTCGATGCGGTAATTGACCTGATAGCGGGGTTGCTCGTCACCTTGCTGGCCGTCGGCCCGTTGCGCCGATGTCATACCAATCGATAGCAATGCCAGGCAACTCGTGGCCAGCAAACGTGACAGTGATCGTTGAATCGAGTCAATCATCGCGTGATGATAGGCGGTAGCGTGCAGGTTTCAAACCGGAACATGTAGGTTTTGTGCGCTGCGTCCGGATACCTCGGTATCGCCGTAGGAGATCGTCAAGTGATGTTGAGATCAGTATCAATGCTTATCGGGATATGCACACTTGCTGCCTGCTCCTGGCAGGCGCCTGATTCGCAGCCATCTGCGACAGCGACCACGCAGGCGACCACCGTTACACAGCAAGCAGCGCCGCAGACCGGGCGCAATGAGGCGCCGGTGCAGCCAGATCGCGGCATTGTTGCCGCAACGGTTGCCCAGCAACAGATAGGCGTACGCTATCAATATGGCGGCTCTGATCCGTCAGGTTTTGACTGCAGTGGTCTGGTGCGCTTCGCTTATCAACAGGCTGGGCTGACAACGCCACGCACGACCGGCGAGCTTTGGCAGGCGGTGAAAACCGTTCCCGAATCTCAGATTCGCGCTGGCGACTTGTTGTTTTTCGATATCGGTGGCAAGCCGTCACACGTCGGGATCTACGTCGGCGACGGTTATTTTGTCCATGCGCCTTCAACGGGCCGTGTCGTGAGTCGCGAGCGAGTCAGCAGCGAGTTTTACCGTCGAAGTTTAGTCAAAGTAGGGCGCCCCATTCCCTGAATTGCAGGCGAATTGCTGGTTTGTGGCCATCAGGGCGCGCTGGTAAGCTTCAGCGCTCGCCAATAATTTGCGATGGCGTTTAAAAAACCAAGGGGACCCTCATGAGCGTAGCACGCGTCACAGAAATCATTTCATCGTCAACGAAGAGCTTTGAAGATGCCGTCAAAACTGGTATCAAACGAGCTAATGAGACTCTCGACAACATCGAAGGCGCATGGGTAAAGGATCAGAAAGTGATTTGCGATAACGGCAAAATCAAAGAGTTCCGCGTTGTTCTTAAAGTAACCTTTGTCTTGAAATAAGACGAATCACTGACTCAGGAGCAATACTATGGATCTATTCGGATTTGCCAAAGATGTGGGGCGTCGGCTCTTCAACACTGAAGATGAGGCGGTCGGCAAAATCAAGGATTTGATCGAATCCAACAACCCGGGAGTAGCTGACCTCGGCGTTGAGTTCGATAACGGAATCGTCACGCTGTCAGGTCATTGCCAGTCACCAGCCGCACGGCAAAAGTGCGCGCTAATGGCGGGCAACGTGCAGGGCGTTGCGGATGTTTATGTCAACAACATGACTGTAGAGCCCGCGCCCGAGCCCGCAGCGGCAGCTGTCGCGACGCCTGAAGCTGCCGAAGCCGACGAAGATGAGGCGCAGATTTATGTCATCAAGAGCGGTGATACGCTAGGCAAGATCGCTAAGGAATTTTATGGAAAAGCAGGCGCTTACATGAAAATCTTTGAGGCGAATCGAGAAATCATCGATGATCCCGACAAAATCTATGTCGGGCAGACGATTCGGATCCCTAAGTAGGTAGTATCGTCACAATCCAACGCCGGTCGCCTGCTGTCAGCGGGCGATCGGCGTTATTCTTTGTTAACGCATTATGCGCCGCCGGCGTTGCCGATGAAGTCGCGTAGCTGAGCCGCCAGATCCTTGCAGGCGGTAGCGCGTGTACGTGCAATGATCGGAATTGGCACGACGATGGCGGGCAGATACGATGTGCCATTGACGCGCGTTTCGATGTTTCCAGCCTCTTTCTGACCTTCCAGATCCCACACGGCTGCGTCGTAATCCGAATCGTTCTCCCACCACGCGAACCCGAAGCAGCCGGCACCGCCAGGTCCCGCGGCGCACGACAGGCTGCCGCCACCGCCAGGTCGCTCGGTGTTGCCGTCCAGCCACACCACATAGCGCACGCCGGTGTCGCGCATACGTTTCGCGACCCGGTCATTCGCTAACAGGTCGGGCATGTCGCCGATGTCATTGGGGGCTGTCCGTGGTTCGAACCACGGAAACATCGCATCGATAAATTGACCGCTTTGCATGACGTTGATGCGATTGCTGCCATTGCCCAGTGCATTGACGACGCAGTCGGTAAAGTTACTCTCAGTCTGGTTGCCGGTGTGGTAGCTGCGTGCGAGCACAACGACTGATTCGCCGTCGTAATCCGGCATTTGCTGCGCATTCAGCACATTAGTCTGACTCGTCGAGCAGCCGCCTACAGCGAGCAATGCGGCAACTGTGAGGTGCGTAAGCAATCGCTGACCAGTCATAAATAGTTCTCCGCGGTGTCTGTCTCGTCGCTGCCATTACTGTCCTCTTTGGCAGCGCTCTCGGGCGTTGGTTCCGTCGCGACTGGTACTGCGGGCGTCGGCAGCGGTGCGTTTGCCACGCGTGCCACCTTGGGTAGCTGCCGTCCACGTAGGCCACCGTCGACATCAAATCGCGTCAGCAACAGCACTGCGCCGTCGCGCAGCGCCAGCTCTGTGGCTTGTCGCAACGAAGCCTCGCCGTTCGTCATGAAGTTGTTGCGGCCCGATTTACCATAGGCCGACAGCGGATACTCGGCCTGCACCTTGCCGGTGTTGTCGAACACGCGCACGTTGAATTTGATCCAGACCGCATAGTCCTTGGTTACGGTCTGTGACGGTGTGACGAATTCGAGCGCCGCGACCGATGCATCGATCAGCAGATCGACCGGCGGTATGTTGGTGGCGTCCGGTTCCACTTCGATGACGGTTTCGAACATCTGCCCTAGCGCGGCGCGAAACATCTGCTGGGAGGCGGGGCCGAGGTCTATCGAGTAACGCTCACCGGAAGCTAGCTTTTCCTCATAGACGAAATTTACCAGCGATTCGTCATAGCGCACCGCTGCGGTCAATGGCCATTGGTCAACCAGTGCATCGGGGAGCTCGGTTGGTTTCATCCGCACTGAAGTGGCGCAGCCTTGCAACGCTATAGCGATCGCAACCAGTGCGAGCAGTCGGGCTGTCAAAGCTTGTACGTTCATTCGCGCATCCCTAAAACCCCCTGCAGTTACAAGCGCTGCAGCGTCGCACACACACCTAGAACCTACATCGCCCGAGCGGTGGCATCAAGTCGAAAGCCTCACGTTGGTAACACGTTTCCGCTCACTGTACGCCACTGGCGTTGCGTGTCCTCACGAAATCATCACCGGTGACTCAAGGCACGGCGAACTCGGCCGACATACTTTGGAGCTGCGATTTTTAGCCGAATTATGCAAACAACCAGCAAAATGCGGATGCCGAACCTGATGCTGTTGCACAGCTGTGCCGATGCGCGCATTCCGGCCGACCTCGAGGCCGGGCTGAACCGCGCCGAGTGGTGCCGATTCAGCAGTCATGGGCCAACTGCGCTGGATGATCATGCTGCGCTGGCGGCGGCATGCGACTGTTTATTGCTGGTCGTTGCCAACGCTGAAGATTGGTCTGCGGCTCGAATGGCTGCCCTGACTACCGCATTGGCGCCGCGGCCGGTGATCGTGCTGTGCCGGCAAGCGCGTGAGAACGAGGCACGCTGGCTTGCAGCGGGTGTCGAGGATTGCGTGAACGTCGAATCGATCGACGTAGGCACGGTCACTCGCATCGTGCGACGTTGCATCGAGCGCGCGAACCAGCGCGTGCATGTGCGCACGGCCGAGCAGCAATACGAGGACTTGTTCCGGCAAATGCCAATTGCCGCCTTCTCGGTAGGTCGTGGCCCAACGATCACCAGGGCAAACCAGGCCTTTCTGAAGTTCATTTCCGCGCAGTCGGCCGAGCAGGTTAGTGATCAACAGTTCCACGGGCTGTTGGCCGGCCTTGAGCAATTGATTGCTGGCAGCAGTCCGCAACAGTCGACTGACTACAGCGACCACCACATTGTGCATACGCTTGATGAGCAGGAGCGACATGTTGTTGTTTTTGCGCGCCGCAAACGCATGGATGCTGGCGATGAGCTGGATGTGTTCCTAACCGATGTTACGGAGCAGGAGCAGCAGGCGCGTAGGGTCGCTGAGGCAGAGGCGCGACTGCGGGATATGTACAACAGTGTTCCGGTGATGATGTTTAGCCTGAATAAAGAGCTGCAAATTATTGATCCAAATCATAGTTTTGTCGCATACATCGGTGTGCCTGACGATGCGTTGGATGGTCTGACATTGCCTTCGCTGCTGGATCCCGACGCTACCGATCTGACAGCGCACAACGTGCTGAACCGGATCAACGAGCGGCGCTCGGAGCGCGATGTGCCAATGCAGTTGCTGCGCCCGGACGGACAAATCATGGAGTGTCTTTACAGCGCATCGCCGAGGATCGGCAAGTCCGGTGACGTGCAGGGCGCTCACGTCATGCTGGTTGATGTCACCGAGCGCAACCGAATGCAGCGCGAGCGTGATGCCTTGCATGAGCAACTGCAGCTCACGCAAAAGCTGGAATCGATTGGCGAATTGGCGGCCGGCATCGCCCACGAAATAAACACGCCGGCTCAGTATGTCAGTGACAATCTGTCATTTCTGGACGAATCGTTTGGCGAGTTGCAGGCGCTGCTGGCGCGATTGCCGGATTTACAGATTGTGCTGGAGGCGGAACCGGGTACGCAGGATCAGGCCAAGACGTTGGCCGATGCGATCGAAGAGGCTGATCTGGAGTATCTGGTTGAGGAAATACCGAACGCGCTGCAGCAAGGTCAGGACGGTATCAGCAAGATTCGCGAGATCGTGCTGGCGCTGAAGGACTTCTCGCATCCGGGCAGCGGTGACATGGAGCAGGCCGACTTGAATCGCATTATCGAGAGTACCGTCACCGTTGCGCGCAATGAGTGGAAGTATGTCGCCAGCCTCGACTTTGACCTGGCGCCCGAGCTGCCGATGGTTGCCTGTTTTCCATCGGCCGTTGCTCAAGTGGTGCTGAATATTGTCGTCAATGCCGCACACGCTATTGCTGATGCGCGCCCCGAAAATAGCGATGCACTGGGCAATATTCGCATCGCGTCAGCGATGCCGGACATGCAGACGGTGCTGGTGACGATTGAAGATGACGGACCGGGTATCCCCGAGGACATACGCAGCAAGATTTTTGATCCATTCTTCACGACCAAGGAAGTCGGGCGCGGGACTGGTCAGGGGCTTGCGATCAGTCGCGCTGTGATCGTTGAACAGCATCGCGGCCGACTCACTGTCGACAGCCGGCCTGGCGTTGGCACGACATTCAATATCGAGTTGCCGGTAAGCCAGCGCGAGCGACCGGGCGTTAGTGAGGAGGCCGCATGAAGCGCATCCTGTTTGTTGATGACGAGGTCAATATCCTGCAAGGCCTCAAACGGATGCTGCGCTCAATGCGCCGTGAATGGGATATGCACTTTGCGAACGGCGCCGAGCAGGCGCTGCAGATGATGGACGAAGAGCCGTTTGACATCGTCGTGACTGACATGCGCATGCCAGTTCACGATGGCGCGTATTTGCTGGCGAATGTCAAAGCTCGGTATCCCGATACCGCCAGAATTATCCTGTCCGGTCATGCCGAGCAGGAGGCGGCGATACGCTCGGTCGCCGCGGCACATCAATTCCTTGCCAAACCCTGCGATGCGGAAACGTTGCGGGCAACGGTTGCGCGTACGTGTCGTTTGCGCGACATGATGCGCAACAAGAGTTTGCAGCGTATGGCCACAGAGATCGGTCAGCTACCGAGCGTGCCGAGCATCTATCAGGAAATGAGCGCGGAAATGGGCAAGGACGAGCCATCGATGAAAGTGATCGGTGCCATTGTCAGCAGTGACCTTGCGATGAGTGCGAAGGTGTTGCAACTGGTGAATTCGGCGTTCTTCGGGCTGCGTCGGCAAATGTCATCCATCGATCAGGCGGTGGCCTATCTTGGCATGGACGTGATTCGCTCGCTGGTGTTGTCGGAATCTGCGTTCAAATCATTGAGCACAAAGCACTGTCCAGTGTCGTCAGAGACGCTGTTGCGTAATGGCCAGATGGTTGCCCAGATTGCCAAGGCGATTGCCAAGGACAGCTGCGACACCCGCACCGTTGTTGACGAGGCGTTTCAAGCCGGACTGATGCATGAGTTAGGCACGCTGATCCTCGCCAATGGTCGACCCGACGACTACGCAAAGGTCAATGCCAACGTTACGAACGGCATGTCGACAGGCGAGGCGGAGCAAACCGTGTTCGGCGTCACGCAAGGCGAGGTGGGTGCCTATCTGCTCGGTTTGTGGGGTTTGTCGGACGGGATTGTCGAGGCAATCGCGTTTTGCCGCCGCCCCGGCGCATCCGATGTGAGCGAATTTGCACCGCTGGTGGCTTTGCATGTGGCGCGTGGACTGCTTCGTGAGTCGCGTGGCCATGCCGAGCAATTGAATCTGGACTGGTTGGATAGCATTGGTCTTTCCCTACACATACCGCAGTGGCGCTCAATCGGTGCGGAGTTACTGAATGCCAAGGATGCCGCATGAACAGAAGAGTGTTGTTTGTTGATGATGAGCCGAACGTGTTGCAAGCCATCAAGCGCGCCACGCGAAAGGATTTTGAGGTCGTCACGGCGGTCGGTGGTGAAGCCGGTCTCGAGGCGGTTGCCCGCGACGAAACTTACGCACTGATCGTGTCGGATATGCGTATGCCGGGGATGAACGGTGTTGAATTCTTGCGCGCTGCCAAACGGTTTTCGCCTGACTCGGTCCGCATCATGCTGACCGGCAACTCGGATCAGACGACAGCAATTGAGGCGGTCAACGAAGGCGAAGTGTTTCGTTTTCTGACCAAACCCTGCGACTTGCCGTTACTGCGGTCAGTCATAGAACAAGGTATCCGTCAATACCAGTTGGTGACCGCTGAGCAGGAGCTGCTGGAGCAAACACTCAAAGGCAGTATTGGCGTTCTGGCCGACTTGCTGGCGATGGCGCGCCCCGACGCGTTTGGTCGTACCGCGCGGCTGTCGCGTGAAGTCACCCAGTTGCTCAAGGACAGGACTGAAATCACGGACAAGGAGCGCTGGGAAATTGATACGGCGTCGATGCTCTCACAGCTCGGTTCTATGAACGTTCCGGCCGATTTGCTCGCCAAATTGAATCATGGTCAGTTGCTGCAAACGGATGAACGTCATGCGTATCAGCAGGCAACGAGTGATGCGGCCCAGCTGCTGAACAAAGTGCCGCGGATGGAATCTGTTGCCGAAATTATTGCCTACCAACACAAACACTACGATGGTGGTGGACTGCCGAACGGTCCTATGCGTGCCGAGAACATCCCACTCGGCGCACGCGCGTTGCACCTGATTCAAGTGCGCGATGAGCTTAAAGCACAGGGTTACGTTGACGACGATCTGCGCACAGAGTTGCTGCGGCGCAAGCGTGAATTTGATCCTCGCTTGCTGGATGCGCTACTGACCGCATCAAGTAAATCCGCGAGCACAGTGTTGCGCACCGTCGCGCCGGATCAGCTGCAAGTCGGTATGGAAGTTAACGCGGACGTTGTCAATACGTTCGGTAGCTTGCTGGTGTGTGAAGGGCAAATCGTCACGCAGGCGATTTGTGACCACCTGCAACGCTTCGTCGACGAGGGGACGCTCACCGGCGATATTGAAGTGCTCGTGGCGGAAGACACGCACCCGCAGGCGTTAGCGAGTTAGGCTTGGCAAGCGGCGTGGTTAGTCAGCAGTCTGTGCGTCGACAGTAAAGCTCAGACCGGCACGTTCCATCAACCGTTGCGGCAGTTGTGCATGCAGCGCCGACATCGGCGTCGCGAAACCGCCGTGGTTGCGCTTGGCAGGCATTGCTGACAAACAAACGGCGGCTTCTCCGAGCATTCTGCTGGTGCATCCGTAACCCGGATCGCGTTCGCCGTGCAGCGTTGCGGTCAAAAGGTCTCCGTCGCGGGTCATGCCGGCAAACCGTATGTTGAAATAGCCGTTCTTGCGTTGTGACTCGTCAGGGCCGGCGCCCGGTTTCGGTAGCAGCAGCTTTTGCATCATGTAACGGCTCGGTGGTATCGCCGCTGTCGCAACAAATGCGCCCGTCGCTGCTGTGAGTGCTGCCGCTTTCGCCATGCCCGCTGCGCCGTCGCCGCACAGAGTCCACTCCTGATAGCGGAAATCCCTGCCGTACGGATAGTCCAAAAGGGCATTGGTTCTTCGCACAACACGCGTGTTGACGCTGGCCATAACGAATGGCGCGACCCACTTGCCGGTCATTTCATCGCGACGCGGCAGGAACTGCTCGCTGTGATCATCGCCACTCATTTCCCCTTTCGGATTCAGGGCATACGGGTTGATCAGCAGTTTCGCCGTGCGCAGATCGCGTTGGGCGTCACTGAGGATCTCCATCATGCTGGCGGCGGTGCCGCCACTCAGGCGCCCGCTGGACGAGCCCAGATAGAAATGAATGCGCTGCAATGACTGATTGAATCGTTCGTGCGCAGCCTGCTGCATCAGCCATACGCCCAGATCGGAAGGGATTGAATCGAAGCCGCAACAATGCACGATGCGCGCGCCGGATTGTTGAGCCGTTCTTTGGTGGGCATCGATCATGCGACGCATCCACGGTACTTCGCCAGACAGATCACAATAATGGGTGCCATTGCGAGCACAGGCGGCGACGAGATCGCCGCCATACAGCACATAAGGTCCCACCGTCGTGGCGATCGCGCGGGTTTGGGCCGTGATACGCTGCATGTCTTCGGCATTGCTGCCGTCGCCGACCAGAATAGGAATCTGCTCAGCGCCGTCGCCAAGGCTGTCGCGAACCGCGTGCAGTTTTTCGTCATTACGTCCGGCAATGGCCCACTTTAAGGATTGATCGACGCCGTAGGTCTCGAACAAATGCTCAGCAACAAGGCGACCGGTGAATCCTGTTGCCCCCCAGACAATGACGTCGTAGCTGCGTTTCTTCTTTGCCATAGCGTTCGTCAATCCTGTAATAAGCGCGCCTGTCAATGCGCGGCGCGTGTGGGTAACGCATCAGTTAGCTGGTCAGACTACACGCTATGGCTCGGTCAGCGATAGTTGCGTTGCAATGCGGGTGCGTTGCCGATCAACACGTTGTGCCAGCGCATCGGCGTCGACGCTGAGCACAATGCCATTCTCCATCAATACGACGCCCTCGACGATCGTGGTCGTCACGTTGTTCGAGTCGCTGACATACACGAGATGAGATGTCACATCGTAAGTGGGTGCCTGCATCAGATCATCTGTGGCAACTTGGATCAGGTCTGCGCGTTTGCCGACGACCAGAGAGCCAACGTCATCGCCCATGCCGATTGCCTCGGCGCCTTCGCGCGTCGCCATCGTCAGCACATCCAGAGCCGGCAAGTCGGTCGGCGACATGTTGGCGACTTTTGCCAGCAATGCAGCCATCCGGATTTCTTCCCATAGATCCAGGTCATTGTTGCTGGCCGCCCCGTCTGTACCGAGGCCGACGGCGACGCCGGCGCGGCGCATCTGCACAACCGGACTAATGCCAGATGCCAGTTTCATGTTGGACGTTGGATTGTGAATTGCACCGGTGCCGTGGCGCGCCAGCGTTTGAATGTCCGTCTCATCGGGGTATACGACGTGTGCCGCGATCAATGGGCCTTGCAGGAAGCCCAGGGTTTCGAGCAACGCGACGGGCGTCATGTCGTAGTTCTGCGCCGTTTGCGAGATTTCCGCTTGCGATTCGGCGACGTGGATGGCCACTGGCGCGTTGAGCCGCGCAGCAGCAAGCTGAATACGCTGCAACCACGGCTCGGAGATCGTGTAGACCGAGTGCGCGCCCAGCACGGGCACGATGCGCGCATGTTTGCCTTGCCAGCGCTTGATAAAATCGACGGCGCCAGCCAATGATTGTTCACCAGTCTCGGCGTCGGGGCTTGTTTGTTCGATCACGCTGGGGGCGACCAGCGCACGCAAACCGCAATCGACAACGGTTTCAGCGACGGCATCGCCGAAATAGTACATATCGACAAACGTTGTGATGCCGCCGCGGATCATTTCATAGCAGGCAAGCTCAGTGCCGACACGCACGAACTGAGCGTCAACGACGGAGACCTCTGCCGGGAAGATGTACTCGGTCAACCACGTCATCAGCTCCAGATCATCGGCGACGCCACGTAGCAGCGTCATCGCCGCGTGCGTGTGGCCGTTGACCAGTCCGGGCATGAGGATGCGTTGTTCGCCAGCAATCGTGCGACCGGCGCGCCACTGCGATTCAATACGCCCGAAATCACCAACATCGACGATCTCGCCTGCGCGCACGACAACAGCGCCATCGCGCAGCACTGGTGCGTCGGGAGCCATGGTTAGCACGTGATCGCCACGCACAATCAGATCGGCGACGCTGCGTGTGTCTATCGCTTGACCACCGGACGTAGTACAAGCGCTACACAACAACACCAGCACGGGCACGGTGAAACGGGTGAGCAGGTGTTTCATTCTTCAGTCTCCAGATTGCGGTAGGCGTCGGCTGTGAAGCGCGGCATACACAGACACTCAAATACCAGATCGACGGTACCCGTGTTGCGGATTTGCTGCGCCTGCCCGCGTGGGATATGCACGGTATCACCGCCCGTGACGGCATAGCCAGGCGCGCCGCCAACGAATATCTGACCCTCACCGCTGAGCAGCACGTACCACTCGTCGACATCCAGAGCGTGCTTTTGCGTCAGCGTACCCGGCGTCACCCGACAGCGCGCCAAAGACGCACCGGGATGCGAGGTTGCGTTGATCAGTTCAGTAATGAAGCATCGCTCGTCAGTCCAGAATTCGCGTGCGGCCTGTTTCATTGTGGTTCCTTGCTGCGGCGGCGTGCTGCCTCGGTGTATCATAACGAGCCTGACGACAAGGCAGCAAAGATCAATGACCAAACACATGAATGCAGCGCCGGGCGATTTTGCGCCGACCGTGCTGATGCCCGGCGATCCGCTGCGGGCAAAATACATTGCCGAAACCTATTTGAGCGACGCACGTGAGGTGACGAACGTTCGCAACATGCTTGGCTTCACCGGCACCTTCGAAGGTACGCCCGTGTCGGTCATGGCGCACGGCATGGGTATTCCGTCCGTGTCGATTTATGTGTCCGAATTGATTGAGAGCTATGGCGCCCAACGAATTATTCGGGTCGGTAGCTGCGGGACGGTTAATCCGAAGACGAAGCTGCGTGATGTCGTGATCGGCGCCGGTGCGTGCACCGATTCGGGCGTTAACCGCATGCGGTTTGGTGGTTACGATTACGCCGCCATTGCCGACTTCGGATTGTTGCGGCACGCGGTCGAGGTCGCCGAGCAACACGGCGCGGCCTACCACGTTGGCAATCTGTTCTCGGCCGATTTGTTCTACACGCCTGACCCGGACATGTTTGACACCATGGCAAAATACGACGTGATGGGCGTCGAAATGGAGGCGGCGGGCATCTATCCGCTGGCCGCCGAGCATGGCATCGCGGCGTTGGCGATTTGCACGATCAGTGATGACATTCGCAGCGGTGAGGCGCTGACGTCCGATGAGCGGGCGACGACGTTTGACGACATGATCAAGATCGCGCTCGCAACGGCGGTGTCTGTTGACTGATCTTACACTGCCAGATCTACGTCGACTGACACCCGTCGACCCAATCGGTGTCAGCGAGCGCGTTGCGCGCCTGTGCAGTCGTTCAATCAAGAGCGACAGCAAGCGCGAAGGGTTGCTGCGCGTTTTGTCGATGATCGATCTGACAACGCTTGAAGGGGCAGATACGCCCGGCAAGGTCTTGCAGCTATGCGCCAAAGCGCAGAATTTGCACGCATCAATGCCGGGGTTGCCGCAGGTCGCTGCTGTGTGCGTCTATCCGACGATGGTTGCCGTTGCGCGCAACGCGGTTGCCGATAGTGGTATCGCGGTGGCATCGGTTGCGACGGCGTTTCCAAGCGGCCAGGCGCCATTGTCAGTGCGCCTGGATGACACGCGGGCGGCGGTCGCTGCCGGTGCCGACGAAATCGACATGGTGATCTCGCGCGGTGCGTTTCTTGCGGGGGACTACCAGCAGGTGTTCGATGAGATTGTCGCGGTTAAGCAGGCATGCGCAGATGCCCACCTGAAAGTTATTCTTGAGACCGGTGAACTAGGCAGTCTTGATCAGGTGCGCAAAGCCAGTGTCCTTGCGATGGCTGCCGGCGCAGATTTTATCAAGACGTCGACGGGCAAGATTCAGCCGGCTGCGACACTGCCGGTGACGTTGGTCATGCTGCAGGCGATTCGTGACTACACACACGACACCGGGCGAATGGTCGGTATGAAACCGGCCGGTGGCATATCCAAATCCAAACTGGCTTTGCAATATCTTGTGATGCTGAACGAGACGCTGGGTGAGCGCTGGTTAAATAAAACCTGGTTTCGATTCGGTGCCAGCTCGCTGGCCAACGATGTCTTGATGCAATTGCAGAAAATTGAAACAGGCCGCTATCAGTCGGCCGACTACTTCTCGAAGGATTAGGCGCATGTCGGAGTCGGGAAATTTGGCGTTCGAAGGGTCCTGGCAGTACTCGCCTGCGCCCGAGAGCACAGAACACGTTACCGTCAAAGCCGACTATGGTCTGTTTATTGACGGTGCCTTTGCACCGGCGGTTAGTGGTGAGCAGTACGCAAGCATTAATCCGGCCACAGAACAACCGTTCGCGCAGATCGCGCAGGCGGGCGTGGCCGATGTTGATCGCGCCGTCGCGGCAGCACGCAAAGCATTTGATTCAGTGTGGCAACCGATGCCGGCAGCCGAGCGGGGCAAATATCTGTTCCGCATCGCGCGGGCAATTGCCGAGCGCTCGCGCGAGTTCGCTGTTGTTGAGTCCATGGATGGCGGTAAGCCGATTCGCGAGGCTCGCGACATTGACATACCGTTGGCGAGCGCACACTTTTTCTATCACGCCGGTTGGGCGGATAAATTGCAATACGCCTGGCCCGGGCGCGCTGTGGCACCGCTTGGCGTTGCGGCGCAGATCATTCCGTGGAATTTTCCATTGCTGATGCTGGCGTGGAAGATCGCGCCGGCGCTGGCGGCGGGCAATACGGTTGTGCTCAAACCCGCCGAAACGACACCGCTGACGGCGCTCAAATTTGCCGAGCTATGTCAGGACATCGGCTTGCCGGCGGGTGTGGTCAATATCGTTACCGGCGATGGCGAGGCAGGCGCTGCGCTCGCGAATGCGGATGGCATCAACAAGTTGGCATTCACGGGCTCAACGGCGGTCGGCAAATCGCTGATCCGCACGCTGGCCGGCCGCGATGTGCCGTACACACTGGAGCTCGGCGGTAAGGCTGCGAATATCGTCTTCGAGGATGCATCGCTGGACGAGGCCGTCGAGGGCATCGTCAACGGCATTTTCTTTAATCAGGGCCATGTTTGTTGCGCCGGGTCGCGCCTGTTGGTCAGCGAAGCGATCGCCGAGCCGTTACTTGAGCGCTTGCGCACGCGCATAGAAACGCTGCGCGTCGGCGACCCGCTCGACAAGAATACCGATGTCGGTGCCATCAATTCAAAAGCGCAGTTTGATCGCATTCAGCACTATCTGGATATCGGCCGTGAGGAGGGTGCCACCGTTTGGCAAGGCGGTAGTGCGGCGCCAACGACCGGTTACTTCTGCCGCCCGACGTTGCTGACCGATGTCGCGCAGTCGCATCGAGTCGTCCAGGAAGAGATTTTTGGCCCGGTGCTGACTGTGCAAACGTTCCGTACGTTCGCTGAAGCTCAGGCGAAAGCCAACAACACGCCATACGGCTTGTCCGGTGGTGTTTGGACAGACAAAGGGTCACGCATCTTCAACATGACGCGGCAACTCAATGCCGGCGTTGTGTGGGCGAACACGTTCAACAAATTTGACCCAACCTCACCGTTCGGTGGTTTCAAGGAAAGCGGTGTAGGTCGCGAGGGCGGCTTGCACGGGTTGCGCGCCTATCTCAAAGCGGAGGCGATGGTATGACAACCGACAAACAACGTTTGCCGGTCAGCAAGACCTACAAGCTGTTCATTGGCGGCCAGTTCCCGCGCACCGAATCCGGTCGCTATACGCGTTTCGAGGTCAGTGGCGATGCGCCGCCCGTGAACGTGTGTCGGGCCAGTCGCAAAGACTTTCGAAATGCCTGTGTGGCGGCGCGCGATGCGTTTGGCACCTGGTCGGCGACCAGTGGCTACTTGCGTGGCCAGATCCTGTATCGCATTGGCGAAGTATTGGAGGGGCGGCACGCCCAGTTTTGCGCAGAGTTGCAGCGCGAGGGCTTGTCTGCTCAGGCGGCGTCGGCGGAAGTGGATGCAGCGATTGACCAGTGTCTGCATTTTGCCGGCTGGACAGACAAATATGTTCAGGTGTTGAGCGCCGTGAATCCGGTGTCATCACCGCACTTCAATTTCTCGGCGCCGCAACCGACGGGTGTTGTGGCTGCGGTCGCGCCGGCCAAACGTGGGCTTACGGGATTCGTGGCGGCGATCCTGCCGGCCATTGCTGGCACTAACACGGTCGTTGCCATTGCGAGCGAGGCGCATCCGCTGACGGCCGTTGCGTTCGCCGAAGTGCTGCACGCATCGGACGTGCCGGCCGGGGTTGTCAACGTGTTAACCGGTCAATGGGATGAGCTGTTGCCGCATTGTGCGTCGCATATGGATGTCAATGCGCTGGTCCTGGCTGATGTTGATGCCAAGGCAAGAGCCGAGTGCCAGATCGCGGCCGCTGACAACGTCAAACGCCTCGTGCACATCGACGCCGCTTGTCTGCCAGGCCTGGAGCAGGATGGTCTGGATGCCGTCGGCGATCTGCAGGAGATCAAGACGACCTGGCACCCGGTTGCCAATTAGCCTGAAGCTTTGCCAGAGATTCGCTAGTCGGCAATCAGCGCGCGCAATTGTGCCGGTTGTGGTCGCGCACCAATCTGTGTGACGGCCAGACTCGCGCACGCAGTGCCGAGCGCGGTACAGGCATCCAGTGATTGCTGTTGCGTTAACCCAAACAGAAAACCGGCAACGTAGGCATCCCCGGCCCCGGTTGAATCAACCAGTTTTTCGATGTCGTCAGCAGGGCAGTCCACGCGCACGTCGCCATGGATGGCCACCGAGCCTTTTTCCGAGCGCGTGATCACAAACAGGCGGCTATTGGCTTGCGCAAGCCGGACAACCTCGTCGAAGCTCGACGTGCCGAACAGCGCTTTGGCTTCCGCCTCATTACCAATGATGATGTCGGCATCGCCGTTCGCGAGCGCTCGAAACGCCTCGCTGTGCCGCTCGACGCAGAACGAATCGGACAGCGACAACGCAATCTTTGCGCCGGCTTGTTTGGCGAGCTCGGTCGCCTTGTCCATGGCCGCAGGCCCTTCGGGTGTATCCCAGACATAGCCTTCGAGCAGCAGCACGGCAGGCTCACCAATGGTCTTGGGCGTGATGTCGCTAACAGCAATCTCAACGCACGCGCCCAAAAAGGTCTGCATAGTGCGCTCGCCATCGTCAGTGATCAGCACGTGACAGCGCGCCGTGGGCGCTGCGCGGGTTTCCGGCGGCAAGCGCATCTCGGCGCCCAGGCTCGACATGTCGTGTTCGAAAATGTTGCCCAATTGATCGTCGGCAACGCGGCCGATGTAGGCAGCAGCGCCGCCAAGGCTTGCGAAACAAGCCACACTGTTCGCCACAGAGCCACCGGCGCTTTCGGTCGCCGGACCCATTTGCGCATAAATGGCCTCGGCCTGTTGTTGATCGATCAGCGTCATCGATCCGGGTGGTGCGCCCAGCGATTCGAGCAGTTGTGGTTGCACGTGGCACAGCACGTCGACAATGGCGTTGCTGATGCCCAGCAGCGCTACGTTGGATTTGCTCATAGTGGTTCTTCTTGTGGTGACGTGTGGTGCGGTCAGGGTTGCAGTTTGGCTGGCAACGGGGTCGGCAGATGCTCCGGAATCTCGTCAAGCACCGCCGCAAGCGTCGGTTTGTGTTTGCGGATGTCTTCAGGGCTAAGGCCGGACAGCTCGTACGGCAACACCATCCAGTCACGTGTTTCGTGCACGTAGAAATCCGGTGGCCTCAGTGTCTGTTCGCTGGGTCGATACCAGATGGTTGCAATACGAATATCGCGCGGCAAATTGCGGCGCGCCTTGCGCGCCAGCTTGTCGATCACCGCCTGTGCGCTGGAGCCGGTCGAGAAGACGTCGTCGACGATCAGCAGCGACTGCGACGATGAGACATTCTCGAGCAGATAACGCAAACCATGCACGCGAATCGCCGATTTCTTGTCCGAGCGCCGTTTTTGGTAGGCGTCAAACCCGGCGTAGCTGGTGCGAACGGCAATGTGATCGGTTTCAACGCCGAAGTGCTGCAAGCCTTCCTGCACAGCAATGCCAACGGCGCTACCGCCGCGCCATAGGCCGACGAGGAAATCAGGCTCGAAACCGGACTCCTTGATGATGACCGATAGCTGGAACGCATCGATCAGCATGTCGTTGGCGTCGACGAAGTGTTTGTCTGGCGGCGCGATGCTCATGCAGTGCCTTGTTCGGGAAACTCAGGTACGATGCGCGATTATAGCGTTAACGTGCGGGCGCCGTCAGCGGCGTTTTGAAATCTATGCAAAAGACGGTGCTGTCGGCTCAAGGTCTGCTTGAAGACTCGTTTCGTTTAGGTGCGCAAGTGCTTAAGGATGGTTTTAAACCCACGCTGTTGATCGCGATCTGGCGCGGTGGCACACCGGTCGGCATGGCCCTTCAGGAGCTGCTGTCCTACTGCGGCGTGAATGCCGATCACATCGCCATCCGCACCTCGTCCTACCACGGTGTGGACGAGCGCAGCAGCCACGTTGCGATCCACGGGCTGGATTACATCGTTAACAAGATCAACACGCACGACCGAGTGTTGATCGTCGACGACGTATTCGATACCGGCAACACAATTGCTGCCGTCATCAAGGAGCTGCGCCGACGTTCGCGCGATAACATGTCCAACGACGTGCGCATCGCGGTGCCGTGGTTCAAGCCGACGCGCAACATGACCGATCTCACGCCGGACTATTTCGTCCACGAGACTGACGAATGGCTGGTATTCCCGCATGAACTTGATGCGCTGACGCCGGACGAGCTTGCCGAACACCGGCCGCGGCTGGCAACGGTGGTTGCCGGCATCGCAGCGCGCAAATCGCACTGACCCCATAACGATAATAAAGGCACACTTCCTATGCCCGCGAATCTGATCAGCCTTGCAGGCATCGCCGTTTTGGTCGGCATTGCTGTCGCGTTCTCGACCAACCGTCGCGCCATTCGGCCGCGCGTTGTCATCAGTGCCTTTGCATTGCAGGCCGCGATCGCCGTGGTGGTGTTGTACTGGTCGGCCGGCAAAAAAGCGATTGAAGGGCTCAGCACAGGGTTTTCGGCGATTATTGCGTACGGCAACGAAGGCATCGCATTCATTTTCGGTGAATTGTTTACGAGCCAGCAGTATCCGATTTTCGCGGTGAACGTGCTGCCGGTGATTGTGTTTTTTGCCTCCTTGATGGCAGTGCTTTATCACCTGGGCATCATGCAGGTGCTGGTACGCATCCTCGGCAAGGGTTTGCAGTACGTCATTGGCACAGGGCCCGTTGAATCGCTGAACGCTGCCGCGAACGTGTTTGTCGGCCAGACCGAGGCGCCCCTGGTGGTCAAGCCGTACTTAAACAGCATCACCAAACCGCAATTGTTCGCGGTCATGGCGTCCGGAACGGCGTCGGTGGCCGGAACGGTGCTGGCAGCCTACGCTGGCATGGGCGCGCAATTGGAGTATTTGTTGGCGGCGAGTTTCATGGCGGCGCCAGGCGGCTTGCTGATGGCAAAGCTGATGATGCCAGACGAGCCGGCGACGTTGTCTGCCAGCACTCGGGATGCCATTGATACGGTTGAGATTGAACGCGAAAAAAATGTCTTTCTAGCCGCCGCTAGCGGTGCTCAGGAAGGGCTGCGGCTGGCCGCGATGATTGGCGCGATGTTGCTGGCATTCGTAGCATTGATTGCGCTGTTCAATGGCTTGATTGGCGGTCTATTTGGTCTGTTCGGCGTCGAAGGCGTCACGCTCGAGCTGATTTTGGGCTATGTGTTTTCGCCGTTAATGTGGTTGCTCAGTATTCCGTGGGAAGAGGCGCAGGCTGCCGGCAGTCTGTTCGGCAAGAAGCTGATCCTGAACGAGTTCGTCGCATTCTTGGACTTCGGTGCTGTCAAAGACACGGTGAGCCCGCGCACCGCTGCGATCATCACCTTCACCCTGTGTGGCTTTGCCAATCTGTCATCGATTGCGATTTTGCTCGGCGGGCTGGGTGTGCTGATGCCGCAACACCGTGAATTGATCGGTCAGTACGGGTTGCGCGCTGTGATCGCCGGCTCGTTGTCCAATCTGATGAGCGCCGCACTCGCCAGCCTATTGATCAGCGCTTGAGGTCGAATGCGGCAGGCAGCAGCTGATCCATCGTGAACGGCTGCAAGTCCGCGCTATCCTGCGTGCGGCACCAGACCGTCGTGGTGTGATTGGCAAACTCTCCAATGCGTTGTCGGCAACCGCCACACGGCGTGCATGCGCCGGGCGCTGCATGGCCACCAATCACAACGATGTCGACAATCCTGCGCCCGCCGTCCACGACCATGCTGGCGATGGCGCTGGTCTCGGCGCAGTTGCCGGCCGGGTACGCGGCGTTTTCGACGTTGCAGCCCACATGCACGTGACCACGGTCATCGGTCAAAGCAACGCCGACAGTATATTTTGAATAGGGTGCATGCGCGTTGCGACGCGCCTCTTCGGCGGCGGCTATTAGTGTGTCGGGTGCCGTTTTCATGACGCGCGTAGCTTTAAGAGCTGTCCGCGGCAGCCGGCGTCAGGCGCAACAGCGGTGCATCACGCTGCTCTGTGGTAATCCAGATCACGCCGTCATTGTCGATCGTGATTGTCTCTGGCTGCGGCAAGATTGGCATGCCGGCCGGATACAGCGCTTCGTTTAACGCACGTAACCAGTCACCGTCTTCTGAGACCTCTGCGACGTAGGCTTCACCGTAGGTCAGCACGGCAGCGCGTTTTCCATCCGGGCTGATATCCATCGCGGTAATTTGCGCCCGGTATTTGCCGTAGCGAGGAAACAGACGTAGCTCCAGCGGCGTGGGCTGCGGCACGCTGGTAACGGAACCCATGCGCTCGAACTGCAGTTGATCGCCGGACTGTGCGGCGGCGAATACGGTGGCCAATTTCAGTCGATAAAGCACCGGAGGGTTGTCGCGCTTGCTCAACACGTACACAAAGCCGCGCTGCTGATCGACCGCCAGTGATTCGGCGTCACGCGCGCCATCAGGGTAGGTGATCGTCACGCTGCGTGCGTTCTTGATCTTCTTGTCGGTCGGGGACGGTTCGGGCAACAGGATCAGTTTAACCTCATCGCGTACGGCGTTGTTGTCACCGATATCGCCAATCAGCAGCCAGGGCTTGCCTTGCCAGCTGAATCCGGCCAGATCCTCCCAGTCACGATTACGGATGCCGTCGAGCTTGCTGATGCGCGTCTTCATGGAACGCGTGTCCATCGAAATCAGCTCCGCCGCGTTGCCGGCATCATTGACGAACCACAGTGTGTCCGCGCGCGCACGGGATACGGCCATGCCGGATGCTTCGGGCAGCACGGAAAAATCGAGCTCGCCGACGCGGTCGTAGCTGGCGAGTGGATATTCGGCGCGCAACTGCGAGGCGGAGTCGGCGATAGATGTCATGCAGCCGGTCGCAAGCAACGAGGCACCGATGGTGCCCAACGCAACGGCTCGCATGCGGCGCTGATTGAAAAAAGACAGTAGGCAGTTCACGCCGTGCAATTTATCATAGAGCGCTTGCCGATTTGGCGATGTTTTAGTCGATTCCCGGAGCGCTCTGTGGCCAAGCTGTATTTCTACTTTTCGTCGATGAACGCCGGCAAGTCGACCGCGTTGCTGCAATCGAGCTACAACTACATCGAACGTGGCATGAACACGCTGGTGCTCGCGCCGGCGTTTGATGATCGTTACGGCGTGGGCAAAGTCACCTCGAGGATTGGCATTGATGCCGAGGCTGCCGTGTTCACACGCGATGAGAACCTGTTCGACAAGATTCGTGAGGCGACGGTGCAAGCGCCGTTGCATTGTGTGTTGATCGATGAGGCGCAATTTCTGACCAGAGATCAGGTCTTTTCGCTCGGGCGTGTCTGCGATGAGCTGCGGATTCCAGTGCTCGCCTACGGTTTGCGCACGGATTTTCGCGGGGAACCTTTTGAAGGCAGTCGCTATCTATTGGCGTGGGCTGACAACCTGAAAGAGATCAAGGCAATTTGCCACTGTGGCAGCAAGGCGACGATGGTGGTGCGTCAGGACGGGCAGGGCAACACGATGACGGACGGCTCGCAGGTCGAAATCGGTGGCAACGACAAATATGTGTCGTTGTGCCGTCGTCATTTCAACCAGAGTTTCTACGGCGTTGGCGGTGACACCAAATAACCCAACGCCGCCTGTTCACTGACGACATCGCCGTATTTGGCATTCATGTCGAACAAATTGGCGCGGTGCGGATCGGCATGTCGGTCGCCACAGGCATCTTCGACCACAATCGGAATAAAACCGTGCGATGTGCAATCGACACAGGTTGCGCGCACGCAACCGCTGGTCGTTAACCCAGTGATCAGCAGCGTATCGACGCCGGCAGCCGTCAGCGTCGAAGCCAGTGACGTTCCAAAAAATGCGCTGGGATATTGTTTGCTGATGACCAACTCACCAGCGGCCGGCTCCAGTTTGCCTGGCCATGCACCGAGTGGACTACCTTGCTTGAATACCGCCAGAGGCATCGCTTTTTGACCAAAGCGCCCACTGTCGATCATCGATGGGTGGTAGACGACGTTGGTGTAGATGATCGGAATCCGTGCATCCCGCGCAGCTGTGCGAACGCGCAACGCACTGTCCAGTGCATCGTCTACATCGGCGTAGAGCGGCGACTCCGGATCAAAATAGGCCTGCACGAAGTCCACCAGTATCAGCGCCGGTGACGCGCCGAAACCGATGCTGTGGTCATACGTGTCGGCATAGTTTTCTGCGGCTGTCTTGGCCATGGGTTGTTAGTCGACGTAGACCTTGCCACCTTTCATGACAAAGGCCATTTCCAGCAGCGCCTCGATGTCATCGAGCGGCGAGGTGGCCGTCGCTACGATGTCGGCTTGCTTGCCCGCCTCAATCGTGCCCAGTGAATCGCTCATGTCGATCAGGTCGGCCGCGTTAACAGTTGCGGAGACCAGTACATCCATCGGTGTCATGCCAGCGGCATGCATCAGCACGGCTTCGCGTGCATTCGTTCCATGTCTGGAGACGCCGCTATCGGTGCCAAACGCAATGTTGACGCCGGCCTTGTACGCTTTGCCGAAATTGCCGGCCATGTCCGTGCCGACGCGGATTGCCTTTTCGCGAATCGCGTCGCTCATGTAATCGGCTTCCATGGCGATCTGCTTGACCGTATCGCCGGCGATCAGCGTTGGTACCAGATAGGCGCCGGTTTTCTTGAACAGTTTGATCGCTTCGGGGCCGGTGTAGGTGCCGTGTTCGATGCTGTGCACGCCGGCTTCCAGTGCTGCGATGATGCCGGCCTCGGCGTGCGCGTGGCTGGCGACCTTGCGCCCCATGCGTTCGGCGGCCTTGACGACCTCGGCCAGCTCATCGGCTTCCATTTGTTGGCCGGTGCCAGTCGCACGATCAGTCAGCACGCCGCCGGTCGACGTGATCTTGATCAGGTCGGCACCGTATTTGATCGCGTGGCGCGTAGCTCGCCGACAGTCATAAGGGCCATCGCAAATCGTGCGACGCGTGTATTTTTCCATCAGGTCCGGTTTGACGCCGCTGATGTCAGCGTGCCCGCCGGTGATGCCGACGCCGCCCGCTGCGACAATGCGCGGCCCGTCAATCCAGCCGCGATTGATCGCATCGCGCAGTGCATACATCGATTGCGGATTCGAGCCGACATCGCGCACGGTGGTGAACCCCGCACGTAGCGTCTTCATGCCGTGATGTACGCTACGCATCTGTACTAACTCATCCGACATTTTCAGTGCGTCGCTGTCGTTACTCGGACCCAGCTCGCCTTGCAGGTGCACATGCATGTCCATCAGGCCGGGCATGACAAAGTGACCCTTCAGGTCGACGGTGGACGCGCCCATCGGTGCGTTTTGGTAACCCGCGACAACCGACGTGATGACACCATCGGTGACGAATACGGTCTGTTCGGTCAAGGGTTGCTCGCCGGGTACTGCTAGCAATGTGCCGGCGTGAATCACAGTGGTTTCGGCGACGGCATTGGCCGTGATCAGCAGCAGAGCGACAACGAAAAAGCGACGGTAACGGGACATGTGTTTGGGCTCCGGTCTAGGCGGTGCCCATACTGTGCCCGAGCCCGTTGCGGGACGCCAGTTTTGCTCCCTTGAAATCGTTTCCGTCGCCCATAAATACATACTGTCGGCAGGAGGGTCTCTGAGAGAGCTCCAGCGCCGACTGTTTTAACTAATTGCTTCTAATGGAGAATTACCAGATGAAAACGATTGATTTGACCCCGCTGTACCGCAGCACCGTAGGTTACGACCGTCTGGCCAGCTTGCTGGACACCGCGCTTCGCACCGACTCTGTTGGTACTGGCTACCCGCCGTACAACATCGAAGTCACCGGCGAAGACCGCTACGGCATCACGCTGGCTGTCGCCGGCTTCGCCGAGAGCGATCTCGAGATTAACGTTGAAAACGGTGTTTTGACCGTCCGTGGCCGCAAGCAGGATGAGCAAGAGCGCAAATTCCTGCATCAGGGCATCGCCAACCGCGCGTTCGAGCGCAAGTTTAATCTTGCCGA
>JBCBDU010000018.1:0-60725 GCA_038529355.1 Pseudomonadota bacterium
CGCTTGAACAATGTGCGGTTGTTCAACGGCGGTACATAGGCATCGCGCAGCTCTGCGAGCCCACGATGCGTACCGTAGGTGGCAATGATCGAATTCACGTCAATGGCACTGCGCTGCCCATCGAAAGCGCGGTAACCGCCGCGAATACGATAGAGCAGGCTGCCGCAGGCATAAGCCACCTGGTCTGTGTGGTACAGACGCGCCGCCTCGCGGTAGTCGATCCACTCCAACGGCATGCCCGAAACATCGGTACGCAATACCTGTTGTGACAAGCTATTCTGAACCGGTTGCTGCATGAGCCTTGCCTCCTGTTATTGCTGCCAGCCGCCTGCGTTCTGCCCTGACTGTGCGCAATGCACCGCCCAAAATCAATGCTTTGGCGAGTTACCCGCCGTTCGCGCCTGTTCGGGTGCAGTTGCCCGCACTTACGAACGTCGCCCATGCCATACTTTGAGCATAGCGTTGTGCCCGCACGACCAGTTATACACACCGCTTATCACAATTTTGTGACAGCAGTCTAGTCGCAGAACTGGTACACACAAGATTTTATAACCTATTATTTTTTATAATAATTTAACCGTTTCCGATAGTTTGGAGTCCGACTGTCCACGCAATGAATTGTAAATTCTCGACTGCCGCGGCAGAGTCATCCACAGACTTATCCACAGGCCAATACGCTGCGCTCTGTCCGTCGCCATTCCGCCATGCCTGACATCGTATCAATCGCTATAAATGTGCCTTTGCAGCGCATATTCGACTATGAATGGCATGGCGAGCAGCCGCTGCATGTCGGCATGCGCGTGCGCGTGCCGTTTGGCAACAGCAAAAAAATCGGCATCGTCTGGTCGTCAACGGCGAGCCCGGCGCCCGACATGAGCTTAAAGCCGATCACCGAGGTGCTCGACGAGACGCCGCTGCTCGCCGAGCCGGATATGGCACTGCTGCACTTCGCCGCGACCTACTATCGCCATCCACCTGGCGAGGTGGCTGCAGCTGCGCTGCCAGCAGTCCTGCGCGAAGGGCGGGACGCAGCGATCCGCGACATACTGTGGCGAATCACGCCAGCCGGTGATCAGGCGCTCGCCGGCAACCTGCTGACGCGCGCGCGGCGGCAGCAAGCGCTGCTGCGTTATCTGGCCGCCAACCCCGAAGGCGTGAGCCGGCAGATGCTCGAGCGTGATGTGTCCGGCTGGCAGGCTGCGGCGCGGCGCACGCAAGAGCGCGGTTTCAGTGAAACATGCGAACGCGAAGCAACCGCCGACTACGCCAGCACCACGCCCGCTCAGCCACCGTTGTCTCTGAATAGTGAACAAGCACACGCGCTGGCTGCCGTATTGGCGGGCGACGGCAAGTTCGGCGTGCATTTGCTCGATGGCGTCACCGGCAGCGGCAAAACCGAGGTCTATCTGCAAGCAATCCTACAGCAGCTCGCCGCAGGCAAGCAGACCTTGGTGCTGGTGCCGGAAATTGGTTTGACGCCGCAACTGGCGCAGCGCTTTGAGCGGCGCCTTGGCGTGCGCATCGCGCTGTTGCACAGCGAGCTGAGCGACAGCCAGCGTGCGCGCGCGTGGCTCGCCGCAGCAAAAGGCGACGCGCCGGTCATTGTCGGCACGCGCTCTGCCGTGTTTGTGCCGCTCGCCAACCCGGGCCTCATTATCGTCGACGAAGAGCACGATGCATCGCTGAAACAGCACGAGGGTTTTCGCTACCACGCCCGCGATCTTGCCGTGTGGCGCGCGCGCCGGCTGGCGGTGCCCATTGTGCTTGGCTCGGCCACACCCAGTCTGGAAACACTGTTTAACGCGCAACAATCCCGCTATCAGCACTTGCAACTGACCCAACGCGCGGGCGGCGCACAACCACCGCGCATGCAGGTCATTGATCTGAACCGGTTCAACGTCGATGCCGGCATCAGTCAACCGGCCATCGATACGATGCGCGCGCATTTGCAAGCGGGCCAGCAAGTGCTGGTGTACCTAAACCGGCGCGGCTTTGCGCCCACGGTAATCTGCACCGAGTGCGCGACGATGGCCGAATGTCACCAGTGCGATGCGCGCCTCACGCTGCATGCTGGTAAGCAACGTTTGCAGTGCCATCACTGTGGCGCGCGCTACCCGGTGATACAACACTGCGCGCAATGCCAGGCGCCGGTCAAACTGCTCGGCAACGGCACCGAACGCGTGGACAGCACGCTCAGCGCGCTGTTTCCGGACTACCCGTTGCTGCGTATCGACAGCGACACCACGCAGGCCCGTGGCAGTATGACTAGCGCGTTGGACGCAGCTCGCGACGGCAATGTGCGGATACTTGTCGGCACGCAAATGCTGGCCAAGGGACATCACCTGCCCGACGTCACGCTGGTGGTTGTGCTCGATGCCGACCAGGGCTTTTTCTCGAGCGACTTCCGGGCCAGCGAACGGTTGGCGCAAACCATCGTGCAGGTGGCAGGACGCGCAGGACGCGCCGAAAAACCCGGTGAAGTCTTGATCCAGAGCCATTTTCCTACGCACCCGCTGCTGACCACACTGCTCGACAGCGGTTACAGCGCATTCGCCGCCGAACTGATGTCGGAGCGCAGCAAGACCGGTTGGCCGCCATTCAGCCACATTGCCGTGTTGCATGCCGCAGCGCGTGATGGCGACGCCGCGCTGGAATTTCTGAGCGGCATCCAGCGCACACTGCACGCGCAAGGCATCCGCGCGCTCGGCCCGGCGCCGGCCGCGATGCATCGTCGGCAGGGTCGCTACCGCTACCAGCTGCTGCTGCAAACGCGCTCTCGCGGCGCGCTGCAATCGGCGCTCGCGCAGCTCACCGCGTTACTAGAGCAACAGCGCCCGCAACGCGGTGTGCGCTGGTCACTCGATGTCGACCCGCTCAGCAGTTTCTGAATCGCAGCAAGACCTGCCATCGGCGCGCCGCGCGCGGTAAGATGCCGCGCTACGCGAGGGATTACACTTGAAAGATAACATCACAGCTTTATTGAGCGACGCACTGGCACGCTTGCCCGGCATCACAGACGCAACCGGTGGCGATCTGCCTGAACCGGAAGTCTCGCGCACGAAGGATCCGGAGCACGGCGAATTCGCGAGCAACGTTGCAATGCAGCTGGCCAAGCCGCTGCGTCAGTCACCGCGGCAAATTGCACAGGCGATTTGCGAGCTGCTGCCGGACAACGACATTGTCGAGCGCACCGAAATCGCCGGCCCGGGGTTCATCAATTTCTTCCTGCGTGGTGATACCGCGAACGCCGTCGTTGCCGATGCGCTCAAGCTGGCGGGAAAATTCGGCCATGCCAGCGAGGCGCGCGCGCAAAGCATCCTGCTTGAGTACGTGTCAGCAAACCCGACGGGACCGTTGCACGTCGGTCACGGCCGTCTTGCGGCCTTCGGCGCAACGCTTGCGAATCTGTTGCGCGCCGCCGGCCATCCGGTCACTGAAGAGTATTACGTCAACGATGCGGGCCGGCAGATGGATATCCTGGCCGCCAGCGTGCTGATCCGCGCCCTGCAGCACGCAGGCAATGAAGTCGCGTTTCCGGTTGCCGGTTATCGCGGCGGTTACATCCGCGACATCGCCGTCGCTTGGTCCGCGCAGTTGCCGTCGGACGCTGCGCAGCGCGCCAGTAGCCTGTTCGATGACATCCCTGCCGATGGCGATGCGAAAGAAGCACACATCGATGGTCTGATCAGTAACGCAGAACAATGGCTCGGCATCGACACGTTCAAGGCGCTGCGCGGCTTCGTCAAGGATGCGATTCTCGATGACATTCGCGACGATCTGGCCGACTTTGGCGTCACGCCCGACAACTTTTTCTCCGAAGCGGCGCTGGCTGATGACGGTGCGCTCGACACCGCCTTGCAGGTGCTGCGCGACAACAACGTGTTGTACAAAAAAGGCGGCGCATGGTGGTTCCGTGCCACGGACTACGGCGACGAAAAGGATCGCGTTGTTGTCCGCGAAAATGGCAAGACCACCTACTTCGCCTCGGATATTGCCTATCATCTGAACAAGCGACGGCGTGGTTTCGATGTGCTGCTCGACGTACTGGGCTCCGATCATCACGGCTACATTGCGCGCGTGCGCGCGGGTCTGACAGCGATGGGCGAGCCAGCCGAATCTCTGGACGTACGTCTTGTGCAGTTTGTCTCGCTGTATCGTGGCGGCGAGAAAATGCAGATGGGCACCCGCTCGGGCAACTTCGTGACGTTGCGTAGGTTGCGCGAGGAAGTCGGCAACGATGCCGCGCGACTGTTCTACATCATGCGCAGCAATGACCAACATCTGGATTTCGATCTGGATCTTGCCAAAAGCCAATCCAACGACAATCCGGTCTACTACATTCAGTATGCGCACGCGCGCATTGCCAGCGTGTTCCGCCAGCTCAGCGAACAGGCGCTTGCGTGGGACAAGGCGGCCGGTCTTGCGGCGTTAGCGCGACTTGATGCGGCGCACGAGGCTGCGTTGGTCAGTCGACTGGACCGGTTCCCGGAAACGGTGCGCAACGCCGCTGACAAGCGCGCGCCACACATGTTGGTCAACTACCTGCGCGAACTCGCGAATGAGTTGCACAGCTACTACAACGCGCACAAATTCATCGTCGACGACACTGACCTGCGCAACGCACGCCTGGCGCTCATCGCAGCAACACAACATGGGTTGGCGAACGGCCTGGCCATGCTGGGTGTCAGCGCACCGGGGCGCATGTAACCGCATGGCGAAACGCAAACGCAGCAACAAACCAAGCAAGCGGCGCAGCACGGCCAAACGCACGCCAGCCGGCGGTGGCAGCCACTGGCTGTCGATGTTCATCGGTTTGGCAGCCGGGCTTGGCATCGCCGCATTCGTCTGGTGGCAAATGCGACCCGCGCCACCACTACCCGCGGCTGCGAGCGTTGCGGCAATTGCGGACAGCACAATTGAACCCGCACCGACGCGCAGCAAACCCGACCCGATCGAAGCGACCGGCGAAGGCTACGACTTTTTCGACATGCTGCTGAACCAGGAAGTTGTGGTCAGCGATGATTTCGCCGAGCGACGCAAACCTGCCGCGCAGCGCGCGCCCGTCGAGGCGTTGACCGAAGCCGGCAGCTATCTGATCCAGGCCGGCTCTTTCAGAAGCGAAGATGACGCCGAGCGCATGAAGGCAGTACTCGCCCTGCAGGGTATTCGCGCCAACATTCAGGGCGTTGATGTCAACGGCCAGCGCTTTCATCGCGTACGTATCGGCCCGCTCGATGAGCTGGGCACCGTCAACGAGTATCGCCGCCGATTGCGCGCATCCAGCATCGATGTGATGGTGATGCGTGTTGACTAACGCAGTGACGCGCTTGCGATACAGTTTTGCTGTTGGCATCGTCACACTGATCAGCGCGTGCGCCAGCACGCCAAGCGTGCAACCCGTTGCACCGGACGCGCCGCCACCGGTGTCGCAGGTTACTGAAGACGACGGGCTGATCGGTCCGCCAGCGCCAGCGGGCATCACGGCCGATCCGCGCGCCACGCAAGTGCTCAGTATCGCCGCCGTCGGTGACATGATGCTCGGTACCGACTTTCCCGACCCTCGTCTGGCCGACGATGATGGCGCGGGTCTGTTGGCGGCTGTCACGCCGTGGCTGCGCGCCGCCGATATCGCGTTCGGCAATATTGAAGGCGTGTTGATGGACGGGGGCGAGCCGGCTAAGCGTTGCAGCAATCCCCGCGCCTGCTATTTGTTTCGCTCGCCCGCCCGCTACGCCCAGTGGTATGCCGACGCCGGCTTCGACGTGGTCAGCTTTGCCAACAATCATGCGCGCGATTTCGGCGAGGAAGGTCGCACGGCCAGCATGCAACACGTTGCGGCGCTGGGCATGCATCACTCCGGTCGTGTCGGCGACATTGCGCGCTGGCAGCAGGACGGGTTGTCGTTCGCACTGATTGCGTTCGCCGTGACCCGCAACTCCAACTCGATGCTTGAGATCGTGCCGGCCGCACGTGAGGTTGCGTTGCTGGCTGCTGAACACGATATCGTGCTCGTGAGCTTCCATGGCGGCGCCGAGGGGCTCGGTGCGCTGCGGCTGCCATTCGATGAGGAGATCTATTACAACGAGCCACGCGGTAACGTTGTGGCGTTCGCGCGCGCAATGGTTGATGCGGGGGCAGACCTTGTGCTCGGACACGGCCCGCACGTCGTGCGCGCGATGGAGCGCTACCGGGACCGCCTGATTGCCTACAGTCTTGGCAATTTCGCCACCTATTTCGGCATCAGCGTTGCCGGCCTCAAGGGCATTGCGCCGGTGTTAAGCGTGCGCATCAATGGTTTTGGTGAGTTCATCGACGGGCGGATTTATTCCACACGCCAGCCCAGACCGCAGGGCCCACAACTCGATCCATCGCAAACCGCATTACGCGTCATTCGTGCGCTATCGGTCGCCGATTTTGGCGATAGTGGTATCACGTTCGACGATGACGGTTACCTGCACGAAGCGCCGCGACGCTTCGTGCGCAGCGAACGCGGCGCGCGTTTCTGACCAGACTCAGGCTTGCGCGGCGCGCGACAGATCTAGCAACGCCTGCAACGCATCATCTGCGCGCGCAGTCGGCACAAACACATGATCATGATAAAAAGCGGCAACGATGTTCGCGCTGATGTTGACGCGCGTCAGCGCATCGCTGACTGCCGCCGTCAGACCGACTGCAGTCAAACTCGAATGCACTTGCAGCTCGATACGCACGTAGCGCAGATCCGCGGTTTCGTCCGTTGCCGGCACAATGCGCGTGACACCCTCGCGCTCTGTAAAGCTCATGATGGCGTCGCTGCGCATGTCATGCTCCGGACCCGTCACGAACACATACTCGCGCGCATCACGGTGTGGCGACAGCGTCGCCAACATGACCTGCAGGTCCATTTCACCGGCCATCAGCGTGCGCCTAATCGTCTGCGCTTTGCGTCTGCCTGAAGTCGACGCCCAGCGAGCGCAGCTTGCGATACAGGTGCGTGCGCTCCATACCAACGCGCTTCGAAAGCTGCCCGACCTTGCCATCGCACAGCAGCAACTGTTGTGTCAGATACGCGCGCTCAAACTGCTCGCGCGCCTCGCGCAGCGGCAAAGCCAGCAAATCCTGTTTGACTAGCGGCTCAACCGGTTCGGCCGCCACCGCCAGTTCGGTTTCGATCTCCTGCAGCGAGACTTCCTCGTCGCCACCTGCTAGCAAACAGCGCTGCACAAGGTTGCGCAGACCGGCAAGGTTGCCCGGCCAGGGGTAATTGCGCAGTCGGTTTTGCGCGGCAATACCGAAACGCCGGAAGCCCAGCTGTTGTTCATCGACCATCAAATCCACGTAGTAACGCAGCAGGTCCGGCACATCTTCTGAATAATCACGTAGTGCGGGCACTTTCAAACCCAACACGTTGATGCTGCTAAGCAGGTCGCGGCGCAGACGACCGTCATCGGCGTAGCGCTCATAGTCACTGCGCACCGAAGCAATCACACGCACATCGAGCCGATGCTCGCGCCCGTCGTCGCCACACGCAAACGCGCCTTGCTCAAGCGTTGCAGTCAGCAGCGTTTGCGCCTTGCTACCAAGATCGGTCAGCTCGCTCAAAAATAACGTACCGCCGGTCGCCTGCTGCAACAGACCGGGTTGGCCGGCTGTGCCGAACAGACGCTCTCCGGCGTCATCGCCCGCCAGCAAGCCGCACGCGATACTGACGTACGGCGTATCGGCACGGCCACCGGCGTCGTGCAGATAGCGCGCCAGCGCTTCACGGCCGCTGCCCGACTCCCCGGTGATCAACACGTTGGCACCGTGATCCGCGACTTGCGCAGCGCGCTCGCGCAGCTCGCGCATCAACGCGCTGCGACCGACCGACTCGACGACACTCATCAACGGCGCCAGTTTTTCCTGGCGTGCCGACTGCTGCGCACTTTGCAGCCCGCTCTCAACGGCGCGCAGCAATTTTGCCAGTGACAGGGGTTTCTCGATGAAATCGACGGCGCCCAGACGCGTCGCTTCCACCGCAGTGTCGACCGTGCCGTGGCCGGACATCATGATCACGGGGCAAAGCCGCGCGCCATCGACCGACCACTCCTTCAACAACGTGATCCCGTCCGTGCCCGGCATCCAGATATCGAGCAACACCAGATCGGGATCTGATGTCGCGCGCGCGTTGCGCGCTTCATCCGCATCCGCCGCCATCATGACGTCGTAACCTTCGTCGGAGAGTATCTCCTGGATCAAGGTGCGAATATCCAGCTCGTCATCGACCACGAGAATTCGTGAACCTGTCATGCCTGTTCTCTCCGTTGTGCCGGGCGTCCGACTTGCTTGCTGAGCATCGCATCGCGCGCCGTCTCAGTCAGCGGCAGCGTAATAGCCACGCGGGCACCGCCTTCATCACGGTTGCCCGCCTCTATGGTACCAGCATGCTCTTCGACAAGTTTCCTGACGATCGCAAGCCCCAGACCCGTACCCTTCGGCTTGGACGTCACATACGGATCGAACACCTTGTGCATGCTGTCGGTTGCGAAGCCGGGCCCGTCATCCAGTACACAGATGCGCACGGCCGACATGTCATTTACGGTCTTCACCAACTCGGTCGTGACGTCAATGTGTCCTTCGCCGCGCTCGGCCAGCGCCTCAACGGCGTTGCGCAACAAATTGTGCAGCATCTGCCGGATGCGCCCGTTGTCAGCTTCGATGTCCCCTACCGCTTCGTCGAACTTCA
Organism: Pseudomonadota bacterium; assembly: GCA_038529355.1. Lineage (GTDB taxonomy): Bacteria > Pseudomonadota > Gammaproteobacteria > Steroidobacterales > Woeseiaceae > CALBPI01. Next base: position 8,705 of record JBCBDU010000018.1, read on the forward strand.
TATCGATGGACGTACCGATCGCCTGATTGCGATATAGCTCAACCACCTCGGCAACGAGCCGGTGCAACGGGAACAGCGAAAACTGCATGACCGGCGCCCGTGCGTAGTCGGAGAACGCGTTGACCATCTCCTTCATCGCCTCAACCTGTTGCACGATCGTGTGCGTTGAGCGATCCAGCAGCTGGGCATCTTCGGCGTCCATCGTCTGCAGGTAACGATGCCGCAGGCGCTCGGCCGACAACTGAATGGGCGTCAACGGATTCTTGATCTCATGTGCCAATCGGCGTGCAACCTCGCCCCAGGCGGCATCGCGCTGCGCTTCGAGCAAGGCAGTAATGTCGTCAAACACGATCACATAACCACCGCCATCCGAATCGTCACCGGGCAGTTCGGTACAGGCGCAAGTCAGCACGCGACGCCCGGCATCCGCACGCAACATGATCTGTTCGCGCCACTCAGTCTCGCCGGCCGAAAAGTGCGCGCTGGCCACATCGAACAGTTGCTGCAACAACACCTCACCGGTCGCAATATCGGGCAACGAGCGACCTGCTGCGGCAACCAGGTCCACACCCAGAATCGCGCTGGCCGCCTGGTTGGCAGTGCGAATCTCAAGCTCCGGCGTTAACGCAATGACGCCCGTGCTCAAACGCGCCAGAATCGTCTCGACATTGGCACGCTCGGCATCGACCGCCATGCGGCTGCGCTGCGCCTCGTCGCGAGCGACGCGCAGTCGGCGCGTCATATCATTGAACGAACTGACCAACACACCGATTTCATCACGCGGCGGCGGCGCCAGTTCCGTTTCAAGATCACCCTCGGCGACCGCGACGGTACCGGCAACCAATTGCTGGATGGGCTGCACCAGCCGACGTGAGAAAAAGAACGCGCCGTAGATGGCACCAAGCGCCGACACGAGCAGTACGATCGTCAGCGACAACGTAAATGTACTCTTCAGCGGGCCGCGCAACAGCACAAGGCGTTGGTAGTCGGCATACGACTGACCCACGTTCGACGCCATGTTCGACAATCGCGGAGTGACCGGATAGACCGCCTGCAGGACGTAGCGTGGTCGGCGACCACCATTAGTGTCGAGCGCGACCGCTGCGCGTACCTCGAACAAATCGTCTCCGACCGAATCAAGGGTGACGAACGGCCGGCCGGCGCGCAATTGCACCATCACCTCTTCTGTTGGTGCGCTAGGAACTTGCCCGACCGAGCGCTCGGAGCTCAGCGCAACAATGCGGCTGTTCTCACCAAAGACCACGAGCTCCATCGCGCCTGCGACGCGACGCTCTGTCGTCATCGCACCCAGCAACTGCGCATCCGGCAAGCGGTTCAGGCGGCTCGCGATCGCATCGGTGCGCGCCAGACCATTGCGTTGTTGCAGATTCAACGCCGCGCGGCTGAGCAGCAACGCATCGTCCAGACCGCGCTCGACCTGGACACTGAACCAAGAATCGATGCCGCGATTAATGAACTGCAGCGAAAAGTAATAAACCAGCAACAACGGCAGCAACGCAAGACTAACGAACGCAACGACCATGCGTGCCTTCAATCGCGAGCCGGGCACCTGGCGACGCAGATCACGCGCCAACCGCCACAGGTTGCCGATAAACAGCAACAACAGGATCGCGATACCCACCCCATTGATGATCAGCGTCAGTTGCGACAGGCGGTCAAGCTCGGAGGAATTGTTGGACGTCTTCGCCAGCAGCATCAATGCGCTGAGCGCCAGAACCAGCCCGACGGCGGCCATGACCGAGTAGAAGAGATTTTTTAAGGCGCGAGGGACCATGTAAAGCCATCGCTGACGACATGCCAATCATTGCGCCAGAACAATAGGTAGCGCAATGACACCGGATACTCGGCAATGCCGACCTCAACCACCAGCCTTGCGCGGTAGCGTTTGTCGTCGGACAACAATGTCGCATCGAGTAACGGCAGCGCGTCGATGCGACCCATGGCATTCAGCGCTGCGAAAATCGTCGCAAACGATCGGTTTTGACCGGTGTTTTCGTTGCTGAGAATATAGCGCTCGCTGACCGCGTTGTAACGCAACAGGTATTCGACACGCAATTCAGCGACGTTGCTGTTGAGCCATAAGCGCCTTACCCGGTCCACGTCGAAGTCGAGCACGAACTTCAGTGCGATACCGTTAGCCAGCGCCTCTTCAATACGCGACGATAGCTGAAACTGGATGCGGGCAGATGCCACATACACGCCATCGACAAGCTCGCTGTCAGCGTAGCGAATTTCGACACTGCCATCGTCCGCAAAGGCGGCCGGCAGCAACAACGCAACAACAGCAGCGGAGAACAAAAAAGTTAGGGCGCTGCGAATCATGTGGTGATCGTTGCTCTTGCGGTCAATAGCCAGCAGTTAGCCAGGTTTCCGGGTGATTCGGCTGATAAAAAAACCGTCCGCCGCGCTTTCGCCGGGCAGCACGGACAACCCCCACCGTTCTTGCCGCATTAGACCGCTTCTGTTGTCGCTGCGCAACTCGTTTGAAACGTATGCACCATCGGTCGAATCGCAAAAAGCACTTACAACAGCGTGATTCTCAGCACGTAACACCGAGCATGTTGCGAAAAGCAGACAGCCATCATCAGTCAGCATAGGCCACAGTGCGTGCAGCAAAGCCAACTGCCGCGCCGCCATGGCCGCGACGTCCGACTCGCGGCGCAACCACTTGATGTCGGGATGTCGTCGGATCACGCCGGTCGCTGTGCAGGGCGCGTCGATGACAATGCGCTCGTAGCGACGCCCGTCCCACCAGTCGTCAGGTTGGCTGGCATCTGCGACCTGCAAATCAGCGTCAAGCTGCAATCGATCGAACGTCTCACGCACGCGCTGCAAACGGCGCCCATCGATATCCAGCGCAGTCAGTTCGAGCTGGTTATCGGCGAGCTCCTGCAAATGGGCTGCCTTGCCACCTGGCGCCGCGCACGCGTCGAGCACGCGCATACCCGGCGCCGCGTCAAGATAGTGCGCCACCAGTTGCGGCGCCAGATCCTGCACCGATACCTGTCCGTCGTCGAACCCGGGTAACGCCGTGACGCCGACCGGCTCGCTAAGTAACAACGCCTCCGGCGCGTCCGGGTGCGTGTGCGCTGTGATGCCGGTCGCAGCTTGCAGTTGCTCGGCATAGCGATCAGCCGTGGTCTGTCGCGGATTGACCCGCAACCACATCGGCGCCTGTGTATTGTTGGCATCCAGAATGGCTCGCCAGTGCTCGGGCCAATCGTTTTGCACCGCGTCGACGAACCACTTCGGATGCGAGCTGCGGATCGCCGTCGACAGTGGCGCATCAGCCCATTCAGCGACAAGCGCATCCCGTTGCCGCATGAACGCGCGCAACACACCGTTACACAATCCGCGCAACCCTTTACGTTGCAGCACGGCTGTTGCACCAACCGTTTCGGCCACCGCAGCGTGCGCCGGGGTCGACAACTGCCATAACTCGAAGATGCCACACATCAGCAACGCCTGAACTTCACCCTCGCGGGCCGGCAACGGTTTGCGCATCAGTTTGCTGAGCATCCACTCGAGTGCGCTGCGATGGCGCAACACGCCGTAGCACAGAGACGCTTGCAATGCGTAGGAAGACGCTTGCAACCGCTCGCGTTGCGCAGCCAGTGCGGCGTCCAGTGACCTTCCGTTACCTAGCACGCTGACGACCGCACGCGCGGCGGCGGCGCGCGTTGCCTGGGAGGCACGACTCATTGTGCGTTACCGAACGTATGCGCGGCTATGTCAATTTGCTGCGTCAGTTGCAGCGCCGTGATCTTGCCTTTGCCGGGGCGCTGCACTTGCGTGAGCCGCACCGCATCCGTGCCACAGGCAACAACGATACCTTCGTCATCGACGCTCAGCACGCTACCCGCCGACATACCATGCGGTGATTCGACAAACGTCGAGTTCCAGAGCTTGATGGGCTCCTCGCCCAGCATCGCAACGCTGCCCGGGTAAGGGTTGAACGCGCGAATGCGGCGATCAACGATGGCACCATCCAGCGACCAGTCAATGTCGCCGTCTTCGCGCGTGAGTTTGCGTGCATAGGTCGATGCCGCATCGTCCTGCGCCACCGGCTGCACCTCCCCGCGCACGATCGCCGGCAGATGACGCACCAGTAAATCGCCGCCGAGTTGGGCGAGCCTGTCGTGCAGCGTTGCGGCGGTGTCGACGTCGCGGATGCGTGTCGCCTGTTCGGCTAGCACGGGTCCCGTATCCAGACCGCGCTCCATCTGCATCAGGCAAACGCCACTCGAGTCGTCACCCTCAGCGATTGCCCAGACAATCGGCGCAGCGCCTCGCCAGCGCGGCAACAGCGATGCGTGAATATTGACGCAGCCGCGCCGCGGTCCGTCCAGCACATGTTGCGGCAACAACAGGCCATAGGCCGCGACGATCAATACGTCCAGTTGATCCAATTGAAGATCAATGCTGTGCTGCGGATCCTTCAGTGAATCAGGCTGAGCCACCGTCAAACCTTCTGACAACGCCATCTGCTTGACCGGACTGGCGCGCAACTTGCGGCCACGACCGGCTGGTCGATCTGGTTGTGTCAGCACAATATCCGGCCGATAGCCGGCGGCCATCAGATGGCGCAGCGCGGTGGCCGCGAAAGCCGGTGTGCCGGCAAATCCTATGCGCGGATCGTCATGCTCATGATCCGACAGTGGCTTGCTCCGGTTGCGGCGCATTGCGCTTGTCGCGCAACAGGCGCTTGCGGATACGGGTACGCTTCATCTGCGACAAGTAGTCGACGAACAGCTTGCCGTCCAGATGATCAATTTCGTGTTGTATGCACACCGCGAGCAAACCGTCGGCATCCAGCGTCTGCTGCTGACCGTCACGATCGAGGAAGCTCACAGTAATAGACTCGGCACGCTCGACGCTCTCGTAATAACCGGGCACGGACAGGCACCCCTCTTCCATCACTTCATGACCATCGGCGTGGGTGATTTCGGGGTTGATCAGCACGTACGGCGCATCCTTGTCTTCCGATACGTCGGCCACCAGCAAGCGCTTGTGCACATCGACCTGGGTTGCTGCCAGACCGATACCCGGCGCGGCGTACATGGTTTCGAACATGTCATCGATCAACGCCCGCAACGCATCGTCGACAGTGTCGACCGGCGTCGCCTTGGTGCGCAAGCGCGGATCCGGATATTCCAGTATTTTCAGTTTGGCCACAGCGGCCTCCTCAGTCCATCAGTATGTGCAGGTCCAGCGCACGAAATCGCCCGTGTTGTGCGCTGTCCTACAAAAGCCGGCTAAATTTTTGACTTTATTACAATAGATATCGACAATGCCGACAATAATTCGACGTCAAATACGCCTTGGCGCGAATATGTGACGCACTTGGCAGTTAGTGCGTCGGCAGCGCGTCATAGTATATGACATATATAAGGCTGAACTGGCCAACCACAACCTGCACGGAGTATCGCCGTCACCATGCCACTCGCAGCGCGAATTCGCACCACACGCCCCGCTTTAGCAATGATTCTGGCAGCATCGCTCGCCGGATGCAGCCTGAATCCGTTTGGACGCTCTGAACCGGAAAGAATTCCGGTCAGCCGCGACGGCCAGACCGCTACGCAGCCCGTTTCGATCAACAGCCAGCGCAGACGCCCTGCGGACAATGCGCCGCGGATCACCGAAGCGACAGCCTCTCCACTGGCGGCAGACGCCCCGCAGCAGTACATCGTCAAGCGCGGCGACACGCTGTGGGACATCTCGGCGATGTTCCTGCGCGATCCATGGTTCTGGCCGGAAATCTGGCAGGTGAACCCGCAAGTCGAAAACCCCCACCTGATTTTCCCGGGCGATCGTCTGTCGCTGATCTATGTCGACGGCATGCCGCGAATCCAGCTAGTGCGCGGCGACATGCGCGGTGCGCGGTTGTCGCCGGGCGTGCGCGTTATTCCGTTGGAAGACGCGATCACAACCATTCCTTATGAAGCCATCTCGGCATTCCTGACCCGCGCTGCGGTGTTGGAAAAAGAAGAGCTGGACAGCCTGCCCTATGTTTTACAGGCGCGCGGTGACCATCTGATCTCCAGCGCCGGTGTTGACCTGTACGCACGCGGCGGCAACATCGAGGAAATCGGCTCGCGCTACAGCGTCGTGCATATCGACGGACCGTTGCGCGATCCGGACGACGACTCAATCGTCGGTTATGAAGCCTTGTATGTCGGCGACGGCACGATTCGGCGCCTCGGCGACCCGAGCACGCTGTTCGTCAACGAATCACAACGCGAAATCCTGAACGGTGACCGACTGATCTCCAAGGATGTCGTGATTCCGCTCAACTTCTTCCCGAAAGCACCCGACCAGGCCGTTGACGGTCGTATCATTTCCGTTATCGACGGGGTGTCACGGATCGGTCAGTTCCAGGTGGTTGTCATCAACCGCGGCGAACGTGACGGTCTCGCAACCGGCGATGTGCTGGATGTGCTGACGGCCGGCGATACGATCATTGATCGCTACAGCCAAAACAGTCGAATTCTCGGAGAAAAAGTCACGCTACCGGATGAAAATGCCGGTACGCTGATGTTGTTCAAGATTTACGACCGGATATCGTACGGTTTGATCATGACCGCCGAGAGCGAGATTCAGGTGCTGGACCTCGTACGCAGCCCCTAGTCGACTCGCCGACGTCGGTCGGGGCGCAAGCCCCAGCGATCTCCAGCGGTTTGACCCGGATGGAGCGCATGCACGACACCGACACGACCCACTGGCTAACGCTGCTCAGTGCCGCAGGCATCGGTGCGGCCACCATTCGTGGACTGTTTGAGCATTTCAGCACCATCGACCAGTTATTCGCAGCCAGCGATCCTGCACTGGGCAAAGCCGGACTGACCGCGCGTCAGCTGCACGCGCTACGAAACCCGGATGCTGAGCGTATCGACGTTGCACGCCGCTGGCTCGAGCACGAGCGCCACGAGATCATCACGCTGCGTGATACACGTTACCCGAACGCTTTGACAGATCTGCCCGATGCGCCGGTAGCATTGTTCGCCAACGGTGATATCAGCCTGCTGGAGACGCCGGCACTGGCGATTGTGGGCAGCAGAAACCCGACGCGTGGTGGTGCAGATAACGCCACACAATTCGCCAAATTCATGGCTAACCGGGGACTGGTGATTGTCAGCGGGCTCGCAACCGGTGTCGATGCAGCAGCGCATAGCGGCGCGCTCGACTGCGATGGCGCAACCATTGCGGTGTTGGGCAACGGGCCGGATCAGTGCTACCCACCCGGCAACCGCGCCTTGCAGCAACGTATCGCCGAGCACGGCCTGATCCTCAGCGAGTACCTACCTGGCCAACCGCCCAGCGCCAGCCAGTTCCCCGCCCGCAACCGCATCATCAGCGGTCTTGCGCTGGGCGTGCTGGTGGTCGAAGCCACCAAACGCAGTGGCTCGCTGATCACTGCGCGCATGGCTGGCGAACAGGGGCGTTCGGTCTTTGCGATCCCCGGCTCGATTCATAATCCGCTCGCGCGCGGCTGTCACCAACTGATCCGTCAGGGTGCTCTGCTGGTAGAACAAGCCGACGACATTTTTAGCGAAATCGGACCGCGCCTGAGCATGATCCTGAGCGCAACACCAGCACCGGCTGTTGCAACACAAAACGCAGCGGCCGCGGTCGCCGATGACGACTATTCGGCAGTGCTCGATGCAATGGGATGGGACCCGGTCAGCATTGACGAACTGGTCCGGCGAACCGCATTGACCGCAGCCGAGCTTTCCTCCATGCTGCTGATCATGGAACTCGAGGGCCGGGTGGAACAACATCCGGGCGGTAGTTTCGGCAGGTGCAGGCAGCAGAAGGTCAGATCATGAAAGAAAATGTGCTGGACGTTTTGATGTATCTGTTCGAGACCTATGTAGACGCGGAAACACCGGCCGAATCGGACGAAGCCGAGCTGCGCGATGAACTCAGTCGCGCCGGCTTTCACGACAGCGAAATCGAGCATGCGCTGGACTGGCTGGACGGCCTCGGCGCCAACAACGACCTGATCTCACATAACGCCCAGACCGGCGCCGGCATGCGTGTCTACACCGGACTGGAGTGCGCCCGCATCGATGTCGATGGTCGCGGCTACTTGCTGTATCTGGAACAAATCGGCATCCTGCTGCCCGATCAGCGCGAACTGGTTGTCGATCGGCTGCTGGCTCTGGAAGCTCATGAGATAGACCTCGAACAGATAAAGTGGGTCGTGATGATGGTGCTGTTCAGTCAGCCCGGCCAGGAGCAAGCCTTTTCGCGCATGGAAGATTTGGTATTCGAGGAATGCGAAGGCGCCGTTCACTGATCTGCCGGTCCGACATCAAGACCGGTCATGTGCCGGCCCTGAGCCATTGCCCGGACTCTCCAACCTTTTAAGTTTTGCACCGTATTCGGTGAAAGGATGAACGACCACGAGTCGTCATAAAACTGCTATGCCACGAAATCTTGTCATTGTCGAATCACCGGCAAAAGCGAAGACGATCGAGAAATACCTCGGCAAAGACTTTGAAGTGCTGGCCTCGTACGGCCACGTGCGTGACCTGGTGCCGAAGGAAGGTGCTGTAGACCCTACCCAGGGCTACAAAATGAAGTACCGCATCATCGAGCGTAACGAAAAGCATGTGAATGCCATCGTACGCGCGCTGAAAAAAGCCGATGCACTGTATCTGGCGACTGACCCTGACCGCGAAGGTGAGGCGATTTCGTGGCATTTGTATGAACTGTTGCGTGAGAAAAAAGCTCTCGGCGAAAAGCCGGTGCACCGCGTCGTGTTCTATGAAATCACCAAACAGGCGGTCAAAGACGCCATTGCAGATCCGCGCGAGTTGTCCAGCGAGCTGGTGAATGCGCAGCAGGCGCGCCGCGCACTAGACTACCTGGTCGGTTTCAACTTGTCGCCGCTGTTGTGGAAAAAAGTACAACCGGGATTGTCAGCGGGTCGCGTGCAGAGCCCGGCGCTACGGATGATTGTCGAGCGTGAGCTGGAAATCGAGGCATTCAACCCGCGCGAGTATTGGACGCTGGAAGCCGACGTCAGCGGCAGCGGACAAGGTTTCATGTCGCGCCTGACGCAGTATCAGGGTGACAAAGTCGAACAATTCTCGTTCGTCGATGAGAAAACGGCGACGGGCGTGCGCGAAAGCCTGCTCAGTGCTGCTGACGGCAATTTGCATGTCACCGCGATCTCCCGCAAACAGCGCCGCCGCAATCCGACGGCGCCGTTCACGACGTCAACACTACAACAGGAAGCCTCGCGCAAACTTGGTTTCAATACGCAGCGCACGATGCGCACCGCGCAAAAGCTCTATGAAGGTATCGAAATCCCCGGCGAGGGCACCGTCGGCCTGATTACCTACATGCGAACCGATTCACCGTCGATTGCGCAGGTTGCGATCGAAGAGATTCGAGACGTGATTGCCGAACGCTACGGCAAGGACAATGTGCCTGCCGAACAGCGCGAGTACCGCACCAAGTCGAAAAATGCGCAAGAGGCGCATGAAGCGATCCGACCAACGTCTTCCGCACGCGATCCGGAGAGTTTGCGCGCCTCATTGGATGAGGATCAGTTCAAACTGTACAGCCTGATCTGGCGCCGCAGTGTCGCTTCGCAAATGATTCCTGCCGTGTTTGACACGGTAGCGGTAGATCTGGCGCCGGGCGCAGCTCCCGGCCCGCAAGCGTCAACCGGCAATTTCCGTGCGAACGGCTCGATTCTGGTGACCCCGGGTTTCATTTCCGTGTATCAGGAAGGCCAAGACGACAGCGCCGGTGATGACAACGACAGACGCCTGCCGGAAATGAAAGAAGGCGATGTGATTTCGTTGACCGAGCTGCGTGCCGATCAGCACTTCACCGAGCCACCCCCGCGCTTTACTGAAGCGAGTCTGGTCAAGACGCTCGAGGAGTTCGGCATTGGCCGACCGTCGACCTACGCCAGCATTATCTCGACGCTGAAGAATCGTGAGTACGTTGAAATGGACGGCAAGCGCTTTTTGCCAACCGACATCGGCAGAATCGTCAACGGCTTCCTGACTGATCACTTCACGCAATATGTGGATTACGAGTTCACGGCGCGCATGGAAGATGATCTGGATGCTGTGTCGCGCGGCGATCGCGAATGGGTGCCGTTGCTCGATGAATTCTGGCAACCGTTTACCAAACAGGTCGACGACAAGGAAAAATCGGTTTCCCGCGAACAGGTCGCACAATCGCGCGATCTGGGCATCGATCCCAAAAGCGGCAAACCGGTCTCGGTTCGGATGGGTCGCTTCGGCCCGTTCGTGCAAATCGGCACCAAGGACGATGAAGAGAAACCGAAGTTCGCAGGTCTGCGCCCCGGCCAGAAAATGAACGATGTCGATCTGGAAACCGCTCTGGATCTGTTTCAATTGCCGCGCAAACTTGGCGAGACACCCGAAGGCGAAGCGGTCTCCGCCAGCATCGGACGTTTTGGACCGTACGTTCGATACGACAACAAGTTTGTATCGATCAAGGGCGACGACGATCCGTACACGATCACGCTGGAACGCGCGCTCGAAGTCATTACCGAGAAAAAAATTGCCGATGCCAACCGTCTGATTCTGGACTTTCCGGACGACGGCATACAGGTGCTCAACGGCCGCTATGGACCGTACATCACCAACAAGAAAAAGAACGCGAAGATTCCGAAAGATCGCGAACCCAAGTCGCTGACGCTCGAGGAATGCAAGGAGCTGCTTGAGGCAGCCCCTGAACGCGGTCGTCGCGGTAAGAAAGCGTCCAAGAAAACGGCGGCAGCTGACAGCAAGAAAAAAGTGACCAAGAAAAAGGCCACCAAAAAGAAGACCGCCAAGAAGAAGACAACGAAGAAAAAAACCGCCAAGAAGACGGCAACCAAAAAGAAAGCCACGAAAAAGAAGGCAGTAGCGAAAAAAACCTCAACCAAGAAGGCCGATGACGCGTAGCGATGACTCGCGCTGACACGGCCATCTGATACCGGAGAGACTGTTATGAGATATCCGACACTGATCGCAGCACTGGTACTGATTGCCGGTTGCTCGAAACAACCTATTGAGCCGGTCGCCACCGACACGTCAGTTGATGGCGCGGTCGCCGACACCGCGCCGCCGGCACCTGAGCCAAGCGCTGAGCAGCGTCTGCAGAGCACACTGGATGCCATGCCGGCAGAGCACCAGCAACGCTACCCTGCGCGTAACCCGAAAGAAACGCTGGAGTTTTTCGGTGTTGAGCCTGATATGACTGTCGTCGAGGCGCTGCCCGGTGGCGGTTGGTACAGCAAAATACTGGCGCCCTATCTGGGCAGCGAAGGCACACTGATCGGCGTGGATTACTCGCTGGAGATGTATCCGCTGTTCGGGTTCTTCAGCGCAGAAGCAATAGAGAAGAAACGCACGTGGACCACCGACTTTGTCAACGATGCGCAGGAATGGCGCGGCGATGACGGTGCGACGGTTGAAGCTTTTGTGTTCGGCAGCATGGATGATCGCTTCGCCGAAAGCGCCGACGCTGTGCTGATGGTGCGCGCGCTACACAACCTGAATCGTTTCGAAAATGAAGGCGGATTCCGCAGCGCGGCGTTGCAGGATGCATTCGATGTTCTGAAGCCAGGCGGCATCCTTGGTGTCGTGCAGCATCATGGCGCGGAAGATATGCCAGACGCCTGGGCCGACGGCAGCAACGGCTACCTGAAACAGAGCACGCTGGTCAGTAACATCGAAGCTGCCGGCTTCGAGTTTGTTGAGAGCAGTGACATCAATGCCAATCCGGCTGATCAGCCGACGGAAACCGACATGGTGTGGCGCTTACCACCGACACTTGGCACCTCCAAGGACGATGACGAGCTGCGTGCGCAAATGCTGGCCATCGGCGAATCCAACCGGATGACGCTGAAGTTCCGCAAACCCGAATAGGCGTTCGTCGCCATGGTGCAATCCGGCGAGGGCAGACCACTGCTCTCGTCGGGTTGCATGTTCGTCACCGGCAGTCTGCCCCGGGATTGACGACGCCATTCACTGATTAGCTGATATAGAATAGTGCGCGAGTTATTCTTTTAGAGCCGGTCAATGACAACGTTTGATGACTCTGTGGGGCGCGTTAAACACTACCTCACCACACTACAAACCAACATCACCAATCGCATCGCCGAGCTGGATGGCAAAGCCACCTTCAGCACCGACGCATGGCAACGCGAAGATGGTGGCGGTGGCATCTCCAAAGTTCTGGTCAACGGCGCGTTGATGGAGCAGGCTGGCGTCGGTTTCTCGCACGTGATGGGCGACAAGCTGCCACCGAGCGCAACGAAAGCGCGCCCGGAGTTGGCCGGACGCAGCTTTGAAGCAATGGGCGTTTCGCTGGTCTTTCACCCCCACAACCCGCACATACCAACAACGCACGCAAACGTGCGTATGTTCAGCGCGCAGGCAGAAGGCGCAGAGCCTGTATGGTGGTTCGGGGGCGGTTTTGACCTGACACCGTTTTATCCGGTTGCTGAAGATGTGTTGCACTGGCACGAAACAGCGCGCACCGCCTGCGCAGACTTCGGTGACGACACGTACGATCGCCACAAGCGTTGGTGCGATTCTTACTTTTTCCTGCCGCACCGCGGCGAAACACGTGGTGTCGGCGGGCTGTTTTTCGATGACCTCAACGAGTGGGGTTTCGAACGCTGCTTTGCCTACATGCAAAGCGTTGGCAATCATTTCATGCAAGCGTACGAGCCGATCGTGCAGCGTCGTCGTAACGATGCGCACACCGACAAGCAACGCCAGTTCCAGCTCTACCGGCGCGGACGTTACGTCGAATTCAACTTGGTGTATGACCGTGGCACGTTATTCGGCTTGCAATCAGGCGGTCGCACCGAATCCATCCTGATGTCACTGCCACCACAAGTGCGCTGGGAGTATGGCTGGACACCCCCCGCCGACAGCGCTGAGGCCAAATTGACCGACTATTGGCTAAAACCACACGACTGGCTGCAAGAGTTGGAAGGCAGCCGATCATGAGCGCGGCCGCAACACCGTTATTTCATCTGGCGCTGCCGGTGACGGACCTGGATCAGACGCGTCGCTTCTATCTCGATACGCTCGGCTGCACGACCGGCCGCGAAGCACCGCGTTGGTTGGACCTGAATTTCTTTGGTCATCAGATCACGTTGCATCTGGTTGACTCGCTGGGCACGGATGCGCACAACGAGGTGGACGGAGACGCCGTCCCGACCAGACACTTTGGCGTCATTTTGTCGCCGGACGCGTGGGCTACGCTGGTCACCCGCTTGCAAGGCGCCAACTGCGAATTTCTGCTGGAGCCACGCACACGATTTGCCGGCAAAACTGCTGAACAATCAACGCTGTTCATCCGCGACCCGTCCGGTAACGCTCTGGAATTCAAGAGCTTTGCATCGCTGGACCAGGTGTTTAGCAGCGACTGAGCACCCGGCGGGCTTGATACTGAGGCCTGTTGCCCGCATGTTGTGATGATGAAGCCAAGCTCACCACCACAGTTCACACCGCCAACACGGCTGGCAACCCTACTCGAATTCCGTGCACCGCTGGATAGCCTGAGTTTGGCGCTCAAGCTGCCAAAGCTACGCAATGCACCGATCGGCGACGGCAGGCCGGTGTTGTTATTGCCCGGCTTCAAGGCCGACGTCTACTCCATGTGGCCGCTCAAACGGTATCTGCGCAGACTCGGTTACGATACCTACGATTGGTCACTGGGACGCAACGACGGCAACGTTGACCGGATGGTGGAGCGCATGACCCCACAGGTCGCGCAGGTCGCCGAATCAACCGACGAGGCGGTCACGCTGATCGGCTGGAGTCTTGGCGGTGTCGTTGCCAGAGAGCTGGCACGCCTGTACCCCGACACGGTGCGCGAGGTCATTACGATGGGCACGCCTATCGTTGGTGGCCCGAAATACACGGCCGCTGGCGACACTTATGCACGCGACTATCAACTCGATCTGGACGTTTTCGAGCAAGAGGTGCATGCCCGGAACAGTATTGGCATCAAGCAACCGGTCACGTCTATCTATTCCCGTCAGGATGGTATTGTTAGCTGGCGCGCATCGGTCGACACCTACAATCCGCAAGCCAGGAATATAGAAGTGTATGGCTCGCACCTTGGGCTTGGCGTTAACGCGACCGTGTGGCGGCATATCGCCGACATACTGGCAGCGAGCTAAAGCGGCAAAAGGTGCACTAAGACGACTGCTCGAGCGCTATCGGCACAGCACCTGCCAGCGCCGCGCACGCGGCATGTCGCGGACAGTCCAGCACATGATCGTTCACCATGCCGACGGCTTGCATGAATGCATACATCGTCGTCGAGCCGACAAACTTGAAACCGCGCTTTTTCAGGTCTTTGCTCAGCGCATCCGACACATCCGAGGTCGCCGGACATTCTGATTGCAGTTGCCAATGGTTTTGCAGAGGCATGTTGTCGACGAACGACCAGACGTAGCGGGCAAAACTGCCATGACTGTCTTGCAGCTTCAGAAACTGCTGCGCGTTGTTGATCGTTGAAGCTATTTTGGCGCGATTGCGCACGATACCGGCGTCCTCGCGCAACGCCTGCGCCCGCGCATCGTCAAACGTTGCGACCACTGCTGCATCGAATCCGGCAAATGCTGCGCGGTAGCCGTCACGCTTGTGCAGAATGGTTGACCACGACAGACCCGCTTGCGCCGTTTCCAGCACTAAAAACTCGAACAACGTCGCGTCATCTGTGACCGGCACGCCCCATTCCTGATCATGGTAGTCAAGGTAGGCGTCGCTGACACCCAGTGCCCAGGGGCACGTATGTTTGCTTGCGGTGCGCTTAGCCGCGGTGCTGACAGTACTGGACATGTCGCTGCGTCCTGTTCAAACGGGGGTAGCCAGTATGCCGCTTCAGCGCAGTCGCCGTCAGCGCGCGTAATGCGCCAATGTCGCTGATTAGACGCTCGTTACCAGTGCGTGTGCGCACGCGCTGCGCTCAGATCGAGAAGCTGACTGCTGACTGAGTATCGCGCTGCACGGCTTCAACACTGGCCTTGTCGCGACCGATAATCGCGATGCTGCCACCATCACCGACCGGCAGGATGACGCCCTCAAAACCGTCGCGCATGATCGATACGGGCCCATCGATAGCTTCGCCAGGCATCAACAAGACAGTGACAGGCCCAGCCTCACCCTGCACCACCAAATGTGGCACCAGTTTGCCGTTAATCAGACAACTCTTGGCGTAACTGACAACGCCCGGCGCTTGGTCCATCGTTGCACCGGCCGGCGCCAGTACAGACTCAAGTTTACTGGCAGACACTTCTGTGCTCACCAGACGCATGCTGCTGATTTCCGGCCCTAGATGCTCAATCACTTCTGCGGTCAACGCCTCAGCGTCAACCCCACCCGGAGCCAGGCCAGCATCCTGCTGGCGCACGACGAACACAGCCACCAAAGCGACGCAAGCAGCCAGTGCCCATGCGGGTGCGACGAAGCGCGACTTACGACGTTTCGACGCCATTGACACGACGTTGTCCGTTGCCGTTGCATCGGTCGCTGCCTGCAGCGCGGCCATATCCGGGATAGGCGCACTGAACGATGCCGGCACCGCAACCTGCATAACATCGCGCAGCTGTGCGTCAAGTCGCTGCACACGCTCAAGGAACTGCATGCCATCACTGTGCTCGCGCGCGTACGCAGCGCAATCAGGGCAATCAGTGAACGGCTCAGCCAGCACTGCCTGTTCAAATTCTTCGCGGGTCATGTTGCTCATATCTTCGAATCCAACGCGCTCTCACGCTCACCCAGATCGAACGCTTCGATCAACTTTTTACGGGCTCTGTGCAGGCGCGTCAGCACCGCACCATTACCAAGACCCATGATGTCGGCAATTTCTTTCGTCGAGTGACCCATTAATACCTGCAAAGCCAGCGGCTCCCGATAATCGTCATCCAACGCAAAAATAGCCTGCTGCAAGTCATCGCGATCCGTATCGTGCTCGGTGGCTATCTGTGCTGTGGGCGCGCCCACGAGCTCATCGATATCAACCGTTTCGAGCCGTTTTCTCTCGAAAAACCGTGCATTCTCACGCCGCACAATGGTCAGCAGCCAAGGTTTCGCGGCCTCGTCTTCACGCAATGAATCGAGTGAGCGCCAAGCGCGCAACATCGCGTCCTGAACCACGTCTTCGGCCAGTTGCCGATCGCGATTGAGCCAGTACGCATAGCGGAACAAATCATCCCGGTGCTCGCCTACGAGGCGCTCGAAGCGCAGCTGCTTGCCGCGCTCTGTTACTCCTTCCTGCATCACGTTGACCCTTTACCCCGCCCATTTATTTCAGCGTCGACGCCCGAATGCGGGCTGTGGATTGCCCTGCTGCGTTTCGCCATGCGCTACTTTACTTGGACAGCGCCCGCGAATATAGCCAAAATCAGCGCTGGACAACGACTGACAGGGCCGCACACCGATGCATAACGACAAAACGCCGGGATTTCCGCTGACACGCATGCGCCGGCGCCGGCGGCACGGTTGGCTGCGCGAAATGCTGGCGGAACATGTCCTGGGCGCCAGCGATTTCATTTACCCGGTGTTTGTGCTGGACGGCGAAGACACCGTTGAGCCGGTGGCCTCGATGCCGGGCGTTGCGCGGCGCAGCATCGACAGACTGATCGAACACCTGGCCGACGTCGTTGCTGCAGGTATCCCGGCGGTGGTGCTGTTCCCGGTCATTGACGACACGCACAAAGATCCGGAAGGCACCGAGTGCTACAACGATTCCGGGCTCGTACCGCGCACCATTAAGGCCATCAAGCAGGCCTATCCTGATCTGGGCGTCATCACCGATGTGGCGCTCGACCCTTACACGACGCATGGCCAGGACGGCATTATCGATACCGACGGCTATGTATTGAACGACGTTACAGTCTCGATGCTCGAGCGGCAGGCAGTGTGCCATGCGATGGCCGGCGCTGATATCGTCGCACCGTCAGACATGATGGATGGTCGCATCGGCGCTATTCGGCGTGCACTGGAAGTCAACGGCTTTCCAACGACACTGATTTTGTCCTACGCCGCTAAATATGCCTCTTGCTACTACGGCCCGTTTCGCGATGCTGTTGGCTCGGCGGGCAATCTCGCCGGCGGCGGCAAACACGGCTATCAGATGGATCCGGCAAACGGTCGCGAAGCACTGCGCGAGGTTGCTCTGGACATCGATGAAGGTGCCGATATCGTGATGGTCAAGCCTGCGCTGCCCTACCTCGATGTCATCCGCCGGGTCCGCGATGCATTCGAAATCCCTGTCACTGCCTATCAGGTCAGCGGAGAATACGCGCAACTAAAGGCTGCGTCGGCCAACGGCTGGCTTGACGAACGCGAGGCGACTCTCGAAGCCTTGTTATCAATAAAGCGCGCGGGCGCGGGAGCAATCCTGACCTATGCCGCTATTGATGCAGTACGGTGGCTCAACGAATAAACATACTCTGCCGTTTTTAGGGTTTAGCACGGCACCGGGAGATCTTTAACGATGCAGCAGCAAGAAACAGCCATCCTGGACCGATACGGATTGCTTGGCTATCCGGTCGGGCACAGTAAATCGCCGATCATCCATCGATTGTTCGCCGAGCAAACAGACCAGGCGATGTCTTATGAACTCGTTGAAGTTCGGCCGGAGAAGCTCGACGAAATGGTACGCGCCTTTCAGCGCAATGGCGGCCGCGGCCTCAATGTGACGGTGCCACACAAAGCGGACGTCACCCGACTGGTCGATGAGCTATCGGAAGCGGCCAGCATCGCCGGCGCTGTTAACACGCTCGACATGCGCGACAATCATATTGTCGGGCACAACACCGACGGTATCGGTCTCGTGCGTGACCTGACGCAAAACTGGCAATTCGACATTGCCGGCAAACGGATTTTGATTTTCGGTGCCGGCGGTGCCGCACAAGGCATCATCGCACCGCTGTTTGAACACGAACCTGCGCTAATCACGATTGCCAACCGTACCGTCGCCAAGGCCGATGCGCTGGCGAATCACTTCGGCACGCTGGGCAACGTCAATGCCACGCGCTTCGCCGATATTCGCGATGGCAGCGAACCCTATGACCTGGTCATTAATGCAACGTCCGCCGGTCTGGGTGGCGAAGACGCGCCGTTCCCGCGCGCAGCTGTCAGCAATCGTCACACAGCGTGCTACGACCTGTCCTACAGTCTGAATACGACCCCGTTCATCGTCTGGGCGCAAAAAGTCGATGCGCAGCGCACGCGCTCTGGTTGGGGCATGTTGATCGAACAAGCTGCCGAGTCGTTTCGCCTGTGGCGCGGTGTCATGCCTGACACACACGCCGTCATTAAAAGGCTGCCCGTCAGCTAGATCGCAACCACTGGCGCGGGAGCGCATGGTGCCGTTGCGCACCTGTCGCCGCGTTGCGACTAATTTTTCTCATTTTTTTGCATCCGATCTTGGCCCGGCCGCGAAAGCACTGGCCGACTAACCCATATTCTTGTTGATCAAGAGAGGAGCGATTTATGTGGCAGAGAATTTTGCCTGCGACAGCCCTGGCGCTTGTGCTGACCGGCTGTGATGTTTTTGACGACGATGATGATAATCCGCCGCTGGTGATAGCCGCTGAGCTGCGCGTATTGCACGCCTCGCCGGACGCACCTGCGGTCAACGTACTGGTAGACGGCGGCGTAGCCGTTGCCGGCGCAGACTTCAAGGACGCAAGCAATTTCACGTTGCTCACACCGGGAACGTACAGCGTGCAGGTCGATGGCCTGACACCGGGCGCCCCTACCACTGTCATCGGGCCAGTTGACCTGACCCTCGATGCCGACACGGAATACACCGTTATCGCGATTGGCGAAGTCGCCAATATCGAACCGCTGGTCATCGCTCAAAGCAATGACGAAATCGGTGCCGGCGAAGTGCGTGCAACCGTTGTGCACGGCGCGCCGAACGCACCTGCCGTTGACGTGTATGTGACCGCGCCTGGCGCTGATCTGGCAGCAGAAGCGCCGCTGGGTAGCTTTGCATTCGGCGAAACGCTTGGCCCTGTCACTGTGCCGGCCGGCGACTACCAGATTCGCGTAACTGTCGCCGGTGACGCTGCCGCTGTCGCTTTCGACTCGGGCACCGTATCCCTGACGGGCGGATCGGATCTGTTGCTGACCGCTGTTGATAACACGACAACCGGCGCATCGCCGATCACGTTGTCACTGCTGACCGACAGCGGTTCCGCAGAGCTGCTCGACGTCGCAACCCCGACAGCATTCCGCGTCATCCACAACTCTCCGGATGCAGGACCGGTTGATGTCATCGTCAATGACGATGCGGCGAATCCGATTCTGGCAGGCGTTGATTTCCCGCAGTTCAGTGATTTCATTGAAGTGCCGGCCGACACCTACAACGTCAAGGTGACTGCAGCAGGCCAGCCTGGCGTCATCGCGATTGACGCCGATCTTGAGCTTGCAGCCGGCGTTGAAACATCCGTGTATGCCGTCGATACCTTTGCCAACATTGCCGCGCAGGTGCTGGTCGACGATCGCCGTCCGGTCGCAACGCAGGCGAAAGTGCGCATCGTGCACGGCTCGCCAAGTGCCGGTCCGGTCGACATCTACGTCACCGCACCGGGCACCGACATCGCAACGACCACACCGGCGTTTGCCAATGTCCCATTCCAGGCAGAAACCGGCTACGTCGATCTGGCACCGGCAACCTACACGGTCACGGTCACACCGACCGGTACAACGACCGCAGCCATTGGTCCGATTGATATCACCGTCGACGGTGGTGGCGTTTACACAGCGGTCGCCCGTGATCCGCTGCCAGGCGAAACCGCATTGGGTCTGATCCTGCTCGACGACTTCAACTAGTCGTGCGCACCGGCAGTCGCCGGCGATCAAACCCGGCGCCCCAACCCCATCGGGTTGGGGCGCTTTTTTATGCTCACCGCATCGTCACCAACTCTTCGGCACTGGTCGGATGAATCGCCACGGTGTCGTCAAAGTCCTGCTTGCGCGCACCCATGCGTATCGCCACGGCAAACCCCTGCATCATCTCGTCAGCGCCGTCGCCAAAAATGTGGCACCCGACGATGTGCTGCTCTTCCCCAGCCGTAATCAGCTTCATCGCAGCCGGTCGCTTCGTGTCGCCCAGCGCATAGCGCATCGGCACAAACCGGCTCGTGAACACGTTTATTTCGTCATCACCATACATCTCGCGAGCCTGCGCCTCTGTCAGGCCCATCGTCGCGCTGGGTGGATGCGAGAAAATCACGGTCGCGATGTCGCGATATTCCAGCCTGCGATCGTGCATCCCACCGAACAGACGATCCGCTAAGCGGCGACCGGCGGCGATGGCGACCGGCGTCAGCGCGACGGCGCCAGTGACATCACCGAGCGCGAACACATTGGCGACGTTGGTCGCCTGCCACTCATCGACGGGAATAAACCCGTCCGCGTCGATATCAATGCCGGCGGCTGCCGTGCCTAACCCATCGGTCGCGGGCGCGCGGCCGACTGCCCACACAACGCTATCGAACGGTCCGAATACGCGGCCGTCTTTGGCGCGCAGTGTCAGCGCACCGAGCTCTTCGTCGATACCGGCGGGCATCACATGCTCGAACAGGTCAACGCCATCCGCGCGCAGCGCATCGCTGACCGACTCGCGCAACATGCTGTCAAAACTGCGCAATACACCGTCGAAACGTGTCATCAACGTAGTTTCACTGCCCAATGCCGCCAACACGCCGGCAAATTCGACAGCCACATAGCCACTGCCAACGACGGCAACCCGCTTCGGTTGGGCGTCGAGCTCGAAAAAGCCGTCCGACGTAATACCGTGTTCTGCACCCGGCAAGTCCGGCACTTTCGGGTAACCGCCCGTTGCGATGGTGATGTGGTGGCCGGTGTACGCCATGCCGTCGACGTCTATGCTGTGCGCATCAATAAATCGCGCGCGCCCGCGCACGACAGTGATCGCCTTGTTGTCGAGATTACGTGCGTAGATGCCGTTCAAGCGGGCAACGTAGGCATCACGCGATTGCTGCAGTGCGCGCCAATCATGCGTCGGCGCCTGCACAGCGAACCCGTAGCTGGTCGCCAGATCGATGTCATGCGCCATACTGGCCGCATACCACATGACCTTTTTCGGCACGCAACCGACGTTGACACAGGTGCCACCCAGACGCCCCGACTCAACGACCATGACACGCGCACCATACTCAGCAGCCCGCTGCGCATGCGCTAAACCGCCACTGCCGCCGCCTATCACTATCAAATCGAACTGGTTGGACACCTTACGTACCTCTGGTCATCAAGAAATGGCGATCACTGCCACCTATGGTCTGCATGCTACACTCACGGGCTGTTTCACCAAAGGATGCCCCTGACATGAGCAACTGCGTGTCGGATGGAATAGACCTGCCTGACTTCAATTCGATTTCAGGCGATGACATCGAAGCACAAATCGATGCGTTACTCGAGCGTTTGGACACGGCCAGGGAACGCCTAGCTGCGGCAAACCACGACGGCTTCGATTCATTGGTGCCGCAACTGGAGGCGCTGCGGCACGAGTTAGCTGCGCAATGGTCGCCAATATCGCACCTGAATATGGTGTGCAACCAGGAGTCCTGGCAAACGGCTTACCAGCAAGCGTTGTCCAAGATTACGGCTTTCAGCACCGCGCTGGCGCAGGACAACCGTCTGTTTGCGGCTTATCAGCGGATCGAACAAGCGCTCGATCAGCACGCACCTGCGCAACAGCGGCAGTTGGTTGAACACACCTTGCGCGAGTTTCGTTTGGCTGGTGTTGCACTTGATGATGCGGATAAGGCGACGTTTATCGGCTTGATGCAAACGTTGTCCCACGCCCAGTCAGAATTCTCCAACAACCTGCAACGCTGCACCGATCAATGGCACTGGCATTGCGAGGATGCGGCAGCGGTCGCCGGTATCCCTGCATCCGTACTGAGCCAGGCGCACGACGCAGCCGTGGCGCAGGACGTGACTGGCTGGTATTTCCAGTTAAGCCAACCGGTCTATCAGGCCGTGATCACACATGCGGATGATCGGCAAACACGTGAGCGTTTTTATCGCGCGTGGATGACACGCGCTTCGAGCGGCAGCGAACACGATGCCCGCTATGACAACAGCGCGCTGATGACAAAAATTCTGCGCACGCGCCAGGCAGTCGCCGAGCTGCTCGGATTCGAAAACTTCGCCGAATACTCGTTAGCCGCGAAGATGGCAGGCTCCGTTGAAGAGGTGCTGGCCTTCCTCGGTGATCTTGCCGAACGCAGCCAGTCGGCGGCGCACAATGAATACGCCGCGCTGACCGAGATGGCAGGCCACCCACTGGCAGCGTGGGACACCGCCTATTACGCGGAGCGGTTCAAAGAGCGCACCTACGCTATTTCCGACGAGCAACTCAAGGCGTATTTCCCGAGTCAGCACGTTCTGCATGGCATGTTTGCGCTGGCTGAACAGCTCTACGACATCCGTCTGGTCGCCATCGACGGCGTATCCGTGTGGCACGACACTGCACGGTTTTTGGAATTGCGCGATGCGCAAGGTGCGGCCCTGGGTGGCTTCTACATCGACCTGTACGCACGGCCGGGTAAGCGCAGCGGCGCGTGGATTGACGAGTGCGTAATACGCAAGGCGCTGCCTGACGCCAAATCGCTGCCAGTCGGCTATCTGGTGTGCAACTTCACGCCGCCAACGAGTGGCAGCGATTCGCAATTGACCCACACTGAAGTAGTCACGCTGTTCCACGAGTTCGGCCACATGTTGCATCATCTGCTCACGCAAGTGGATTACCCCAGTATCGCAGGCATTAACGGTGTGCCGTGGGATGCGGTCGAACTGCCCAGCCAGTTTATGGAAAACTACGCGTGGGAATATGAGGTGCTGGCGCAATGTTCGCGGCACGTCGACAGCGGCAAGCAGCTGCCGCGCGAGTTATTCGATCGGCTGCACGCCAGTCGCAACGCGAACGCCGGTTTGCAGATGCTGCGCCAGCTTGAGTTCGCACTGTTTGATTTTTCGCTGCATGCGCGTACCGATGCGGCAACCGCGACGGCCATCCGCGAAGCGCTGCGCAGTGCACGCGAGCAAGCCAGCGTTGTGCCGGTGCCTGAATGGAACCGGTTTGAAAACGGCTTTGCGCATATTTTCGCGGGCGGCTACGCCGCCGGTTACTACAGCTACAAGTGGGCAGAAGTGCTGGCAGCCGACGCTTTTTCAGCATTCAATGAAGCGGGCAACGTGTTTGATAAACACATCGCTGGACGCTTCCGCCAGCACATTCTGGAGATTGGCGGCAGCCGTGATATTCATGATGCGTTCGTCGAGTTTCGCGGACGCGAACCCAGAATCGATGCTTTGCTGATCAGCAATGGAATCGTTGCCGCCTAACAATCCCATATGTGGTTTGCGCTACATTTTTCGATGCATAGACACACTTTTGCAGGTCGTAAATGGCGTACACTTGGTGGAATAGTGATGAGTCAGGACACGACTCCACCGTCGAGATGCGTATTTGAATTCACTAGCAGCAACACGCAATCAGTCAAGCGCCAGCGCGCTTAGGGACAGGCGCAACAACTACGACGTATCGGACCAGGTTAACGTGTCTGATATGCACGCTGTTCGCGAAGCCGTCCGTGACCTGTTTCTGATCACTTACCCGCACGCAGCGTTCGATCGGGTGTGGCTCGCTTTCCATGATTTCGAGCGACTATTTACCGGACGCTTTCCCGGCTATCACGGCTGCGATACCACCTACCACGATGTCCAGCATACGCTCGACATGACGTTGGCCGTCGCCAGACTGATCGCCGGTTACGAATCGCTGGCAGACGACACACGCAAATTAGGTGCTGCGCGCGCCGAACTGGCACTGATCATTTCGCTGTTTCACGACGCCGGTTATATCCGTCACGAAGAGCATGATGCCGATATTGCCAATGGCGCCATCTTCACGCGCACACACGTCACACGCAGTGCACAATTTCTGGCGTCGTATCTGCAGCGCATCGGCCTTGGCCACAGCGCGGGGCTGGCTGAGCAAATCGTGCATTTCACCGGCTACGAGATCGACCTGCACCAACTTGATATTGATGATCCGCGCGATATCCGCAGCGGCTGCATCATTGGCACCGGCGACTTGCTCGCGCAGATGGCCGATCGGTGTTACCTGGAGAAATGCCGCGATCGGCTGTACCGCGAATTCGTGCTCGGCGGCATTGCGATGCCGACCGACGAAAACGGCGCTGCGCAGGTGATCTATGCGTCAGGTGAAGATTTGCTGCGCAAAACACCGTCGTTCTTCCAGTCGGGTGCTCGCAAACGTCTCGATGTCGAGTTTGACAAGACGTACCGGTTTATTGAGCCAATATTTGGTGGTAAAAACCCATATATTGAATCTATCAACCGCAATATCCAGTACCTGCAGCACGTCATCGACACCGACAACTGGGCTGGCCTGCGCCGCGATCCGCCCGTCTACACAGCGCTGCCCGATGCGTCACAAAGCATGCAAATGATGGTAGCCGACCTGCGCGAACGGCTGGACCGCGAAAAGGCCCTGCAAGTCGCCTGAATGTGCGACCGGTCGGGTTGCCTGTCAGCGCCCGCGACGCGTGCCGCGCCTCGACGGTGTTACGCCAGACGCGCCTACGATTCTGCTATTGCGGTTTCTTGC
This sequence comes from Pseudomonadota bacterium, assembly GCA_038529355.1. Taxonomy (GTDB): domain Bacteria; phylum Pseudomonadota; class Gammaproteobacteria; order Steroidobacterales; family Woeseiaceae; genus CALBPI01. The sequence goes on from JBCBDU010000018.1 coordinate 33,404, forward strand.
GAATAAACGTCGGTTGCGCAGAGCTTGAATGCGCGTCGCTATAGCGGTAGCCATCGAGATCGAAATCTTGAATCGCCTTCAACGACTTGATGCGTGCTCGAATCAACCATCCCGCCATCCGTCCGCGCGCGCGCTTTGCGAAAAAACTGAGCACGCGATAGTCGCCGCGATTGTAGTCAAGAAAACGCGGCGCAATGACGCTGCCGGGCAGCGCATCGGCATCAACCGCACCGAAATATTCATTTGAGGCCAGATTGATCAGCGCCTTCGGACGTGACTGTTCGATTTCGCTCGCCAGGTATTGGGTAGCCTGTTCGCGCCAGAACGCATACAGGTCCTTGCCGCGCGGGTTCGCCAAACGCGTACCCATCTCTAAACGGTAAGCCTGCATGCTGTCCAACGGCCTGAGCACGCCATACAAACCGGACAAGATACGCAAGTGCTTTTGCGCGTAGTTCAAGTCACGCCGGGTCAGTGAATCAGCATCCAGACCCTGATACACATCGCCGCGAAACGCATGAATCGCCTGGCGCGTTGCTGCGGCATCCGGTTTAGGCTGCCAGGCTGCGTAGCGTTGATGGTTAAGCGTTGTCAGCGCCGGAGAGAGCTTCATCAGTTTGGCGATAGCCGCGGGGCGCTTCTTACGCAAGACATCAATCAGTGTCGCCGCCTGATCGTTGAACAACGGCTCGCTAGCCGGCAACGTGTGGTCATGTTCAAGGTCCAGCGTCTTGGCTGGGGACAATACGATAATCATGGCGACCTACTAAACGCTGGTGGCAGGCATTTCGGTGAGATAACGGACAAATCGATTACGCTCATCGACCAGCACTGCACAGGGGTCCAATGGCCGATCGGTCAGCTCGAACGCCATGATAATGAGCTCTTCGCCCTCACTGATCAGATGCGCGGCTGCGCCGTTCATGCAAATGACGCCGGAGTCACGTTCACCGGCGATGACATAGGTCTCCAGTCGCGCACCGGACGTATTCGATACGACCAGCACTTTTTCGTTTTCCCACATACCCACGCGTTCGATCAGCGAACGATCGATGGTGATACTGCCGACGTAATTGACGTCAGCTTCGGTCACTCTGGCTTTGTGAATTTTTGAGCGCATTACCCAACGCAAAATACCGACCTCCAGCAGACCGGCACACTGCCGACGCTTATTCTCAGAATGGGCGAATTGTACGCGAATTGCGGCGCTGTGCGGTGATCAGGTTGCGTGCGGCCGGCCGCATTGCCAACAGGCGGCAAATTGGTATTCGTTGCTCTCGTTGCAGTAGCTGCAATGCCACGAGGGTCCGGTGGGTGTGCTCAGCTGCGCTTCTGCGAGTATCTGCCGCGCTCGATCCACGTCCAAGGCATGACGAACCCACAATTGCGGCCAGACCTCGGTGAACGGCACCTCACCGAGCACACTACCCAGATTCTGATTGCGAATTTCGGTCGCTATGCCCTCCGCCTCCAGCACGTTGCGATAGTGCGCAACCGTCACCAGATTGTCGGCAGTGAAGACCTTTTTCAATGTCCCGCTAACCCAGTCATGAACGCGGTGACATCGTCGCCGCGCTCAAGCACTTCGACAAGCGCCGAGCCAACTATCGCACCATCCACATATGCACACATACGGGTCACATCCTCCCCGGAGCGAATACCGAAGCCGGCGCACACCGGCAGCGGTGACAGACGCTTGGCGCGCTCCAGGTATTCAAACGTGCCCTCAGGCAACCCGTTGGCACCGCCAGTGATGCCGTTGACGGTGACCGCGTACACAAAGCCACGACTCTCGTGGGCCAGCGTTTGCAGTCGCGCTTCAGGCGTCGCTGGTGTGACCAATTGCACCAGGCCCAGACCGCGGGAGGCCAATGCGTCACGCACCGGTTGCGATTCCTCATACGGCAGATCGGGCACGATGAATGCACACACACCCGCCGCTTCGGCATCGACCGCAAGCTGCTCGAGACCGTAGGCAAGCATCGGATTCAGATAACTCATCAACACTAACGGCGTATCGATCGCCGCTCGCTGCGCCTGCAATTGCTCGATAATCCAGTGCAGATTCACGCCGTTCGCAATCGCCGTCTGGCTAGAGCGCTGGATCGTCATGCCATCGGCCATCGGATCCGAAAACGGCACACCGATCTCGATCACCGCCGCGTGCTCGCCCAGCAATTGCAGCGTCTCGATAAACGTATCGGCCTGCGGGTAACCGGCGGTAATAAATGGAATCAGCGCACGGCCGTTGGCAGCGCGAATCGCATCACTGACGCGCTCATGTGGTTGCATTGTGCGACCTCGTTGAAGGATGTTGTACCAGCGTCGGCATGTCTTTGTCACCGCGACCGGAGTTGCCGATCAGCACCGTTTTGCCCGGGTTGTCTTTTGCCCAAGCGCGCGCACCAGCAAACGCGTGCGCCGTCTCGAGCGCCGTCAAAATGCCTTCAAGCGCACAACACTCATCAAGCGCGTCCAGCGCATCTTCGTCACTAGCGGCAATGTAGCGCACCCGACCCACCGCTTGCAGGAACGCATGCTCCGGACCGACACCGGAATAGTCCAGCCCGGCAGATACCGACTGTGTTTCCTGAACGAGGCCATGTTGATCCTGCAGGATCATCGTGTAGCTACCTTGCAGTACGCCCGGCGTTCCGGTCGCAAGCGTCGCGGCATTCTGTCCCAGACCGCTGCCAATGCCGCCCGCCTCGACACCGACGATTTCGGTGTCAGTATCGGCAAGAAATGCGTGGAACAAACCAATCGCATTCGAGCCACCACCCACACAGGCGAAAACCGCATCCGGCAACGTGCCATGTTGCTTCATCATCTGCGCGCGCGCCTCCTCGCCAATACAGCGATGCAGCTCGCGCACCAGATACGGATACGGATGAGGTCCGACGGCTGATCCGAGCAAATAGTAGGTGCCGTCAGGATCGGAAACCCAGTCGCGTAGCGCCTCGTCGATCGCCGCACGTAATGTCTTGTCGCCCGATTCGACGGCGACGACTTCAGCGCCCAACCGGCGCATGCGATCCACGTTCGGTGCTTGCCGCGTGATGTCGACGGCGCCCATGTAAACACGACACGGCAGTCCGACGCGCGCGCAAGCGGCGGCAGACGCCACGCCATGCTGGCCGGCACCCGTCTCGGCGACAATGCGTTTGACGCCAAGACGCTTCGCCAGCAATGCCTGACCGATGGCGTTATTGATTTTGTGCGCGCCGGTGTGTGCCAGATCCTCACGCTTCAAAAACACATTCACGCCCCACGCCTTGCTCAATGCAGGCGCACGCGTCAGCGCCGTAGGTCGCCCGACCCACTCATGCAATTCGTGGCAAAAGTCACGCTGATAGTCGGCATCCGGCAGATATTGCCGCATGCCGGCTTCCAGTCTTTCGAGCGCCGGCACCAGCGTCTCAGGCACGTAGCGCCCGCCGAATGGGCCGAAGCGCCCTCTGGCATCGGGCAATTCACCGTCGAGCAACGCTCGCAGCAGGCGCGATTTTTCCTGCTCGGAAAACGCAATAGTCATGTCTGTGGTTCCTCGTTAAATGCTGCCCGGGCGTTTTGGATAAATGTTGTGATCATCGCGGCGTCTTTGGTCCCGCGTGACGATTCGACGCCGCTCGACACATCGACGCCGAATGGTCGCACTGCGCGAATCGCGTCGCCAACGTTGGCGACGTTCAGACCGCCGGCGAGGAGCAGCTGATGGCGCTGTGCTGCTTGCGCGGCAACCTGCCAGTCAGCCTGTGAGCCTGCGCCGCTCACAGCACCCTCGAACAGTATCCGCGACCACGCCTCGGCTGTCACCGGCACGACATCGCGAAACACCGGCAACGCCGTGATGCCGGACAGCAGCGTCAACTGTGCAAAATCTTCAGCGTCGGTCTGCAGATAGTCCGGTTGCACGCGCGCTTGTATTTCGTGCGCTTGGGCAACGGTCGGGTGCTGCATGACGGCGATGATGTGCGCATGCCCGCGCGCAAGACCTGCCAGCAACACAGCCTGTTCGATGCCCACATTGCGCGGCGAATCGGCGAACACAAACCCGATCGCGTTAGCACCACCTTCGATAGCCGCGAGCACCATGTCGGCGCTGGTCAGACCGCAGATCTTGACGTAGCCCCTCATGCGCCACGGCCCCGCTGCACAAAGGCGCGCACGGCAGCTTCAGGCGACGCGCTGCGCATGAGTGCGGTGCCGATCAATGCGCCGCGATAGCCCATATCGAGCGCCCTGGCTGCATCGTCCGGCTCTGTCAGGCCAGACTCGGCAATGCACACCACTTCACGAGTCGGCAGATGCGCAGCCAATGCTGCCAACCGATCCGTATCGACAGCCAACGTGCGCAGGTTACGGGTATTGACGCCGAGCATGAACGCAGCCCGGTCGCGCAACGACTGTACCGAGGCTAACTCCAACAGCGCGCAACTGCGCTTGACGTCGTCGATGTCAAAGCATTCCAGCAGCACAAATAGATTCAGCGCCGCAGCACGGTCGAGCATTGCGCGCAGCGTCGCATCGTCCAGCATCGCCGTGATCAGCAATACGCCACCGGCGCCGTGCGCAGCCGCTTCGTAGAGCTGGTACTCGCTGCACAAAAAATCTTTGCGCATCGCCGGTACACTGCCTGCCTGCAATGCCTCGGCCACCGTCTCTAGATGATCGAGCGCGCCATCAAAACGCGCCGGCTCGGTCAGCACCGATACCGCAGCGGCGCCACCAGCGGCATAGGCCTGTGCTTGTCGCGGTCGATCCAAAGATGCGCGCTGCGCCAATTGACCCTCTGCCGGCGAGCGACCTTTAATTTCAGCGATTAATGAAAACGTCGCATCCAGCGCAAGCGTCGGTGCGGCAGTGCGTGCTGCGATGATGCGCTCAAGTTCAGCGATCGGTCTGCGCCGGGCATTGCGCGCGCTACGTGCCTCACTGGACGCCAACATATCGGCAAGAAAATCGCTCACTCGAAGGCCGCCAGTTTCTTCAACACGCGCATGGCGCTGCCATCATCAATGGCCGCTTGGGCACGCGCAACGCCAAGCAGCGGATCGTCAACCAGGCCGGCTGACTCGAGCACCAGTGACACGCCCATCAACAACGCATCGCGGTGCGCGCCGACATCCTCGCCAGCCAATACCGCACGCAATGCCGCCGCGTTGCACGCAGCGTCACCGCCCGCCAGCGCTTGTGCGTCACACACCGGCAATCCGTAATCCGCAGCGCTACGCGTGTGGCGCTGCACGCTACCGGGCGTCACGTCATATAGCGTGAACGGCGCCGCCGGCGTGGCTTCATCCCAGCCATTGTCACCATGCACGACGAACGCGCGTTTGATCGGCAAACCTGACAACGCTTCGGCCATCAACGCAGCCACGTCATCACGAAACGCACCGATAACCTGATACGGCGTCTGCGCTGGATTGGTCAGCGGGCCCAGAATGTTAAACACGGTGCGCACGCCCATCGCCTGCCGCACGGGCACCACTGTCTTCATTGCCGGGTGGTACACCGGTGCGAACAGAAAGGTGAACCCGCACGCTGTCAGACAATCGCCAGCGCGCTCGGGCGGCAACTGCAGCGGCACGCCTAACGTTTCGAGCACATCGGCGCTTCCGGACTTGCTCGAGACCGAACGGTTACCGTGCTTGACCACCTGTGCGCCGGCGGCGGCGGCCAACAGCGCGGTGCCTGTCGATAGATTGTAGCTGCCCGATCCATCGCCACCAGTGCCCACGGTGTCCACCGTCGGCAACGCGCTGTCGATATCCGGCCGGCGCGCCCGCGCGCGCATCTCACGAGCAAAGCCGCGAATCTCGGCAGCGGTTTCACCTTTGGCGCGCAACGCGGCCAGCATCGCACCTGCTAACGCTGCGGGCACATCACCGTCAGCCATTGCCGCCATCACACTGGCCGCTTCATTTTCGCTCAGATGCGCGCCACTCAGTATGCGCTCGAGCAGCGGTTTCAATGCATCGCTCATCGCTCACCTGCCGTCTGTTTCAGGAAATTGGCCATCAGCGCATCACCCTCCGGCGTCAGCACACTCTCGGGGTGAAACTGCACACCTTCTACGGCAAGCGTTTTGTGCCGAACCCCCATGATCTCACCGCGATCGGTCGTCGCCGTCACCTTCAGCACCTCCGGCAGCGTCGCAGCTTCGGCGGCCAGCGAGTGATAACGCCCCACCTCAAGCGGTTGTGACAAACCGGCAAAAACGCCCTGGTTATCGTGCTCGATCAATGACGTTTTGCCGTGCATTAGCCGCTGCTCGCGAATGATGTTGCCACCAAAATGCTGCACCAGACTCTGATGGCCCAGACACACGCCAAGCACCGGCACGCGACCGACAAACGCATCGATCATTGCTAGCGACAGACCTGCTTCGTCCGGTCTGCCAGGGCCCGGCGAGATCACGAGGTGGGTAGGCGCCAACGCCTGCGCATCAGGCACGCTAATCTGGTCGTTGCGATGCACCAGCAACTCGGCGCCTTGCGCGGCGAACGCCTGCACGAGGTTGTAGGTGAACGAATCATAGTTGTCGATCATCAGCACACGCGCTGCTGCGCCTGCGACCGTTGCGCCATTCATAAGCCTGCTCCTGCCAGTGCCAGTGCGCGGCGCAAAATGGCACTCTTGGCCAGCACTTCGGCATATTCCTTGTCCGGTTTGGAATCCGCCACAATCCCGGCACCGGCCTGAAAACTGTAATGACCATCGCGAAACACCATGGTGCGAATCGTGATCGCCTGATCCATGTCGCCGCCGTTACCGAAGTAGCCGACTGTGCCTGCGTACAAACCACGCCCGACCGGCTCGAAGCCATCGATCAACTGCATGGCCCGCACTTTCGGTGCGCCGACTAAAGTGCCTGCCGGAAATGCCGCGGCAAACAGATCGAATGCGTCCTTGCCGTCAGCCAGCTCCCCCTGCACGCCGCTGACAATATGCATGACGTGACTGTAGCGCTCGATCGACATATAGGGCGTAACGCTTACGCTGCCGGCGGCCGCCACGCGACCCAGGTCGTTCCGCGCCAGATCCACCAGCATGACGTGTTCGGCGCGCTCTTTCGGGTCCGCGAGCAAATGCTCGGCATTGCGTTGATCCTCGGCCTCGTCAGCACCGCGTGGCAGCGTCCCGGCAATCGGTCGCAGCGATGCATCACGACCACTCAATCGAACCAAAGCTTCGGGCGACGAACCGGCCACCTGCACATCGCCAAAATCACAAAAAAACATGTACGGCGACGGATTCAACAGGCGCAGCGCGCGATACACCTCGAACGGCGCAACATCAGTGCGCCCCTCGAAACACACGGACAGCACGATCTGATAAATGTTGCCATCGGCAATATGCGTTTTGGCGGCCGCCACGCGCTCGCAAAACTCTGCCTCGCTCATGCTGCCACTGGCATCGCCAACCTGACCGCCTGCACCGGCATTTTCCGGCAGCGGTCCGCGCAGACGGGCAATGATCGCGTCGCGCAAGGCCACGCGCTGTGCATCTGATCCGGTGTGCAGCAACGCAATACGCCGCGTCAAATGATCGAAGACCAATACCGATTCAGTGGCCAGATATGCTGCCTCCGGGATACCGGATTGCGGCGCGGGTCGCTCTGGCAGATGCTCAAAACGCCGGACGACGTCGTAGCCGGAAACACCGACCAGACCGCCGGCAAAAGGCAACTCGGCGATCGTCGGTTGTGGGCGCGGCGCGTCTTTCAGCAACCCGCGCAACGCGTCCAGAAATTCTTGCTGGTTGGTCGGCGCCGCACGGCGCTGTCCGTCCACCGTCAGCCCTTCGTGATCAAGACGCACGTCAAGCGCATCACCAAATCCGAGGAACGAGTAGCGCGATACGCGCTGGCCCTGCTCGACACTTTCGAGCAGATAGCGTGGCGCAAACTCGGCCAGTTTCAAATAGGCCGAAACCGGCGTATCCAGATCAGCCAATATGTCAAAAGGCGCTTGCATGTCTTGTGTCCCGTTTACTGCCTGTCGCCCGCGGCAGCGAAAAAAAACCCGCCAGCGCGATGCGCAAGGCGGGTTTGATTCAGTCGTCGTTCAATTCACAGCAAAATTATCGGGCCCGCCCCTTTGCAGATGCGCGCCACCACCAGTTGCTGAAAACATAACCACGATTCATGGCTGGAAGTATCGACGGGCGGCGTGCCAACGTCAAGCGCCGGCTTCTATCCGGTCTAACCCATCGGCAATATAGCCGTCGACAAAGCGCTCGAGCACATCCAACGGTACCGGGCCATTGCGCAGGACAACATCGTGAAACTCGCGAATGTCGAACGCATCGCCCAGCGCTTGCTGCGCCCGGCTACGCAGCTCAAGAATCTTCAGCATGCCGATCTTGTATGCCGTCGCCTGACTTGGCCACAGAATATAGCGCTCAATTGCCTTGACCGCGTCGCCTTCCGGATTGGGTGTGTTCTCCAACAGATAGTTGATTGCCTGTTCGCGATTCCACCGTTTCGAATGGATGCCGGTATCCACAACGAGGCGCGCAGCACGCCAGATCTCCATCGAAAGCCGGCCAAAGTTCTGGTACGGATCCGTATAGGCATTAATGTCCATCGGTAGCACTTCGCTATACAGCCCCCAACCTTCCGAATACGCCGTATAACCTCCGCCCAGGCGACGGAATTTGGGCAATCCGTCAAGTTCCTGTGCGATCGCCCGTTGCATGTGATGGCCGGGAATGCCCTCGTGATAGGCAAGCGCCTGCATCTGGTAGATCGGCATGTCCGCCATCCGGTACAGATTCACATAGTAGGTGCCAGGCCGTGACCCATCCGGTGCCGGTCGTTGATAAAACGCCTTGCCGGCCGATTGTTCACGAAACGGCTCGACGCGCTTTACGATCATGTCTGCTTCCGGCTTAGTGATGAACAACTCATCAAGACGCTCGCGCATCTGATCGATGTACGCCGTTGCCTCACTGAGGTAGCGCGCTCGGGCCGCGTCTGTTTCCGGGTAGAAAAATGCCTCGTCGACCCGCAGCTTCTCGAAAAACTCCGCCAACGTACCGTCGAATCCGACCGCCGTCATGATTTGTCGCATCTCGTCCTGAATGCGCGCCACCTCGGCAAGACCGATCTCGTGAATCTCGTTGGCCGTCAGCGTCGTCGTGGTCGTGCGTTGCAGCGCGAAATCGTAAAACGCCTCGCCATCAGGAAGCTTCCACGCACCATCGTCCGTCGTGGCCGATTCGGCCTGCTTGGCGATCGTGGCAATGAACTGTTCATAGGCTGGCTTGACAGAGTCGGTCAACGCCGTCGCCGCCTCGTCGATCAGTGCCTGCTTGGCGTCGTCGTCCAACTCAAGCGCCGATACCTTGGCACGAAAGTCGGCGAGTAGTGTTGAGTCCTTGACCGAGTCATCGAACGGGCGTCCGGCAATCACGTTTTGAGCCGCATTGACCACGTACTCAAACGTGAACCGTGGCGGCACGATGCCCTTGTCCGCGCGTATCTGCACTTGCTCAAGCGTTTGTTCGAACAATTTTGGCACACCATTGAGGCGTGAAATGTAGGCGCGCGCATCAGACTCATCAGCGATCCGATGGATGTTGATCAGGAACGAAGGCACATTCGAATGTGCGCCGCGCATCTGATTCACCGGATAGTTGTGGTAGCGCCATCGGTAAGCGGCAATGTCGCGCTCGGCGTTGGCGACGAACAATTCGTAGCTGACCTTGGCTTGTGCATCGAGAAAATCGTAGTCAATCGTCTCTCGCAGTGCTGCCAACTCGCGTTCCGTGATGGCCAGATCCTCGGCTGCGCGCTCATCAGTGTCCTCATCCCACAGACCGTAGTCTTTCTTGATCCCGAGATAACTTTGATAGGTGGGGCTGCGATCAACCGCTTCGTCAAACACACGGTCGAAAAACGCGTTGGCTTTTGCTGTTTCAGCTGCAATCGCCCCAGCGTCAGCGACGACCGGCGGTGACTCGCCTGGCGCGGCTGGTTTGTTGCAAGCGCTCAGTAGGAAAAGACAAGACATCGATAACGCAAACGCAAGTACGCGGCCTGGATTCACCATGTGTATTCTCCGCAAAATAGGTTAGAAAGCGCACTGAAAACGTACGCTCGATGTACCTGACTATAACCCGTAGAGCATCGGCAATACGAACGAGAAACCGAGCCACATGATGATCGTCAGCGGAATGCCGACGCGCATAAAGTCGCTGAAGCTGTAGCCACCGGCGCTCAGAATCAACAGATTGGTCTGATAGCCGATCGGCGTTGCGTAGCTCATGTTGGCGCCAAACAGCACCGCAAGCACGAACGGTCGCGGATCGACCCCGAGCTGGGTCGCAATGCTGATGGCGATCGGTGTGCCGATGACCGCCGCAGCATTATTTGAAACAACGTTCGTCAGGACGGACATGATCAGCATGAACATCGACAGGATCACCGGTATCGGCCATGACGCCGTTAGCCCGACGAACGCAGATGCCAGATATCCCGCTGTACCCGTTTGCATGAGCGCACTGCCCAACGCAAGGCTGGTGACAATGATCATGATGATCGGCACGCTCAGCGCCTCCACGATTTTCTCCCACGTCAGGCATCGCGTTGCCAGCATCAGGCCAACGCCGATCACGGCGCTGACTGCGATCGGCAACAAGCCGAAGGCCGCCGTCGCAATAACGAACGCCAATACCGCCAGCGCACGATTCGCCCGATGCGTGTGCGGCAAATCTGTCGTGCCATCGAGCACCAGCATCGCGCCGTTCTCTTTCAACGCCTCGATTGCCTTCGCCGTGCCTTGCACCAGCAACACGTCTCCCGCACGCAGGCGGATCGAACCGATGTCTTGCGTGACCCGCGAACTCGGAAAACGCGCGCGATGCAACGCCAGCGGCAACATGCCAAAGGTCGCCGGAAAGCGCACCGCATCGAGCGTGCGCCGGTGCAGCAACGAGCCGCGTGTCACGACCACTTCGGCGAGCTGTTGACCGGCAGCAGTAAACGGTGTTGCATCAGCCGCATCAGCTGCCTTGCCGTCGGCCTTGAACAACTGCGTGCCCAACTCGCGCTCATATTCCTTGAGCTGCTCAGCGGTATCCTTGACGTAAATGCGATCGCCGACCTGGAACGTCACGGACGGCAGCTTGGCCAGAAACAGCGACTCACCACGCTGGATGCGATCGATACGCATGCGGCCACCGGTCTTCGCGCGCACCTCGGACAACGACTTGCCGACCGGGAAGCTGTCTTCGACAACATACAGCTGAGCCGTGAACACGCGCGGTGACGTGTCGGCCAGCGGCGGTTCGCGATCGGGGATCAGGCGCGGCGCAACCAGCCACAAGAACAGGATGCCAACGCCACCAACGATTAACACCGGGACGGTGAAGTCAAACAAACCGAACTGCTCGAGCCCCAGATCGACGGCAAGCCCGACGACCAGCAAATTGGTCGATGTGCCAATCGTCGTTGCCATGCCGCCAATGATGGTCGACAGCCCCATGGGCATCAGGATGCCCGACACCGGAATTTTGGCGCGCATCGAAACACCAACGAGGATCGGCAGCAGCAACACAACGATAGGCGTATTGTTCAAAAACGCACTGAGCATCGCGCCCACGACGAGCGTCGCGAGCATCGCCAACGCAGGGCGCACTGTCCACGCGCGCGCGATAATGCCGGCCAACGGTTGTAACGCGCCGGTGGTCTCAATGCCCTTGCCGACGACCATCAAGGCACACACGGCGATTAATGCTTCATTGCCAAAGCCGGCGAAGAATGCGCCTGGACGTACTACGCCGTTGGCACCGGTAAACGGAAACAACTCAAACACCGCAATCAGGATGCACAACACCGCCAGACTAGAGGTTTCCAGCGGCAGTCGATCACGGGTGAACAGGTACAACGCAATACCGGTCAGCACCAGCGCGAACAGTCCATGATTTGTCAGAGCGTCTGTCATCGGCAATCGTGCACACTCGGGATTCGGTCGCCCATGCTATCCCAGCATTCGGCACAGCGCACCGGCTACTGTCTCAGAACGGCATCTGGTATGGTCGAACGCAGGGCAAAAAACGCAGTGTGATCGAAATTATGTCATTTAAAAGCTTGCTGGATCGCTGGCAACAACAACCGCAGCGCGTGCAAGCGCCATCTCGCTACCACGTTCGTTTAGATGTCGACGACGCAGCCCGCTTACACGCGCTGGATCAGCTGTTCCCCGGCATGGATGTCGAGACGATCATCGCCGACCTGTTGCATACAGCGCTGGACGCCGCCGAGGCTGCGATGCCCTACCAGCCTGGCGATACCGTGATTCAAGAGGACGATCATGGCGATCCCGTGTATGCCGATACGGGTCTGACGCCTCGCTATGTCGCTTTGCTGCGCGCCGCGAAAGATCAACTCAAATAGACCGTCATGATGCCCCTTGAGGAGCGTGCGACCGAATCGCGATTCGGTGTCGGCGTCTTTGCCTACAGCCGTGAAGCGTTGGCGTTGGTGTGGAGCACCAGCAAGGCATTGACGCTATGGCTTGCCGCGCTGACCATCACCGCCGGCTTGCTACCCGCCGCCATCGCCTGGGTCGGTCAGATCATCGTCGACAGTGTCGTCGCTGCGATCAACGGTGAGCTACCGGCAAACGTTGCGCTGCGCTGGGTCGCCGTCGAAGGCGCGTTGTTTCTGGCCATTACCGGGGCACAGCGCGGAATCTCGTTGTGCCAGTCATTGCTGCGCGCGCAGCTCGGGCATCGCGTCAATGTCATGATTCTGGAGAAGGCGTTAACGCTGTCTGTTGCGCAATTTGAGGATGCCAGTTTCTACGACAAGCTTACGCGGGCGCGCCGCGAAGCATCATCGCGCCCCCTGAGCCTCGTCAATCGTACGTTTGCACTGATTCAGAACGCCATTTCTCTGATCAGCTATGCCATCTTGTTAACCCAGTTCTCCGTTTGGGCCGTGCTGATCCTGCTGGTCGCCGGCATACCGTCATTTCTCGCAGAGACGAAGTTCTCCGGCGATGCCTTCCGGCTGTTCCGGTGGCGCTCGCCGGACTCGCGCATGCAGATGTACCTGGAAACGGTACTGGCGCGCGAGGATCACGTCAAAGAAGTCAAACTATTCCAACTCGGCCCGATGTTGCTGCAGCGCTATCGCAACATTTTCGTCAAACTGTTTGGCGAAGACCGCGCGCTGACCATTCGTCGCGAGACCTGGGGATTTGCACTGGGGATCGTCAGTCTGAGCGCGTTCTATGCCAGCTACGCATGGATTGCGTTCGCCGCGGTCGGTGGTGTGATCTCGCTGGGCGAGATGACGATGTATCTGCTGGTGTTCAAACAGGGGCAGTCTGCTGTCGCCGCCAGCCTGTCATCCATCAGCGGCATGTATGAGGACAACCTGTACCTGTCAAACCTGTATGAGTATCTGGATCAACCGGCACCGGTCGCCGGTGGTACACAAACCGCAGGCGCCGACCCGGGCAGTGGCCTGGCCCTGCACCACGTCACGTTCACCTACCCCGGCGCCGATACGCCGGCATTGCGCGATGTCTCAATCTCTATCACGCCCGGTCAATCACTGGCGCTGGTCGGCGAAAATGGCGCCGGCAAGACGACGCTGATCAAATTGCTGACCGGCATGTACGCCCCAGACAGTGGCTACATCACGCTCGACGGCACACGCCTTGCCGACTGGCAGCAGGATGCGCTGCTCAAACGCTTTGGCGTGATTTTTCAAGACTTCACGCGCTATCAGATGACTGTTGGTGAGAACATAGGCGCCGGCGATGTGAACAACTTCATGGCGCGCGAGCGCTGGCAACAGGCCGCAACCCAGGGCATGGCTGCACCGTTTGTTGCGCAGCTGCCGGACGGATTCGACACACCATTAGGTCGCTGGTTCGCCGACGGACAGGAGCTATCGGTTGGCCAATGGCAGAAAATTGCGCTGTCGCGCGCTTTCATGCGCATGGATGCTGATGTGCTGATCCTCGACGAACCAACTGCGGCAATGGATGCCGCGGCAGAAGCCGAAATGTTCGAGCACTTCAGAGTGTTGACCGCCGACAAGATCACGATCCTGATTTCGCACCGGTTTTCGACCGTGCGACGCGCAGACCACATTGTCGTGATCGATCAGGGCAAAATCATTGAGCAAGGCGACCATGAGCGCTTGATCGCCATGAACGGCCAGTACGCACGGTTGTTCACGTTACAGGCTGAAGGTTACCGCTGATACAAGCCCGTCTGGCGCGCGCGTCTGCTACCATCTTGGGCTGGATTCCGGCAACGGTTACGTCCCTATGCACACACCTCGCACAACTTTTTTCACCCGCTGCTGCGCCTTTGTCCGGTGTGCCGCGCTGGTTACCCTGCTCGCCGCTTGTGGCGACCCGCCGACCGTCGAACCCGGCGCACCGTCTTTGCGCACGGGCACCTGGCACGCCAACATCACACTGCCCGGCGGCGATGCGTACGTCGGCATGGAAATCGCGCGTGACGCTGAGAAACTGTCGGTGATGCTGATCAATGGCACGGAGCGGCTGCAGATCCCGCAAGCAACGCTCGATGGTGATCGACTGACGCTGCGTTTTCCTGCCTTCAACAACACCATTGTTGCGAAGCTGACCAGCGAGGGACTCGACGGCACGCTGACGCTGGTCAAACGTTACGGCAAAACACAAGTCATGCCATTCACGGCCAGACCGGGCGCGCGACCGCAGACACCAAACCAGAGTCCGGCCGCCAAGGATCTGTCCGGCCGCTGGTCGGTGACCTTCACCGAGGACGATGGCACGACCTACCCGGCAATTGGCGAATTCCAGCAACGCGGCAACCGCTTGTTTGGCACCTTCCTGACGCAGACGGGTGACTATCGCTTCCTCGGCGGCAGCGTGTACGGGGATGCACTGCGCTTGTCCACGTTCGATGGCGCACACGCGTTCCTGTTCACGGCAACGGTCGGCGAAAACAGTGAGCTGGCCGGAACCTTCTGGAGTGGTACGCAATCGATCGAGACCTGGACGGCCAGGCGAAACAACGATGCCATGCTCGCTGATCCTGCGTCGCTGACGATGTTGCGCGAAGGCTACGAGCGTTTCGAATTCTCGTTCCCCGATCACACCGGTTCGCCGGTCTCGCTCGACGATGAGCGCTTTGCCGGCAAGGTTGTCATCGTGACGCTGGCCGGCACCTGGTGCCCAAACTGTCACGATGAAGCCGCGTTGATGAGTGAGCTGTATCCGCGCTACCGCGACAAGGGCGTTGAGATCGTTGCGCTGATGTATGAGCACTTCGAAGATGCGGCCAAGGCAAACGAGCAAATCCTGCAATTTCGCAAGAAATTCAACATCCAGTATTCAACGTTGTTGGCGGGCATCTCTGACAAGACACTGGCTGCTGAAACACTACCCATGCTCAACCACGTGCTGGCGTTCCCGACGACGATCTATGTAGACCGGCGCGGCGACGTGCGCGATATCCATACCGGATTTTCAGGTCCGGGCACGGGCGAACACTACACAAAAATGAAAAACAAGATGATTGCGCTGATCGATACGCTGGTTGCCGAAACCGGCACCGACGCGGCATCAGCTGACCTGACAGGAGCGACTCCCTAATGCCTTCCTTCGATGTAGTCTCCGAGATTGACATGCACGAGTTGACCAATGCGGTTGACCAGGCCAATCGTGAAGTGGGCAACCGGTTCGACTTCAAGAACACCGGTGCCGAGTTTGATCTGCAGGAAAACCAGATTCAGCTCAAGGCGCAGGTGGATTTCCAGCTGCAGCAAATGCTCGACATCCTGCGCGCCAAGTTTGCCAAACGCAACCTTGATATCGCCAGTCTCGACATTCAGGACCCGGTCGTCTCGGGCAATGAGGCACGCCAAACCGCTATCGTCCAGCAAGGCATCGAAACCGCGATTGCACGCAAGATCATCAAGCTGATCAAAGACAAAAAGCTAAAAGTACAAACGGCGATCCAGGGCGAGCAGGTGCGCGTCACCGGCAAGAAGCGTGACGACCTACAAACTGTCATTGCACTGTTGCGCGAGGCCGACCTTGGCCTGCCGCTGCAATACGTCAACTTCCGCGATTGAGCCGAAATGAATAGACCTATCATAAGCAGAAAAGATCTGGTGTTTGCCGACAAGGATCGTCCGTTGCGCAAGGACGTGCGCATTCTTGGTGGCATGGTTGGGGATTTGCTCCGCGAGCAATGCGGCGAGGCGTTTTATGAGCGGGTGGAGACGACCCGCAAGAAGGCCATTGCGCGCCGCGAAGGTCAGGTTTCCTCAGCTGAACTGGCCGAAGCGGTCAGCGGTATGACGCCGGACCAGGCGCAGAATTTCATCCGCGCGTTTGCAACGTATTTCCAATTGGTGAACACGGCCGAGAAGGTGCATCGCATTCGTCGCCGCCGCGAGTACATGCGCGAGAATCATGCCCATCAACCGCACGGCATCTACGATCTGATGGCGCAATGCAAAGCTGCCGGTGTCGCCATCAATGAAATCATCGATGCATTGGGCGACACGCTCATTGAACCGGTGTTCACGGCACATCCGACAGAGCCGACCCGCCGCACGATCCTGCGCAAGGAACAATTGATCGTGCGCAAACTCGTTGATCTGCTTGACGAGGGTATGCCACCGCAAGAAGTGAACGCAGCGCTTGCCGTGATTCGCGCCGAAGTTACGTCAGGCTGGCAAACGGATGAACACCCCAGCGAGAGCATGACCGTCGCCGATGAGCTCGAGCACGTGCTGTTCTTCCTGACCGATGTACTGTATCGCGTCATTCCGCCCTTCTATGAAAACCTGCGCGACGCGCTGGACGAAGTTTATGGCGCTGAAGTTACCGTCAGCAGCCTCGACACCATCATTCGCTTTGCCTCATGGGTTGGTGGCGACATGGATGGCAACCCGAACGTTGGCGCCAAGACGGTACGTAATACGCTATCGCGCCAGCGCAATTTGATCCTCGATCTGTATTTCCGCGAATGCGCAGCCGTTGCCGGGAAACTGAGCCAGTGCCGTGGTCGCGTTGACTTCGACCCACGCGTGCAGGAAACAATCGATAACTACCGTCAACACTTCTCCAAGGCGTGGGGCGACATTCCAAATCGCCACCGTGATATGCCGTACCGCGTCATGCTAAAGCTGGTTCAGGCGCGCCTGCAGGCAACCTATGACGAGGCTGCGTTTCCCTATGAGTCATCAGGGGCGTTTGCGGCCGACATCCAGATCATCGCCGACAGCCTTGCCGAGCATCATGGTGAGCACGCAGGATTGTTTGCGATCCAGCGATTGCAGCGCCGCATTGATTGCTTTGGTTTTCATTTGGCCACACTCGACATTCGCCAGGATGCTCTGGTGCACCGTGAAGTCATTGGTAAGTGCCTTGGCGATGACCAGTGGCTCGAACGCGATCCGGCAGAGCGACTGTCGCGAATTTGCGAGGCAATCACAAACCGCGAAGCGCCAACGAACGAAAGCGACACGCAGGTGCGCAAGACGCTCGCCGTATTCCAAACGATCGCATTCTGCCGTCGCAAATACGGCAAGCGTGCCATTGGCCCCTACATCATCAGCATGACGCAAGGTGCCGACGACGTGGTTGCCGTGCTGCTGCTGGCGCATTGGGCCGAGCTCGGCAATCGTCGCGGCGAAGTGCCGCTCGACATCGCGCCGTTACTCGAGACCGTCACTGACTTGCAAAACGGTCCTGCGATCATGGCGGAGCTGTTGCAAAACGATGTCTACCGCCGCCATCTGACACAACGCGGTCAGCGGCAAACCGTAATGGTGGGCTACTCCGACAGCAACAAAGATTCCGGCCTTGCGTCAGCGCGATGGGCGTTGCACGAGGCACAGGCCGCGTTGCTCGAAACCCTGCAGGCGCACGAGATCGAACTCACGCTGTTCCATGGTCGCGGCGGCACGGTCAGTCGCGGCGGCACCAAAATGCATGACGCCGTGCATGGCGCACCAGCGGGTACCGTCGCCGGTCGCATGCGCGTTACCGAGCAAGGCGAAATCATTAATGAGAAATTCGGTCTGCGCGGCATTGCATTGCGCACGCTTGAGCAGGCTGCTGCGTCGGTCAGCGGCACGAAATTACTGCCCGAGGACAATCGTCTGAAACCCGAGTGGACGCAGATGATGCAGGTGATGGCAGACGAAAGCCGCAGCCACTATCAGGCGCTCACGCGCCACACCGACGGGTTTTTCCAATACTTCCGCCATGCAACCCCGATCGACGTCATCGAAAAGATGCGCATTGGTTCGCGCCCGGCATCGCGACGCGAACAAAAAGGCATCGATGATCTGCGTGCGATTCCGTGGGTGTTCGCCTGGACGCAAAGCCGCTTTATCTTGCCTGGCTGGTACGGTTTCGGTACAGGCTTATCGCGCGCCGTCGAGCGTTTTGGTGAGCAGCAGTTTGGAGAAATGTTTCGTGAGTGGTTTTTTGTCCGTGCACTGCTTGCCGATGCCGAAATGGTGCTCGCCAAATCGGACCTGGAGATTGCCGCACTATACTCAGGGTTGGCCGGCGATCTGCACGAGCAGTTCTTTCCCAGAATCAAGCAAGAGTTTGAACTGACACTGGATATGATTCTCAAGCTCAACGGCACCACACACTTGCTGGATCGCGACAAGACGTTGCAGCGCACGATCATGCTGCGCAACCCCTACATTGATCCGATGAGCTTGTTACAAATTGATTTGTTGCGCCAATGGCGTGAATCGGACCGCAACGACCAGCAGTTGCTCGATGCATTGCTGGCCAGCGTGAACGGCATCGCGCAGGGTCTGCAGAACACCGGCTAATCGACATCGCCATGCGTCCAGACAGCGCGGCGTGAGCAACGCCAAGACACCCAAAGCCGCATCACTACTCAGCGAGCGACGACTGGCGTTCGCACTGCTATTGGGCGCGGTCACCTGCCTGGGCATGGGACAAACGGTAACGTTTGCGATCCTGCCACCCATTGGTCGCGAACTGGGCCTGAGTGAGCGCCAGGTGGGCCTGATCTTTTCGGTGTCTGCGCTGATGTGGGTGCTATTCAGTCCTTTCTGGGGTCGACTGAGCGACCGCTGGGGCCGCAAGCCGATTATCCTCATCGGTATGCTTGGCTACATTGTCTCGACGACAAGCTTCATTAGCGCCATTAATTTTGGTCTGGCCGGTGGCGCAACGCTAGCAACTGCCTATGCGCTGATGATTGTGACGCGCAGCATCTACGGGCTGATCGGTCCGGGCATCCGCGTGGCATCGCAAGCCTACATCGTTGATCGCACAACGCTCGCCGATCGCACCGTTGCAATCGCGGGAATGTCGGCAGCATTCGGCTTGGGCAACGTACTCGGACCCGCCATTGGCGGATCGCTGAGCGTGTTTGGTCTGCTCGCGCCGTTGTGGGGCATCGTCACACTGGTTGTCATCACCGGCATTGCTATTGCGTTGTTGCTGCCGGAGAACTCAACGCCCGGCAAAACGACCGCATTGCGCCGTTTGCCGATGACCGACCCGCGTATTTTCGCGTTCGTCGTGTTTGGCTTTTTCGTCAGTTTTGCGATTGCAACGCCGATGCAAACGGCCGCGTTCTATTTCATTGACCGTTTGGGGTTCACCAGCGAGAACGCCGCCCAATTTGTCGGCGTCGGCCTGTCTGCCGCTGCGCTGGCTGCGTTGTTCTCGCAGCTGGTGCTGGTGCAACGCTTTCGCCTGCCGCCATCTTTCATGATGATTGCCGGTGCTGCGCTGATTGCCATTGCGCAAATGGCGATGGCGTTGAGCGCAAGCTTTGCGCCGATGACGTTTGCGCTGATGCTGAACGGTCTTGGCGCCGGCATGGCGATCCCGGGCTATAGTGCCGCGGCTTCTTTGGCCGTCAGTGGCGATGAACAGGGCGCCGTAGCCGGCATAACGGGCGCCGTGACAGCGGCCGGATTCTCGATCGTGCCGGTTATCAACCTTACGCTGTACCAATGGTCGCCACAGGCACCATTCGTTCTCGACAGTCTGTTAATGCTCGGCGCGCTGGTTTTCGCGCTCGTAAACCCGGCGCTGCGCAATGCCATCAATCCATCCAAAGAAGACACCATTACCGATGTGTAGTCGGCTTCGTCAACTGGCAGTCATCGCGCTGCTCGCCGGCATCACAGTTGCTTGCCGTCAGCAGCCCGTTACCACCGAGCCGGATCCTGACTTTTGGCACACCGCCAACGTCGAATCTACCGAACAGATCGATCACACCGCGTGGCAGCAACTGCTCAGCGCAGCAGTCGCTGATGTTGCGGACGACGTTAACCTGGTCGACTACGCAGCGTTTGCGGGCCAGCACAAAGCAGCTCTCGACAGCTACATTGCATCGCTTGCCGCTATTGATCCGCGCCGCTATGCGCACGATGAGCAAATGGCCTATTGGATCAATTTGTATAACGCGCTCACCGTGCAACGGGTAGCGCGCGATTGGCCGGTAACATCGATCCTGAACGTCGGCAGTCTGACGCGGCAGGGCCCGTGGGATGAGCCGCTCGTCAGAGTTGCCGGCATGTTGCTGTCACTCAACGATATCGAGCACGGCATACTGCGCCGCGTGTGGGATGAGCCGCGTATCCATTTCGCCGTTAACTGCGCCAGCGTTGGTTGCCCCGATTTATCGGTTGATGCGTATCGCGGCAGCGAACTGGATGCGCAACTGCAAACAGCAGCGCGCAGTTATCTGGCTAGTGAGCGTGGCGTCGCATGGCGGGACGAGACACTGCAGCTGTCGGCAATCTTCGAGTGGTATGCCGACGATTTCGGCGCCAGCGAATCCGCAGTGATCAAGCACCTTGCTGCACTCGCCGATACGCAGACCCGCGACAGACTACTGAGCCACGACGGCGACGTCGTGTATGACTATGACTGGTCGATCAATGCCCGCCACTAACACAATACGTGTGTACCACGACCGGTCGTGCCCTATCTGCCGTGCAGAGATGCAAGAGCTCAAAGCCATCGACGTGGATAACGTGCTGGAGTTGATCGACTGTTCGGTAGCGGGTTTTACCGATGCACCAGCACAAGCTGCTGGGCTAGATCAGCGACGTCTAATGGCTGCAATGTACATCCGGACTCCGGATGGCCAATGGCTGGATGGACCCGATGCGTTTGCGCACCTGTATGCAACGCTGGGCATTCCGGGCATGGCGAAACTGTGGGGATCGCGCCGGCTGCGACCACTGGTCAACGCAGGCTATTGGCTGTTTGCACGCACACGAAAACTACTTTCGGCATTAGGATTTGCCCACCTCGTACGCTGGTTTGTGCGGCGTGAAGCGCAGCGCGCAGCAGCACGCGCGCAACACTGCAATTCGCAACGTGACTAAAGCCTGAGCAACGCCTTAGCAACGCCTTAGCAACGCCTTAGCAACGCCTTAGCAACGCCTTAGCAACGCCACCAAGATACCGATACCTGCGTTGCCGTTACAACGACGCTCGGTACTCTGTGGTTATACGCCGCAGGTTGGGTGGTGAATGATTGGCCGCCGCGCCACGCGCTCAGTGTGCGGCATCCGGAGCCCCGCCATCGATGTCCGCCGCCTGCCCTGACCTGTTGGCGTCATTCTTCGATCAGTTTTACCGCGTCAGGTCATTTGCTGTTCTATGCGATTTTTGGGTCTGGCAAAGCAACGACTTCGCGAATCAATGCGTGATCGATAATCGGCGTTTGCGACTTGAGGTGGGAGATTCGCAGCTACAACAGCAGTTCATTGGGTGACCTCGTTTTGTTCTCGTTTTCCAACAGGAGTAGAGAAAATGACCAAACAGTTACTTGCTATCGGCGTCGCTCTTTTTGCATTGGCGTTCCACGCGACGGACGTACGTGCCGAAGAGAGCGCACAGAAAAACGCCGTGACTTTTTTCGCAATCGTTGACCCCAACACGTTCGAAACTTCGTTAACCGCAACAATCGGTGAAACACAAGTCACACCACAGCAACTATCGGACGCTATCCGTAGCGGCTCGGATCAGGTGTTACGTATAACCTCGGTACACGGCTCGCTGTTTAGCGCACGTGGTGCACCGGCAGCAGGCAGCTACGCACTAGCGTTCATCGGCGCCTGCTCGGAACGCTTTTCGGTGCGTGGATTCGGCAATGGGTATCTGGCGCTCGGCGGCGCGGATACGCTCGGCGTGACCTATCGCCCTGGCCTCGTTGCCAGTCTGAACCGAGGCGAGTCGTTGTGTTTTCGTAGCCTTGTGCAGTCGAACCAACGCGTGATGCTGGAAGTGCACGGCTACCTGCAAAAACGCGATTAGGCTCTGCACTGGCGTGCGCAATGCAACGCAACGCGCATTGCGCACGCCTGACTAGCCGAGCAAGCCTGGCGCGACAAAGCGACCAGTCACCCAGACGATCACAATCGCCAATAGGTTTAGCCACACGCCGGCGCGTACCATTTCGGCAATGCGAATGTCACCCGTCGAAAACACAATCGCATTCGGTGCAGTCGCAACGGGCAACATAAATGCACAGCTTGCCGCAATCGTCACCGGAACGGTCAGCAGCAACGGCGGCAAACCTGCTTGCAACGCAATCGCACCCATGACCGGCAACAACGTCGCCGTTGTCGCAAGATTGCTGGTCATCTCGGTCAGGAAGATCGTCAACGTCACGGCAGCCAGCATCAGCACTGCGACCCCAAATCCGTTTAGCGGTGCCAGCGACTCGCCCAGCCACAATGCCAGACCTGATGCATCCACGACCGCTGCCAGCGACAGGCCGCCACCGAACAAGACGAGCACGCCCCATGGCAGCCTGCTGGTGTCTTCCCAACGCATCAGGTAGCGCTGTTGTTGATCACCGCTTGGTACCAGAAACAGTGCAATCGCTGCGGCAATCGCAATGCTCGTATCCGACAAACCGACGTCACCCAGCAGTGACTGCAAAGGTCTGCGCAACATCCAGCCGGCAACCAAGAGCGCGAACACGATGCCGACGCGACGCTCGGCGGCGCTCAAAGGTCCCAGATCCGAACGCATCTGATTGAGGTGCAACTGCACATCGCGATTGGCCGGAATGTCGACCGGAAACAATCGATGTGTCAGCAACCACCAGGCTGCTGGCAGCAACAACAACGACACCGGCACACCGACCAACATCCAGCGGGCGAAACTGATTTCGATACCGTGGTTATCGGCAAGGTAGGCAACGAGCAGCGCATTCGGTGGCGTACCTATCAGCGTACCGAGCCCGCCAATGGATGCGGAGAATGCCAACCCCAGCAGCAGTGCCAACGCAAAGTTTTGCTGGCGCTGTGCGTCAACATTCTCAACCTGCTCCTGCAACACACTGATCACCGACAACACGATCGGCAACAGCATCATCGTCGTCGACGTGTTGGTCATCCACATGCTCAGTCCCGCGCACACGAGCATGAAGCCACCGATCAGACGTTTGCCCTCGGTACCGGTGCGGGCCAGAACCGCCAGCGCAATGCGACGATGCAGATTCCAGCGCTCGAGCGCCAACGCCATGACAAAGCCACCCATAAACAAGAAAATACTCGGATGTGCATACGGTGCAGCGGCCGCGCCGATGCTGGCAATGCCGAGCGGCTGGAACAACACCAGAGGCAACAGCGCCGTTGCCGGCAACGGGATTGATTCGGTCGCCCACCAGATTGCCATCCACAGACCGGCCGCAGCGGCCAGCCATGCAGCATTCGCCATGACCGTCTGCTGTGACGACAACGCCAGCATGACGATAAACACACCCGGGCCAAGCCACCGGCCCACACGTTGTGAGCGCGACGAGACTACCGAGGCGGTTGCGCTACTGATCGTCGCGCTCCAGCTCATCCCACGGGTCGAAACTGAGTACGCCGGTAAATTTTGCCGTTTGCGCATCGAGAATCAACGTCGTGGCTTGCCCGCGCGGATTCATGACAGGCAGGAATTTGTAATCAGCGATCGCGCCACCTTTGCGCCTGACGAAAGACTCGACGGCAGCGTCTGCTTCTTCGTTGGCATCTGCCAGCACGGCCAGCGGCCGCGCTTTCCGCAACACCAATGCGGTTTCGTCGGGCAATGGCCGCCAGTACTTCGCTTGTTGCTCAAGCTCAACACGCTGCTCCAGTGACAGCATCATCAGCGCCTCGCGTTGCTTGGGGTCGTCGGGCATGACCGCGGCCACCATACAAGGCCCTTGCCATCGCAAGTCACACATCTCATCGACACCCTCATCCGAAGGATACAGGTTGACGCGCGGCACCAATACAAAACGGTCGACGGCAAACACCATAAACTCCGGCCTCTGCTGATAGAGCACGGTGGCGCCGTAAATCAGCGCAGAGAGCTGGACCACTGCCACGAACGACATGTCGAACCACAGCGATTTTTTGCCGGGTTTGTACAGTATCGCCGTCAGCACCGGGCCCAACACCAGATCAACACCAATCAGGGTTCGCAAGACGTTACCCGCACCGTTGATTTCAAAGTACGGCGACGGATACCAAACGAAGAAGATGACTGCCAGCAGTGACAGCACAATCGTCAGGCTGAGCAAAAAATGGCTAATGATTGCTTGTTTACGTGGCAGTTGTCGCATGGTGTTCCGTGTTTTATTCAGGCTATTGCCGTTTATCTATCAGCGTCACCGTGTCGCTTTGGTGCCGTTAGTATGTGCGTCGTTCCGGCATTTCAAGCATCATATAGATACTGCTGCTGCGTTTTGTGAGTTTTGTCACATTCAACGCGCAGGCAAACATCACCTGAGCATCCAGACTGTCAACATGACCGATGATCGCAAGAATTGCATCACTGCGGTAATCCTCGCATGAGCGTGCACGACACAGACGTCATCATCCTCGGCGGTGGTGCCGCGGGCCTGATGTGTGCACTGACCGCCGGCCAACGAGGCCTGCGCGTGGTGGTGCTCGAAGGCGCCAACAAGATCGGCAAGAAGATCCTGATGTCCGGCGGCGGACGCTGCAACTTCACGAATCTGCACTGCAGTGCCGAGCACTTTCTGTCTGCGAATCCGCACTTTTGCAAATCCGCACTGAGCCAGTACACACAGTGGGATTTTATCGCATTGGTCGAACAGCACGGTATTGCCTACCACGAAAAAACGCTTGGGCAATTGTTTTGCGATGTGTCATCAAAAGATATCGTCGCGATGCTTAAGCGCGAATGCGATACGGCCGGTGTCGATATTCGACTAAACAGCGATGTCCGCAGCGTCGACGCAAACGACGGCTTTGTCGTTGATTGCGCGCACGGTCAATGGCACAGCGGAAAACTGGTCATCGCCACCGGTGGACTATCGATTCCAAAGATGGGTGCATCTGACTTCGGTTACCGCCTTGCCCGCCAGTTCGGTATGGACGTATTGCCAACGCGAGCTGCACTGGTGCCGCTGACCTTTAGTGGTGCGCTGCATCAATGGCTCGCCGCCCTTGCCGGCGTCAGCGTTGAGGTTACGGTCAATGCCGGCGACAACCGCTTTCATGAGTCAATGCTGTTTACGCATCGCGGGCTCAGCGGGCCGTCGGTGTTACAAATATCCAGCTACTGGCAGCCTGGGCAAACGATTACCGTTGATCTGTTGCCTGGCAACGACATTGGCGCCGCACTGTTGCAGGCCAAACAGCATCAACCGCGGCAAAAACTGCGTACGCTGCTGCAAACTCAACTGCCGAAGGCACTCGCATCTGCATTGCTCGACACACACTATCCGGATCATCAGCACAAACTGATGGCTGACTGGCCCGACAGAGCGCTGGCGAGCGTTGCCGAGCTGCTGCACGACTGGCAACTCAAACCCGCAGCGACGGAAGGCTACCGCACAGCAGAAGTCACCCTGGGCGGCATCGACACTGACGAGGTATCGTCGAAAACGATGCAGAGCAAACGGGTGCCAGGCCTTTATTGCATCGGCGAGGTACTGGATGTGACCGGTCATCTGGGCGGCTTCAACTTCCAGTGGGCGTGGTCTTCTGCCGTGGCTGCGGCGCGCGCACTGTAGCCACGCCCGCAGGGCTGCCGCCGACGCAGGTGGCCTACCACGTTCGTCTGCATACAGCCGCGTGTCACTGACAGGCCACAAGCGCCGGTGTTACCATCGTTCTCGTAATACTATCGGGATCGCGCGATGACACTGACCAGCAACAACGACATCATTCTGTCCAACACCGAAACCGTGCCCGGCAAGCAGATCGTCGAGTTTTACGGCGTCGTCACCGGGAATACGGTGCGCGCGAAACACGTGGGTCGTGACATCATGGCCGGATTGAAAAACATCGTCGGCGGTGAGTTGGTCGGCTACACCGAGCTGCTGCAGGACTCGCGTCAGGAAGCAACCGAACGGATGGTTGCCCAGGCCCGCTCGGTTGGCGCCAATGCGGTCATCAATGTGCGCTTTGCAACGAGCTCGATTGCACAGGGTGCATCGGAGCTGTTTGCCTACGGCACAGCAGTCAGGGTTGCCTGACCACCGATGAGCACTTCATGGCAACTGGCGCTCAATTACGGTGTGCCGCTGGCACTGCTGATCATCGCCTATGTGATCGGCAGCCTGCTCGAGCGTCGACACTTTGCCAGCATCCGCAAACGTGAGGCTGGCGTTCGCAATTTTCCGGTGCTGACGACCGCCGAGCTGCCACCGGACTGGCAGGCACACGATGCGCGCCTGCTCGTCGGCAATGTTGTCGTCTCTCTCGATTACTTCAAACGCATCATCGCGGGGTTGCGCAGCATTTTTGGCGGGCGCATCAAGACCTATGAGCCGTTGCTTGATCGTGCGCGCCGCGAAGCGGTGTTGCGACTGGTCGAACAAGCCAAGGCAGGTGGGTTCGATGCACTGATTAATGTGCGATTGGAAACCTCGCGATTAGCCAACTCGGCCGGCGGCGAAGGCACCGCTGGGATCGAAATGCTTGCGTTCGGTACAGCGCTGCGCACCAACACCTCACGGTTTAATGCGCGTTAGTCCGCGCCAGCCCGACGACAGCGTCAACGTCAGCAAAACGCACCCTCTCGCCGAGGCAGGCACGCTGTTCGCAGGCGTGGCAGCATTCTTCGTTGTAGTTACCGTCATTATCGTGTTCTCGGTTGATATTCTGCTGCGCTTTGTGTCGCCTGCGACCGAGGTTCGCTGGTTATCGAAGTGGTCGCCGGTGCAGGTCGATGAGCAGAGCAGCGATGTGCAACGTGACCTGTCCGCGTTGTTGGCGCGCATGAGTCAGCACTGGGACACGGACTACCAATTTCGCATTGCCATTGATGGCAGCGATACACCAAATGCGATGGCGTTGCCTGGCGGCTTGATACTC
>JBCBDU010000019.1:0-59208 GCA_038529355.1 Pseudomonadota bacterium
ATCGAGAAACGCACCGACGCCACCGCCCACGTCAAGAATGTGGCGATACGGTTGCAGCGAAATCGCCGACAGCACCTGCTCAGCAATCATCGGTTGCGAGTCGGCCATCAACTGACTGTATGAGGCCACGTCCGTCGCAGCGAGCTGCTCAGGTTGGGCGCTCTTCGCATAGCCCCAATAATCACCTAATGCCGTGTCGCCGCGCTCGCCACGCAACAGCGCCAGCGGGTCGGCCATATCGGCGTATAACAAGTGATGATGTGCCGCCATCGCCGCAATCCCCGGGTCACCAATCATTGCAGCCCCGAGCGAACCAAGAGCGACCTGATCCCCCGACCGCAGTTCGGTGAGTGCTAACGTGCTCGCCGCTTTGATCAAGCGGCGTGCTGCATCTGCAGGCAGCTTTGCCTCGTCTGCGAGGGTTGCCAGCGGTACCGGACCATCGGCCAGGCGGTTGAACCAATCCAGCGACACACACGCCATGTACACCTGGCTATAAACAAAACCGGCCGACAGATCGAACAGGCGCCGCGCTTGTCGGCGCGCGATCAGTTTGAACGGCCAGACCCGCCCAGCGAAAGCACGAAACGCCGGTTTGCCGAGCAGGCGGTTACGCCAGTCGGCCAGCATCAACGCAGCATCAGGCGGCGCTGCGCAGCGCCTGCAGGCGCGCCACAACGACGCCGGCCTGTGCGTGAATTAACTGCTGCAGTGGTTCGCGCCCGGGGCATTCCGGCACACTTTGGCAAGCCTGTTCGACCAGACCGTTCAACCGCACCAGCGCACCGTCCGAGCCCAGCTCGGCAACCGCGCTTGGCCGCTCGTGCAACGCATCCTGACCCGCCGGCTTGCCGATGGTTTCAGCGTCCGCGTGCACATCAAACAAATCATCAGCGACCTGATAAGCCTCGCCCAATCGGGCGCCGACGTCATGCCACGCAGCAGGATCAGCGCCCGCCGCCGCCGCGCCGGCTTCACCCGCCGCGGCAAACAACGCGCCGGTCTTGGCTTGCTGATACGCGCGTAAGTCAACACCCGGCTCGCACTCGTAGGCCTGACCGGCAATGATGCCGTTCGGTGCACCCACCGAACGACCAACGACACGCATTAATGCCTGCAAGCGCGATGGCTCGCGAGCCGCACCCGCTGCCAGCACCTCAAACGCCATCACGATCAGCTCGTCGCCGCAGAGCAGTGCAAGTCGCTCATCAAAGGCGATATGCACGGACGGCTTGCCACGGCGCATCGCTGCATTGTCGAAACACGGCAGATCGTCGTGTACGAGTGATGCGCAGTGCAGCAGCTCGATCGCGACGCCGGCCGCGTCAACGCAGGCGTCGTCATCGGCGCCGCATGCCATCGCCACCGCTTGACATAATCTTGGACGAATACGTTGCCCACCGGGCACGACCGCGTAGCGCACAGCGCTTGCGAGGCGAGGCGGACAGGAGTCCGACAGATGATGATCCAACGCGGCAGCAATTGCCGCTTCGACTCTGTTCTGGTTCGCCATAGCGGGCGTCCTCCCCCTGCGGGGATGTGCAGACAATCAGGTTCAGCCACCATAGCTGTCACTTTAAATTGTCAGGTATAGTGTCACAAAGAATAGACACATCAGACGAGACCGTCAATATGACCGTGGAACCGCCGTTCGGCCATCCGGCAACGACTCTGCCCGGCAAACCGCTAGACCCCGCAAGCGACTACTTCGACCTGGACGTGCCGCTCGATGGCTACCGTTGGTGGTATCTGGATGTGGTCAGCGACGACGGCCGCTACAGCCTCGTTATCATCGGCTTCATTGGCAGCGTGTTTTCGCCGTACTATGCGAGCGCGCGGCGCCGCGGGCCCGCCGACCCGTTTGCACACTGCGCATTGAACGCCATCCTGTACGGGCCCGGCAGGCGCAAGCGCTGGGCGATGACGGAACGTAGTGCGTCGATGTTCAACAGCCGCGCGCAGGGGGTAAACATCGGGCCAAGCAGCATGTACTGGGACAATAATGCACTTGTGGTCGATATTGACGAGCGGTGCAACCCGTTGCCAATAGCATTCCGCGGTCAGGTGCGGCTGCAACCGACCCTCGTAAACCCACATGCATTCGCACTGCACAGCAACGGCCAGCATCATTGGTGGCCGGTTGCACCAGTCGCCACGGCCGAGGTCAAACTGCAATCGCCCGACGTGCAATTCTCCGGCAGTGCATATCTGGACAGTAACTTTGGCAATCGGCCGTTAGAGCGGGACTTTAGCGATTGGGACTGGACCCGCAGCGAGTCACCCGTTCGCGACGGCAAGACGCCCGCCATTACCTATCGCTGCAACGAGACGGACGGCCAACGCACAGCGTTGTCGCTGGCGATTGATGAACACGGCACACTGCGAACGGCACAGGTGGGCGCGCACCAAAAGCTATCCAGAGCTTTTTGGCAAGTCGCAAGGTCAACACTCAGCGATGCACCGGTGCGCAAGATCAAGACGCTGGAAGACACGCCGTTTTACGTGCGTTCGCTACTGACGACGGACACCGCCAAACTGGTACACGAGAGCCTGGACCTGGGGCGTTTTAGCAGCCGCTGGGTACAAACGCTGTTACCGTTTCGCATGCCGCGCAACGACACTCAACGTGGTCAGGAAAACCAGTAGGTATGCGCCGGTGGCGGCTCGCCGGCGGCGCTGACGGCATCGACCAAAAACGCATTTGCCGGCAGCGGCGATGATGTATCCAAACGGCGCGGTCGTATGGACGCCAGCAACGCACCGCCCAACAGCACGGATTTTCTCGATGCCGAAACAACCGTGCGTTGATTCACCGAGTCACAGCCACGCCGGCGCAGTTCAATGCCGATTTCGCGATAAATCTGCATCGCCGAAAAAATACCGGGGCGACAACCGACCGGCAGCTGTGCGATGCCGCTAGCAGCACGCCAGTACAAACCGTCGGCAGCATCCAGCAGCCGCGCGATGACATCACCTAACGCGGCCGAAAAAACCGGCGCGGCTAACCATTGCTGCGGATCGATACCTGCCTCACGCAACCACTCCAGCGGCAAGTAAATACGCCCGTTGCTGGCATCTTCACCGACATCACGGGCGATATTCGTCAGTTGCATCGCCGTACCCAGATCGCATGCACGCGCAAGCACTGACGGCGCACGCCCACCCATCAATACCGACATCATCGCCCCGACGCTGCCAGCGACGCGCGCGGCGTAATCATGCAACTGCTCCAGTGTCTCGTATTGGCGCCCATCGATGTCCCATTGGAAACCGTCGATCAACGCTTCGGGCAGCTCGCGCGGCAAACTGTAAACCTCAGCCAGATGCACCATTGCACGGTCTGCCGGATGATCATACGGTTTGCCGGCGTAGATCCGATCGATACGCTCTAGCAAACCATTCACCGCCTGCGCATCGGGTGGACCGTCGTCGATGATGTCATCGGCCAGGCGACAAAATGCATACAGCGCACAGGCCGGCTCGCGCACGTCCGCAGGCAGCAATAGCGAGGCTGCGTAAAACGAATGTGAGCCCTCGCGCAGCATTTGCCGACACACAGTCAAGTCGGACGTTTGCCGATCCAGCCAGTTGTAGCGCGGCTGCAGTTTCTGATCGTCAGTAAATAAATTGCCGTCGCTCATGCCACCACTTCCTCGCGCTTGAGCCAATCCACGATGTCTTCAGCCGATTCTTCGTGCGCCAGGTGACCGCGCGCCGGCCATTTCTGAATAGACGTCATCGCGATGCCGCGCAACGCAGAACGGGTACGGCCCGGCGGCACGGCGCGATCGAGCAAACCTAGCCCCACACACAATGATTGCCCGTGGTTACGCCATTCGTCAATCAACGATTCCAGACGCCACGCGGCCATCATTGCCAGCACCGAGCGCACGTGTGACGGTGATTGCAACAACGTGTGATAGCCGTCGAGGATTGGGCCCGGGATGCGCGAGCCTGTACCACTGATCAAGCGCGCGACGGCACTGCGCGAGCGGGCACGCCCGGCAATCAACGTCGGCAACAGCGGCGCGTTGGCCATCACGCGCGCCAGCGCCGGGAACGCGATGCCGGCCAAACCGTTAAATGGCAATAGCGCAGGGTTGATGACCGCAATGCGCGTTGCACCACTGCCATGCTGAAGCGCCCACTGCATCGCAATGGCTCCGCCTGCAGAGTGGCCAACGATTGCCGCGGGCGTCAGGCGTTGCTGCGCGAGCAACGCATCCAGCGCTGCGGCCGTGCGTGGCAGCGTGTACGCACCCTGCATGGGTCCGCTAAAACCATGGCCGGGCAAATCAATCACAATCACGCGATGGTTTGTCGCCAGCAACGGCCACACCTCTTGCCAGCTGTGCCCGGATGCGCCGGCACCATGCACCAGCAAGACAAGTGGACCTTGGTCGCCGTGTTGCTGCATGTGCCACCGTTGTGCCCCAACGCTTACGAGTTCGCTGTGCTCGCGACCTGGCCAGTCATCGGGAACAGCGCACTCGGCGTACGGCATCGACAGCGACGACATCATGCCGCCATGCCCTGCACCGCTTGCGACACCGAACCGGCATCAGCGAACGGCAACGGCAGATAGCGCGCATCAAGCGCATCCGCTAATTGCTGACAGCGCCGACCCGGTCGCCGCCCGGCGTCAATAAGCAGCGACTGATAGCCGCGCTGCGCGAATTCCTTGCCGACAGCCAAGGCATGCTCATCGGCGAGCGCCGGATTCGCACTACCATCCAACGCGATATTTGCGCGGGCGTCAGTTAACAATACGACCAGCGGCGTCTCACCCCGCTTGGCGATGGCATCGGCAAGCTCGAGACCCGCCCTCAAACCGTGCGCCAGCGGTGTGCCGCCACCGCCGGGCAACGCAGCCAACGCTCGTTTTGCACGCACCAGCGAGCGCGTTGCCGGCAACAGCACTTCAGCGCTGTCGTTGCGAAACGCGACCAGCGCGACCTGATCGCGCCGCACGTAGCACTCGGCCAGCAGTAGCTCAATCGCGCCTTTGGTTTCCGCCAGACGCTGGATTGCTGCCGAGCCGGATGCGTCGACAATGAAAACCGTGGTTGATCGTGTCTGCGCCTTGAAGCGGCGCACGCGCAAATCGTCTTTTTGCACCGCGATACGCGCATTGCTGCGAGCCGGCCGAAGTTTTTGCCACGGTGCGGCAGACTTCAACGTAGCGAGCAAATCCAGCCGCGCACCGGCAGCAGGTATGCCCGGACGACTCGCCAGTGGTCGACCGCGCGCATTCGCTTTCGCCTGCGCGCCACTGTTACCGGCGTTGCGCGTGCGTTGCTGACGGGCTGCCGCCGCAGCCAACTGCGTGAGCAATTGCAGCGGCAACAGTGCTTCGGTGGCCTCGTCCAGTTTCTCGGGCGCAGCCGCGTCGCTTGCAGTTGGTTCATCATCCGTCGGGTCGCGTGCTGCGTCTTGCTCGGGGTCGGCTGTCGGCGTTGGTGGCTCTTCGTGCGGGTCATCCACTGCCGCATCGGGCTGCTCGGCAGTTTGCTCGAGCGCTGCGAGCCCGCCCGGCATGCGCATAAGCAATGCCAGCACCGCTGCCTCGGTAACGTGCCGATCACTCGCCTCGCGCGCGTGCTCAAACGCTGCCAACACACGCGCGATGTTAATGGCGGCCAGTACCGGTCTTGGTGAGTCGATGCCTAACTGATCAGCGATATTGACCAATGTCGTATAGGCTTCAACCGGCACCGTCACGCGCTGCCAGTCTGGAGCCGTTGCGTCGGCGCACGCATACGGCACATCGGCCGGCAAGTAGTCTGTTTCCAGCGTCAACGCCAGTCGCTCGCGCAAGCCGATCGCCAACGGAGCGTCGTCGTCACGACCTTCGTCCAACGC
Source organism: Pseudomonadota bacterium (assembly GCA_038529355.1). GTDB lineage: Bacteria > Pseudomonadota > Gammaproteobacteria > Steroidobacterales > Woeseiaceae > CALBPI01. The sequence continues at coordinate 5,863 of JBCBDU010000019.1, forward strand.
AATCACCGCAAGTTCGGCGCGCGCCGTTGCCGCAAGGCCCTCGCGCTCGATGCGCAGCTCATGCGTATCCAGTACATCGCACAAACTCGCCGTCACGAACTCGGCCTGCCGTTCGGCCATCGCCAGTACGACCGTGCCCTGGTCAGCTAACGCTAACAAGCCCTGCGAAACCACCGGTTTGCTTGCGGCAAGCGTTGCCGCAAGATCCAGACCACCGAGCAAACGATCCTGATCGACGTTAATCGGTATGCGAGTCCACGGCGTCGCGCCTGCGCTATCGCGGCACGCCGCCAATGCTGCGTCTCTGGCCGGGCCGGGCGCACCGCGGATGACCATGCCACCAATCGCCGCACCGCAAACCTTGAACACGTTGACCGCAAGCAAGGCCCATTCAGATGCCGTACGACCTTGCGGCCCGTCCATTAGAACGCTTCCGACACCGCGCGTTCGACGCGCACGGTTGCATCGGCATCGTCCAGCGGATCACGGCGCAGCCGGTGGCGTAACGCAAGCGTGGCAACCGCTTGCAAATGCGCCGTCGTTACCGTCTTGTCGCCGTCGAGTGCCGCTTGTGCCCTTGCGGCACGAATCAGGGTCAGCTCGCCGCGCAAGCCGTCGGTGCCGAGTGCAAGACACAGTGTCGCCGCGGCGTGCAGCACGTTATCCGGCACGCGCATGTTGTGTATGTTGTCGCGTGCACTCGCAAGACGCTTGCGAACGGCGCTTTCCTTGCGCGCCCAACGCCGCCGGAACGCAGCCGGATCCTGTTCGAAGTCATCGCGACGACGAATCACCTCGATGCGATCGTTAATATCAGTTGGCGTTTTGACATCGACTGATACGCCAAATCGATCTAACAATTGCGGGCGCAACTCGCCTTCTTCCGGATTGCCGCTGCCCACCAACACAAACTTCGCCGGATGCCGAACGCTCAGACCTTCGCGCTCAACCAGGTTTTCACCCGAGGCGGCAACGTCCAGCAGCAAATCAACCAAATGATCTTCTAGCAGGTTCACCTCGTCGATATACAGAAAGCCACGATTGGCGCGGGCCAACAGACCCGGCTCGAAAGACTTCTCACCGTGCGCCAATGCACGTTCCAAATCGAGCGCGCCCACCACCCGATCTTCGGTGACGCCCAGCGGCATATCGACCACGGGTACGGCTGCCTGCTTCGGCGCATCATCGCTGCGCGCAAACCGCTTGCACACGTCGCAGCCGCAGTCCTTGCGTTGCGGGTCGGCGTTGTACGCGCAGCCAGGCACCACGGCCATTTTTGGCAACAACGCCGCCAACGCGCGCACGGCGGTCGATTTACCGGTACCACGATCGCCGAACACCAATACACCGCCGACGCTCGCATCGACCGCAGCAATGAGCATTGCCTGCTTCATTTGCTCCTGACCGACGATCGCAGTAAACGGGAAAGCTTTGTTGGCTACCACGAATCGCGCCCTCTAGCGCGGACGACGATGCTTGTGAACATTGCGAAAGTGAGTGTCCTCAACAGAAAGATCCTTGGTCGGGGTCTGAACAGCTAACGACCACAATTTGCCATCCGGCACCGGCACCAGTAAGAACAGGTGCTCGAGCAAACCCAGCACGAGCAACGTAAGCAGCAAACTGACGCTCACGACGTCAAAGGCCGTGTTGGCAAAACCTAACCAGGGCTGCACGAGCCAGACTGTCAACGCCACGCCCAGCGCAATCGAGAGCGGAAAGAAGCGGTTGGTATTCGCCGCACCGGCGTAGCTATCGAGGTACTGCAGGTGACTCGGCCAATACTCGGTATGTAGATTCGATACACCGAAGAAGATATTGATCTTTGTACTCCAGCGCATCAGCCACAATACAACGAATGCCTGCAGTGCGACCGGGTTCGCTGCATCCTTCAGCAACGCCCACAACAGCAACGCCGTCAACACGACCAGCAACTCGTGGTACAGGCTCACACCAACGCCGTAACAAAACCGCTGCCATAACGTAACACCGGCCGGGCACGGCAACGGCCGGGGGCCAGAGATAGAGCCAAAGAAATACGTGGCTTCATGCCAACACCAGACACCCAGCGTACCGACGAAGGCAAGATAGGCGCCTAACGGTGTCGCCATAGACGCGCTCGCAATAATGCATCCGACGCCAATCACCATCGCGGCCGTTACAGCCCACAGTGATGCGCGGAACGTGGTGCGTGGCAAACCGATACGCCACAGCAATCCCAGCGTGGCCAGCCACCACAGCGATACCGCGATCAACACCGGCCAAACGTAAGCCATCTTTGTGAACACCTACCAGGTCGGCGCGAGTCGGGTTTGTTCCGGCAAATCGTGATGATGCACCGGCAGCAAATACAGACGACCAAACGTCATCGCAGCCGACAGGCTGCAACCAATTGACTGTAGTTTGCCGATCACGCCACCGCGAGCTTTCGCAGCCACGTTGCGCTCATTGATTGCAACCAGTTTCTTGAAGCCACGCCACATCCGTGGATCATCCAACGCCAGCGACAGCGGGAAGATCTGCTTCGAGATATCCGACGTGATCTGCAACACCTCACGATCATACTCGTCAGGCGAGACACCCAACGCCTTATGCAATTCCGGGCGCTCGTGATCACGCACATACATCGTTGCGAACACGGCAAGGAGGAAGAAACGAATCCACAATTTGTTGTGTCCGCGCAGGAGTTTCGGATTGGACTTCATGATCAATGCGAATACTTCGCCGTGACGAAATTCATCATTACACCAACGCTCGAACCAACGAAAAATCGGATGGAACCGGTTCTCCGGATGTTTCTCGAGCAAACGGAATATCTTGATGTAACGCGCATAGCCGATTTTCTCGGACAAATACACCGAGTAGAAAATGTATTTCGGCTTAAAGAATGTGTACTTCTTGGCTTTACGCAAGAAGCTCAAATTCACCGGACGGTTGAAGTCTTCCAGCGAACGGTTAATGAAACTGGCATGGCGTGCTTCGTCACGCGCCATGTACGCCATCACTTTCTTGACATCCGGGTTGTCGACTTCTTTCTTGATGTCAGCATACAAGGCGCATCCGGAATACTCGGATGTCACTGATGACACCAGAAACCCCATGAACTCATCGAACAGCTCCGGCGACAATTCCTTGATCTCACTAGCGAACTGTTCGTCGCGCTTGAAATGGTTCTTGTTCGTGTCGTTGGCAAACTCTGCCATCAACTGATCCCACTCCTCGCGGACAGGATCCAGATTCAAGCGATTCATCGCATCAATGTCGGTGCGATAAAAACGCGGCGTCAGCATTGTTTCGGTATTGGCGACGCGCGTAGAGTCGTTGATCTCGTTTACGTGTGCAGCGGTTGCAGCCATGTCTGTATCCTCAATGTGTCGCTATGCCAGCGGCAACGCTTACCGGCGCTGTCCGACTGGGCAAGTAACGTAAGAAATCCTCGGCATTCGTGTGACCGAACGCTCTGAGGTCTATGACGGTGTTCGTGGCTGTGTCTACCAACACAACGCGTCCATCTTCGAAACGCTGGAGCAGAAAACCCGGCGCCTTGGGTGCGCCCGACATACGCCGCTCGCGCGTCAGGCCACGCAAAATGCCACGTAGAAACCCGCCTTCACCGGTCATTAATGTGTCTAGCACTTTGCCATCGTCGAGTGAGCGCACGATCACCGTGCCCGCCTCACCGTCTTCAAACTGCAGCAGACGCGACTCAAGCGGATTGATCAGCGCCGCTTGCGTGCGCGCAGCGTCACGCACCTGCGGCGAATCGGTCGTTGCGCGTTGCCAGACCACACCGACCAACGTCAGCACGACCAAGCCGATCGCAAGTTTCAACGGTACAGCAGGTACTAAGTTCTTGTGGTCGTGATCGTCGCTCATCGCAACTCCTAGGAAGTCACCAGAGACAATTCCGCATGGTCTTCATTGTCGCGACTTGCGCCGGGCTTTGACGCATCCGCCGCTGCGGCCGGCAAGTCGTGGCGTTGCGCATGCGCGCGCAACGCATCAGACAGAACCTGCGCGACCGTGTCGACATTGGACAGGGCACGCAGCATCGGTTGGGTGCGGAAAAAGCGCAACGGCCGGGCGTTCGGCCACAACACGATATAGGACACTTTGGCATCATCAGCCAGCGACAACAACAGGTCACCAGCCGTCGGTTGGCGCCGCGCCTGCGTGTGACGTAAATCGACATCTGCAATCTTGCTGAAAGGGATATTGATCGTGACTGACAACGCAACTCCTGTTCGAATAACAATGCGCTCGCTGGTAATCGTGTAAGACGTATTCTTTGCCGACCAGACCGCGTACCCGTATAACGCGGCGACGACTATGGCGCCCATGGCGAGTGTCGTGAGCGCAGCATTGGTTGCTAACGCGACATCGTACCCATCACGCAAAATCAGAAACTCGCGCCATGCGAGCAGCGCTGCGAAGTAGATGGCAACCTTGCGCACATGCAATGCCTGAACCGCCAACAGGTGGCCCGCCGGGCCGCCGCGCCATAACGGTGCCTCACCGTCCGGCAGCAACGTCGGCAGGTCCTGCGTCAGCGTTTCGCGCGACGCGGTCACAGCAGCGGTTCCTGCCGCTCAGCACTGGCCAGCAATGCACCGCCACCGAAGTAGCCACAGACCTTGTCTTCTTCGAGCAGCGTGATTGTGTCAGCATTTTTCAAGCGTGGCGCACGCGCAAACTGATCGGCCATCAAAGCCGGTACCTTCAACGCATTGTTGGCTTTATCGACCTGAGCGAACGCAAACGGAATCAGTACATTGCCGGTGCCGTGCGTCGGATCCAGTGCCAACTCGACATAGGTAATCATCGGCTCCGGAATATCAATCCAGATATCGGCAATCTTACCTACGTCATGACCATCCGCGGAAATCACGGACATGCCACGCGGATCCGGATCCCGATCATCAACGTGGAACGTCGGTTGCGTACGCATCGGTACGATGCGCGGCTTACCATGCAGAGTCAGGTCAGGCGTATCTTGGCGATCTGACCATGCCGCCGGGCCGATACCATCAACGAGCGGATCTCCGGTGGGCACGATGGGTGCCCCAGGAAACGATGCCGCGGGCTCCGCAGCCAGCGACTCTTCAACCACAGGTCGCGGTACCGTCACGGTGCCGCCATGCGCCAGTGTATAGGTTTTGACAGGAGGCACATCCGGAAAGCCACGCACGACAGCGCTGCCGCCGCGATCCGACACGAGCGGATAGCCTTCGCGCTTGCTTTCGCGGTGCAAATACAGCACCAGCACGAGAAAGAACAACCAGAATAACGAGAAAATAATTTCTACGAGATCCACCGTTCCAAAAACATTGTTAGTCATGTTTGACTCCTGAACAAACAGCTACTGCGGGAACTCGGTGAGCCCAAGGCCACCGTCGTCCGACAAAGCTTCACGGGTGAACTTCGCTAACGGACCGATCACGATCAGTGTGGCGAAGAGCAAAATCACTTCCAATTGATAAACCAGGCTGTAGCTTGCGCCGCCTGACGTAAACGCGGGGCCGAAAAAGCCGCTATCGATAGCACCGGCGAAACCGTCGCGCAGTGCACCGCCAGCGGCGATACCCAGACCAGTCGCCGTCGCCTGCACTGAACCCCAGGCACCCAACGCAAGACCGCTGCCGGCGACACGCGCCAGATCCATTGCGGCCACCAGCATGCCTACGCTGAAGAGGCCGGCACCTACGCCAATGCAGAACACGCCGCACTGGAACAACAGCTGCGATTTGAGCAGCGAGACTATGCTGACCGCCAAAAAAGCAAAGCTGCCGATCGTTGCACCAAACGCAGCCAGACGCAGCGCATCGGTGCCTTTGCCGAGCCAGCGCGCGGCCATGAAGAATGCCAGCAGCGTACCTGCGGCCAGCGTCGCGGTCAGTCGCGTGGTTGCTGCCACGCCCATGCCAAGCACTTCGGCGCCAAACGGCTCCAGCAAGATATCCTGCATCGCAAACGCCGCTGTACCCAGACCGACAGCCAACAGCAATCGACGCGTGCGCGGGTCCTGATTAAGTGCTTGCCAGGCCGCGCGAAATGTCGGTTTGTCTTTACGCGGGGCCGTCTTCGCCGGGTCGATGGTTTCCTGTTTCCACAGCGCAACGACGTTTAACACTAGCGTGACCATGGCAGCACCCTGGATCACTTTGATTAATTTGAGCTGACTAAAATCAGCGAGCAGCCAGCCGAACGCCAACGCACTGATCAACATGCCAACGAGCAACATGACGAACAGCAACGCAACCACCCGCGGTCGCGCCTCTTCCGGTGCGATGTCTGTCGCTAGCGCAAGTCCCGCCGTTTGCGTTGTATGCAGACCAGCGCCGACTAGCAAAAAGGCTAACGCGGCAGCAACCTGGCCGACCATCGGTGAAACATGGCCATCGCCGGACATGATCAACAATGCAAATGGCATGAATGCGAAACCGCCGAACTGCAGCAGCGTGCCGATCCAAATAAAGGGTACCCGGCGCCAACCAATATGCGAGACAAAATGGTCGGAACGAAAACCGATCAGTGCGCGCAGCGGCGCGAACACCAGTGGCAGTGCAACCATCAACGCGACGAGCGCTGAAGAGACGCCAAGCTCAACAATCATGACGCGGTTGAGCGTGCCGGTCAGCAATACCACCGCCATGCCAACTGACACCTGAAATAACGACAGTCGCAGCAATCGAGACAGTGACATCGAATCGCTGGCGACATCAGCAAATGGCAGAAAATTCGGCGCAACGTGGCGCCAGCGCACTGCCAGACTATCGGGCAACAAACGCATTAGCGAAGCACCGCCATCGCCTGTGATTTATAAAAAGCCGCATCAATGCGAACCGAGTCAGCAATACGAAAATCATCCAACGCCGGGGCATCACCCAACAGGCTGCGCAGTCTGTTTTCACTGGCCGGAATGATGGCTGGCGCCTTGTGGGTCAGCCGCGGAATCAAGCGACCGGTGAAATGCATTAGACTCAGCAGCGGCGTCTTAGGCGCGAAGGTGAACAACACGCCACGGCGGGTACGCGCAGCTAACGCGGCGACACTCATCGCGATGTCTTCAACGCTGTAGTGAATCAGTGAGTCCATCGCAACAACGTAGTCGAAACTGCCCAGCGCCGGGCTGAGCATGTCGCCGACTTGAAAATCGATGGAACCACCCCCGGGAACTTCAAAGCTGCGCTGCTGCGCAAGTTCAACCAGTGTCGGTGATACGTCGACTGCGGTGACGCTAGCACCGCGCTCCGCTGCGATCATCGACAATGCGCCGGTGCCGCAACCGGCGTCGAGCAACGTCATACCGTGCATATCTTCAGGCAACCAGCCGAGCAGCGTCGCACGCATGTCGTCGCGACCCTTGCGCACAGTTGCACGGATACCGTTGACCGGCGCGTCGGAGGTCAGTTGCGCCCAGGCATGCGCGGCCGTCTGATCGAAATACGTCGTCAGTTTGGCACGCGTTTGCTCGTAGGACGCATCAGGCATCAGTCGAATCCCAGAAAATCGAAGATCTCGCGATCCTTCATCGGCAGTGCTTCTTGCGGCTCGCAGCCATCCCACAGGTTTTGTGCCAGACGCAGGTACTCGGCCTGCACCAGATCAAGCTCCGGCGAAGACTCCATTTCAAACAGCGTTGATTTTTTCAGGCGACTACGACGGATGACGTCAAGATCCTGGAAGTGGGCAATCCGTTGCAAACCAATGCGCTCGTTGAAGCCATCAATCTGATCGGTGTTTGCACTGCGGTTGGCGATCACACCGCCCAACCGCACGTTGTAGTTCTTTGATTTGGCCGCTATGGCCGCGACAATGCGATTCATCGCAAAGATCGAATCAAAATCGTTCGCCGTCACGATCAACGCGCGATCTGCGTGCTGCAGCGGTGCCGCAAAACCACCGCAAACAACATCACCCAGTACGTCGAAAATGACGACGTCAGTGTCTTCAAGCAAATGGTGCTGCTTCAGAAGCCTTACTGTCTGGCCGACCACATAGCCGCCACACCCTGTGCCGGCAGGTGGCCCACCGGCCTCGACGCACATAACACCGTTGAAGCCTTCATAGACGAAGTCGTCAACGCGTAACTCTTCACTGTGAAATTCGACAGACTCAAGCACGTCAATGACAGTTGGTACCAGTCGCTTGGTCAGCGTAAATGTAGAGTCGTGTTTAGGATCACAACCAATCTGCAACACGCGTTTACCCAATTTGGAAAACGCTGCGGACAGGTTCGATGACGTCGTACTCTTGCCGATACCACCCTTGCCGTAGACCGCAAAGACCTTAGCGCCTTCGATTTGTGTGTCCGGATCCAGATGAACCTGGACACTGCCCTGCCCATCGGTTGGCCGGACTGTGACCGGTGCTGCTGTTTGTGCCTGAGTCATTCGTGAATCCCCTGTTGTCGCATCGCCTAACGGCCGAAATGCGCCTTGGCATCGTACAAAGTGTCGACGGTTATTTTGGCAACGCCCTGCAGACGCGCATATTTCTCGGTATTCCGGCGCGCTTTTCCACGCACAAAAAACGGTATCTTGCCCAACTCCTGTTCGGCGTCATCGAGCCACACGGGCTCATCGTCGTCGGCCGCGCTTGCCTCGCTGCTCGCGCGTGATTGCGCCGGACTCACGGTACCGCCACCGTGACCCAGATGAGACGGGGTCGCCGAATCACCAAACTCAAAATCTTCCCGGAACATGCCGAGCAGATGCTCTTCAAGACCCATCATCAGCGGATGCACCCAGGTGTCGAACAGCACATTAGCGCCTGCGAAACCCATCTGCGGCGCATGTGCTGCCGGGAAATCCTGAACGTGCATCGGCGCGGAAATCACTGCACACGCAATGCCCAAGCGCTTGGCGATGTGCCGCTCCATCTGCGTGCCGAGCACCATTTCGGGTTGCAACTCGGCAACGCGCGCTTCGACCTCAAGGTAGTCATCACTAATCAGCGCATCGACGCCCAGCTCTTTCGCACAGTCGCGAACATCGCGAGCGAACTCGCGCGAATACGTGCCGATGCCAATCACATCAAAACCCAACTCGTGCTTGGCAACGCGCGCAGCGGCTATAGCATGGGTCGCATCACCAAACACAAACACACGCTTGCCGGTGAGATAGGTTGAATCCACCGAGCGCGAAAACCACGGTAGTCGCGAACGTGCATCACGCAGTGCTGGCTCCGGGTCAACGGCAGCCAAACCAGCAACTTCCTTAATAAACGCTGTCGTCGCACCTACACCAATTGGAATCGTCGTTGTATAGGGCATACGAAACTGGCGCTTGAGCCAGCTCGCTGTGGTGTCAGCGATCTCCGGATACATCACAACGTTGAAATCTGCATCAGGGATGCGCGTTAAGTCTGCTGGCGTCGCATCGAGCGGTGCGATGACATTAATGTCGATGCCCAGCGTGCGCATGATGTCGCACAACTCCCGCACGTCATCACGGTGACGGAAGCCAAGCGCCGTTGCACCGAGCAAGTTACACGTTGGTCGCGGTTTTTCAATATCACTTTCCGGGGCTTTGGCAAGCGCCCGAACCAGGTGATAAAACGTTTCTGACGCACCCCAGTTTTCCTTGCGCTGATAGGACGGCAACTCAAGCGGGATCACCGGTATCGGCAGCTTCATGCCTTTCGCCAAGCCACCCGGATCGTCCTGAATCAGCTCCGCCGTGCAGGACGCACCGACAATCATCGCGGTCGGTTCGAAGCGCTCATAAGCATTGCGCACCGAGTCCTGAAACAGCGTTGCGGTGTCGCCGCCCAGATCTCGCGCCTGGAAGGTCGTGTAGGTGACTGGCGGTCGCTTCTCGTTGCGCTCAATCATCGTGAACAGCAAATCTGCGTATGTATCGCCTTGCGGTGCGTGCAGTACATAGTGCAAATCACGCATCGCCGTTGCGATGCGCATTGCGCCAATGTGGGTCGGCCCCTCGTATGTCCAAAGCGTCAGTTTCATCAGACGCTCAGCAGATTGCGCCGGCGCAATGGCCGTGCAAACAACTCGGCACAATCGCCAGCCTGCTCATAGCCGTGAATCGGCGAGAACAGTAGCTCAATCGACCACTTCGTTGTTACGCCCTCGGCTTCAAGCGGATTAGCCAAACCCAAACCACAAACCACCAGATCCGGTTTTGCCTGCATGCAGCGATCAAGCTGTTTTTCGACATCCTGGCCTTCGCTGAGCTGCGTGCCGGTAGGCAGCATGTTCAGTTCGTCGGACAAATGCTCGCGGTGCAAGTAAGGCGTGCCGACTTCCAGCAGCTGCATACCCATTTCATCGGCAAGAAACCGCGCCAACGGAACTTCAAGCTGTGAGTCGGGAAAAAAGAAAACACTCTTGCCACTCAGCACATCGCGCTGATGGGCAAGCGCCTTGAGCGCACGTTCACGCGGCAGCCGTGTCGCCTGTTCGAATGTCTCGTCACTGACTTGCCAGGCCTTAGCAGCCGCTTGTAACCAGGCCGTCGTGCCTCGCTCACCAAACGGGAACGGTGCGGGAATACGCAGTGCGCCGCGCGCCTCAAGCGCTGCGGCGGTCTCGGTCAAAAACGGCTGCGCCAGCAAATACCGAGTGCCGATACCGACGCCGGGAATCTCACCGGATTTGCGCATCGGCAAAAATGCCACGGGACCGATGCCCATGAGTTCAAACAACTGACGCATCTGATCTTCAACAACATCGGCCAACGCGCCGACCACCAGCAACTGCTCTTGCTCGCCGGTATCGGTCATTTCGGGCACAAGGGCCGCCAAACAGGCGTCCTCGCCTTGGGTAAACGTGGTTTCGATACCGCTGCCAGAGTAGTTCAGTACGCGGACGTCCGGCATGAAGCGCGAAGACAAACGCTCCGCAGCTCGCGAAAGGTCAAGCTTGATGACCTCAGATGGGCATGAGCCGACGAGGAACAGGAGCTTGATGTCAGGGCGTCGCGACAGCAGTCGCTCCACCTCTCTATCAAGCTCCTCATTCGCATCGGCAAGCCCAGCCAGGTCGCGGTCGTCAATGATTGCCGTGGCGAACCTCGGCTCCGCGAAGATCATGACGCCCGCGGCTGACTGGATCAGGTGTGCGCAGGTTCTTGAACCTACGACTAAGAAAAACGCATCCTGTATTTTACGGTGCATCCAAACGATGCCCGTCAGGCCACAGAAAACCTCTCGCTGCCCGCGTTCGCGCAGCACGTTATCGCCCGGCTGTTGACGCAGCGATTCGAGCGGTTGCAAAACGGAAGTCGTCATCAGACCAGACCTCCGGCAATGTGGGCATCAACGGCTGGCGTTGGCGCTGACAGGCGCGCCTGACGCAGCTTCCAAAGGAACTGACCTGCGTTGATGAGATAAGTAGCGTAAGCCGCCATTGCGATATACATCTGCTCTGTCAGCGAAAACCAGCCAAACAGCACAGCGGCTATATAGAGAGTATGCAGCGCCAGCACTAACATACTGAACATGTCTTCCCAGAAAAACGCTGGCACGAATAGATAGTGGCCAAACACGGCCTTCTCCCAGATCGCGCCAGTCACCATGATGGCGTAGAGTACGAGCGTCTTGATAATGACCGACCACGTTGCCACAACGGCACCATCACCGGTCATCAAGAATCGCAACACCAGCGCAACGCTAATCAAGAAAACGACAAACTGAACCGGTGCCAACACGCCCTGAACAAGGGTCCACGGTGTCGCATCTCTGCGCGCACGCTCGGCGGGCGTGTAGAGCGGTTTGGGGGTTTTGGTCGAGGCTGCGCGGTTAGCCATTGAGAACAGATACTCCAGATCTTCGTGCCACAACCGTTCAACTGGCTGGGCAGGATTTGAATGTACGGATGTCAGTCAATAGTGTCAACTTCTTCATACGTCAGAAAAAATTGACAATTGTGTCCATACTCTGTCTACTAGAGGCTGTGTTAGTGCTCGATGCTATGCTTTCCGTGGGCTTTCAATTGCTCATTCACGGGGAGAATGACGATGGACACGGGACACAATGCACCTGGCGACAAGGGATTTTTTCTACGGCTGGTGCAGCGGAGCAAACGCTTGCTAAAACAGCGGCCCGGAGGGGCCGATAGCGAGCTGGCGCAGATCCCCACATTGATTGAGAGCGAGATTATTCCGCGTCTGCAAATGTCTTTTCAAAGCCAACAAATTGCTGATGACGTTGCGCCCGATCAAGCGGTCGACGCCGAAACTACCGATTTTGATGTCGCAGAATTCATCAAATTACTGCTGTCAACCAAGCCTGACGACGCACGCGAGACGATCGAATACCTGCGCCAGCGTGGCTACACGCTGCTGCAAATTTACGGCCAACTGTTGACCCCAGCTGCCCGCGAACTCGGTGAAATGTGGGAGGAAGACCTGTGCAGTTTTGCAGAAGTGACGATCGCATTGATGAAGATCCGGCATATTTTCGCGACCACCGCACCCTTGTTCCCGGTGACCGGCGCAACCCGCCAGGGCAACGAACCGTCCATCATTCTGACCACAGTCCCGGGTGAGCAACATACCTTTGGCATGTACCTGGCTGTCGAACACTTCCGTGCCGAAAACTGGCATGTCTGGTCGGGCACGCCGCGCAACACCCGCGAGCTGATCAACCTCGTCGCTAGCGAACACTGCGACGTGGTCGGTCTGTCGATTGGTTCGGCCACGAACCTGCGCGTCGTGCAGGCAGCGGTCAACGACATTCGCGCCAACTCCGCTAATCCGAACGTCAAAATCATTGCGGGCGGTCGCCTCATTAGCGAGCATCCCGAAAAATTTGATGGTGTCGATTTTGATCTGGTGAGTGGCGACATTGACGACATTGAGAGCATGGTGGCGCAGGCAACCGCCATGCTCACCGACGAGTCTGAAGACAGCTCCTGATGATTAGCGCGCGTACTCACATTGTGTCAGTCCGCGCCATGAGAATAAGTGCGTGATTCCGTTTAAAAGCAATCAAGGCGCGCTTCAGGAGCTTAGCCATGACTCGATTGCCGAGTTGCTGGGCGCCTCACATGACATCACGCTGCTGCTGAATTCTGCGGGCGTCATTATTGACGTTGCCTACGGCGGAGACCGCCCGCTGAACTGGTTAGCTGATGAATGGATTGGTAAGCCGTGGGTGGACACGGTCACACCCGAGTCGCAACTCAAGATTGAAAGACTGCTCGCGGCATCCGGCACCGTTAACGGCGATCGTCGCTGGCGACAGGTCAACCATCCGGCGGACCAGAGACTCGATGTGCCGGTACTGTATCTGGCGATCAAGGCTGGCGATGGCGACATGATTCTGGCGTTGGGCAAAGACCTGCGACCCATCTCGGACATGCAGCAGCAACTGCTTGACATGCAACATTCGATCGAGAGTGAATATGTACGCCTGCAACAGGCAGAAACCCGCTACCGCGTACTGTTCCAGAACACCGGCGAAGCTATCCTGATTATGGATCCGCAAACCGGCAGAGTGCTTGAGGCAAACCCGGCAGCGGCAACACTGCTGAATGAAAAAGTCTCACGCATTGTCGGGCGCAACCTGCACGCAAGCTTCGCTGCGCAAAGTCACGAGGAAATCGACAATCTGGTTGCGACCGTCCGTGCAACCGGTAAGGAAGGACGACTGCAAGCGAAAAGCGTTGCCGAAGATCGTGACATCTGGATTAGTGCTGTGCAGCTGCAACGCGAGAACGCCCGCTTGCTGATGTTGCGCCTGATCAGTGACGACAAGGCGCGCTCCGGCAGACTGCATCATGATCAGGATAACCTGTTGCTGGATCTGCTTGAGAAGAGCAGCGACGGTGTGGTTGTCACCGATCATGCTGGTCAGATCGTGTCGACGAACAAGGCGTTTCTGGACATGTGCCAGGTCGCGTCAGACTTCCAGCTGATGCAGCAACCGCTCGACCAATGGGTCGGCAGGCCTGGTGTCGATGTCAACGTGTTGCGCAAAAACCTGCAACAGCGCGGCAGCGTCAGACAGTTTTTTACGATTATCAACGTCGAGTACGGCTCACCGATCGACGTCGAGCTTTCGGCCGTTGTGCTGGACGGTGACAAGCAACCTCGCTACGGATACGTACTCCGCCGCGTCATGCGCCAGCATGATAGCGCCAGTATTATCAACGAAAACGAATCGCTGCCGGCCTCGGTCGAAAAAATGACCGAGCTGGTTGGCCGCGTGCCGCTGAAGGAGCTGATCCGGGAAACCACGGATATCATTGAGAAAATGTGCATCGAGGCGGCGCTGAAGCTGACCAGTGACAACCGCGCATCGGCTGCCGAGATTCTTGGGCTGAGTCGTCAAAGCCTTTATGTCAAATTGCGGCGGCACGGCCTGAACAACGATGAGCGCGGCGAAGATACCGACTGAATAGCGGCGCGGAGCCGAAATTCAGCTCGCAGAACAACTGTTTACGACCAATTTGGCTGACACTGCAAAGTGTCAGTATTTATTGACACTCTAAAGACTGCGATATACCTTCAAAGTATGCGTGAAAGCAGTATCAGCAACGTCGACGGCCTGCCATCCTGGTCGTCCGTGGTGGAGCTCCTCAAGCCCGTCACGTGGTTCCCACCGATGTGGGCGTTTGCGTGCGGCGTCGTTGCTTCCGGTATCGCGATTGAGAGTCGCTTCACGTTCCTGCTGGGCGGTGTTTTGCTGGCCGGACCCTTTCTGTGTGGCACCAGCCAGGTCGTCAACGACTGGTATGACCGGCACGTCGATGCCATCAACGAACCCAATCGTCCAATCCCGTCGGGGCGCGTCAGCGTGCGCTTCGCCTGGCGCATGGCTATCGTCTGGTCGTTTCTATCGATGGGTGTCGCAGCCTTGCTGGGCATCTGGGTCTTTGCTGCCGCCGGTCTCGGACTCGCGTTGGCTTGGGCGTACAGCGCACCGCCGTTGCGCCTGAAGAAGAACGGCTGGCTCGGTAACACCGCTTGCGGTCTGTGCTATGAAGGCTTGCCGTGGTTTACGGCGGCCGCCGTGATGAGCGGCGGACTACCCAGCGTTCAGAACATCCTGCTTGCGTTGCTCTACAGCTTTGGTGCGCACGGCATCATGACGCTAAACGATTTCAAATCGATCAACGGCGATCGTGCGATGGGACTCAAGTCGCTGCCAGCCATGCTCGGCCCGCGACGTGCTGCCCGGCTCGCCTGTGCATTCATGTTGATCCCACAACTGATCGTCGCCACTTTGTTGTGGCACTGGCAGTTACCGATATTCGCCGGTGCAATCCTGGCCATCGCTACAGCTCAGGCGGCGTTAATGCCACGCCTGCTCAGTGATCCGGAACAACATGCACCGTGGTACAACGCAACCGGCATCTCGTTGTTCGTCAGTGGCATGATGGTGTGTGCGTTTGCATTGCGGAGCACGATCGCATGAACGGCCTGCCGTGGACGGCGATCTTCCGCCTGGGACTGGTGCAAATGTCACTCGGCTCGATCTTCGTACTGATGACGTCAGTGGTGAATCGGATCATCGCCGTTGAACTGGCGTTACCCGCGTTACTGACCGGTGGCCTGTTGGCCATTCACTATCTGATGCAGATGATGCGCCCGCACTTTGGTCACGGCTCGGACACCGGCGGCCGCCGCACGCCGTGGATCATCGGCGGCATGCTTGTGCTTGCTATCGGCGGCACCCTCGCCGCCGCCGCAACATGGCTTTTGAGCATCAACACCATGGCCGGCATAGCGCTGGCGATCATCGCTTTTGTACTGATCGGGGCCGGCGTCGGTGCGGGCGGTACGTCACTACTCGTGCTGATCGCCGCCAAAGTAGCGCCAGAGCGGCGTGCTGCGGCTGCCTGTATTACCTGGGTCATGATGATCGCAGGCTTTATCGTCACAACGGTAATTGCCGGACAATTGCTTGAACCCTTCACGATGCAGCGCATGTTCATGCTGGTTGCCGGCATCTGCGTCGGTGCTTTCCTGCTCGCAACGCTGAGCGTCGGACACATTGAGCGCGACTACCCGAATGCAATGGATGCGCAAAGCCGAGCCGAGGACGATGTGCCATTCATGCAGGCGCTCACGGCTGTGATGCGTGAGCGCGACACCCGCTTGTTCGCGGTGTTTGTGACGATATCGATGTTCGCCTATGGCGCTCAGGATCTCGTCCTCGAGCCGTTTGCCGGCGCCGTATTCGGCATGAGTGTCGGCGAATCCACGTCACTGAGCGCTGTCCACCATCAAGGCGTGCTGGTCGGTATGCTCGCGATCGGCGCACTAGGCAGTCGCTGGCTAAGCGCGCTGCGTCATGGCGCCGTGTTTGGCTGCCTGGCATCGGCCGTTTGTCTTGCCGGACTTGTCGCATCGGCTGCGCGCGCCGAATGGTGGCCGCTGCAGCTCAACATCCTGTCGATGGGACTTGCGAACGGCATATTCGCCGTTGCCGCCATTGGCAGCATGATGAATCTGGTCAATCAGGGCGCGCGCGGTCGTCAGGGCGTGCGTATGGGCGTCTGGGGTGCTGCGCAAGCCATTGCGATGGGTGCCGGCACCATTATGGGCACCGCAATGGTCGATCTGACACGCGCGCTCAGTCATGACCTGCAGTTCGCCTATACCACGGTCTTTGGCATCCAGGCTTTCCTATTCATTGTCGCGGGCTTACTTGCCACGCGAATCCAGACACCGGCGCCACAGCGCGAATCAGTCGCTTCGCTGTCCGTCGCGAAATCGTAATGGAGTAACACGATGCAAACCTACGACGTGATTGTGATTGGTGGTGGTCCCACCGGCGCTACAGCAGCCACCGATCTTGCCGATGCAGGTCACAGCGTGATGCTGCTGGATAGGCGCGGTCGCATCAAACCTTGCGGCGGCGCCGTGCCGCCCGTGTTGTTGCGGGAATTTGATATCCCCGAATCGGTACTCGAAGCAAAGGTCACCGATGCGCGCATGATTTCCCCGACTTCGGTCAAGGTTGATATGTCCGTTGGCGGCTGGGTTGGCATGGTTGACCGGGCAGAGTTTGACGAATGGCTACGCGAGCGAGCGCGCACGGCGGGCGCGACGCGCATTGACGGTACTTACAAGAGTATCGAAAGCAGCGACGGCAAACCCACGGTGATCACCTACGTCGACAAGCACAGCGGTGATACCTGCCAGGCGAGCGCCCGCTACATCATTGGCGCAGACGGCGCGCGCTCGCGCGTAGCACGTCGCTGCATTCCGGGCGCCGACAAAATACCGCATGTATTTGCCTATCACGAAATCGTCGAATCGCCCGCCGATGGCACCGGTGACTTCGAATCAACGCGCTGCGACGTTTACTACCAGGGCGATGTTTCGCCCGATTTCTACGGCTGGGTATTCCCCCATGGCGAACGCACCAGCGTTGGCATGGGCACGGCGCATCAGGGTTACTCGTTGCGCAACGCGACCAGTCTGCTGCGCGATCGCGCCGGACTGAAAGATGCGAAAACCGTACGCACCGAAGGCGCACCGATCCCGCTACGGCCAATGAAACGCTGGGACAACGGCCGTGACGTGCTGGTCGCTGGCGATGCTGCCGGCGTTGTAGCACCAGCTTCCGGTGAGGGTATCTATTACGCGATGCACACCGGTCGTCTGGCTGCTGAGGCAGTTAGCGAAGCGATCGAAACGAGCAACCCCAAAGCATTGCGGCTCGCTCGCAAGCGATTCGGCAAAGCACATGGACGCGTGTTTTTCATTCTCGGCATTCTGCAAAAATTCTGGTATTCCAGCGATAAGCGGCGCGAGAAATTCGTCAAGATTTGCCGTGACCCGGATGTGCAACATCTGACCTGGGAAGCCTATATGAACAAGAAGCTGGTACGCGCCAAACCGGTCGCGCACGTACGCATCTTTTTCAAGGATCTCGCCCACCTGGTTGGTCTCGCACCGCGATGACACAACCCACCGGCCTCAACGCAACCTCGTTGCGCGTGGCCCTGGTTGGCTCATTGCTTACCGCGTTCGTCGGCGGCATGCTGACGCCCATTGATGCATGGTATGCAGCACTGGCCAAACCTGCTTTCCAGCCGCCAAACTGGGCGTTCGGCCCGGCGTGGACTGTCATCTTCATCATGGCTGCCTACGCTGCGCACACGGCATGGCAACGAGCGCCGTCATCGTCAGCACGGCGCTGGGTGATCATTTTGTTCACGACCAACGCAATTCTGAACGTCGGTTGGAGCTTTCTGTTTTTCTATTCGCGCAGGCCCGATCTTGCGTTATACGAGTCTTGTCTTCTGTGGCTGTCTATTCTTGCCATCGTTATCGCGACGGTACGCTACGCAAGACTCAGTGCCATTCTGATGTTGCCGTATCTGGCATGGGTCACGTTTGCAACCGTACTCAACCGCGCCATTGTCGACTTGAACGCACCGTTCACGTAAGACCACCGCGCAAGACGTCGCAGGCAAAAAAAAGGCGCCACCGACGTGACGCCTTTTTGGTCCGCTTTGCGCCAGCGTTTAGCCGGCTTTGCGGTTGTAGCTTGCGCACCAGCCGTTAGCGTTGACCGCTTTGCCAGCAAAGATCGAGCATGCGCCCCATCCACCGTTGCCAGCAACAAACAACGCACAGTTGCTGCACGCTTCGTTCGCCTCTTTACCACGACCCGGGTACTTATCCAGGTCGATGGTGCTCGCATCATGCTTGTAGCCGAGCGCTTGAGCGACCGGATCGTTTTCGGTCAGCTTCGGCAAGCCGCCCGCTGTTCCCGATACAGCGCCTGCAGCATCGTCCATCATTTCGCCGGCTTTGTCTTTCGCAGAATCTACGGCATCGCCAGCAGCGTCCATCGCGCCCTCTGCAGCTTCTTTCGTCGCATCAGCAGCATCGGAAGCCATATCACCGGCTTTATCCATCGCATCGCCAGCAGCGTCTTTGGCATCCGCAGCCATATCGCCTGCCTTGTCCATGGCGTCACCGGCCATCTCGCCAGCGGCGTCTGCAGCGTCAGAAGCTGCATCAGCGACGCTGTCCGCAGCACTCGCCGCTTTGTCAGCAGCAGCATCTGCCGCTTCGCCAGCCTTCTCGGCAACGCTCTTGCCATCGTCGCCCCCGGAGCACGCAACCAGTCCGGCCAGTGGCAGCACCACTGCACTGCCCGCGGCGAGTTTCACCAGTTTGCGGCGTTGCTCGTCTGTCTTGATATCGTCGTCATGCATGTGAATACCTTTGTGGTCTGTGCAAACAGCGCACATGGTAATGTATCGCGATACCTTCACGCAAAAGTGCGGCCAGTTTCAGCGGTAAACAATTGCGTCAAACACGGTTGTACAACTATCGTAGAAGCTTGCCGCAGGCGCTGCACGCTGCTGCGCGCCAAAAACAAGTGGCAGTCACAGCCGTCTATTTCACTTGGCTAAGGGCTCTTTTTGACCGATCTGCCCTGCCTGACCAGATACCGCGAGCGACAGTCCAGCGCGTACTCCAATTGCCCGAGCAACCAGAAACAATAGCCAAGCAACTCGGTCATCTCTTCTGCGGCCAGTTTGGCACCGCGCAGATAGGCATCCCCGAGGATGCTCTGCCAAAACGGCGCATGGCCGAGTAAATTGGCAAAAATAATCACGACGAAACCGGCAAACACGAGATTCGGCGCAGGCGTTATTGCCGCACGCTGCACGGCCCGGACTAGCGACCGCTTGTTGCGCCACAAATAAACGCCGGTCACGGCAAACAGCACGGCAATCAAAACCTGCCACAGGTGATCGACAAAATAGAAGTCGAGAAACAAGTCTAGCTCGCGAATCGTCGCACCAACCGCCATCGCAAGCGTCAGGCGGCTGAGCGCTACCTGTCCGGGCTGCCATTGCGCAGCCAGAATCGCCAAACCGGCAATCATCATCAGCGCGGCAATTTGCAGCCATTCGACGGGCGACCACTCGCTGGTGCCCAAAGTGGCTGCCATTTCGCTGAGCTGCCATAACCGCAGGCCGTCAGGGGTCGACACCTCGATCAGTACCAAGGCGACGAACAATAGCGTTACGACAACGGCGTAGGCGCACAATCGAATGATCAACATGCAGCCTCCGATGCAACATCCGACGACGGGAAGGTTGCCGGCAACAGTGACGTCAAATGTGGGCGCGCGATTAACCAGTCGCGGGCATCCTGCGCATCCGCTGTAAACCATGCCAGCGTGCTGCCGGCTCTGAAACTGTACCCCCAAGCATCCATATCACGCGCCAGCGTATGCTCGCCAATCGCCTCGATTTCGCGCGCAATGCACAACTGCAAGTAACACACAGCGCTCTCTTCGATATCATCACCACCGGCATCACGATACAAACGCGCGCGTCGATCAGCACCCATACACAGCGCATGGCTCGCCTCGTGCAGCAACGAGTGTAGCGGCGTGTCCGCACGCACGTGCACCGTATCGCGAACCAGACCGGCTTCAGGCTCACCCCAATAACTACCGGGAATACTCTCGCCAACCGCGTGCACGGCCACCTGCAGCCCGCAGTGTTCGAGCCAATCACGCGCTGCTTTGAACGCTCGCGCATTGTGCGCACTGCAAGCGACTCGCAACATCAGATTTGTGTTGCGATCTGGAGCAGTATCGTATCGACGAGATCGGCTACGATCATCTCACGCAGCAAGCGCTCTTCACGCACCTTGCCCAGCACTTCGAGTTCGCTCCACTGATAGTCTCGCGTCAGGGTCAGATTCGGCTGGTCTATGAGCGCCTGACCGTCGCGGAGCAAGTTAAACCCAACGGTGTAGTACACCTCGAACTCGCGCGGGATGTTGCGCGCTGACACCGACAACACGCGTTGCCCGGTCTCAACCCGGGTTAGCGTCAGTACGTGCGCAGCTTTGCGATCCAACACTACGCCGCGCTCACCGAGCTCACGCTCAAGAGCCAGATAAATCTCGCTGCGTGTGTCGTCGGCAATCAGCGCAATGCGCTGCAGCTCCGCCGGCAACGACGCCTGTCCGGCCAATTGAAAGCCACAACCAAACAGCGCCAACGTACCCGCCAGTGTTAGCAGGCACTGCAACGATCGAAAAAGTAATGGGTACGTCATCATCAGACAACAATATTGACAAGCTTGCCGGGTACAACAATCAACTTGCGCACCGGCTTGTCGCCGACGAACCCCTGCACGTTGCTATCGGCCAACGCCAAACGCTCAAGCGTGTCCTTGTCCGCGCTCGCAATAACCTGCAGCCGTGCGCGCAACTTGCCATTGACCTGCACAACGATCTCAATCTCGTCGCGAACCAACGCAGACTCATCCAGTGCCGGCCACGCCTGCGTCACGACGGCGGTTTCGTGCCCGAGGCCGTGCCATAACTCGTGCGTGATGTGCGGCACAATCGGTGCCAGCAACAGCACTACGGTCTCCAGCGCTTCCTGTCGAACGGCCTGATCCGCATCATTCTCGGCAGTAAAAGCCGCAACCGCGTTCAGCAACTCCATGACGCCGGCAATCGCCGTGTTGAATGTGTAACGGCGGCCAATATCGTCGGATACCTTGGCAAGAATTTCATGTGTCTTGCGGCGCAGATGTTTTTGCTCGCTCGTCGTTGCGCTCGGTCGGTTGCCATCGGTAACACCCGCTTCGACGTGCTCGGCCACTGCGCGCCACAAACGGCGCAAGAACCGGAACGCACCGGCAACGCCATCGTCCGACCATTCGAGCGCTTGCTCCGGTGGTGCCGTAAACATCATGAACAAACGCACCGTGTCTGCGCCGTACTCCTCGATCAGCCCCTGCGGATCGACAGTGTTGCCTTCGGACTTCGACATCTTGCGGCCATCCTTGAGCACCATGCCTTGCGTCAACAAGTTGGTAAACGGCTCACTAGCTGACGATAATCCGGTATCGCGCATCAGTTTCTGGAAAAAGCGCGCGTACAACAAATGCAAAATAGCGTGCTCGACACCACCGATGTATTGATCGACGGGTAACCAGTATTCGGCTCGTTCGTCGAGCATGCTGCGCGTCTGGTCGAATGATGCGTAGCGCGCGAAATACCACGACGACTCAAAGAACGTGTCAAACGTGTCGGTTTCACGCCTGGCTGGCTTGCCGCACTGCGGACAATCCACGTTGAGAAATCCAGGCATATCTTTGAGCGGCGAGCCTGTGCCACTGACCACGACATCCTCGGGCAGCACGACCGGTAAATCGGCCGCAGGTACGGGCACCGCATCGCAATCATCGCAATAGATGATCGGAATCGGAGTTCCCCAATAACGTTGTCGCGATACACCCCAATCACGCAATCGATAATTCACGCGGCGTTCGCCATTGCCATCGCGCGCCAGCCGGTCGGCAATCGCATCGAAGGCGGCCTGAAATTCGAGGCCATCGAACTCACCGGAGTTGATCGTCCTGCCCTTGCCCAGATAGGCCTCGCTATCAAGCTGTACGCTGTCACCGGGCAAAGCGTCGATGACCTGCTGGATCGGCAAACCGTACTTGGTGGCGAACTCATGATCACGAGCATCGTGCGCAGGCACGGCCATCACCGCACCGGTGCCGTACGACATCAACACGAAGTTGGCGACCCACAGTGGCACACGCTCGCCGGTTAACGGATGGATCGCATCGATGCCCAGCGGCATGCCTTTCTTCTCCATCGTTTCCATGGCCGCTTCCGCAGACTCGGTCTGCTTACATTCGGCCAGGAAGGCCTGCAGCTCGGGTTGATCAGCAGCGGCATGCACGGCAAGCGGGTGCTCGGCAGCGACCGCCATATAGGTCACGCCATAGATCGTGTCTGGTCTTGTCGTGAACACTTTCAATGCGCCGCCCTGATCGGCAAGCAACGGTTGCAACGCATCATCCAGACCAAAACAGACCTCGACGCCTTCCGAACGGCCTATCCAATTGCGCTGCATCGTCTTGACGGGGTCGGGCCAACCGTCGAGCGCGTCGAGTGATGTCAACAACTCATCAGCGTAATCGGTGATACGCATGAACCATTGTGGGATTTCGCGTCGTTCGACCAACGCACCGGATCGCCAGCCGCGGCCATCGATGACCTGCTCGTTGGCGAGCACAGTATTGTCCACCGGGTCCCAATTGACGATCGAGTTTTTGCGATAGACCAGGTCTTTTTCGAACAACTTCGTGAACAGCCACTGCTCCCAGCGATAATACTCAGGCGTGCACGTGGTGACTTCCCGCCGCCAGTCGTAACCTAAGCCCAGGCGCATCATCTGACCGCGCATGTAGTCAATGTTCTGGTAGGTCCATTGTGCCGGCGGCACACCGTTCTTGATTGCGGCGTTCTCCGCCGGCATGCCAAACGCATCCCAACCCATCGGCTGCAGCACGTGTTTGCCCTGCATGCGCTGGTAACGGGCCACGACGTCGCTGATCGTAAACACGCGCACGTGACCCATGTGCAACCGACCCGACGGATAGGGGAACATCGTCAGGCAATAATACGGATCGACGCCTTCAACCTCGTCGACCTCGAACACGCCTTCATCTGCCCACAGCGACTGGATCCGCGGCTCGATGTCGGCCGGATGGTATTGGTTTTTCATGATCGCGAACTAACGGAAAAATTCAGGCGGATAAGGATACCGGAGAAAGTCCTGCAACGGCATAACTGACCATAACTTCCCTGCCTGTACGTCTTTTGAATGCACTCGGAACGCGCGCTAAACACTACTGTTGAGCTTAGCTGCCGATGCCACCGTAACTCTAGCCTGAACCGCAGGATGTCAGGCGTTTCTTACGCCTCAAGTTGTGCTACTGGTCAGTGACCGAACATGCATTGCACAAGCCAGTATCACACCAACGACGATGCGACTTACGGTGGGTAGACCAACTCTTATTGCTAGCGCTATCTCGACGCCAAACTCGGCGAGTGAAACGAAGGAACCTCGCTCTCGATCGATGCTTACTGACCGACTCTGACAAATTTCTTATTGCAAATGCTAATGCGAATGATTATCATTTGCACAAATAATTTGGAGTAAGAATATGCGTAATCTAATAGTTGCCCTCGGAGCATTACTGGCACTGAACGCTGCGGCTGACTGTGAAGTCAAAATTGAAGTCGGCGATGCACTTAAGTACAGCACAACCGAAGTTATCGCTAACGCCTCCTGCAAGGAGTTCACAGTAGAGTTGATCCATTCAGGAACGCTGCCTGCCGTCGCAATGGGACACAACTGGGTACTCAGCGCAGACTCGGACGTCGATGCAATTGCGACCGCCGGTATCCCAATGGGCGTAGCAAAGAACTACTTGCCCGATGACGATGACCGAATTCTCGCTGCAACCAAAATTATAGGTGGCGGCGAAAGCACAAGCGTGAGCTTCTCGCTGGACGACCTCGAGTCTGGCACTGCCTACGCGTTCTTCTGCTCGTTCCCCGGACACACATCGATGATGCGTGGTGTTTTCAAAATTGGTTAGGACTACCTCCTGACCAATAGCTACTGCATCACCGACATGTGTAACCTGCTTCGTGTCGGTGTGACCGGCTTCGTCCTGATTGTCCTTGCTGGCTGCAGTGGCTCGGACAATCACCTGTTCGCGTCGCCACAAAAGAATGATCCGATGCGCCCGGGCGGACAGTACCTGACGTTTGCGCCGCAAGCTCGCCCCGGCCGTGCATATCTCGCCGCATTTGACCCAAGTGATCGTCTGCAACGGGGTGAGGAAATCTACTATCGCGACTGGCTGGAAACCGGCAATGCTGTCGGGCCGGGCTTTGATCACACGTCGTGCAACGGCTGTCATTTGGAAACTGCGATTCAAGGTCCTGCACATGCGCAGACCCTAATCGCGCAGCCTGCATCGGAATCGGGTCGCTATTGGTACGGTGCGCAGATATCAACGCACGTAGTCAACGAAGACGACGCGGAGGCAATCGTGCGGGTCACTCAGAACACCCAACCGATCGCATTTGCGGATGGCTCAAGACAACAACTGTCGTGGCAAACCGGGTCAGTTATCACCAATGATGGTCACGACGAACCCGTCAAGTTTCGTGTCGCGCCACTACTCTTCGGCTGGGGTTTGATTGAACAGACTGACCCTGAATATATCGTTCACTTTAATGACCCTGACGACCGCAATGCCGATGGCATCAGCGGACGGATGGGCACGAAACATGGGAAATGGGCGTTCCTCGGTTGGAAAAACACGCAGACATCTCTCCGGACACAAATCGGCGCAGCGCTGCACAATGATATCGGCATTAGCAATGACACAACATGCGGTGACAATTGTACGCCCGAGATCGAACCCCACGAACTTGACGCGCTGACAGAATACGTCCGCCACCTTGGAGTGCCTGATCGCCGCACAGATTTTGAAATGCGCGGGCAAAACCTGTTCGGCTTTGCAAATTGTACCGGCTGTCACGTACCGGTCATTTTGACCAAGGCAACAACCGACCTGCCGTTCGCCCAACAGTTGCTTTGGCCATTTACAGATTTGATGCTGCACGATATGGGTCATGGGCTAGCTGACCCTGGAGAGCACACGGAAGCTCGTGAATGGCGCACCGCACCGCTGTGGGGACTTGGCGTCATTGAAGCGCGATACCCTAGGCGAGGTTTCTTGCATGACGGAAGGGCAGATTCGATAGAAGAAGCCATACTTTGGCATGGTGGCGAGGCAGCCGCTTCACGTGATTACTATCTTGCTTTGAGCCTAGCGGACCGAAATGCGTTGCTTGCATTTGTACGATCGCTCTAGTTGGCAGGAACACCGTTGACTAGCTTGACGACGTATTCGAAACATCCCCTGCGCAGCAACTGCAAAACTCGCAGTTAGTGCTCCGTTGATACGCTAGCGGACGTACCGCGCCCTGCACGCTTGCGTTGGATCAGACCACCCAACAACACCAGCGACAGCAGCAACACGGGTTTGTCGCCGGTCAGCGTGTACGGCGTGTGACCTTCGCGGATTTCAATGGTGCCGCTCAATACCGCCGGCTCGAACGCAGGCGCCGCCTTCACAACGCGACCATAGTCATCAATGATGGCCGTGATACCGGTATTGGCCGCACGCACCTGCCAGCGTTGCGCCTCTGTCGAGCGCGTGCGTGCGATCTGCAGGTGCTGATGCGGTGCAATCGTGTCACCAAACCAGGCATCGTTGGTGACATTGACAATAAAGCGCGCAGCCGGGAAGAACAGCAGCTGCTCGCTAGCATAGGCATCTTCATAGCAAATGCTGGTTGCGATCGGATGACCGGCGGCAACGATCGGCGATTGCTGATCGCTCCCTGCTTTAAGGTCGGTAAACGGTAATCCTTTCGCCTTCATCCATGCGCGGATAAACGCCGGCACCGGGAAAAACTCGCCATAGGGCACCAGATGACGCTTTTCATACCACTGGCGCTCACCGTCACCGAGCTGCAATAACGCATTCGAGACCTGCTGCTGCGCATCGCGCCGCAAAATACCCACCAGCAAATCACTGTCGCCATCGCGAACAGATTGCTGCAACTGCGCAAGATAGTCCGGCACGCGCTCGGCAAGCGTCGGTAAGGCCACTTCGGGCGTCACCAACAAATCGGCGTCGACATTGTCGCGCACAAACGTCGCATACCATTGCAACGTGGCCTGAAACTGCTCCGGTCGCCACTTGAGTTCCTGATCAAGGCCTAACTGGCCGACGCGTACCGTAACGCGTTGATCGCCAACCACACTCCACTGGCGCTGCGACAGCACGCCACCCACGAGCGCCAGTGACACAATGGCCAGTGCTGCGAGCACGCGTTCGCGGCCATCCGATTTGATGACCCACAATACGCCGGCCGCAAAGCTTACGAGCACGAAGCTGCCCAGATGCACACCACCCAGTGGCAACCAACCGGACTGGAAGGATTCGGGCAGCGTGTAGCCAAGATTCAACCACGGAAAACCGCTAAGCACCCAACCGCGCAGCCACTCCAACACGGTGTACATCGGCGCAAGCATCAACAGCGCAGAGCGCCAGTCGTCACGGCAAACACGTTTGACCAGTGCCGCACAGGCGCCAAAGTACAACGCCATAATCGCGACCATGCCCAACATCAGGAACAGCGTCAGCGCCAGCGGCGCTTTGCCGATGACGGCTATCGAATGATAGAGCCAATAGGTGCCGGTCAAAAAAGCGCCGGCCCCGAACGCAAAGCCGATCCAAAACACACGCCGACCGCTGGCGCCAAACCAGCACCAAACCCAGGCTGCGATCAATAGCGGTGCAAGCCACCAGTATTCGAAGGGTGCGAACGCAAGCGGCAACAGCGCGCCGAGCAACAGGGCAAGCAACACCATCATGCGATCAGATGGACAGCCTCGACGCGGCGTCAGGCCGCATCATCCTCGCTCGCCGAGACGCGCGACACGCTCAGCATATCGACGCGACGGCGGTCAGCGCGCACGACGACGAATCGAAAACCATTGGCGTCAACGACCTCGCCGCGGCGCGGCATTCTGCCAAGCTCGGTCATGACAAGACCGCCAACTGTATCGTACTGGTCGTCTTGCAGGTCGCTGTCGAAGAAGTCATTGAAATCATCGATGCGCGTTAGCGCCCTTACCGCGAATCGTTCAATGCCGTCACGCTCGCCATCGGGTCGAATCCATTGCGCTTCCTCCGGGTCATGCTCATCGTCAATCTCGCCGACGATTTCCTCCAGCACATCCTCGATCGTCAACAAACCAGCGAGCCCGCCATACTCATCAACCACAATCGCCATGTGGTTGTGGCTGGCACGAAACTCTTTGAGCAAGGTGTTCAGACGCTTGGACTCAGGAATGAACACAGCCGGGCGCAGCCACTGTGACATATCGAGCGGCTGATCCATCGGTTGCCCCATACAGTTGAGCAGGTCTTTCGCCAGCAGAATGCCGATGATTTCCTCACGCTCACCGTTGTGCACGGGAAAGCGACTGTGACCGGATTCGATGATGGACTGCAACATTTGCGCAAACGGGGTGCCATCTTCGAGCACGACCATTTGCGAGCGCGGCACCATGACGTCGCGCACTTGTGTCTCAGACACTTCCAGAACGCCGGTCAGCATCGACCGCTCGTCCTCATCAAACACTGATTGCTCGCTGGCCTCCTCGATCAGATCGAGAATTTCCTCGCGGGTTTTGGGCTCGCTCCGCAGCGCCGCAACAATTCGATGCCAGACGCCGGGCGCAGAGCCCTCTCTACTCGGTGGTTTGTCTTCGCTCATGCTCTTTGCACAACCATAATCAACGGCAAATGATAGCAGACGCAGCGCTGCAATCAGTGATCCGGGTACGGATTTGGCAAACCCAGACGCGTCATGGCCTCGATCTCGGTTGCTTCCATCAATTTCGCATCAGAACCATTTATATGGTCATACCCGATCAAATGCAAAACACCATGGATCATCATATGCGCCCAGTGCGCATCGCCGGCAATACCGCCGGCTCGCGCTTCGTCGACGACGACCGGCGCGCAAATGACCAACTCTCCCGGGGAGGCTGGCTCATCGGGCGGCAATGGCATCCCCGTTGGTGCTGGAAACGACAGTACATTCGTGGGCTTATCGCGCCCGCGCCATTCACGATTCAAAGCATGGCTCTGCGGCCGTCCGACGATCGCAACGCCAACCTGCAACGGCACCCGTGTCGACCAGGCAGACAAATCCGGCGCTGCTTGCTGCCGCCATTCGCGCATCGCGAGCGCCGTCTGCCACGCTGTCAGCGCCGCATCGCTCAAGAATCGGTAGTCCGGGATATCAGCTGCAGAAACAGCTTCACCAAGCTGCCAATCAATCTGTAACTCGGGCGAAACGGCTATTGGGGCGGATCCTGTTTTTCGTACGCATCGTAGGCGTCAACGATTTTCTGCACCAACGGATGGCGCACAACATCGCGCGAACCGAATCGTGTCACACCAATGTCAGGCAAATCACCCAACACGCGCAAGACATGCTTCAGACCTGAAAGCTGACCTGCAGGCAGATCGATTTGCGTCACATCGCCAGTGACAACGGCCGTCGAACCGAAGCCAATGCGGGTCAGAAACATCTTCATCTGCGCAACCGTGGTGTTCTGTGCTTCATCGAGAATGATAAAAGATTCGTTCAGCGAACGACCGCGCATGAATGCCAGCGGCGCTACTTCGATCATGTTTCGCTCGAGCATTTTCGCCACTTGCTCATAGCCCATCATTTCGTACAGCGCGTCATACATCGGGCGCAGGTACGGATCGACCTTCTGGTTCAGATCACCTGGCAAAAAGCCCAGACGCTCGCCGGCCTCAACCGCGGGTCGCACCAGCACGATGCGTCGCACGTGATCGCTTTCCAGCGCCTCGACCGCCGTCGCCACGGCGAGGTAGGTCTTGCCGGTGCCGGCCGGGCCGATGCCAAATGCAAGATCATTCGCGCGCACGGTTGCAAGGTAGCGACTCTGGTTGGCGCCGCGCGGCTTGATCAGTTTGCGACGCGTACGAATGACCAGCTCGTCGGGGCCTTCGGTGACGTGAATGACGGGTTTTTTGTCAGCCGATGGCTGCATGCCTGACTCCTGTAAACAAATATGAATGTGTTCGGGTTCTAGCCGCTCGCTGCTGGTCATATCGAAAAGCTGTCGCAGCACCTTTTCGCCAACGCGCGCGTCGCTGTCGCTGCCAACCACCCGGAAGTGGTTACCACGATTGGCGATTTCTACATTGAGGCGTTTTTCGATATGACGAAGATGTTCGTCGAACTGGCCGATCAGATTTGCAAGCCGCGCATTGTCTTCCGGCTCAAGCACCAGATCTCGGCTGACTGTGGGGTTAGTCAAAGTGATTCGCGTATCCCTGACACCGCATTACATGCCACACGCTACTCCAGTTTTGCGCCCGAGGAAAGCCTGTCGAGTCACAACCTGACTGCGCCAACGGGTATCGACAATCAGCGCCCCGCACGCGGGAGGCTCACGCAGACGCCGAAACCGGCTGCAACAACCGGCCGCGCAGCGAGTTCGGCATCGCCTCGGTGATGACGACATCGGCGAAATCACCGATCAGGTCGTGCGGCCCATCAAAATTGACCCAGCGCATGTTTTCGGTGCGCCCGGCCAGTTGCCTGGCATCTTTACGCGCATGGCGCTCAACCAGCACGCGTTGGGTCGTGCCGACCATCGCCGCACTGATCGCCGTCGCTTGCTGAATGATGCGTGCCTGCAACAGTTGCAGACGCTGCTTTTTGGTTTCCATCGGCACCGGATCCGGCAGCGATGCGGCCGGCGTGCCGGGACGCGCGCTGTAAATGAAACTGAACGATTGATCGAAACCAATATCAGCGATCAGATTCATTGTGTCTTTGAAATCCTTGTCGGTCTCGCCAGGAAAGCCGACGATGAAGTCGGAGCTCAGACTGATGTCGGGGCGCACTGCGCGCAGCTTGCGAATTTTCTGCTTGTACTCAATGGCCGTATGTCCGCGCTTCATGCGCGTCAGTGTGCGATCCGAGCCACTTTGCACCGGCAAATGCAGATAGTTGGCAAGCTTCGGTACGCTGGCGTACGCCTCGATAAGACTGTCGGTGAACTCCACCGGATGCGACGTCGTAAACCGGATGCGCTCCACACCAGGCACTTCAGCAACGTAATGTATGAGCGTAGCAAGATCCGCAACAGCGCCGTCATGCATCGGGCCGCGGTAGGCGTTAACGTTCTGGCCCAGAAGATTGATTTCGCGCACGCCATTGCCGGCGAGCTTTGCCACTTCAACGATGACGTCATCGAACGGACGACTAATTTCTTCACCGCGCGTATACGGCACCACGCAGAACGAGCAATATTTGCTACACCCTTCCATGACGGACACAAACGCCGTAGGTCCATCAGCACGTGGTTCGGGTAAACGGTCAAACTTCTCGATTTCAGGGAACGAGATATCAACAACGCTGGCATTGTTCGCACGCGCCTCGTTCACCATTTGCGGCAGGCGATGCAACGTCTGCGGGCCGAACACAACGTCAACGAACGGCGCGCGTTTGGTAATCGCCTCGCCTTCCTGACTCGCGACACAGCCGCCGACACCAATCAGCATCCCCGGTTTGGCCTCTTTGAGCGGCCGCCAGCGACCCAACTCAGAGAACACTTTCTCAGCAGCCTTTTCGCGGATCGAGCACGTGTTGACCAGCAGCACATCAGCCTCTTCCGGCGTCGCAGCCATCGTCATGCCATGCGACTCGCGCAGCACGTCCGCCATCTTCGACGAATCGTACTCGTTCATCTGGCAGCCGTAGGTTTTTATGTAGAGTTTGCCTGTCATACCGATATTTTAACGTATTTGACTTGGGATAGGCGCAAACATAGCGACAGTAATCTGAGCAACGGACACCGGCGCATCGCTGTGCCCCGGTAGCAACACCCGTTTATCGCAGTCAGCGACGCATCCAGTCGGGCAGCCTGACCGACTGCATGTCTGCAAGACATGTTACTTGGCCCGGCCTGCTTCGGTAGGCCGTTTTTTATACTGTGTCGTTGTCGCCGTTGCTGCCGCCGTCCGGCTGCCATAGTTCGACCTTGTTGCCGTCCGGATCGGCAAACCAGCCAAACGCACCAAACTCACTGCGCTCCGGCTCGCCGTGCAGCGTCGCGCCAGCAGCTTTGACCTGCGCCAGCGCGCCGTCCAAGTCATCAACAATCAGGTTGATCATGAACGGCTGTTTAGAGGGCTCGAAATAGTCGCTGTCCGATTTGAACGGCGTCCAGATGTTGTAGCCCTTGGCCGGCATCTGATCGGGCATAAACACAGCGCCGCCAAACGATGCCTCAATGTTCATACCCAGATGCTCGGCATACCACGCAGCGAGCGCGGCGGGATCCTTGCTCTTGAAGAAAACGCCACCGAGTGAGAGGACTTTGGCCATTTGCAGATACCTTCCGTTGGCGCAACGCAAACCGTTGCCTGACACAGACTATAGCCTAATGATAACTGCTTGCGTTCGACGACGAACGAGCGAGACGCACCAGCGACGGCGCACTGCCCGTCGCTGCGACGAATACGCGATACGCTCTGGTGAGCCCATCAGCGCTAACTTGGATCAGCGCACACCTTGCAGATTTGGTGCGGGCCGCCTAGAACGGAATATCGTCGTCGAAATCGTTAACGGCTGAGGCCGGCTGCGACGCCGGCTGCGATTGCGGTTGCCCACCACCGGACATCGGCGCGCCGGCGCCACCACGACTGCCCAGCATCTGCATTTCATCAGCAATCACTTCAGTCGTGTAGCGGTCGCGGCCTTCCTTGTCCTGCCACTTACGGGTGCGCAGTTTGCCTTCAACATAGACTTGCGAGCCCTTACGCAAATACTCAGCGGATATTTCAGCCAACCGCCCGAACATCGCAATGCTGTGCCATTCCGTGCGCTCTTTTTGTTCGCCTGTCTGTTTGTCTTTCCAGCTCTCGCTGGTCGCAATGCGCAAGTTGGTCACGGCGCCACCGCTCGGCATATACCGCGTTTCCGGGTCCTGCCCCAGGTTTCCGACCAGAATCACCTTATTGATACCACGCGCCATGCTATTACTCCGATACGATCCGACGAAGTGGCCAGAATGCCGCCCCGTCAACACTATTGTTAGCGCTATTATGCGCCGGTGTGCACGGTTTTGTCACCGCGCGTGCCGATCACCCCGCCCAGTATGAACCAGACGCCGAGAATGCCGGTCATGAACAACAAACCCACATCGGCACCACCAACCGTCAACAGCCAACCGCCACCGACGCCACCGACGAAGGCGCCGAAGAACTGCGACCCTGCGAACACGCCAAGACTGGCACCGCGCTGATCAGGATCGGCACGTCGCGATATTTCGGCCGGCAACGCAGCCTCGAGATAGCTGAATCCGGCGAAAAACAGCGTACAGCCGACTGCAAACGCCGACAACGAAGCGCCGGAGAAAGCCAGCAGCGCAAAACCGCCTGCCAACATTGCCAAAGCGGCCGGCACGAACGCGGCGCCGCGACGCCGACCGTCGCGCGCAATCAGTGGCACGCACAACGGCAAACTCAGCAGCAGCGTGGCGCTGTAGAGCTTCCAGTGTTCCGTGCTTGCCAGACCAATCCGTGCACTCAACGCGAAGGGTACCAGCACAAAAAACGCGGTCAGCGCGGCGTGCAGCAGTAGCACGCCGATATCGAGCACCAGCAATTCGCGACGCAATATGCGCCGCCAGTTACGTTCGGCAGACACATCCGGGGTACGCTGCGGCAGCGGTGTGGACGGGCGCCACAAATCCGGCGACGCCAGGGCAATGCCGAGCAAACCCAGGCCAGCCGATAGCCAGAACAGCCCGCGTACGCCAACCGCTTCGGACAACAGTGAACCAAACACCAGCGCCAGCAAAAATGAGGCACCAATCGACGCCCCGAAAATAGCCATAGCAGACGTGCGAATGGTGCTGCGCGTACCATCGGCCAACCAGGCAGACAGCGTTGCGGAAACGGCACCCGCACCTTGCAACAATCGCCCGGCAATCACACCCCAGATCCCGGTGGCGCTGGCAGCCAGCAAGCTGCCAATCACGAAAATCGTCAGGCCGCCAATGACCACTGGCGCGCGGCCGATGCGATCCGACAACGCACCATAAGGAATTTGCAATAGCGCCTGCGTCACGCCATAACCACCGACGGCAATGCCAACCAGTACCGGCGTGGCGCCGACAAGGTCATTCGCCCAGATGGCGAGCACTGGCAACACCATGAACAGCCCGAACATGCGCGAAACGGAGACAATGCTCAGGCGCGCAATGAACTGGAACTCGCTGCGGGTGATGCCAGCGTCGGTGTTTCGTGTCGTTTCTGAATTCAAGACGGTTTGTACTTTGCGCGGGTGGCGGGCCGCCGCGTATATTAGCAGGTTGTTTGATGTTGGCCGGATCGATCACCCATGCACCGATTTATTGAGCTTCGAGGCGCGCGTACGCACAACTTGAAGAATCTCGATCTCAAGCTACCGCGCGACCAACTGATTGTCATGACGGGCTTGTCCGGATCCGGCAAGTCCTCGCTGGCCTTCGATACGATCTACGCCGAAGGACAACGCCGCTATGTGGAGTCGCTGTCGGCCTATGCGCGGCAATTCCTGTCGATGATGGACAAGCCGGATCTGGACCATATCGAAGGGTTGTCACCGGCCATTTCGATCGAGCAAAAATCAACGTCCCACAATCCGCGCTCAACGGTCGGTACCGTTACCGAAATCTATGACTATCTGCGCCTGTTGTTTGCCCGCGCCGGCGTGCCACGCTGCCCGGAACACGGCGAGGAGCTTGACGCCCAGAACGTCAGTCAGATGGTCGACAAGGTGCTGTCGTTACCCGAAGGCACCCGCCTGATGTTGTTGGCACCGGTGATCGTCGATCGCAAAGGCGAACACGTGAATCTGTTTGCAGAGCTGCAGGCGCAAGGATTTGTCCGCGTGCGCGTCGATGGCCAGGTCATGCAGCTTGGCGAGCCAATACCGCTGGATGCGAAAAAACGCCATACAATCGAAGCCGTGGTCGATCGCTTCAAAGTGCGCGAAGACATCGCCCAGCGGCTGTCGGAGTCGTTCGAAACCGCATTGAAACTCGGCGACGGCAGCGCCCGCGTTGTCGCGATGGATGAGCAAACCGACATTAGCGGATCAGGCGCCACCAGTGTCGCCGGTGAGCAAGGGATCGAACTGGTGTTCTCCGACCGGTTCGCATGTCCGGTGTGTGGCTACAGCATCACCGAACTTGAGCCGCGCCTGTTCTCATTCAACAACCCGGCTGGCGCCTGCCCCACCTGTGACGGTCTGGGCGTCAAACAGTTCTTCGATCCTGAGCGTGTCGTCAAGAACGATGAGCTGTCGCTGGCGGGCGGTGCGATTCGTGGCTGGGACAGAAAGACGACGTACTACTTCGGCATCATTCAAAGCCTCGGCGAGCATTTTGACTTCGACGTCGAAGCGCCATTCAACTCACTGACTGAGCAACAGCGCAACGTTGTATTGCGCGGCAGTGGTCGTACGAAAATCGAATTTCGCTACAACGCAAGCGACGGTGAGGTCGTCACGCGGCGGCATCCGTTTGAAGGCATTCTGCCAAACCTTGAGCGACGCTACCGCGAAACCGAATCCAACGCCGTACGCGAGGAGTTGTCACGGTATCTGAACGTCCAGGCGTGCCCCGACTGCAACGGCACGCGGCTCAATACTGCGGCTCGCAACGTCTTTATTGGTGACGAGACCTTGCCGGAAATCACTGCACGCTCGATCTCCAATGCCCGCGCGTTTTTCGAAACGATGACGCTAGACGGCTGGCGCGGCGAAGTCGCTGAGCGCATCGTCAAGGAAATCGCCAGCCGATTGGGCTTCCTTGATGACGTCGGCTTGAGCTACCTGTCACTGGACCGGCGCGCCGAAACGTTGTCCGGTGGCGAAGCGCAGCGCATCCGTCTGGCCAGCCAGATCGGCTCGGGACTCGTCGGGGTCATGTACATTCTCGACGAACCGTCGATTGGCCTGCATCAGCGCGACAACGAAAGGCTGCTTGGCACGCTGCGCCATCTGCGCGACATTGGCAACACCGTAATCGTCGTCGAGCATGATGAAGATGCCATTCGCGCCGCCGACTATGTTGTCGATCTGGGCCCGGGTGCGGGCGTGCACGGTGGCGAAATCGTCGCGGCCGGCACACCGGCCGACATCATGCACAATCCGCAGTCGATCACGGGGCAGTACCTGTCCGGCGCCGCGCGCATCGAGGTGCCCGAGCAACGCATCAGCAGCGGCGCAAGAGCGCCGATCCGCATTACCGGCGCGAGCGGGAACAATCTCAAATCCGTTAACGTCGACGTTCCGACAGGCGTACTCACGTGTGTCACCGGCGTATCCGGTTCGGGCAAATCGACGCTGATCAATGCGACGCTGTACCCGGCTGCCGCCAATGCCATCAACCGCGCCTCACACGAGGTAGCAACCGTTAAAAAAATCGATGGCCTGGCACAATTTGATCGCGTTATCGACATCAGCCAAAGCCCGATCGGGCGCACACCGCGCTCCAACCCGGCAACCTACAGCGGCTTGTTTACGCCGATCCGTGAATTGTTCGCGGGTACGCAGGAGGCCCGAACGCGCGGCTACAAACCTGGCCGTTTCAGCTTTAACGTCAAAGGTGGTCGCTGCGAGTCGTGCCAGGGCGATGGCGTCATCAAAGTCGAGATGCATTTTCTGCCGGACGTGTATGTGCCGTGCGATACCTGCAAAGGCAAACGCTACAATCGCGAGACGCTGGAGATTCGCTACAAGGGTCGTAACATTTCGGATGTCCTGGAGATGACTGTCGAAGACGCATTCCCGTTCTTTCGCAATGTACCGACGCTGCACAAGAAGCTGGATACGTTAATGCAGGTCGGACTGAGCTACGTCACGCTCGGCCAGAGCGCTGTGACGCTGTCAGGTGGCGAAGCGCAGCGCGTAAAGCTTGCACGTGAGCTGTCCAAACGCGATACCGGCTCGACGCTGTATATTCTTGACGAGCCAACCACCGGACTGCATTTTGCTGACATCAAGCAGCTGCTGGGCGTGCTGCAACAGCTTCGGGAACGTAACAACACCATTATCGTCATTGAGCACAATCTGGATGTCATCAAGACGGCCGACTGGATCATCGACTTAGGACCCGATGGCGGTGACGGTGGCGGTGAAGTTGTCGCCGAAGGTACGCCTGAAACGGTTGCACAAAACACCGCCTCGATGACCGGGCAGTTTCTCGCGCCGTTACTCAAACCATTGACGGCATAACCACGAGGGCATGGCGAGCACAGTGTCGTAAAACGACATCACTCAAGCCTGCAGCACCGGCACCTGAACAATGCCCTACAGTGGCGTTCACGCTGCACATCACCTATAATGACAGCGCTGGACATTACCGCGTGCAGGCGGTATTCAGGCAAGCGCACCGCTTGCCAGACGTCAGACGCTTTTCTGACAATCTCGGAGTAGATGAGTGGCAACACCGGCACCGCAATCGACCAAGAAGGCAACGATCAATGACGTGGCACGCCACGCCGGCGTGTCGATCAAGACTGTCTCACGGGTGCTCAACCACGAACCGAAAGTGCGCGCTTCAACGCGCGAGCGCATCGAGTCCGCGATGAAGGCGCTCAATTACCGGCCTAACTCGCCGGGCAGGATGTTAGCCAGCAACAAGACCTACCTGATCGGTCTGATCTACGGCGATAGCTCGAGCTACATCACGCGTATTCAGAATGGTGTCCTCGAAGCATGCCATGGCGAACACTATGACCTGCTGATTCACCCCTGCGAATACACGTCACCAAAACTACTCGACGAAATCCGTGAGTTGGTCGAAGCACCGCGCGTTGACGGGTTGTTGTTGGTGCCGCCTATTGCCGATCTGGCCAGCGTGCGCGATCTGATTGCGGAACTGGGCGTACCGAACGTGCTGATCTCGCGCGAGACGGTCTCGGACGACGACTGGGGTGTGGGGACGAATGACCGCGCAATCTGTGCCCAGATGACGAAGCACCTGATCCGGCTCGGCCATGAGCGCATCGCGTTTGTTCAGGCGCAAGAGGACCACAAAGCGATGGCCAACCGATATGCCGGATTCGTCGATGGCATGAACGATGCCGGGCTACGCGTTCGCAAACGTTTCGTACTGCGCGGCGATAATAATTTTGAATCCGGCATTGACGCTGCTATGCGCCTGCTGCGGATGACACCGCGCCCGACTGCGATCTTCTGCGCTAACGATCACATGGCTGCCGGAGCCGTCAGAGCTACCCACGAACTGGGCTTGAAGATCCCTGGCGACGTCTCGATTGCAGGCTTTGACGACATGCCCATTGCCAGCCAGATCTGGCCCGCCCTAACGACAATCAAGCAACCACTAAACCGGATGGCGCACCGTGCGACGCAAATGCTGATTCGCGGCTTGCGCAACGACGACGTCAGCGACCTCTCGCGCATTGTCGAAGCCGAAATTGTTGAGCGCGCATCGACTGGCCGCGCACCGAAGAACACGAAGTAACTCCGCCAAAGGCAGCTCCATGCGCTATGCACTCGCTCTGGTATTGATCCTCGGATCGCTCTGCTCGACGCATGCTTGCGCGGCCGCGCGCACAGCCGTTGAGGTGCACGGTAACCTCAGTGTTATTGACGGGCGCGTGGTCGATGAATCCGGTGCGCCGTTATCGCTGGCAGGCCCGAGCTATTTCTGGGGCAATAGCGGATGGGGAGCGCGCGCTGCTGCGGAACCCTCCGACTATTTCAATGCTCAGGTCATTCGTTACCTGCAACGTGAGTGGAACACGCCAATCATTCGTATTGCGATGGGCGCCGAATCCAAAGGCGGCTACCTGGACAACCCAGAGAGCCGCTGGGGAAAAATTTCAGCTGCAGCCGATGCCGCAATTGCGGAAGGCATGTACTTCATCATCGACTGGCACAGCCATCACGCCGAGGACAACCCGGCGGCAGCAGTCGCGTTCTTCGAGCGCGTTGCCCAAACCTGGGGCAACACACCGAACCTGATCTACGAAATTTACAATGAGCCACTCAACACAACAGACTGGTCAACGACCATCAAACCGTATTCAGAACAGGTCATCGCCGCTATCCGCGCACTGGATACAGACAACCTGATTGTTGTCGGCACCCAAAGCTGGTCACAGGATGTCGACAAGGCCGCGGACGATCCCATAGAAGGTTTCGTCAACATTGCCTACACGCTGCATTTTTACGCTGGCACCCACAAGCAGGACTTGCGCGATAAGGCAGAGTACGCACTGTCGCACGGGTTACCGCTCGTCGTGACCGAATGGGGCAGCGTCAACGCAACCGGCGATGGTGACGTCGATGTTGCCGAGACGCAGCGCTGGATGGCGTTCCTGCGCAAACACCAGTTGACGCACTGCAATTGGTCATTGCACAGCAAGCGTGAAGGCGCATCGATACTGACGCCAACAGCAATGCCGGATGCAAAATGGGATGACAGCAGCTTTTCGACGTCTGGCAAACTGGTCCGCGAGATCATTCGCGGCTGGCACCAACACGACTACGCAGGAAGTCACTGACCGGCAAGGCTACATCGAGCAGTCTGCATCACCCGGATTGGGGACAATCCCTGCGCGCGTTAACTCCAGACCCAACGCACCTTCGGATACAATTCGAATCGGGCGCTCAACCGCCACCATTGCATCCGGCCCTGTTCCAAAACACGCCAGTCGCAACTCGGCCGTTTGCCAACCTGCGTCATGTGAGGATTGCAACGCGGCGGTCACATCGATGAGCGCCTCTGGTCCGACACCGATATGCACCGGTGATGACGGCGCAGCAACAACGCGATAGTGCAGCTGCAAAACAAGATCCGCAGTGTACTCGCGGGAGAAATCCGCAGCCGGTCCCTCGACGAACAGCGCACCGGCACTGCGCCAGTCGATGTGAATCGCATCCTCCTGCGCATCGACATCAATCGGCGAAACAACGATGCCGCCGGCGGCACTGCGCGCCCTTGAATCGCTGATCCTTGTGTCACCCGAGCCGTCGTTGACATACAGACTCCACTGGCCAATCGGATCGCCGAAGGCGACGAGCTGAGCCGGGTTAACCGCAGCCGGCCCCGTAAGACCGGAATGCAATGGTAACGCTGGCAAGTTGCCCTCTTCCGAATAACTGAGCCCGAAACCGTAAGCAAACAACGGATCATAGTCATCATCACCAATGTTCACCGCGACATCAGTGGCCAATCGCGGCCACGAGAATGACAACCGGCCTGCAAAGTCATGTCGAACGCTGCCGTTGTCATCGGCGACCAGAACATCCGCGATGCCATCACCGGCGGTACCTGGTAACCAGGCGGCGACGAACGCATCCGACGCGTTTAGCTCCGGATTCACCCACATCGGCCGTCCGGACAAAAAGATACTCACCGTTGGAATACCCTCAGCTGCAAATTGCTCCAGCAACTTCAGACCGGCATCAGACGTAAACTCAACATGCTCGCGATCACCCTGAAACTCGGCGTAAGGATCTTCGCCGTAGACGACAACGGCCACGTCTGGTCGCTGATCAAAAGATCCGTCCGAGCTCAGCACCGCCTCGCCACCAATAGCCGACAATGCTGTCTGCAAACCCGCATACACCGACACGCCATGCGGGAAGTGTGCATTGCTGTTGCCGGTGCCTTGCCAACTGAGCGTCCAACCGCCCGACTGTTTGCCAATGTTGTCAGCGCCGTCGCCTGCCACCAACACGCGTGCGCCTGGCTGCAGCGGCAACACGCCACCATTATTTTTGAGTAGTACCAACGATTTTCGCACCGCCTCGCGCGCGATCGCCTGATGCGCAGCAGAACTGAGTAACTCGAACCGGCCAGCGTGAGCCCGTGTAGAAGGCTTACCCGCACTGAACAAACCAGCTCGCAGCTTAACGCGCAGCACGCGCGCCACTGCCTCGTCGAGACGCGCCGCGGTGACTTCACCGCGCTTCACACGGCGCAACAGGCTTTTGTACAGCGGCTGCCAGCTATCGGGTGCCATGAACATATCAAGCCCGGCATTGAACGATTGCGCACAATCGGTGTTCGTGCACCCGGCGACTTGCCCGTGCCCGTTCCAGTCGCCAACAACCAACCCATCAAAACCTAGACGGTCGACCAGCACGTCATCAAGCATCATCTTGTAGCCGTGCATTTTTTCGCCGTGGAAACTGTTGAACGAAGCCATGACCGCTTGCACGCCGGCCGCAATCGCCGGCGGGTAACCGGCAGCATGGACATCTCGCAGCTCAGCTTGCGACACCGCCGTGTCACCCTGATCGACGCCGTCGGTCGTGCCGCCATCGCCAACAAAGTGTTTTGCCGTCGCCAACATACGGCCAGGACCGAGGAATTCGTCTGAACCCAACACGCCCTGCAGACCTTCAATAATTCGCGGCGCGTACTCGGCGACCAGCTGCGGATTTTCGGAGTAACTCTCGTAGGTTCGCCCCCAACGATCATTGCGCGCGACAGCGATGGTCGGCGCGAACGTCCAATCGACGCCGGTCGTCAGCATCTCTAGCGCGGTCGCCTTGCCAATGCGATATACAAGGTCGGGATCGCGCGCCATGCCCAAACCAATATTGTGCGGAAAGATCGTCGCGCCCATGATGTTGCTGTGGCCATGTACCGCATCGGTACCCCACATCACCGGAATCCCGATACGGCCATCGCTGATATCCGTTGATGCCAGCCAAAATTCATCGGCTAACGCAAGCCATGCTTCGGGCGCAGCGCGATTGTCTCCGCCCGGAGCCGAGCTGCCACCATTCAATACCGAACCGAGGTGATAGTCGCGCACTTGTTGCGGTGTCACGGAGGCGATATCCGCCTGTACGACCTGACCTACTTTCTCTTCCAGAGTCATCCGCGACAACAGATCACGAATCTTGGCTTCGTGTTCCGGATTACGCTCGATGACCGGCGACTGCAACGGCCAGCGCTCAGGTTTGATCGCGATTGCCGCATCGGACAGTTGCTGGCGCGGCGCATCAACCGACTGACACGCAGCCAGCAGTGCAGCCGCTGATACGAGGGTAAGCAGTTTTTGAGTCATGGTTTTCTCGTTATCACTTGTTACGAAAAAAAACCGGGCATACCTGATCGGCAGCCCGGTACCAGTCTTCGCTGTTCTGATTAGCTCAAACGCGACATTGGGGGGCCTGGGTTGAGCTAGAACGTACCACGAAGGATCAGTGCGAACCGACGATCGTTGCGGAAGAACGAGCGCGGTGCGGAACTCAAGTCTTCGCTAAAGACCGCGCGCGTCTTGGTAATTTCGTCGGTCAAATTCACCGCCTGCAAACCAATCTCGAAATTGTCAGTCCAGCGGTAGAAGATCGAACCGTCCAGTTGCCCGGTGTCTTCGTGCAGGATCGGCGTGAATGGGAAAATCACATCGCGCACAGTCAGCGTAAATTCAGAGCGATAGTTGTACGCAAGTCGTGCACTGATTTTGTCATTTTCCCAGAACGTTACGAGGTTGATCGTATCTTCCGACAAGCCCGGCAAACTCAAGCCCGAGACATCGAAATTAGGCGCGGTAGACGTGCCGTTAGAGCTTGTGTTGTTCGCCCCGATGTTCGGCACACCGCCAGCATCAATGTAGGTGTAGTTGGCTTGTACACCCAGACCGGACAGTAAGCCAGGTAACTTATCGAAGGTCTGTTGATAAGCCAGCTCGTAACCGCTCACCTGGCCAGTTTCGCTGGAGTTTCCGACGCCATTCACTGTCACATCGAATGTCTCGCCATTGTTTGTGAATGAGCGCACTGACGTTGCAGGAACGATGTAGTCGGAGATTTCCTTGTGGAACAAACTGACCGTCAACGACCCGACGTCATCGAAATACCACTCGTAGGACAGGTCAATCTGGTCAGCAGTGATCGGATCAAGACGCACCTCCGATGTCGACGCCGTGGGTCCGAGCCATTCGCCCGTGTTCGCATCATCGCCACCAAAATCAACAATAAACTGGCTTTTCAGCAAACCAAAATCAGGTCTGCTAATCGCCCGCGACAGCCCGAAGCGAACGATCATTTCTTCGTTCAACGCAAGCTTCAGGTTCAGACTGGGCAACACGTTGTTGTAGTCGTACGCGTCTTCAAGCGGCGTGCTGGCGCCGTTGGCCCAGCGCACAAATGATTGCTGGGTAGCCGGATCCACGCTACAAAACCCCGGTGGGTCGCCCATGGTCTGCATACAGCGCGTACTGATGTCGACGGCGCCATCGGTCAGGAACTGCCCAAAGTCGGGATAGTTGACACCGCCGCTCGCTCGCTGATCGGTGCGCACATAGCGCACGCCGACATTCCCGTCGAGAGACATGCCGTTGGCAAACTCGCTGCCAAAATCAAACCTCAGATAAACAGCTGCCGTTTCTTGCTCAGCTATATTGACCTCACCTGGCAGGAAGGCCGATCCCGGGAGCACGCCATCGCGATCCTGCAGCGGTTGCCATTGCGCAACGCTGGACGTTGCAGCAAATGTGCGCAGGGCATCGGCATTGAACGCGCCATCATAGAAATACACCCCATTTACGGCAGGCGCGTCGCCTCGCTGGAAGTTGTCAAACGTATATTGTGCGAAATTCTCGGGCGCGCTGGACTCGCTGATACGCAGCGGATCGCTCCACGTCGCACTCATGTTGCCCCAGTTAAAGCGCGAATAACGTACGGTCTGATCGCGTTCGGCAAAACGCGCACCAAACCGCACGGACTTGGCCCAACCTTCGCCAGCAAAGTCGAACTCCAGATCGCCGCGAACCGCAATCTCTTCGCCTTCGTTGTCCTGCAAGTGATCCATGATGGAGCGCGTATAAAAGGCGTCTTCGGATTGCAGATAATCATCCGGCGTGCCTTCCGGCGCCAGCAATTGCACCTGCGGAACGTCACCGGCTGTCGTCAGCTCAGTATCGGCAAAAAACGCATTGTGGACGGTGTAGTCAGACACCTCGACTTTCGAGCGAATGTGCTGAAGATCGAACTGTGCGCGCAAACGCTCGGTGGGTGCCCACTTGAAGTTGAGACTCACCTCGTCGGTCACCGGGTTTTCGATGCGTTCGCGCGCTAGTGCAAGGTTACGCACGCCATTCAGTGGCAGCGCAGCATCATTCGAGCGCCACCCCACTGACTGAGAAATAACCCCACTTTCAAACAGACCGGAAGGTCCGAAGGAAAATGCCGATCCGCTGCGCGGTGAAATGTCCGGACTATCGTCAATGCTGGGTTCGATAGCGCGTTCATTCCACTGGTTTTCATACGCGGAGTGGAAGAACTGCAACGTCGCCTCCATCGTGTCGTCGGCATTCGCCCATTGCAAAGCGCCAGAGAAGCCAAACCGTTCACGATCGAAATCCTGCGAACGCACGCCAGCGCCGGTGGGCACGAAGTTGCCGCTGTCATCGCGATCCAGCCAATCGGCAACCAGTGTGCCGT
Source organism: Pseudomonadota bacterium (assembly GCA_038529355.1). Lineage (GTDB taxonomy): Bacteria > Pseudomonadota > Gammaproteobacteria > Steroidobacterales > Woeseiaceae > CALBPI01. Next base: position 49,761 of record JBCBDU010000019.1, read on the forward strand.
CAGCGCGCGAGAACAACTCCGAATAAGCAATCGATGCGAGCGCACCGAACTCGCCGCCGCTATTCAAATCCCAACGATTCGACCACAGTGCCGACGCAGTCGGTGACCACTCTTCACGCAAATCGGAATAGTTGTTCTCCAGCGAGAACTGCAGCGCCTGCGCCTCACGATCAAACGGTCGCCGCGTCACGAGATTGACGGTGCCGCCGATGCCGCCTTCGACCATATCGGCCGATTGGTTCTTGAAGACCTCGACGCCCTGCATCAATTCCGGCGATACGTTGGAAAAGCCCAATGCCTGCCCGGCGTCCGCCGAGAACACATCACGACCATTCAACTCACTGCGCACGAAGTTCAAGCCACGTACGACGGCGCCCGAGCCTTCCACCGAGAAGTGATCCGGATCGTTGGCGCCTGCGAAGCGTGAAATGGAGACACCAGGAATCCGCTGCAATACTTCGGTAATCGAACGGTCAGGCAAGGCACCGATATCAGAAGCACTGACGCCGTCAATGAAGACATCGGCATTGCGCTTGCGCTCCTGAGCTGACATCAGGCTTCCGCGAACCCCGGTTACGACAATTTCGTCAACGTAGGTCACTTCCCGCTCTGCCTCGGCAGCATCTTGCGCCATCACGGCCGTCGGCAGTGCTGACGCACCTACACCAAGCAACGCCAATTTCACGCCGTGGGCGACTTGCGCCGAACGCGGATTGCTAGCTGTAACTTCCTTCATCGAGTATCCCCCCTAAGAATACGGTTACCCTGTCAGTCGCAGCACCGCCGCGTTGCAAGGTCAGAAAAGCACCGAAGTGCCTTTTTTACATTTTCGCTGGCAAAATCACTGGTAAACGGCCTGAAGAAGCGGTTTAATGTCTTGCGTTGTCATTTTGCTTTCGGCAAGAATAGCGCAAAAAACAGCTAAGTCAAAACAAAAATGCAAGCACAAACGAAGAAAGTCGTCATTGTTGGGGGTGGAACGGCAGGCTGGATGACAGCGGCAGCCATTTGTTCGGCAATTCCTCGTCAACGCATCGTTGTCGAACTTGTCGAGTCCTCGACGATCGGCATTATTGGCGTTGGCGAAGCCACTTTGCCCCACCTCAAAAGGTTTAACGACAACATCGGCATTGATGAGGCGCAGTTCATGAGTGAGACAAGCGCCACGTTTAAACTTGGTATTGAGTTCGTCAACTGGGGCCGTATCGGCGACAGCTACATCCACCCGTTTGGTGGCTATGGGGCCCCGCTGGCTAACCTCGATTTTCATCAGTTATGGCGCAAATACGCCGATGACGCCCAGATTGACGATATCGGTGGTTTTTCGTTGCCCATCGTCGCCGCCTATCAGGACCGGTTCGAGATGCCCGCCGATGACCCGGCAGACTTGCGCGCAAGCTACGGTTACGCCTACCAGCTCGACTCCAGCAAATACGGTGTTTTTTTGCGCCGGCACGCCGAAGCACGCGGCGTCAAACGCACGGAAGGCATTGTCGTTGCGGTCGACAAGGACAACGCGAATGGCAATATCACCAGCATCGTGCTCGACGATGGACAACGCATCAGTGGTGATCTGTTCATTGACTGCTCCGGAATGCGCGCACTGTTGATTGGCGATGAACTTGGCGTTGACTACGAGAGCTGGTCGCACTGGCTACCTTGCGATCGCGCCGTTGCAGTGCAAAGCGAAAAAGCCGACACGCTGCCACCGTACACCCGAGCTACTGCCGACGCCGCTGGTTGGCGCTGGCGAATCCCGCTACGACACCGCACAGGCAATGGTCATGTCTATGCCAGCGCGTTTACTGACGACGATGCGGCGACCGACGCACTGCTCGAACATCTGGATCGCCCGACACTGGGCGACCCGCGTCAACTGCGTTTTGCGACCGGCAAACGTCGAGTAATGTGGCACAACAACTGCGTCGCCATCGGTTTGTCCGGCGGCTTTCTTGAGCCACTGGAGTCGACCAGCATCTATCTGATACAGATTGCGATTACGCGACTCGTTGAATTGTTCCCGCACGGCGACAACTGGGAAGAAGAACAAAGCGAATACAACCGGCTGCTGGATCTTGAGTTTGATCGTGTTCGCGATTTTCTAATCCTGCACTATCACGCAACAGAACGGGCTGACACACCGTTCTGGGACTACGTCCGTACGATGCCGATCCCCGATTCTCTGACCGAGAAACTCGAACTGTTCCGCGCGCGTGGCCGCGTCGCGCAATATCGGCAAGGGCTATTTCTCGAACCCAGTTGGCTAGCGGTGCTTCTAGGTCAGAGAGTATTGCCCAACCACTACGACCAGCGGGTAGATCTGATCGACGGTGCGCAGCTGCGCGGCAAATTGCTGAACCTGAAGGAACAGACACAAACCACCGCGGCTGCAATGCCCGACCATGCGCAATTTCTGGATCGTTTTTGCCCGATCAAAGGAAATTTTGCCGCATGACCAGCCGCGCAGTACAACGCATATTGATCATCGGCGCCGGCTTTGAAGGCTGGCTGACTGCGGCGAAACTCGCCCGCGCATTCGACACCCGAGCGGTCGACGTTGCGGTGTGTGCCGCAGCCGGCGCCAGCGCATGGGATCGGCTTTATACGATTCAGCCATGGCACCCGCAAGACAGTCTGCGCGCTATTGGCATCAATGATTTGCTGCTGGTGCAGTATCACGAAGCGCTGTATTCGTTGGGGGCAGATCTTAGCTTGCCATGCGCCATGCCAAACGGTTCGGTCTGGCCTTACGGACCCGTCGGTATCGAGTACTCTGGGATTGCTTTTCATCACCACTGGACGTGCGAACAAGCGCATGCGCGCGCCTTCTTTGACTATTCGCCAGCAACGCGCGCCATTCAGCGCGCTGCGTTCGCACCGCCCGCACCGCGCAATGCGATTGGCACACTGCAGCATGAGATCGCGCGACATGTTGATATCGATGGTGTTACCGCAACGCTTCGACAAACCGCTCTGGACGCAGGCGTCGAGCGCTGGCCCGGTACCTTTGAGACCGCTGACTATGCTCAGGAGTCGCGGCGCATTGCCGGCATCACGGTGAATGGCGAGCAGCGAAGTGCTGACTTGTATATTGATTGCTCGGGGCCGTTGCGGGTGCTTTCTGGCAGGGCAAAATCCTGGACCCAAGCAACCGGCGCTGCTCCGTTGTCTGTGCGCACCGACCTGCGGCCACACACCGCCCCGCATACGCCTTGCCATTCCGTGCAGGGCGACGAGTCAGGTTGGCGCGTCGTCGTGCCATTGCAAACTCAGGATGTTGTTTTGAAACTCGCCACGGACGGGGGCAATGGCCGCTTGCTAACCCCGGGGCGCTCGCAGCGCTTGTGGCAAGACAATCACGTCGCCATCGGTTTCTCGGGCTGGCACACCTTACCGATACTACCGCTGCAAATGCTGCTGCTCACCCACTGTATTGACAGATTGATCGCACTGATGCCAGGTGTCGATTGCGCGCCAGGCGAGACCCTGGAGTTCAATCAACTGATGGCGCGGGACATAGATGAAGCGTTAGCGCTACAGTTGCTGCTCGAACACGCGCGCACACAGGGCAAGCTACCAGGTTCGGGCGACAGCATCGGCAACCAGAGTCTCGATGAACGCATTGCGCTGTTCCGCAAGCGTGGCTGGGTTGTCGACACGGATGGCGCGCTGATCGACGCCAACGACTGGATCAAAACCATGATGTTGCTCGGCATTCACCCACAACAAGCAGACGCCATGACGGGGCGTATGTCACAGGAGCAACGTCGCCAGATGCTCGACAACCTCGACAAACACATTGCGATGGTTGTCGATCAATTCCCGACGCTACATAACTACATGCTTGCAGCGATTGCCGCTGGTGACACTGCGAGCGGCCAAAAGGATCGCTCTTGAGCGCCCAACCGATTGACACCGTCATCATTGCCGGCGGCGGTACTGCTGGCTGGATGACTGCCGCAGCGTTGTCGCGCTTTTTGCCCAAGACTGTGCAGATTCGCCTGATCGAATCGGATGCTATTGGCACCATCGGTGTTGGCGAAGCGACGATTCCGGCGCTGAACGATTTCAATGACATGTTGGGTATCGATGAAGACAGCTTTGTCCGCGCCGTAGGCGGCTCGTTCAAACTGGGTATCGAATTTCGTCACTGGGGTCGCGTCGGGGACTGCTATTTTCATCCGTTTAGCGCCTTTGGTCATGACATTGACGGCATTGCATTCCACCAACTGTGGCTCGAACTGCAACGCCGTGGCGACAAGCGCAGCCTCGACGAATTCACGATTGGCAATCACGCCGCACGCAACGCACGCTTCATGCGCAGCAACAGCACAGATCCGCGCTCTCCGCTGTCGCAGCTGCGCCACGCCTATCACATAGATGCCGGCCGTTACGCCGCGTTCTTGCGAAACTATGCACAAGCGCGCGGCGTACAACGCATCGAGGGCAAAATCGCGCAGGTTACGCTGGATGATGCGAACGGCAACATACAATCGCTGACGCTGGACGATGGCACAACGCACGCCGCCCAACTGTTCGTTGACTGCACCGGTTTTCGCGCACTGCTGATCGGCGATGCACTCGGCACCGACTACATCGACTGGAGTCACTGGCTACCTTGTGATCGCGCCATCGCGGTGCCATCGCAAGCAGATGAAATCTGCGCACCGCACACGAGCGCTACCGCCCATGGTGCCGGTTGGCAATGGCGTATCCCGCTGCAGCACCGCACCGGCAATGGCTGCGTCTACGCATCACACGCGATGAGCGACGATGACGCACATACGCAGCTGATGCACGGCCTTGCGACAGCAGCCACCGACGAACCACGCGTGTTGTCATTCCACACCGGCCGACGCCACGAATTCTGGTCGCATAACTGTGTCGCGATCGGTCTGTCGGCCGGATTCCTGGAACCACTCGAATCAACAAGCATTCACCTGATTCAGGAAGGCATCAGCAAACTGATCGGCCTGTTCCCGAACCAGACTTTCGATGCACTCGAACGCGATGCGTACAATCAGCTGATCGGCACCCTTTATGATTATGTTCGTGACTTCATCATCCTGCACTACCACGCGACCGAACGTGATGACAGCCCATTCTGGGATCACGTTCGCACCATGACGATTCCAGACACTTTGCGCAGTCACATCGATCTGTTCAAACGCAGCGGACGGTTTTTCGCCAATCGCGCCGATCTGTTCAATCTGACAAGCTGGGTTGCGGTGCTGATTGGTCAGCGAATCATGCCGCACGGTGCTGATCCGTTGGCGCACGGCATACCGAACGACGCCATCAGGGCAGCACTGGACGACATGCATAAGGTCTATCAAGACGCGACGCACCGAATGCCGACGCACAAGGCGTTCATCGATCAATTCTGTGCGTCCGACGACCGGGCATGGGCAACGCAATGACGACAACTGACGCTCCAATGATTCGCGATATTGTCATCGTCGGCGGTGGCACAGCAGGCTGGATGGCTGCGGCGGCTATCGGCAAGTTGTTGGGTGGCAACGGCCTGCGCATACGACTCGTCGAATCGGAAGCAATCGGCACCGTTGGTGTCGGCGAAGCGACCATTCCACAGATCACGCTGTTCAATCGACTGCTAGGCATCGATGAAGATGCATTCATGCGCGAAACACAGGCGACGTTCAAGCTGGGCATCGAGTTTGTGGACTGGACGCGTATCGGTCAGCGCTACTTTCATCCGTTCGGCAACTATGGCGCCGATATGGACGGCGTCAGCTTCCATCACTTCTGGCTGCATCAACATCAACGCGGCGAACACACGCCACTGGGCGACTACTGCCTGCAAGAGGTGGCGGCGCGCGAGTCGCGCTTCCAACGACCCGACAAACAACAGCGCAATTCACCGTTAGGTCACATCGCTTATGCCTTTCAGTTCGACGCCGGCCTGTACGCAAGTTTCCTGCGACGCTATGCCGAACGCCTGGGCGTTGAGCGCTGTGAAGGCGAGATCGTCAACGTGGTACAAAGCGAACCGGATGGTTTCGTTAGCGCTGTCGAGTTGCGTGACGGCACGTCCATCGGCGGCGATTTGTTTATCGACTGTTCGGGCTTCCGCGGTTTGCTGATCGAACAAACACTGCACGCAGGCTACGACGACTGGTCGCGCTGGTTACCGTGCAACCGGGCTGTTGCTGTGCCTTGCGACAACCCGTCCGGTGCGCTGCCACCGTTTACGCGCTCGACAGCACATGCTGCGGGCTGGCAATGGCGTATTCCGCTGCAACACCGTATCGGTAACGGCCATGTGTTCTGTGATGCATTCATGGACGCTGATGCCGCAACTCAATTGCTGCTGGACAACCTGGATGGCGAGCCGCAGCGCGATCCGATACAACTTCGCTTTACAACCGGCATTCGCAAGAAAGTCTGGGATCGCAACGTGATCGCGCTCGGGCTTGCCGCAGGTTTTATGGAGCCACTCGAATCAACCAGTATTCATTTGATTCAGACCGGGATCGCACGCCTGATGACGTTGTTCCCTACCGCTGATTTCGCGCAAGCGGATATCGACGAATACAACCGCGCTACCCATCAGGAATATGCCTATGTACGCGATTTCCTCGTGCTCCACTACCGCCAGACAGAGCGCAACGACAGCGACTTCTGGCGGCACTGCCAACAGCTGCCGGTCAGTGAGCACATGGCGCGCAAACTTGCGTTGTACACCGCAAATGGCCGCATCGTGCGCGAGAAGGATGAGCTGTTCACAGAAACCAGTTGGTTGGCGGTGATGCACGGTCAGGGCGTGCAGGCCAAAGGGCACCATCCGGTCGTCACCAATCTTGGCAATGCCGAAGTCGCTGCCCGCCTGACGCAACTGCGTGACATCGTTGCTGCATCAGCGCAGACGATGCCAACACACGGCGCCTTCATCGAGCAACACTGCGCAGCCGGTCGCCGCTGATGGGCGATCGACGCATTGCGCTGAGTTGGCGCGAGCGCCTCGGCTACGGCAGTGGCGACTTTGGGTTCAACCTGTACTGGACGACGATTGCGTCATTCCTCGCCGCGTTTTATACCGATGTCTTCGGTATTTCGGCAGCGGCCGCCGGTACGATGCTGCTGGTCACGAAAGTGATCGATGCGTTCACCGATCCGGTCATGGGCGCTGTCGCGGATCGCACCAACACGCGATTCGGCAAGTTCCGCCCGTATCTGTTGTTGGGTGGACTGCCGCTGGCTGGCGCGGGGGTGCTCGCGTTTACGACGCCTGACCTGGCTGACGGCGGAAAACTGTTGTGGGCATACGCAACTTACACATTGCTGATGTTGTGTTACACGATCCTCAGCTCGCCTTATTCAGCGCTGTCTGGTGTGATGACCGCCAGCAGTCAGCAACGCACCACGCTCATCAGCACGCGGTTTGTGTTCGCATTCGCGGGCGCCGCATTTGTCAATAAATACACGCTCGCGTTGGTCACCTACTTTGGTGGGGGAGATCAAGTGCGTGGCTGGCAACTGACGATGATTCTGTATGGCGTTATTGCCGTGTGCGTGTTCTGGCTGACGTTTGCGACAACGAAAGAACAAATCGCCGCACCTGTCGAGAACACCGCAAGTCCGGTTCAGGACATCAAGGACTTGCTCAAGAATCGACCCTGGCTTGTGTTGTTCGCACTGGCGATGCTGATCATGATCGTTGTGACGATGCGCGGCGGCTCGGCGTATTACTACTTCACTTATTTCGTGCAGCGGCCGGATCTGATCGATGAGTATCTATTCAGCCAGGGCGTTGCGTCCGGCCTAGGCGCAGTAACGGCGCCGCTGCTCACGAGGTTCATCGAAAAAACCCGGCTACTGATGATACTGATGGCCATTATTGGCATCTTGAGCCTCCTGTTCTATTTCGTACCCAAGGACATGATCTGGGCGATGTTTGCACTAAACATTGCGATCAGCTTCGCGCTGGGACCGAAGGCGCCTCTGACCTGGTCGATGTACGCAGACAGCGCCGACTACAACGAATGGAAGTACGGACGCCGCGCAACCGCGATGACCTTTTCAGCGGCAACGTTTTCGCAAAAACTGGGCAGTGCACTGGGCGGTGCCGGGATGTTGTGGATTCTGGCGGCCATTGGCTACGTTGCCAATCAGGCGCAAAACGATGCCTCGCTGACCGGGATCAAGTTGCTGCAGACCGCACTGCCCGGAGCATTCTCACTGATCGCGATTCTGGTCGTCAGCAAATACACGCTGACCGGTAGCGAGCTTGCCACGGTTCAGCGCGACCTGGAGCAGCGCGATGCGCAGAAATAATATCGTTGCTACGAGCTGCGAGGGTAAACGCAGCAACCTGTACTGCGCACGGTCGATGCCGCAAGCCACTACGTTTTTGTGGAATCGCCACATGTTGCTGCAACTGAACTGTCAGGGCTATGCCATCGGTCAACACATGCAGCCGGAACCCGGCAAGTATTCTCATGGGCCGATGCTGGAGCAACGCACGTTCATGCAACCGGAGCCCGCCTACTACGCGCATCACCCCGGACGTTTTGTCTACGTCAAGGACGCCACAGATGGCGCTCTGTTTTCGGCGCCACACGCACCGGTCGGCTCGCCAGCGGAGGTCTTCGAGTTTTCTGCTGGTGACTCCGATGTGCTGTGGCGCGTGACGCGCGATGCCGTTGACGTGCAGATGCAAGTGCACCTACCCGCCGACGAAGCCGTCGAACTGTGGCAAATCGTCGTGACCAACCGCGACGACGAGACACGTGAACTGAGCATTTACCCCACATTCTCAATCGGCTACATGAGCTGGATGAACCAGTCGGCAGGCTACGACGCTGATCTTGGCGGCATCGTCGCCGCATGCGTAACACCGTACCAAAAGCTCGGGGACTACCCGTCGATTCGGACCCTTAAAGACAGCACCGTGCTGTTACACGACAGCGCACCCGATGCCTGGGAAACATCACGGGTTGCGTTCGAGGGTGCTGGCGGCATTCACGCACCCGATGCCGTCTATGCCGATACGCTCGGTAACGGTGACGCAATTTACGAAAGCCCGATCGCCAGCCTGCAATATCGCATGACACTGGCACCTGGGGAGCAGCGCACATTGCGCTTTGTCTTCGGACCAGCCCGCAGCGGTGATGCCGCGCGGCATTGGCGCGATCGCTATCTGGTAGCTGGTGGCTTTGAGGCCGCTCTGCAACAACATCAGCAGTACCTCGCCGAGGGGAACACGCGTTTGGCCACCCGCACGCCGGATGTCCAATTCAGCGAGTTCGTCAACCATTGGCTCGGTCGACAGGTGCTGTACCACGGGCAACTGAACCGGATGACGACCGACCCGCAGACGCGCAACTTCCTGCAAGATGCGATGGGTATGACGTATCTTGCGCCGGCTACGACACGCGCCGCGCTAATTACGGCGCTGACCCAACAGCAACCGGACGGCGGCATGCCG
>JBCBDU010000020.1:0-57629 GCA_038529355.1 Pseudomonadota bacterium
CCCAGTCCGTCGGCGGCAGCGCTGGTTGCCGCGTTCATCTGGCTGTGTGCCAATCTCGATGTTGGCGGATTCATGGGGCTGGTGGCAGCGTTTGTCGTCACAGCGACGGCCGGTGCATTGATGGTCAGCAATTTTCGTTACTACAGTTTCAAAGGCATATCGCTGGGTCGGCGTGTGTCGTTTGCCTACTTGCTGCTGGTGCCACTGATCATTGCGTTGATCTCCATCCACCCGCCGCTGGTGCTGTTCCTGCTGTTTCTCGGGTATGCCGCATCCGGCCCAGTGATGTGGTTAATGGCCAGTGAGCCGGATCGCGTATCGATCCTCGATGACGCCGTTGATGCCGATGACGATGACGCCGAGGGCGCTCCCCGTGACTGAGCCGCTGAGCGAGTCGCAGCGGCGTGCCTACTTGCGCGCGCTTGGCGTGCCGGTGTGGAGCGCTCGTCGCATGTCCGGGACCGGCAGCGATGCAGTGACTGCTGCTGATGCCGCTGTATCGCCCCAGCGCGCCCCCCAGCCGGTGCAGAGCGATGTGGCACCGGAGGCTGCACAGATTCAGTCGTCAGCGCAAGATCATGCGCTTGCAGATCACACGACGTGGGAGCTGCTGGCGCACCAGGTCAAACGGTGCACCCAATGCCGATTGCATGAGACGCGCACGCAGTCTGTGTTTGGCGTTGGTGCCCGTGATGCGCGTTTGATGGTCGTTGGCGAGGCGCCTGGCGCCGAGGAAGATCGCACCGGTGAGCCGTTTGTTGGTCGCGCCGGCAAGATGCTGAACGCGATGTTGCTGGCGATCGGCTGCGAGCGCGATGCGGTGTTTATTGCCAATGTGGTCAAGTGTCGCCCACCGCAGAATCGCGATCCGCGCAACGATGAGTTGCGGCAGTGTCAGAATTATCTGCAGCAACAAATGGCATTGGTGCAGCCGGACGTGGTGTTGGCGGTCGGTCGCATCGCCGCGCAGATGCTGCTCGGAAGTGAATTGCCGTTGGGCAAGTTACGTGGTGTCGAGCACAGCGTAGGCGAGTCAGCCACGCCGCTGGTGGTCACCTATCATCCCGCCTATCTGTTGCGCACGCCGGCGCAAAAAGCGCTGGCCTGGCAAGACCTCAAACGCGTGAGAAGTTTGCTTGACGGTGCGCTGTGAGCGCGGTCGGGCAAAGCTTCAATTTGTCGGTGCGGCGCATGACGCACGACGATCTGAATGCAGTTAGCCACATTGAACAAGATAGCTACGGCTTTCCGTGGAGCAGCGGAATTTTCCGCGACTGCTTGCTGGCGGGTTATCATTGCATGGTGCTTGAGTCGCAGCGCGAGATTCGCGCCTACGGCATTTTGTCAGTCGCCGCTGGCGAGGCGCACATCTTGAACATTTGTGTGGCGACGGCATTTCGGCGCCAGGGTTATGGCGTGCAATTGCTACACAAGTTGATTGACCGTGCGCGTTTGGCGCGCGTCAAGCGAGTGTTTCTGGAGGTGCGGCCTTCAAACCTTGCTGCGGTGAATATGTATAAGGGTTTGGGTTTCAGTACTGTGGGCAGACGTGTGGACTATTACAAGGCGAAAAACGATCGACGTGAAGACGCCCTGGTGTTGGCGCTGACGCTATGAGCACAGACAATCTGTTGCTTGGCGAGGTGCGTCGCCGGCGCACGTTCGCCATCATTTCACACCCTGACGCCGGCAAGACAACACTGACTGAAAAGCTATTGCTGTTTGGCGGTGCCATTCAGCTTGCCGGCACCGTCAAGGGTCGCAAAGCGACCCGTCATGCGACGTCCGACTGGATGAAACTCGAGCAAGAGCGCGGCATCTCGGTGACCTCATCGGTCATGCAGTTTCCGTTTGACGGCCATGTTGTGAATTTGCTTGACACGCCGGGCCATGAAGACTTCTCCGAAGATACCTACCGCACGTTGACTGCCGTTGATTCGGCGATGATGGTGATCGATTGCGCCAAAGGCGTCGAGCAGCGCACGATCAAACTGATGGAAGTGTGTCGTCTGCGCGATACGCCGATTGTGACCTTCATCAACAAACTCGATCGCGAAGGGCGTGAGCCGATCGAATTGCTCGACGAAATTGAATCGGTGCTCGGCATTACCTGCACTCCAATGACCTGGCCGATCGGTATGGGTCGTGAATTGGTCGGTGTTTATCACATTCCCGAGGATCGCATCTATCGCTATGTGCCGGATGAAAAGCACCGCAAAGGTGGCACTGTTGTCATTGACGGCTTGCAGTCAACCGACGCTCGCGAGCTGCTCGGCGATCGCTGGCAGGATTACGCGGACGAGATCGAACTGATTCAGGGTGGCTATCCGGAGTTCGATCGCGAGGCGTATCTTGCCGCGACGCAGACACCGGTCTACTTTGGCTCGGCGATCAGCAACTTCGGTGTGCGTGAGTTGCTCGAAGGTTTCGTCGCCAACGCGCCGGTGCCGCAGCCGCGTGAGGCCGAAGAGCGCGTCGTGCAGCCCGACGAGCAGGATCTGACCGGATTCGTGTTCAAGATTCAAGCGAACATGGATCCTGGTCATCGTGATCGTATCGCGTTCATGCGCGTGTGCTCCGGACGTTTCAGCCCCGGCATGAAGTTGAAAAGCATGCGGCTTGGCAAGGAGATCAAGGTTGCCGAGGCGATCACGTTCATGGCGGCCGATCGGCAACACACGAGCGAAGCCGTCGCCGGCGACATTATCGGTGTGCACAACCATGGCACGATCAACATCGGCGACAGTTTTTCGCAGGGTCAGGATGTCAACTTCACCGGGATACCGAGCTTTGCGCCGGAGATTTTCCGGCGTGCGATGCTGCGTGACCCGTTGCGTTTGAAGGCGCTGCAAAAAGGACTGGCACAGTTGTGTGAGGAGGGCGCAACGCAGTTGTTCAAACCGCTACGCAACAACGACCTCATTCTGGGCGCAGTCGGTATCCTGCAGTTTGATGTCGTCGCGCACCGGCTGCGTGAAGAGTATGGCGTTGAGTGTCAGTTCGAATCCGTGAACGTCTATAGCGCGCGCTGGGTGCATTGCGACGATGCAAAAATGCTCGATGAGTTTCGTCGCAAGGCGCATGACAATCTGGCTGTCGATCACAGTGATGCGCTGGTGTACGTTGCGCCAACACGGGTCAATCTGCAACTGACCGAGGAGCGCTGGCCGGATATCAGCTTTCGGGCGACGCGCGAGCTGTGAGCAAGCTGACGCACCGTCCGGTGATCGGCTGGGCGCTGTACGACATCGCCAACTCAGCGTTCGCGCTGTGCGTCGTCACAACGTTCTACCCGATTTTCTTTCGCAGCGCCTGGAGCAGTGGTGCAAGCCCTGCCGATATCACTTCTCGTTTGTCGTTCGGCGTCGCCGCATCCAGCCTCGTCGTTGCGTTCATTGCACCGGTGCTTGGGGCGATTGCGGATGCAGGTGGCACGCGCAAAAAATTCCTGATTGGTTTTACCGTGCTCGCGGCCGCTTCCACGCTCGGATTGTATTTCGTTGCCGCGGGGCAGTGGTCCGTCGCGCTCAGTTTGTATGCGATGGCGCTGATCGGTTTTTATAGCGCCAATACTTTTTACGACTCACTGCTCGTCAATGTCACCGAAGCGTCACAGTTCGAGCGCGTGTCAGCGTTGGGTTACGGCGTTGGTTATCTGGGCAGCGCGTTGCTGTTGGCCTTCAACATCTGGATGGTCAGCAATCCGCTGCAGTTCGGTTTTGCCGATACGTCTGCTGCAGTACGCATGGCGTTTGCCATTGTTGCGCTTTGGTGGCTGGTGTTCAGCGTGCCACTGATGTTGTTCGTTGAAGAGGAGCGCGCACCGCGGCAGCAGTGGAGAGCTGCTGTGCGACAAGCCTATGCCAGCCTGTGGTCAACGTTCCGCGACATCCGGCGCTACCGCAACGTTGCGGTGTTCTTGCTCGCCTACTGGTTGTATATCGATGGCGTGCATACGCTGATTCTGATGGCGACCGACTTTGGCGCAAGGCTCAACTTTGCATCCAATGATCTGGTGCTGGCGATTCTGATCACCAACTTCGTCGGCGCGCCGGCGACGATTGCATTCGGTTATCTGGGCAAGCGTATTGGCGCGCAGCGAGCGATTTACATCGGCATAAGTGTCTACATTGGCATTTCGCTGTGGGGCCTGATGCTGCGTGAGGTGTGGCAGTTTTACGCGATGGCGATTGGCATCGGCTTCGTGCAAGGCGGCGTACAAAGCATGAGTCGTGCGCTATACGCTCGCCTGGTGCCGGCCGAAAAGGCTTCAGAATTTTTCGGCTTCTACAGCATGCTCGGGAAATTCGCAGCGATTCTCGGGCCGTTCATGATTGGTGTTTTGGCGCAGTACAGCGATGATCCGCGCGTCAATATTTTTGCACTGCTGCCACTGTTCATCGGCGGTTTGATCGTGCTGTCCCGCGTGCGTGTGCCCGCTGGCGAGCGCGGCGGGACCTGAAGCGCCAGCGCACTTTGCGCAATATGCCGGCTACACGTCGGCGGCGGTGATGCTGACCGGCGTAGCGCCAATACAGGTAGTCGTGGGTGATCTGGCGGATGCGATGCGCATCATCGGGGAACGCGGCGCTGGCGCGCTCGGCATAGTGCAGCGGTGTTTCACCCGTTGTAGCGGGCAGGCCAAGCCGGCGTTGCAGTTGCCGGTATAGCCGCTGCGCGGCGTCGCCACGCGGCGGCAGGTTGCGATACCACAGCCATACCGAAAAACTGGTCATCAGGCACACCAATGCAATCGCCAGTAGCGCCGTAAGATCGCGCCAGTCAGGGTCATCGAGGCCTAGCCACTGCATGAAGTCGCTTTGCGATTCGCTACCAAAGCCGAGTACCCACTCATCCCAGCGCGCATTGGCCATGTCCCAGGTCAGTTTGAGTCGCTCGACCAGTGGCAGTGCAAACGTTGCCGAGCCGCGCTCGCCAAACTGTCGCAATGCCGAATCCAGGTTCTTTTCAATCCGCTCCGGCGCGACCGCAGCTGTGGGGTCAACGCGCACCCAACCACGTTCGGGCAGCCAGATTTCGGTCCACGCGTGCGCATCAGATTGACGCACAGTCCAGAAATCGCCCAGCGGATTCTGTGTGCCCCCCTGATAGCCGGCAATCACACGCGTCGGGATGCCGGCCGCGCGCATCAGAAACGCGAACGCGGATGCGTAGTGCTCGCAGAACCCGGATCGCGTGCTAAACAGAAAGTCGTCGACGGAGTTGCGTCCTAACGGTGGTGGCGACAGTGTGTAGAAGAATTGCTGTTGATTGAACATGCGCAGCAGCTCGTCGGCCATGGCTTGCGCTGAGCCTGTGCGCTGCAGCAGTTGCCTGGCAAACTCGCGCGCTTGTTCGTTGCCTTGCGGCGGCAGTGTCGTGTAGTGCGTTCGCGAATTGCGAGACAGTTCGCGACCGACAACGTATTGCAGCGCCGAGGTCACTTCATATTCAAATAGCTCGTCGACGGGTTGGCGGCGTTGCAGTGTTTGCTGGGGGGAAGGATAGATGCCTACTGAGCCTTCGTCACTCCATGCGACTGGCATATCTAGTGCGTACAACCAGCGCCGTTGGGTCGGCTCCGCGGTAATTTTGTACGTGACGATCTCGCCGCGTCTTGAAATCGGGTTGGCAGGATTTCTGTTAAAACTCGGTTTGTTGGCAGACCAGCTACGCCCGTCGAAGTGCTCCATGACGATAGCGCGCCAATACAACTGTCGCTGGCTCGGCGGTAAACCCTGGAAGCGCACACGAAATGCCACGGCTTGCGATTCACTGAGTTGTGAAATGTCACCGGGACTCATCGTGCTGCTCAGACCGGTGTTGGCGGAGTTTGCCTTGTTTGGAATCGCCCAGAACGGTCCGGGTACGCGCGGAAACAGAATCCACATGGCAAGAAACAACGGTGTCGCGAACATCAGTGTCTTGCGCGCTTGCGCAACGTACCAGCGCTGCGTCAGATGGCTGCCCTGACGCGAGACCGCCATCCACGCGGCCATGGTTAATCCGTAGCTGCACACCAGATAGACCAGCGACCATAGATGCTGCTCGGTCAGGAACGTCGCCAGAATCAGGAACAGGCAGATAAAGAGAATGACGAACAGGTCGCGTTTACTGCGCGTCTCCAACAGTTTCAGTGCGGCCATCACGCACAGTAGCGTGCTACCTGGGCCGACCCCGTTGATGCTGCCATAGGTTTGCAGGATCGCTAAAAAACACACCAGCCCGATCGGCGTGCGTATCCAAGCAGGTGTGAGCGGCGTACGCCTGACTTCACCTAACCAGCGCACGAGCGCGCAGCCCAGCATCAACACGGTCACCCAAAACGGTTTGGTCGCAATTTGCGGCGCGTAGGCGAACAGCATGGCACTGATCGTCCAGCCTAGTGTAATGCGCAGGCTGCCGTCGCTACGCATGTGTGTGCTCCAGAGACTGCGCCAAGGCCAGGGCGTCCAGGCAACGGTTGCGGTGTGCAAGTCCATGCGCAGGCGGGATCTCAACGCCGGGCAAGCGCAAGCCGTAGTGGTCGCCATCATTCTCTGCATCGAGCACCCAGCGCGTCATGATTGCCAACGCCTGTTCAATCTCCAGATTGGCAAGACTGCTTGCATCAATCCAGCAGCGCGATGCGTTGCTGCCTTCGAACTGCCGCGACATCATGTCATCGGTGCGCGCGTAGGCTTTCCACGCGATCAGTCGTGGCGAGTCGCCCGGCTGATAGTCGCGCAAGCCGGCGAACGTCTCGTCACCGCCACGCCCTTGCTCACCTTGTTCCTCGCTTGGCGCCGCGAGGCGTGATGGCGGATTGTCGGCCGGCTTCGGCCACACCAGCACTTGCGTGTCGACGTGCAGCCACGTCCAGGTGTTCAGCAACGTGAGCGGAAAACCGGTTTGCAAGCGAATTCTGTCAATCTGCACATAGCCGCGTTGGTGCGTCGGCAGCTCAACGGGCAGGGTGGCTGTTTGCATGGACGCCAGATCAATCGCTGCGCTCTTGTGCGCACCTATTTTTGCGGTGATATCAAACTTGGCACTCGACGAGGGGTTGTGCAGAGTCAGATTCACCGTTGTGCTGTCTCCGGCGAACACCGGTAGTGCGTCGATTGCCGTGATACTCAGACTGGCAAGGTTCTGGTGGCATCGGTGCATGCTCACCAAGCCCGTAGCAGCAAGCAAAAACGTCAGCGCAAAGCCCATTGAGTTGTTGTAGTTCATGGAACCTAACAGCATTGCGAAGCTGACAAATGCAAATGTGACGCCGACGGGGGTGGGCAGTATGTACAGGCGCCGCGAGCGCAGCGTTACCGGCAATTCATCGTCGCCCTGACGCTTTTTGACCCACAGCGACAGCCTGCGCTTGAGCGGTTGCAGTAGCGCGTTACGGGATCGCGACAGCGTCGAGGACATCTTGCGCCCGCTCCCAGGCGTTAGCGTGGTCGGTGCGCGCGGTCGACTGCAGACGATGCCCGGCGACTGCTGCAAACACAGCTTGCAAGTCATCCGGGAACACGTTGTCACGGCCTTTCAGGAACGCGAATGCGCGCGCTGCGGTCGCCAGTGCGATTGCAGCGCGTGGCGATAGTCCGGTCACGAAGGCGGGTGATTGGCGCGTGTGATCGATGAGCGCCTGCAAATAATCCAGCAGCGGGTCGGCCACAGCGACGGCTTGTGCCATCCGTTGCAGCAATAAGATCATTTCCGGATTCAGTGAGGCAGAGCGTTGCGCCAGCGATTGTCCCGGTCGCAAGCCATTCAACAACGCGCGCTCCGACTTCGCGTCGGGGTAGCCAAGTGAGATCGCCATCAGAAAACGATCGAGCTGGGATTCGGGCAGTGCATAGGTGCCAATCTGATCCGCCGGGTTTTGTGTCGCAACGACGAAAAACGGGGCCGGTAGCGGATGACGTTCGCCGTCAACGGTCACTTGCCGTTCTTGCATACCTTCAAGTAGTGCACTTTGCGCTTTCGGTGTCGCGCGATTGACTTCATCGGCGAGTAGCATTTGCGTGAAGATCGGGCCGCGGTGGAAGGCAAAGCTTGCATCAACCTTATTGAATACGGAGACACCGGTGACATCCGACGGCAGCAGATCGCTGGTGAACTGCACGCGCGCGAAATCCAGTCCCATGACAACCGCGAGCGCACGCGCCATCGTCGTTTTGCCGACCCCCGGCACGTCTTCAATCAGCAAGTGACCACCGGCAAGCAACGTGGCTAACGCCAGATCAACCTTGTCCGATTTGCCAAGGATGATGGTGTTCAATGTCGCAACGGCGTGCTGAAGCGCTTCGCGAGCTTCAGCCTGGGCGGCGGGCTTGAGTGTGACCGGATCACTCACAGGCATATCCTGTTCTGATGAGAAACCCGTACATCATGGCCAAATTCGCTGCGCCATGCACCTGTCACAGTCCCAGAATGTGATGCAGTGCGCGCTAGGCTGGATCGTTCGACTCGAGCTTCGCCAGCGCGTCCAATTGCGCCTCGAGCAATTCAATCTGCTGTTGATGCTCCTGCGCACGCTGTTTCTCTGTTGCAACGACGTCGGCCGGTGCTCTTTCGACAAAGCTGGCATTGCTCAGTTTGCCCTGCGTCTTGGCCAAGTCCGCCTGCGATTTGCCGAGTTGTTTGGTCAGGCGTTCAATCTCGCGCTCGACGTCGATCAGACCTGCCATCGGCACACAGATCTTCATTTCACCGTGCATTGCCGTGGCTGATGGCGGCTCGCTGTCGCCGGCCGGCAGGAAATCCGCGTCGGCGAGGTTGGCAAGTTTCATGATCAGTTTTTTGTTCGCTGCGAAGCGCGCGCGGTCATCGGCACTGGCATCAACCAGAATGATATCCAGCGCCTTACCCGGTGCGATGTCCATTTCGCCGCGGATTTGACGTACTCCCAATACAAAGGTCTGCAGCCACTGCATGTCATCCGCGACCGACGGGTCGTGGTTTGCTGGGTTTGCCTGTGGCCACACCGTGTCACAAATGCTGTCGCCAGCAACGCCCGCAACGGGTGCAACCCGTTGCCAGATTTCTTCGCTGATAAATGGCATGAACGGGTGCATTACGCGTAATAGACCTTCAAGCGTTCGGCTCAGCGTGCGCATCGTTGCTTGCTTGGCATGAGCCTGCGCATCATCGTCGTACAGCGTGGCTTTGCTCAGCTCAAGATACCAGTCGCAGTACTCGTGCCAGGTAAACTCGTAGATTGCTTGCGCGGCGAGATCGAGTCGGTAGCGCGCTAACTGGCGATCCACCGTTGCAACCATATGATCGAAGCGTGCGCGGATCCAGCGACCGGACAAGCTGTCGTCGGCCTCTGCCGACTGGTTGTCGTCCAATGTCTCGGTGGTGCTCAACACGAACCGTGATGCGTTCCACAATTTGTTGCAAAAATTACGATAGCCCTCGATGCGACCGAGGTCGAACCGGATGTCGCGGCCGGTTGTCGCCAGCGAAGCGAACGTAAAGCGCAGCGCGTCAGTGCCGAATTCAGCGATGCCCTCAGGGAACTGGCGACGTGTCGCCTTTTCGATGCGCGGTGCCAGATGCGGTTGCATCAACCCGGTCGTACGTTTGGCGACCAAAGACTCAAGGTCGATGCCGTCGATCAGATCAATCGGATCAAGCACGTTGCCCTTGGACTTGGACATCTTCTGTCCATCCTGATCGCGAATCAGACCGTGAATGTAGACTTCACGAAACGGTACGTCGCCGGCGAACTTCAGACCAAACATGATCATTCGCGCGACCCAGAAAAAGATAATATCGAAACCGGTAACGAGCACGCTGGTCGGATAGAAGCTGTCCAGTTCTTGCGTTTTTTCCGGCCAGCCCAGAGTGCTGAATGGCCACAGCGCAGACGAAAACCACGTATCAAGCACGTCGTCATCCTGGCGCAGATTAACGTCGTCTGACAGATTGTGTTTTGCGCGCACATCGGCCTCATCCTTGCCGACGAAGATGTTGCCGTTATCGTCGTACCAGGCCGGGATGCGGTGACCCCACCACAGCTGCCGGCTGATGCACCAGTCCTGAATCTTGTGCATCCAATCGAAGTACGTTTTCGACCAGTTTTCCGGCACGAACTTGATGTCGCCATTCTCAACGGCCGCAATCGCCGGTTCGGCGAGCGGCGCAATCTTCACATACCACTGATCAGTCAGGTAAGGCTCAACGACGGCGCCGGTGCGATCGCCGCGCGGCACTTTCAGCGTATGCGGTTCGATTTTTTCCAGCAGTTCGAGCGTTTCGACTTGCGCGACGATTTTCTTGCGCGCATCGAACCGGTCCAGACCGCGGTAGTCGGCCGGCATGTCGTCATTGATCGCCGCGTCATCGGTGAGCACATTGATCATCGGCAAGTTGTGCCGCTGGCCAATCTCATAGTCGTTAAAGTCGTGCGCCGGCGTGATCTTGACGCAGCCGGTGCCAAACTCCGGATCGACATAGTCATCAGCAATGATCGGTATCAGCCGGTCGACGATGGGCAGCCGGACGTGTTTGCCGATCAGGTGCTGGTAGCGCTCGTCGTTCGGGTGTACGGCCACGGCTGTGTCACCGAGCATCGTTTCCGGGCGCGTTGTGGCAACAATCAGGTGAGTCTCGTCGCCATTGCTGCTGTCATCGGCCAGCGGATAACGAAAATGCCACAGGCTGCCTTGTTCATCTTCGGACAACACCTCCAGATCCGACAATGCGGTGTGCAGCACCGGATCCCAATTAACCAACCGCTTGCCGCGATAGATCAGGCCTTCCTCGTGCAACTGAATGAAGACATCGCGCACGGCGGCGGACAAACCATCATCCATCGTGAAGCGTTCACGTGACCAATCCACGGACGCGCCCATGCGTCGCAATTGGCCGTTGATGTGTCCGCCGGACTTTGCCTTCCAGTCCCACACCCGCTCGACGAACGCATCGCGGCCCAGATCGCGACGTGACAGACCTTCGGCATTGAGCTGCCGCTCGACGACCATCTGCGTGGCGATCCCGGCATGATCGGTGCCGTGTTGCCACAGGGTATTGACGCCGCGCAGCCGCTGGTAGCGGGTTAGCGTGTCCATGATGGTGTCCTGGAACGCATGCCCCATGTGCAGGGTGCCGGTCACGTTGGGCGGGGGAATAACGATACAGAAGGCCTCGTCACCGCCCTGCGGTTTGAAGCGACCCTCACGCTCCCAGCGCTCGTAGTGTTTGCGTTCGATGTTTTTTGGTTGGTAGGTCTTGTCCATCGGCGCAGTGTAATGCCGTGCGGCGGTGCCGGCTAGAGGTCCGCTAGCTATCCGTCCTGCGACGGATCCGAGCCGGCGCGATGATCGGCAATGTGGGCGTCTATGACGCGCGCCACAAGCGCTGGCAACTGCTCTTGCAGCTGCTCGCGTAATTGCTCCTTGATGAGCTGATGGATGTCGGTCAACAGCTCGTCAATGATGTCATTGGCCGTTTGCTCAGCGCACTGTTGCGCATCGTGCATCAGTTTGTCGCGCAGCGCGCTAGTCAGCGTCGGATCGCGGCGCTGTTCGCGTTTGACGACATTGGTCAGAATCGGTATTTCGTCGTCAGTCATGGGCTCGCTCACAAATTGTGGGTTGCAATATCGCAACCGCGGTCGCGATAGGCGGCGTAGCGTTGTCGCCCCAAAGCTTTCTGGTCCGGCTCGGCGGGCACGATTTCCGCGATGCGGCACTGCGCGTTGGTCAATGCTGCGCTCGTCAGATTGACGTATACCGTGGGTTGCGCGAGCGCCGGCTGGCCAGCAAGGCCCAACGTTACCGGTGTGCGCGTGTCGTCATCAGGCAAACAGGTATGCGGCACGAAACTGTCGTCGCTAAACGTCCACAGCATCTCGTCAAATGCTTGCAGTGCCGTCGCGTTGTCGATTTCGACGTGCACCTGCTCACCGAGGCGGTAGACCTTGTTGATCAGCCTGCATGCGAACTGTTCGCGTGCGGCGCTGCCCGGCTTGCTGAGCAAATAGAAATCGACCTGTTGCGCCATTGCCTAGGAAATACTGGAAAGTATGAAGTCGACCAGCATCGGTACGGGTCGGCCGGTGGAGCCCTTCTTGGCGCCGCCTTGCCAGGCAACACCGGCAATGTCGACGTGCGCCCAGCGCGCTTTTTCGGTGAACTGCGCAAGAAAAGCGCCCGCGGTGATTGCGCCGCCCGGGCGACCACCAATGTTGGCGTAATCGGCGAAATTGCTTTTCAGCTGATCGACGTACTCCTGATCGATAGGCAGGTGCCAGCCGCGATCGCAGGCGCGCTCGCCAGCGTTGACAAGACTTTCGATCAGACCGTCATCGTTGCCCATGATGCCGGCACGATGGTGGCCCAGCGCAATGACACAGGCGCCAGTCAATGTGGCGACGTCGATCAACGCGGCGCTGTCGAATTGCGTCTGCGCGTAGGTCAGCGCATCGCACAGAATCAGCCGGCCTTCCGCATCGGTGTTGAGGATTTCGATGGTTTTGCCGGACATGCTGGTGACAATGTCACCCGGTCGGGTTGCGCGACCGCTGGGCATGTTCTCGGCGCTCGGCACGATGACAGACAGATTGATCGGCAGTTGCAAGGCAGCAACGGCGGCCATCGTGCCCAGCACGGCAGCAGCGCCACCCATGTCATATTTCATCTCGTCCATCATCGGACCGGGTTTCAGCGAAATACCGCCGGTATCAAATGTGATGCCTTTGCCGACCAGCGTGATTGGCGGTTCGTCACCGGCGCCGCGATAGTCGAGATGAATCAATTTCGACGGTTGCTCGGATCCGTGACCGACGGACAGCAGTGAGTGCATTCCCAGTTTGGCCATGTCAGGTTCATCCAGCACGTTGACGCTGACATTCGCGTGCTTGCGGGCAAGCTCGCGTGCGGTGTCGGCAAGGTAGGTCGGATGGCAAATGTTGGCGGGCGTGTTGCCCAGGTCGCGCGTCAGTGCCATACCGATAGCAATACCTTTGCCATGCTGCGCACCGCGCTCAAGATCGTTGCCCTGTTCACGGCTGCTCGCACCCAGACCGAGCTTTTTCAACTTCGGCACCGGCCGCTTGCCGGTGCTTTTCATGCTGGTGTAGCGATAGCGATGCTCGCCAAGTGCCTGCGCGGCGAGGCGGCTGCGGTAGTACGCATCACAATTGTGTGTTGCTTCCTGCGTCAGGTAACACACAGCGCTGACCACGCGTTGCGACTTGATTGCTGTCAGACCGGCGCGCACGGCGCGTTGAAATTCACGGCGGCCGAACGATGATTTTTTGCCAAGTCCGACAACCACGACCCGTTTGCAGCGCGCGCCATCGACGCGCGCAAGCACCGTTGCGCTACCCAGTTTGCAACTGATGTCGTCCTGATCCATCAAGCCGCTAATCAGCCCGCCGCTGGCAGAGTCGATTTCGGCGGCTGCCGCACTCAGCAGTTTGCGCTCGTAAACGCCGACGATGGCACAGTCGGTGCTGCGTTTGCCGGCATCTGCGGTCGTGATGAAAAATTCCATATTTCGAGCTCCGTTAGGGCAATCATGCTGGTCACGCGTAGCAGGCAGGCGCGTACGACAATTCGCTGTCAGGGGATTGAAAATCAGCGCAGGGCAGCTCAAGGCGACGCTTCCAGCGGACCTTGCTACCATAACGCTATGCTTCGTTTCCCCCTCAGCGGTTTGAATGATACTGCAAGCTATGCCCGAATTTAAGTCATCGCCGGTGCTAAATGCTGCGCATCCTTGATCGCTACATACTGCGCGAGATGTGGCAGACTTGGTTGTCAGTGTCGCTCGTGTTGCTGCTCATTCTGCTCTCTAATCAGGTAGCCAGGGTGCTCGGTGATGCGGCCAAGGACAAAGTCGCCAAAGATGCTGTGTTCAGCGTGATCGGCCTGACAGCGCTGCAATATCTGACGATCATTATCCCGTTTGGCCTGTTTCTGGCGGTCATGCTGTCGCTGGCGAGACTGTACAGCGACAGTGAGTTACCGGCGATGCTTGCCTGTCGCATCGGGCCGGGCGGTATATTGCGGCCGCTTGCGTGGCTTGCCGTGCCACTGGCTATGTTCGTTGCGTGGCTGGCGTTGTTTGTGGCCCCGAACTCGCTGCGTCAAATCGAACTGATTGGCGCTCAGACGCAACGGCAGATGGATTTGGGCGCGCTGGAGGCAGGCCGGTTCGTGGCCGTCGGCGATACGGGTGAAGTTATTTTTGCCGAACAGGTTGATGCCAGCGGTGCGTTGCGCAATGTGTTTTTGCAACGTCGCGACGGCGCAACGGTCGAGGTCGTGCTGGCGCGCGAGGGACGGCAGCGGCAAAGTGACGATGCCGATACGCGCTTCATTGTGCTGACTGACGGCCGCCGTTATCTGGGCGTACCCGGTCAGACGGATTTCCAGATTATTGAATTTCGTGAATATGGTGTGCCGTATGCACTGCCGTCGGCGGAGTTGCCCGAGCTCGAGCCGGAGGCCATGCGCAGTGCTGCGCTGATGCAGGACCCGGATCCGCTGGCAGTCGCCGAATTGCAGTGGCGTTTTTCGATTCCGCTCGCCACGCTGGTGCTGGCGCTACTGGCCGTACCGCTGTCCAAGACACAGCCCCGTCAAGGTCGTTACGGCAAGCTTGCGGTCGGCATTCTTGTGTTCATCATCTATTTCAATCTGCTCGGCGCGGCAAAAGTCTGGGTTGAGCGCGGCGACCTGCCGGCCAGCATTGGCATTTGGTGTGTACACTTTGTCATGGTCGTGGCTGCCCTGTTCATGATGGGTCTGCAAAACGGCTGGTTTAACGGGTTGCGGCGTACACCGGTGGCAACGTCATGAAGTTGCTTCGGCAGTATCTGACGACGACGGTGCTGATGTCGACGGCGCTCGTCATGCTGGTGTTGCTCGCGCTCGCCGGGTTTATCGAGTTCATCGCACAGCTCGATGACACCGGCACCGGCAGCTACACCGCGTTTGGTGCGTTTGTCTATACGAGTTTGCGCCTGCCGCTGCTGGCCGTCGAGATGCTGCCGGTCGCAACGCTGCTCGGCGCGTTGCTGGGCTTAGGCGCACTGGCCGCAAGCAGTGAACTGGTTGCTATGCGCGCCGCTGGCATCTCCGCGTTTCGACTCGCACGCAACGTTGCGTTGTCCGGCGTCATTCTGGCGCTGGCCGGTATTGTGCTTGGCGAGTTCATGGCGCCGCCAATGGATCAATTTGCGCGCAAATATCGCAGCGCTGCACGTAATCAGGCGGATTTGTCCGGTGAACAAAACACCTGGGTGCGCGACGGCAAACGCATCTTCAACGTCGCCGGCAGTGAGGAGCAGCTCGCGTTCGGTGGCATTTACCTGTTTGAACTCAGTGATGCCCAGCGCCTCGATTCGGTTGCTTACGCCGGGCGCGCGGATCTGGGCGAAGGGCGGCGTTGGCGATTGCAGAATTTTCGCCAGACACGATTTGCCGAGCGCGATGTGTATGCGGAGCAGTTGCCGCAGACCACGCGCCAGTACAACGTCGACGCCGAGCTGCTCGGCATTGCCGCGCTGCGGCCCGGCAGTTTGTCCTTTCGCGGGCTGATTGCGTACCTGGACTATCTCAAGACCAATCAGCTGGATTCGCGTGCTTATGAAACCGAGCTGTGGAGCCGTGTGTCGGATGTGCTGGCGACGCTGTTGATGCCGTTGCTCGCCATCGGTTTTGTATTTGGTTCATTGCGCAGCGCCGGGGCCGGTGCGCGCTTGCTGTTGGGGGTGCTGATCGGCCTGGCATTTTTTCTGGCCAGTCGCACGTTAGCCAACAGCAGCCAGGTATTCGGGCTTGAATCAATGGTGGTCGGTTTGATACCGGTCGCCGTGCTGGCGCTGGCAACGATGATTGCGATTCAGCGCGTACGTTAGGTCTTCTTCAGCACGACCATGCGCGTGCCGGAAGCCATGTCGTGCCACGTGCGGCCGTGTGCATCAATGTGTTGCCACAGCACCCCCGCACCCAACGCACCCCAGGCAATCGGCGCGCTCAACGCGCGCATGAGCAGTTGCCCCAGGCTCGGTGTGCCCGCTGACTCGCTGACAATCGACAAGCGCCATGACTTCATACCTAGCGTGCGCCCCTGCAGTTTCCAGCACAGCACGAAATAGCCGACGATCAACGTCAGGCAGTACAGCTGGAACAGCAAGCCGGGGCGCGTGAAGTCGAGCTCTTGATCACTGGCATCGCCGACCATCACCGCGCGCGGGAGCGTGCCGAGCATCAGCAACGCAAGCACCAATAGCAGATCGTAGATGAGTGCTGCGCAGCGACGGGCGATGCTGGGTGCGGCAGGTTGATGATCGGCGCCGGCGGACATCGAGTGTTGGTCAGTCATTGCTCGAGAATAGTCGATGCGGGCGCGTGATACCAAAGCAGGTCAAGCTGGGTGGCCGGCTCTGCTATAGTGATGCGCTTTGCACTGTCTGAGGTTTGCAGAACTTGTCGCAGTCGTCTGTGCCCGAATCCGCGGCACCCACCATTATTGCGCGCCCGGATCACACGGTATCGCGCAAACATATCTCGAGAGCCGCGCTGAAAGTGCTGTATCGCCTGCACGAATCCGGCTATCAGGCGTTTCTCGTCGGTGGTGCCGTGCGCGACCTGTTACTGGACGGGCGACCAAAAGACTTTGATGTTGCGACGGACGCAAGCCCGGACGAAGTCCACGACCTGTTCCGCAACTCGCGCGTTATCGGGCGTCGTTTCCGTTTGGTGCATGTACGCTTTGGCCGTGAAATCATCGAAGTGGCGACGTTTCGCGCAGCAACGGATCCGCAGGATAGCGATGGCGGCACGCAGACTGACGGCGAAGGGCGCCTGCTGCGTGACAACGCTTATGGCACCATTGATGAAGATGTCTGGCGGCGAGACTTCACGGCCAATGCGCTGTACTACAACATTGCCGATTTCTCGGTGTGGGACTACGTCGGTGGTGTAGATGATGTACGCGATCGTCGATTGGAGCTGATCGGCGAGCCTGCGCGCCGCCTGCGCGAGGATCCGGTGCGCGTTTTGCGCGCCGTGCGGTTTGCGGCCAAACTTAATTTCAAACTTGAGCCTGCGCTGCAACAGGCGATTGCCGAACACAAGAGTCTGTTGTCGAACGTGCCGCCGGCACGTTTGTTCGACGAGTTTCTAAAAATGTTCCAGGCAGGTTTTGCTGCCAAAGCGTATGCACAATTGCAGCGTTTCGATGTGTTTGGCGAATTGTTTCCTGACGCAGCGCTCGGGCTTGCGGCGCCGGACGGGGACTATTTCGATACGTTTATTCGCCTTGCGCTTGATAACACCGACCGGCGTGTCGCTAACGACCAGCCGATCACGCCAATGTTTCTGATTGCCGTGTTCCTGTGGTGGCCGATCAAGGCGCGCGCGCGCGTGGTGTTCGAAGACGATGGTCTGTCACCGACGCAGTCACTGGGTGCTGCAACCTACGACTGCCTGGCCAGACAACAATCGGTGATTTCTGTTCCGCGCCGATTTACGTCGCCGCTGCGCGAGATGCTGACGTTGCAACCGCGGTTCGAAAAAATGCAGGGCGGTCGCGCGTTGGGTTTTCTCGAGCATCGACGGTTTCGAGCCGCCTACGATTTCATGTTGTTGCGCAGTGAGATCGGTGAGGTGCCAACAGAGACGGCGGAGTTCTGGACGCGGGTGCAGACGCTGGAAGGTGCGGAGCGCGGCGCTGCGTTCGGCGTCGACGGCGCTGGTGGCAAGACGGGTGGCAGCAAGCGACCGCGCCGACGCCGACGTCGGTCGAGCCGCGGGGCCGAAGGCGACAATGGTTGAGCGCTGGCGGCCTGCCTACATTGCATTAGGCAGCAATCTTGATTCGCCGCGCGAGCACATTGTCCGTGCCTGCCAGGAACTGGCCGCTTTACCGGGCTGCAGCCACTTTACGCCGTCAGGATGGTATCGCTCGAAGCCCGTCGGTCCGCAAGATCAGCCGGATTACATCAATGCCGCTGCGGGGTTGCTCACTGTGCTGCAGGCCGCAGGGTTACTGCATGCGCTGCAACAGATCGAACAGGCGCACGGGCGTCAGCGTGAGGAGCGCTGGGGAGCGCGCACGCTTGATCTGGACCTGGTGTTCATGCCGGGTGTTTGCGTTTCCAAAGAGGCGCTGACGTTGCCGCATCCGGCAGTTGCCCAGCGAAATTTTGTGCTGCAACCGCTGGCCGAAATTTGCCCACACGTTGTTGTTGACGGTCACTTGCCGGTTGCTGTGATGGCGTCGCACGTAGGCACTGACGGTCTGCAACGTATTGGTGACATTCCGTGGCAATGAACCAGGCCGACTTGTCGTTTGTTGTGGTCGAGGGCCCAATCGGTGTTGGCAAAACCGCGCTGGCGCGACGTCTTGCCGACACGCTCAATGCGGAGCTGCTGCCCGAAACGGTGGCACCGAATCCGTTTCTCGAACGTTTTTATCAGGACCCGCGCAGTGGCGCGTTGCCGGCGCAATTGTTTTTTCTGTTTGAGCGCGCAGGTCAACTCGAAACGCTGCGTCAGGATGATCTGTTTGCGACAACGCGTGTGGCAGATTTTCTGATGGAAAAGGATCGACTGTTCGCTGACATCAACCTCAATAGCGAGGAGCGGGCGCTGTACGAGCAAATCTATGCTCGCGTCTCAGTCGATGCGCCGCAACCGGATTTGGTGATTTATTTGCAGGCGCCGGTCGATGTACTGCGCGCGCGCTTGAGCCAGCGCGGTGGCGAGTTGGATGCGCTGATTGAGCGCAGTTATCTGGAACAGGTCAATCAGGCGTACGCGCGATTTTTTCACGCCTATGACGCCGCGCCATTGCTGATTGTCAACGCAGAGTCGATAGATCCGGCCTACAACACAGCGGATTTCAATGCGCTGCTGGCCGAGATTCTGACCGTGCCCCGCGGCCGGCGCTTCTTTAACCCGGTATCTAGTCGCACTGCCTAGGTGATGTCGACGTCATTTGCGCTATCATTCGCGCTCTTTAGTCACAAGATTGCGGCAGGCCCGGATGTACACTCAACTCGAACAACGCAGCATGGATCAGCCGCCGGTCAATGTCGGCACGCTGGCAAAAATGAAAGCCGAAGGCACGCCGATCGCGTGCATAACTGCCTATGATGCGAGCTTTGCGCAGCTCGTCGATCGCGCCGGCATCGATGTTGTGCTGGTCGGTGACTCGCTCGGTATGGTGATTCAGGGGCACGACACAACCGTACCGGTCACCGTTGACGACATCATCTACCATTCCAAAACGGTTGCGCGCGGGCTGCATCATGCCTTCCTGATCGCCGACATGCCGTTCATGAGTTACACCTCTCCGGAGCAGGCGCTAGAGAATGCGGTGCGCCTGATGCAGGAAGGCGGCGCGATGATGATTAAACTCGAGGGTGGTGCAGGCCAGATTGAAATCGTTGAGCATTTGGCAAGGCATGACATTCCGGTGTGTGCCCATATCGGCCTGAAGCCGCAAAGTGTGCACAAAATTGGTGGCTTCAAGGTGCAGGGTCGCGACCCGAGTGCTGCCGAACGCATGGTTGCCGCAGCGCGCCAGCTCGAATCGGTCGGCGCAGACATCGTGCTGCTCGAGTGCGTGCCCAATGAGTTGGGCAAGCAGATTTGTGATGCGCTGTCGGTGCCGGTAATTGGCATTGGAGCGGGGCCTGACGTCGATGGACAGATTCTCGTGTTGTACGACGTGCTTGGCATTACGCTGGGCCGCACGCCGCGGTTTGTGCGCAACTACACACCGGGAACCGACTCGCCGTTACAGGCCATCGGTAACTACGTGGCCTCAGTCAAAGACAAGAGCTATCCGGCTGCTGAACACTGTTTCAGCTGAATCATGCAGGTTATTCAAGCAGTCGCGGTGATGCGCGAACAGGTTGCGGAATGGCACATCGCCGGCGAGCGTGTCGTGCTGGTGCCGACCATGGGCAACCTGCACGAAGGGCATCTGGCGCTCGTTACGCATGCAAAGTCACTTGCCGATCGGGTTGTCGTCAGCATCTATGTGAATCCGACGCAGTTCGGCGTCAATGAGGACTTCGGCGCCTATCCGCGCACGTTAAAGCGCGATTGCGAACAGTTGCTTGAGGCGGGCGCCGATCTTGTGTTCACACCCGATGAATCGGCGATGTATCCGTTGGGTGTGCACAACGCCACGCACATACACGTGCCTGGCATCAGCAGCAAACTCGATGGCAAGCATCGACCTGGTCATTTCGACGGCGTCGCGACGGTCGTATGCCGACTGTTTGCGATGGTTAACGCGGATGTTGCCGTGTTCGGTCAAAAGGACTACCAGCAGGTGCAGGTGATCCGCCAGATGGTGCGCGATCTGTCGCTGACGGTTGCGGTCACGCAGGCGCCGACAGTGCGCGCCGATGACGGTCTGGCGCTCAGCTCACGCAACCAATACCTGAGCGATGAACAGCGGCTTGTTGCGCCCACGTTGTACGCGCAGTTGAGCCAGATCGCAGAGTTGTTGTTGGACGGTGCGCGCAACTACAAGTCCATGCGCCTTGAAGCGCTTGCGGCACTCGAAGAGGCTGGGTTCCTGCCCGACTACGTAGCCATTCGTCATCCGGGCACGCTGAAAAAGTCGCACGCTGATGACGACAGTTGGGTCGTGCTCGGGGCCGCCACGTTGGGGCGCGCACGTCTGATCGACAACGTGCTGGTGCGTGCTGGCGACTAGCCTTCCGACTTCAGTTGTTTGAGCAACGTGTCGTACAACTCGCGGTCTTCGTCTGCGACGCTGGGATAAGCGAGTGGCAAGGCGTCCATCGTGCGGCGCACGATGTCGGCGACTAAAAAGCGCATTGCCGGTTTGTCATCTGCAGGAATCGCATACCACGGTGCCCACGGTTTGCTGGTTGCACGTATTGCCTGTTCATAGGCATGCATGTACTGCGACCAGTAACCGCGCTCGCGCACATCGTTAGGCTCGAATTTCCAGCGTTTGCGAGCTACCTCAAGTCGATCGATAAAGCGCTTGCGCTGCTCCTCGCGGGAGACGTTCAGAAAGAACTTCAGAATCACCGTGCCGTTGTCAGCAAGATGACGCTCCTGATCGGCGATCGAGCGCAGGCGGTGCGCCCACAGTGTGTCCAGGTCCGGCGTGTGGGGCAGTTGTTGTGCATCGAGGATGCCCGGATGTACGCGCACCACCAGCACTTCCTCGTAGTGGCTGCGATTAAACACACCGATGCGGCCCCGTTCGGGCAATTTGCAGGTGGTACGCCACAGAAAATCGTGGTCGAGCTCGGTGCTAGATGGGCGTTTGAAACTCGATACATGGCACCCTGCTGG
Source organism: Pseudomonadota bacterium (assembly GCA_038529355.1). Classification (GTDB taxonomy): domain Bacteria; phylum Pseudomonadota; class Gammaproteobacteria; order Steroidobacterales; family Woeseiaceae; genus CALBPI01. The sequence goes on from JBCBDU010000020.1 coordinate 21,297, forward strand.
GTTGACGCCGCTCAAGACCTTACGAATGGTTGAATCTTTGCCGGCGGCGTCCATCGCCTGAAACACGAGCAGCAACGAAAAACGATTGTGCGCATATAACATGCGCTGGCGTTCCGCGATGTCCTGTACCGCGTCTTCAAGCTGTTTTTTCAGAGCACTGTTCGACGGTGCATCAGTGGCGCGCGTTGGCATGTCGGCGAGTGTGAAACTACCATCGGTCGGTGCAAGGTACGGGCTGGCGACAGGATCGTTGTGTTGGCTCATGATGCAGTGTGCTCGTTGTTGCTGTTGTGATGTTGTGCATGCGCCCAGTCAGCGTGACGGCGGACCTGATCGCTGTCGCTGCGGCGCAGAGTATTGATTGCCTCGATGACATCCGGTTGGGATTCGGCATTACCCAGTGCCACGGCAAGGTTGCGTTGCCAGCGTCGAAAGCCGATACGGCGTATGGCGCTACCTGCCATCCGCTCTAGCCATTGCGCTTCAGACCAAGCGCTCAGATGTGCCAGAGCAATATCGTCGAGTCCGTGACGCGGCAGGAAGTCGGTTTCCTGTGTCGGTTTCGCAAATTTGTTCCACGGGCAAAACAGCTGGCAATCGTCGCAGCCATAAATGCGATTGCCCATCGGTTTGCGCAGCGGCTCGGGTATGTCGGCATCGTCCTCAATGGTGAAGTATGAGATGCAGCGGCGCGCATCGAGGGTATACGGCGCAACAATGGCCTGCGTCGGGCACACATCAATACACGCGCGGCAGCTGCCGCAGTGATCCGTTGCCGGCGTATCGATTGGCAGCGGCAAATTGGTAAACAACTCGCCGAGGAAGAACCAGGAGCCGCTCTTGGCATGGATCAGATTCGTGTGTTTGCCAATCCAGCCAAGTCCTGCCTTTTGCGCGAGCGGTTTTTCAAGCACTGGCGCGCTGTCGACGAATGCCCGGTAATCGTGCGCGCCGATGTGTTCTCGAATACGCACCGCCAGCGCGGCCAGGCGTTTGCGCATTAGCTTGTGATAGTCGCGACCGAGCGCATAGCGCGACACATACGCGTTGGTGGCGTGGTCGAGCAACGCGCGGGCGCGCTCCTGATCATCCGGCAGATAGTCCATACGCACGCTGATCACCCGCAGAGTGCCGGGTAGCAGCAACGCCGGCTGGCTGCGCTTGGCGCCGTGCCGATGCATGTAGTGCATGTCACCGTGGTAATCCTGCTCTAGCCAGCGTGCCAGGCGAGACTCGCTGATGCTCAGATCAGTGTCCGTAACCCCGACGGCCGAAAAACCGAGCTCCAGCGCCCATTCATCGAGTTTGCCGCGCGATTCGCGCAGGCGTGTTTGCGGCAACGGTTCTGCATCAGCCATCCGCCGAGTATACTCAACCCTGTGATTAGCTTACCCATCGATATCTATTCAGCCGAAGGCGTACGCGCCCTCGACAAGCGCGCGATCGACAAATTCGGCATTCCCGGTTACACGCTGATGCGGCGCGCCGGCGCCGCGGCTTTGTCCGTCATGAACCAGCGCTATCCCGGTTTGCGCTCGTTGTTGGTGTTGTGCGGCAGCGGCAATAACGCTGGCGATGGCTATGTGGTTGCGCGCCTCGCACGCGCGGCGGGGCTGGCGGTGCGCGTTGTCGCATTTGGCGAGCCGACCGAGCTGAGCGGCGATGCCGCGCGTGCCTACGAAGAGTTCACGGCCGCCGGCGGCTTGCACCGCCCGTGGGATCCGGCATTGCTGGATGGTGCCGGGATGGTGGTTGATGCGCTGATCGGCAGCGGGCTGAAGCGCGACGTGCGTAGCGAGTATGCCAGTGCGATCAACGCGATCAACGCCGCTGACGTACCGGTCACGTCACTGGATATACCGTCCGGGCTCGACGGTGACACCGGCATCGTGCGCGGCACGGCCGTGCAGGCGAATCTGACTGTTACGTTCGTTGGCTTGAATAGCGGGCTGTTTCTGGCCGAAGGGCCGGCGCATTGCGGCCGCCTGGTATTTGCTGACCTGGAATTGCCGAAAGATGTCTACAAAAGGCAGCAACCGGTGTTGCGTCGCCAGTATCGTGACGAGCTGGCGCTGAACTTGCCGCGCCGTGCACTGAATTCGCACAAAGGGCAATTCGGCCACGTGTTGTGTGTGGGTGGTGCCGAAGGCATGCCGGGTGCCGTGCAGCTCAGTGCTGAGGCAGCGTTGCGCGGTGGGGCCGGATTGGTAACGGTCGCGACCGACCGATCGCATGCGGCAAGTCTGGTCGCGATGCGACCGGAGTTGATGAGTCAGGGTATTGAAGATGCCAAGGCGCTGGCGTCGCTGATTTCACGGGCGGCAGTGATCGCCTGTGGACCCGGCTTGGACGTGACGGATTGGAGTCGCGAGTTGCTGCGCGAAGTGCTGGCCTCGGGCAAACCGGTGGTACTGGATGCCGACGCGCTGAACTTGATGAGCGCAGATGCCGCCGTATGGCAGCAGGCGCCGGCGGTGCGCATCATTACCCCGCACCCCGGTGAGGCGGCGCGGATGTTGGGTACGACGCCGGCCGACGTGCAGTCTGACCGGCTTGCCGCGTTGTCAGCGCTACAACAAATGACGGGTGCAACGGTCGTGTTGAAGGGCGCGGGGACGCTCGTTGCGCACGCGGACAGTGTGCCGAGCATTTGCCCGTTCGGTAATCCGGGTATGTCAGCGCCTGGCATGGGGGACGTGCTGACGGGCTTGATCGCGGCGCTGCTGGCGCAAGGCCTGACCGCCGATGCCGCGGCGCGAACCGGCGTACTCGTGCACGCCTTGGCCGGTGATTCTGCGGCGCGACGCGGAGAGCGCGGTTTGCTGGCCGGTGACTTGCTGGCTGAATTGCGCCACTGGCTCAACCCGCGACATTGAACCTACCGGTGCTGTCGCAGCTCGCCGATGTCACGGCGACCGAACGCTTTGGTGCGCAGTTGGGCGAAGCGCTGCTGGCTGCTCAGTTGACCGATAGCCTGATCCTGTTCGATGGTGATCTGGGCGCCGGCAAGACGACGATGGTGCGAGGTTTGATCCATGGCCTCGGCCACGTAGGCCGTGTACCCAGCCCCACTTACACGCTGCTTGAGCCCTACACGATTGGCGCGCTGCCGCTGTGTCATCTGGATTTGTATCGACTGGCAGAGGCTAGCGAGCTGGAGCATCTCGGTTGGCGCGACCTCGGCGGCACGTTGCGTCTGGTCGAGTGGTCGTCACGCGCGCCCGAGCTCGCCCGGGCGGCGGATCTGCGCGTGGCATTGTCGCTGAGCGGTAACGGTCGGCAGGTCCGGGTTGAGGCGTTATCGGCGCGTGCTGAGTCAGTGATCGATCATCTGAACGCTATTTCACGTTAGAAAGCGCACGTATCTTCATATTTTTATTTACTTTTATAGCTTGACGATATCCGCGTAGCCGGTATGATCAGCGAGTCTGACCTGAGTCTGTGAGCCGTTATGGTCCATCGCGCATTGATTGTCTTGCTGGGTTGTCTGGCCGCTGCCGCTAGTGCGTCGGCTGCTGTCGTTGTGCAAGGCGTGCGCGCATCGACGGAAGACAGCGGCACACGCATCGTCGTCGATCTGGATGCCGGCGTATCGCACAACCTGTTCACGCTGCGTGATCCGAATCGGGTTGTCATCGATATCGACGATGCGCGCCTATCCGATTCGTTGCGGCAGTTGCCAACCAATGTCGGCGTCGTGCGTTCAGTGCGTGCCGGCGAGCGCAATGGCAAGGGCTTGCGTATCGTGCTCGACCTGGCACAAGCGGTACAGGTGCGCAGTTTTTTTGCCGGACCAGCCGGTAATACGAAAGAGCGTCTGGTCATCGATCTCGGCGCGCGTGCGCGCACGGCAACGATGTCCCGCCCGACCAATAGCGATCGCGACATCGTTATCGCCATCGACCCGGGTCATGGCGGTCGTGATCCTGGCGCAATTGGCAAAAACAAGACGCGCGAAAAAGATGTCGTATTGGCCATCGGGCGACAATTGGCAGCCAAGATCGATGCCGAACCGGGCATGCGAGCGCTGCTGATTCGCGACGCCGACGTCCTGATACCGCACCGCGAGCGGATGGAGGCGGCGCGCAAAGAAAACGCAGACTTGTTTATCTCGATTCACGCTGATGCTGTGCGCGATCGTCGCGCGCGCGGGTCGTCGGTGTATGCGTTGTCTGTCAAGGGTGCGAGTGACGAGGCCGCAAAGCGCTTGGCCGGCTCGCAGAACGACGCCTTGATTGGTGTGCCGTGGGATGACATGAAGCCGCAGTTGCGCACGGTCTTGATGGACTTGTCACAGAACGCGGCAATCAATGCCAGCATCGATATCGGCAGTGCCGTGCTGGCGCGCATGGGCAAGGTCAATAAACTGCATCGCAGTGACGTTCAGCAAGCAGGTTTCATCGTACTGAAGTCGCCGGACGTACCATCGATTCTGGTAGAAACGGCGTACATTTCGAATCCGCAGGAAGAGCGCAATCTAGCCAGCCGCGCGCACCAGAAGAAACTTGTCAACGCAATTTTTGAGGGCGTGCGCGATTACTACCTGGATAATCCGCCGGTAGGTTCGTTGTACGCACGACGCAGCAGCGAGCAACGTCACTATTCGGCAGGCCATACCTACACGATTGCCGCCGGCGATACGTTGAGTGAAATTGCCGACCGCTATCGGGTCAGCATCGCGCATCTACGCCGCGAGAACGCGCTGAAGTCGGATCGCATCCGTGTAGGCCAGGTGTTGAAGATTCCGTCCGGCGGTTGAGCCCGCGCGCTGGCCGAAGCACTCGGCGCTGTGAAACAATGCGGCTTTCGCCGATGACGCTGCCGGATGCCGATACGCCAACTACCCGACCACCTGATTAACCAGATCGCCGCCGGCGAGGTGATTGAGCGGCCAGCATCCGTGGTTAAGGAACTGGTTGAGAATGCACTCGATGCCGGCGCCGGCACAATCGACATTGATATCGACAATGGCGGCAGCCGGCTGATTCGTGTGCGTGACAACGGGCAGGGTATTCCGGCGGGCGACTTGCCGCTCGCGTTGTCGCGCCACGCCACCAGCAAAATTACCAGTCTCGATGATCTGGAGTGCGTTGCCTCACTCGGTTTTCGCGGCGAGGCCTTGCCGTCGATAGCGTCCGTATCGCGTTTGTCGCTGGCTTCGGCGCAAGCAGGTGCGCAGGCTGCGCGGATTTCTGTCGACGGCGGCGCGCTGGGCAGTGTTGAGCCCTACGCGCTGCAGCAAGGAACACGCGTGGAAGTGCATGACCTGTTCTATAACACGCCGGCCCGGCGTAAGTTTTTACGAACTGAAAAAACCGAGTTTCATCACATCGATTTGGCAGTGCGGCGGTTGGCGCTCGCGCATCCGTCAGTCGCATTCACGTTGCGCCACAACCAGCGTATTGTCATGCAATTGCCGGCGGCGCAGAGCGAAGATGCCGAAGACCGGCGCCTTGCACAAATGCTCGGCGAGGCATTCGGCGAGGCGGCAATGCGCATTGACGAGACGCGCGAGGGTATTGCGTTGCGCGGCTGGTTGGCATTGCCGACGTTCTCGCGCAGTCAGCCGGATCTGCAATACACGTTCATTAACAGTCGCTGGGTGCGCGACAAGACGTTGATGCATGCGGTGCGACTGGGCTATCGCGACGTGCTGTTTCATGGTCGCCACCCAGCCTACGTGCTGTCGCTGGCGATCGATCCGGCACGCGTTGATGTCAACGCCCATCCGGCTAAACACGAAGTGAGATTCCGCGACTCACAGGGTGTGCACGAATTCGTGTTCCGCACTGTGCAGGCTGCATTGGCTGCGACGACACCGGGCCAGACCGGCGTTGCGCCGGCTGCATTTTCGCCACCGGCGTCGCTGGTGACGCAGATGCCTGCACCGCTGCGCACACCAGGTACCGAGCACGATGCGAGCGCGCATGCCAATCTGTCTGCGTTGATGCAAAGCGCGTCGGCACCGACCCTGGCCGCAGCGACAGCTGCATCGGATGCCGTGCACGATGCCGAGGCGCAGTATGCGGCACCGCCACTGGGCTTTGCGCTGGCGCAACTCAAGGGCGTGTACATTCTTGCGCAGAATGATGCCGGTCTGGTGCTGGTGGATATGCACGCCGCGCATGAGCGAATTACCTACGAACGCCTCAAAGCGGACTACGCAAACCGCAATATTGTCCGGCAACCGATGCTGGTGCCAGAGCGCGTTGCGTTGTCGGCGCGCGAAGTGCGGCTGGCCGAGCAGCACGGTCAGGCGTTAGCCGACATGGGGTTGATTGTCGAACAGGCGGGACCGGAAGCTCTGGTGTTGCGCGAGATTCCGACGCTACTGGGTGCGCGCAATGCCGCGCAGCTGCTGCGCGATGTGTTGGCCGACTTTGCCGAGCATGGCAACAGCGAACGTACAGAGGCGGTCACGGATGAGATGCTGTCAACAATGGCTTGCCATCATTCGGTGCGCGCCAATCGTACGTTGACGCTGGCCGAAATGAACGCATTGCTGCGCGACATGGAGCGCACCGAACGGGCAGACCAATGCAATCATGGCAGGCCGACCTGGACGCAGTTGTCGATGCAGGCACTCGACAGTCTGTTTCAGCGCGGGCAATGACCGTCGTCTGCATTTTGGGCCCGACGGCGATGGGCAAGACCGAGGTGGCGCTTGCGCTGCATGCGCGTGGTGGCGTCGACATTATCAGTGTTGACTCAGCCATGGTGTATCGCGGCCTGGATATTGGCACTGCCAAACCTGATGCGCAGACGCTGGCCGCGTGTCCGCATGCCTTGGTCGATATTGTTGATCCGTGGCACGCGTATTCGGTTGCGCAATTCATCGATGATGTCACGCCGTTGATTAGTGCCAGTCTGGAGCGTGGGCGTTTGCCGGTGTTAGTCGGTGGCACGATGTTGTATTTCAAACGCTTGTTCGATGGCTTATCGAATTTGCCAGCGGCTGATCTTCAGGTGCGCACCGAGTTGGATGCGCAGGCACGCGAGCTGGGTTGGCCGGCACTGCACGCGCAGCTAGCCCGTGTCGATCCGGAGGCAGCGGCGCGTATTGCCAGCAATGATACGCAGCGCATTCAGCGTGCATTGGAAGTCTATCGATTGACCGGAACACCGATGAGCTGTCTGCAACAAGCGACAGTGCGTCATGTCGCCTGGCCGTGGCTGAAGCTGGCATTGGTCAGTGATGATCGTGCACAGGTGCATGCGCGTATCGGCCAGCGCTTTGATGCGATGATGTCAGAGGGTTTCGCTGACGAAGTTCGGGCACTGTTGACGTTACCGGGCATGCATGCAGAGTTGCCCAGTATGCGCGCCGTCGGTTATCGACAAATTTCCCGCTGGCTGCAGGGTGAAATCTCGCGTGAGCAAGCACTTGCAGATGCCAAGACAGCCACGCGTCGGTTAGCGAAACGCCAACACACGTGGTTACGGGGCATGTCTGATCTGGTTGTGTTCGATCCGCTTGAATCGCCGGTGATTGACCCCATTGTTAGAACGATAGAAGAACGGCGCGCCAGCTAGCGCGCGCACTCGTCGAATTTTACGTTTGTATTACAGTGTTAACCGATCGCAGGCAGTCGATGTGCCTGTGCTAACATCGAAACACCCTAGGACGGCAGGCAGGGCACCGCCACCGCCTTCACGGTTTTTTATGCTTTCGCGACATGCTTGGGCGCAGACTCGCGGCTGGTGCCAATAACAAGGAGATTCCCATGGCAAAGGGACAGTCTTTACAAGATCCGTTTCTCAACATCCTGCGCAAAGAAAAAGTGCCGGTTTCCATCTATCTCGTAAACGGTATCAAGTTGCAGGGACAAATCGATTCTTTTGACCAATTTGTTGTGCTGTTAAAAAACAGTGTTAACCAGATGGTCTATAAACATGCGATTTCCACGGTGGTGCCGGCACGAAATGTGCGGTTACCAATTTCTGATGACGATACGGTTGGCGAAGACGACGAGTAACGCGCTGCTGTCACAATCTGCGCGCTCTGTTGATTGTTGTCTGATTGTTGTCATTGCCGCGTGCGGCACCTCTGATCATGTTTGAGCGACCCAAGTCGGGCGAACGTGCACTGATCGTGCACCCGGTGTTCGAGCGTGCAGGGCCTGCCGCCGACGTTCACGAGTTCATCGAACTGGCCATTTCGGCAGGTGCCGATGTGCTCGACACGATGATCGTCAACCGTCCACAGCCTGAAGCGCGCTTCCTGATCAGCAGCGGCAAGGTTGCCGAGATCGCCGACAATGTGCGCGATCTGGGCGCTGATCTGGTGTTGGTCAGCCATGCATTGACGCCGACACAAGAGCGCAATCTCGAGCGGGCTGTTTGCTGTCGGGTGCTGGATCGCAGCGGATTGATTCTCGACATATTTGCGCAGCGGGCGCGATCGTTCGAAGGCAAGCTGCAGGTTGAGCTTGCGCAGTTGCGTCATTTGTCGACGCGTTTGGTGCGCGGCTGGACGCACCTGGAACGGCAAAAAGGCGGCATTGGGCTGCGAGGACCGGGTGAAACCCAGCTCGAGACAGATCGCCGGCTGGTGCGCGATCGCATCGCCAAGCTGACCAAGCGCCTGAAAAAGGTCGACAAACAGCGCGAGCTGGGTCGTCGAAACCGCATTCGCAACGAGGTGCCGACAGTGGCGCTGGTTGGCTATACCAACGCCGGTAAATCGACGCTGTTCAATCGTCTCACCGACGCAGAAGTTTATGCCGCTGACCAGCTGTTTGCGACGCTCGATCCGACCTTGCGGCGCTGGCAGCTGGGTGATGCGACCCAGGTTGTACTGGCCGATACGGTCGGTTTTGTGGCGAATTTGCCGCATGAGCTGGTGGCAGCTTTCAAGGCGACGCTGACCGAGACCCGCGAGGCAGACGTGCTGTTGCACGTGATCGATGCCAGCGATCCGCAGCGCGATCAGCGCGAATCAGAGGTCAACAACGTGTTGTCATCCATTGGTGCTGACGCCGTGCCGCAGATTCGCGTGTACAATAAGATCGATATCGATAAGCAGTTACCGCACATCGCGGAAGGTGATCGCGAGCGGCCGGCCAGTGTATTTGTCTCGGCTTTGACAGGCGCAGGTCTGGATTTGCTCGTGAATGCCCTGACGCAACGTTTTCGCGAGGAACGCATTGTTGGCTGGTTGCGCCTGGCGGCGGCCGAGGCTGCGCTGCGCGCGCGGCTGTTTGCGGAGGGTGCGGTCGTCAGCGAGCAGTTCGAAGACGATGGCGGCTGCCAGCTACATGTCGATATGACGAAAAAATCCTTCCTGCGTTTGTGTGCGCAGACTGGCATGGAGCCGGATCGATTGCACACGGCGCAGGCAACGCAACAGGATGCCGCGTCTTTTTAGGCGCCGCATTCGGCTGAGATAGAAAACACTATGGCTTGGAACGAAAACGGCAATGGGCAGGACCCCTGGGGAGATCGCAAACGCGGCAACAAACCCAGTGATCTGGACAAATTGTTCAACAACCTGCAGCGCAAATTACGCGGTTTGGGTGGCGGCGGTGATGGCGGCGGCAGCGGTAGCGGTAGCGACGGTTCGGCCGCGGGTCTGCTGGTTGTGCTGGTTATTGGTCTGGTGTTCTGGTTGACGACCGGGTTCTATCGCGTTGATCAAGCGGAGCGCGGTCTTGAGCTGCGGTTTGGCGAATACGTTGGCGACACAGGCCCGGGCCTGCACTGGCATTTGCCCTATCCGATTGAGACTGTCGAAAAGGTCAATGCGTCTGTCATCGATCGGTTCGAACAGGAAATCCAGATGCTCACAGCTGATGAGAATTTCGTCGTGATTAACCTGGCAGTGCAGTACCGACGTCGCAGTCCGGAAGACTTCCAGTTCAACGTGCGCGACCCGATCGCAACCGTTTCTGATGTCAGCGAGAGCGCTATTCGCGAAGCTGTTGGCAAGCACCCGGCCGATTTCACACTGCTCGGTAATCGCGCCGAGGTGGCCGAGTTGACCAAACAATTGATTCAAAGCGCTCTGGATGCCTACGAGGCCGGCATCGAAGTAACGGCCGTGAACTTGCAGAAGGTCGATTTTCCGCGCCCCGTGCAAGATGCTGTGCAGGACGCTGTGAAAGCGCGCGAGGACAAAGAGCAGGCCAAGCTCAGCGCGCAGACTTACGAAAATCAGATCATCCCGGAAGCACGCGGTGAGGCGGCGCGCCAGTTGCAGAATGCGGAAGCCTACAAGCAACGTGTCATCAACGACGCTAGCGGTGAAGCGGCGCGCTTCACGGCGCTGTTGAAGGAATATGCGGCGGCGCCTGAAGTGACGCGTGAGCGTCTGTACATCGACGCGCTGGAAGAAGTCTACACAAACAGCAGCAAGGTCTTCATCGACGCTGACGGCGAGGGTAACTTGCTGTATCTGCCTCTGGACAAGCTGGTCGAAAGCTCCGGGCAGCGTTCGCGCGCATCGGCCAGTGGCACGCTGTCACGTCAGAATGATGTCGCCAACCGGCCGTCACTGACAGATACCGAAATACGTGACAACCGTACCCGGAGGGCACGTCAATGAAATCTGGAATTAGCGCAATCATCGTTCTCGTCGGGCTGGTCTTTGTCGGTCTCGGCTTAACAGCTTTTACTGTCGACATGCGTGAGCACGCCTTGAAGCTGCGCTTCGGTGAAGTGGTCAAGAGTGACTTCGAGCCAGGTTTGCACTTCAAGCTGCCGATTTATAATGAGATCCTGAAATTTCCGAATCAGGTTTTAACGATCTCTCCATCCCCAGAAGAAATCCTGACTACCGAGAAAAAGCCGGCGTCGGTGAACTTCTTCGTCAAGTACCGCATTCGTGAACCGGAAACCTACTATGTGTCAACCGGTGGCAGTGAAGATATGGTGCGCTCGCGTCTGCTGGAAATCATCAAGGCAGCGATTCGTACCGAATTCGCTAAACGCACGATGCAGGAAGTGATCTCTCTCGAGCGCAATGAGCTCATGCGTGACATGATGAGCGAAGCGTCGGAGTTGGCGAAAGACCTGGGCATCGAACTGATTGATGTGCGCGTCAAGCAGGTTGAGTTTTCTGATCAGGTTGCCGATTCGGTCTATAAACGTATGCGTGAAGAGCGGTTGCGGATTGCCTCGGAGCTGCGCGCGGAAGGTAATGAGGAAGCCGAGGAAATTCGCGCCAACGCTGACCGTGAAAGCACGGTGATTCGCTCGGAGGCCTATCGGGATTCGCAGCTTACGCGTGGTGAGGGCGATGCGGCAGCTGCCGCAATTTACGCGCAGGCGTATAACGCCGATCGGGAATTCTATGCGTTTTACCGCAGTTTGCAGGCCTATAAGACCTCGCTGGGTACGCAAGGCGATTTACTCGTGATCGACTCAGAGAACGACTTTTTCCGTTACCTGAACCGTCGTGACGAAAAGTAGCGAATAACAACAACACGTAACAGGCGTATCGACTCATGGGCAGGAATATCGTTGTCGTCGGCACCCAGTGGGGTGACGAGGGTAAAGGCAAGATTGTCGATCTTCTTACGGATCGCGTCGCTGCTGTAGCGCGCTTTCAGGGTGGCCACAACGCCGGCCACACGCTGGTTATCGATGGCAAGAAAACAGTATTGCATTTGATTCCTTCCGGCGTGTTGCGCGAAGGCGTGCAGTGCCTGATTGGCAATGGCGTTGTGCTGTCGCTTGATGCGCTGCTGTCTGAAATGGACGACCTTGCGGCGAACGGCGTGCCCGTGTTTGAGCGTCTGCGTATTAGCCCCGCCTGTCCGCTGATTCTGCCTTCGCATGTGGCGCTGGATCTGGCGCGCGAGAAGGCTCGCGGTAATGCAGCGATTGGTACGACCGGTCGCGGCATCGGCCCGGCGTATGAAGACAAGGTCGCGCGTCGCGCACTGCGGGTATCTGATTTGTTCCTGCGAGAGAAGTTTGCGTCGCGCCTTGGCGAGATTCTCGACTACCACAATTTTGTGCTCAGCAATTACTTGCGTGCACCCAAGGTCGACTTCTCCGAAACACTCGACCAGGCCATGGCACATGCCGAGCGTGTTGCGCCGCTGGTCGCAGACGTCACCGGTATCCTGCACGCGCTGCACGAGCAAGGCGAGAGTATTCTGTTTGAGGGTGCGCAGGGTACGTTGCTAGATATCGATCACGGTACTTACCCGTTCGTGACGTCGAGCAACACAGTTGCCGCTGGTGCAAGTACCGGTACCGGTATAGGGCCGAACCAGATCGACTACGTGCTGGGCATCGTTAAGGCGTACACAACACGCGTTGGCGCTGGGCCGTTTCCGACAGAGCTATTCGATGACATGGGCGAGCATCTGGCGCGCGTCGGGCATGAATTTGGGGCGACCACTGGTCGACCTCGACGGTGTGGCTGGTTCGATGCGGTGTCTTTGCGGCGCACGATTATTAATAACGGCGTGACCGGTTTGTGTGTCACCAAGCTGGATGTGCTTGACGAATTGGAGACCATCCGGATTTGTATCGGTTACAGGATTGACGGTCAGATCAGCGAAGCGCCGCCGGTCATCGTTGATCGCTATGCCGAGGTCGAGCCGGTGTATGAAGATATGCCGGGCTGGCAGTCGAATACCGTTGGTATTACGCAGTATGATCAGCTGCCGCAACGCGCTCGCGACTACCTTGCGCGCATCGCCGATATCGTCAAGACGCCGATTGACATCGTGTCGACCGGCCCGGGTCGTGAGCAAACCATCGTGCACCGCGACCCGCTACACAGCTAACACACCCGCCACGCATGACAGTTACTGATTGCCTCACTGTGCGTGCAGGTCCCGGTGCCCTGCGGCACCTGCGCGAGCGCGGATTTCAGCCGCAAGACGTGCGCATGATGGTCGGCGCGTCTGGCGGCGCCAAGTGGCTTGTGCTGACGGGTCTGGATCGGATGTTGCTCTCGGAAGTGGTGCCGCATTTCACGCCGCCCGTACACTTGCTCGGCTCGTCAATTGGCTCCTGGCGGTTCGCCTGCTACGCAAGTCCACAGCCGCTTGCGGCGATCGAGCGGTTTGCTGATCGCTACATCAATGAAAATTATGGCGAGAAGCCAACCGCCGCTGATATCAGCCGCATTGGCGAGCACATGGTGCGCTATATTCTGGGCGACGGCGCGCTGGCGCACATCGTCAACAATCCTGCGTATCGACTACACATCATGGCCGTGCGCGCACGTCACCTGCTGGCTTCGGAATCGAAGCTGGCATTGGCGACTGGCTTGGGTGCTGCGATGCTCGCCAATCATGTTTCCAGACGCGCGCTCGGCGGTTTCTTCGAGCGCACGTTGGTGCACGATGCGCGTGCACTGCCACCGGCGGCCAGCGCCGACGACCTGCCGATGCAGCAAGTTGCGCTGAGCGCGGATAATCTGATCCCGGCGATCATGGCATCCAGTGCGATCCCGTTCGTCATGCAGGGCGTCTCGCCACTGCCAGGCGCGCTGCCGGGCACGTATCGGGACGGTGGCATCATCGATTACCATTTCGATGTGCCGTTGTCGTGTGATGATGGCCTGACGTTGTACCCACATTTTTATTCGCACCTGACGCCGGGTTGGTTCGACAAAAAGCGTCCGCGCAGAACGCCACGCCCCGAACATCTTGACCGGGTGCTATTGATCTCGCCGTCGGCACAATTCGTGGCAAGCTTGCCTGGCGCGCGTATTCCCGATCGGCACGACTTCGTGAATCTGGATAACGCCGAGCGAATACAGCGGTGGGAGCGTGTCGTTGCAGAAAGTGATCGCCTTGGGGATGCGTTATTGCACGCGATCACGCATCAGCAGCTGGCGCAGATCGCGCAACCGCTGGTTTAGCGGCAAGCTGACGGTGCCGCAACGTCGCAGCGCGCGGCTGCGTTATCGTTTTGTCTGTTGCGCCAGCGCAAACAGTTGTCTGTCGATCGCAATCACATCGTCGTCCATGAGTTCGGCTTTTGCATCGCGCCAGCCAGCGAGCATAACGACATCGCCGGGCTTGACGATCATCAAATCCACAAATGTTGTGTCAGCGCCATTGATATCGCAACCCACGACGACGATGACGCTACGCACCGGAATCACGCGACCCAGCGGTTTGCTGATGCAATGCTGAAAGCGGGCGCTGTGTCTGCGAATGGCCGCCAGTGAAACGGTTTGCGTGCTGCCGGCAAACTGCAGCGTATGGTTGTCTATATCGATGTGGCGACGGCGCGGGTTATCGGGCGTGATCGTATACATCGCAAAGAGTCCGCGGCGACCAACAACCACATGATCGATCGCGTTGGCGTCGTCGATGACGATATCGTGATGTACGCGCTGACAACCGATATCGAGTCGACCAAGATATTGCGCAACGATGTGCCGCGCAACAGCCGATCGCTCGAGTGCTCGGGCACGTTTGCGGCTGCGTAGCCAGATCATGGCCAGTGCGGCAGTGACCGCAGCCAATGCCACCGCGATGGCGAGCACCCGCAGTGTTGGTGGTTCGGATTGTGCGACGTTGGCGCCGACAACGAGCGCGCCGGTCAGTGTTGCCAATATCGCAACCAGCGCGGTTGCCGTCGCTGCCGCGCGATCGTGCAATTGCTGTTGACGGCGGTTGAAGATGCCGCCTGCGGTATTGGTTTGCGGTGCGTCAAACAGTGCGGTCAGTCGGCGTCGCCTCCAAGCTGCGCGCTTGCGCGCCAGCAACGTCAGCAGCCCGCTGAGGATAGCTGCTGCGAGCGCGATCAGACCGGCAATTTCGAGACCCTGCATGTTGAATACCTGCGTATAGGCATGCCTTCAGTGTGGCTATTTCGCAAAGGCGCTGATGTGACGCCGCTCACAGCGTTCCGACGCCGTACCGGCGAAGACAATCGATGCAGCCTCAGGTACGCTTGGTTTTTTCGACTCGGGGTGGCACGACAATGAACGTAGATGAGATTTTTTCACGGCTACCGGCAGCACTGGATAGCCGTGCGGCGGCGGGGGTTGATGCGACCATTCAGTTCAACAACAGCAAGCAGCGCTTTGCCGTGATCCGTGATGGCGAATTGACAGTGTCGGATGGCGAGACAACGCCATACACAGTAGCGATCACGATGAGTGACGATGATCTGGTTGATATGCTGACTGGCAAGCTGGACGGCATGACGGCATTCATGACCGGCAAATTGAAGCTCGATGGCGATTTAATGTTTGCGCAGAAGATCACGTCTTTGTTTGATGGTGCGCGACTGCGCGGCTAGAGGATTGAATATGAAACACTGGATGACCAGCCTCGCTGCTGCGATGGCATTGTTAGTGACCTCGGGTCTGTATGCGGCGGATGGCGACGCAGCGGATGCCAAGGACGATGACAAAAAAGCGCCCAAGACGATTGCGCAGCTAACCGAGAATCACGTGAGCACGCCGGGTCTGCTGACGGTCTACCAGGATGAAAAAACCGGTGCGATCAAACTGCACATCAATAAGTCGCTACTGGATCAGGAGCTCGTCTATTTCGCACAAGCAGCGGACGGCGTCGTGCAAACCGGATACTTCCGTGGCGCCTATCTTGCCAACGATGTGATCGTGTTGCGGCGCCGCTTTGACCGCATTGACATCGTTAAACGCAACACTAGCTACTACTTCGATCCGGACAATGCACTGTCGCGAGCAGCTGATGCGAACATCAGCGACGCGCTGGTGGCATCGGAGAAGATCCTTGCAGAGGATGCGCAAACAGGTGCGGTCCTTATCAATGCTGACAAGCTGTTCACCAGCGAAAGCCTGCTGCAGATTAAGCCGTCACCGGATCCGGACGCTGACCCGAAAGCATTCTCGTTGGGCAAGTTAGCGGATGACAAGTCGCGCGTGCTGCGCTTTCGCAGCTATCCGCAAAATACCGACATTGAGGTTGAATACGTCTACGGCAATGCGGCGCCGACCGGTGCGACAGGCAACGATATCACCGACAACCGCTACGTCGCCGTGCGCGTGCTGCACAGCCTGATCGCGATGCCGGACAACGACTACCAACCGCGCTTCGATGATCCGCGGGTCGGCTATTTCATGGATACCGTGACTGATCTTACGCAGTACAGTGCAACGCCGTTCCGCGACATGATCAACCGTTGGCATCTGGTGAAGAAGAACCCGGATGCACCGGTCTCTGACCCGGTGGAGCCGATCACATTCTGGATTGAGAACACAACGCCTTTGGAGTGGCGCGAGCTTATTCGCAGCGCGGCGCTGAACTGGAATCAGAGTTTCGCCAAGGCCGGATTCTCGAATGCGATCGTCATCAAGGTGCAACCGGACGATGCGCAGTGGGACGCAGGCGACATTCGCTACAACGTGCTGCGCTGGACATCATCGCCAAATCCGCCGTTTGGCGGCTATGGGCCAAGCTTCTCGAATCCGCGCACAGGACAAATCCTCGGCGCCGACATCATGCTCGAGTATTCATTTCTGAATCGCTACGCGTTCGCACGCCAGATCCTGTCCAGAGGTGGTGAGCTGCTCGCGGACGCGCCAGCGTCGCTGGTAGCCGGCGAGTTTTGTTCGCTCGCGCACGGCTTGCATAGCGAGTCGCAAGTCGCGCGCGGTCTTGCGATTGGCGCCGATGGCGACGGCGCTGCGTTCGAGGCTCAGCTGGTTCATGACAGCATGCATTATCTGATTCTGCATGAGATTGGCCACACACTGGGGCTGAACCACAACATGAAAGCAACTCAGTTGCGCTCACCGGCAGAGGCATTTGACCCTGATGCGCTGGACGGGGGTGTGTTAGCTGGTTCGATCATGGATTATCCGGCGGTAAATTTTGCGCCGGAAGGCGCCACGCAAACGGTGTTTTATTCCACCCGTCCTGGTCCGTACGACGATTGGGCGATCCAGTTCGGCTACGACCCATCGCTCGATGATCCTGTGCGACGTGAGGCATTGCTCGCGCGCTCGACTGAGGCTGCGCTGGCGTTTGGTAATGACGCCGATGATATGCGTTCTGCCGGCAAAGGCATCGACCCGCGTGTGAACATCTATGACATGACTAATGACGCGATTGGCTACGCTGACGCGCGCATGCAGATGATTGCTGATGCGCTTGGCAAGCTGCCGAGCAAGCCGCCGGCTGCTGGTGAGTCGTACCAGCAGACGCATGACGTGTTTGTGCAGATGATGCGTAGCTGGTCACGTTCAGCAGCTGCCGTGTCGCGCTTCGTTGGTGGTGTGTATGTCAACCGCGCAATGGTGGGTCAGCCAGGCGCGGAGCCACCGTATACAGCGGTCGATGTCGCGACGCAGCGGCGCGCCATGCAGGTGCTTGCTGAGCGTGTGTTCGCTCCCGATGTGCTCGACCCGGCGTTGCCTGCGTTGCGATTTGTGGCGCAGCAACGACGTGGTTTCAATTTTTTTGCGAATCCGGAAGATCCGAAAGTGCACGATACCTTGCTGGTAGTGCAGGGCGCGGCGCTGGATCATCTGCTGCATCCGAATGTTCTGAAACGCCTGACCGATTCGGCGCTGTATGGTAACGAGTATGCGCTGACGGAAGCGGTCGATGCGTTAACCGATGCGGTGTTTGCCGCCGATGCACGTGGCAACGTCAACACGGCGCGACAAAACCTGCAGGTCAACTACGTGGAGCGTCTTGCCGACATCGTCAAGGGCGGCGCGTATGACAATGTCAGTCAGTCCGCCGCCATTCTTGCGCTGCAAGGCATTGAGTCCCTGGGCAAACGCAAGCGCGGCATCAATCGCAGTACCGAGGCGCATGTTGCGCATCTGCAATTGCTGATCGATCGTGCGCTGGATGACGACTAGCGGGGACGAGCGGCGTTAGCTGCGATTCGTGCAACTGCGCTGGTTGGGGCCAGCGCGGTTGCACGCAGCACAAGACGCAGCGTCAGCGACGCGTAGCAGCCGGTAGGTGCTCGCGAATGATTGCCAGACACCGCTCAATGTGGCGTTGCTCAGTGCGCCAGGATGACACGCTGAGTCGAAACGCGGCGCGATTGTGCCAGCGTGTGCCACCGAACCAGACTCGACCGTCTTCTTGTATGGCGTCGACGAGGCCTTGCGTGTCGCGCTCGTCATCGAAGCCGCACAACACTTGATTTAAAACGACGCGATTCAACACCGGGATGCCCAGCTCGCGGCAACCGTCTGCCAGCGCCGTCGCGTGACGGCAGCATTGGTTGACCAGCTCGGCGACACCTTGTTTGCCCAGCGAGTGCAATGCTGCCCAGACGGCGACACCCCGCGCGCGCCGCGAGAATTCCAGTGTCAGGTTTTTTTGCGCACTGTCCTCACTCTGGGCGTAGGCGGCGCCAGCATTCAACGTCTGGCTGGCCAGCGCGCCATCGCGATAAATCGCCATGGCGCAATCGTACGGTGTGTTGAGCCACTTGTGACCGTCAGTCGTCCAGCTATCTGCGTCTTCGACGCCGTGCGTCAGGTGTCTGTATTGCGCTGACGCCCGCGCCCACAAACCGAATGCGCCGTCGACGTGCACCCATGCTCCGCTGGCGCGGGCGTGCGGAATGATGCTGGCAAAAGCGTCAAACTCGCCGGTGTTCACCTCACCGGCCTGCAAGCACAGGATCGTTGTGTCATCGACTACCGGTATGCGACTGACGTCGATGCATCCGTGCGCATCGACATCAACAACGTGGATGTCGTCGCCACCGAACCCGAGCACGCGCAGGATCTTGTGGATCGTCACGTGCGCCGTTGCGGACACGACGACGCGAATGCGCGGCGCGCCCGTCAATCCGCGTTGCGCAACGTCCCAACCGCGGCGTGCCAGCAACGTCTGACGTGCGGTTGCGAGACAGGCAAGGCCACAAGCCGTCGCACTGGTACCAAAACCCACCGACGACTGTCGCGGCAGATCCAGTACCTCAAGCAACCAACCGGCGGCAATGTGTTCTATCGCTGCGACCGCCGGGGAGTTCAGGTGTGCTGAGGCGCATTGGTCCCACGCGCTGACGAGTCTGTCGGCGGCCGCAGCCGCCGGCAACACGGCGCCAATGACAAAACCGAAATAGTTCGGTCCGTTCGACGTCACCGTTGCCGGTTCTGCATAGCGCTGCAGCAGCGCCAGCGTATCTGCCGGATCGCCTGCTTGATCTGGCAGGTCGACCGCGAGCGCATCGAGCGCGGATTTGTCGCTTGCGGACGGAAACACGCGCCGCGCCTCAGTACTGGCGGTGTAGGCGTGCGCCAGCCGGTCAGCGTCCCGCAGCAGTTTCAGTTCATCACGCATTACGCAGCTTCCGCAGAGTCAGTCTGTTGGTCACCGCGTGCAGTGTAGCTGAAGATACGTTGCGCCCTGCGCATACGTTGAGCGAGTTGCGCAACAGGTTGTCTGAGCGCAGCGGCCAGACGTCGGGCGCCACCGCGTGCGCACGCCGGTGCTCGGCAGGTCGCAAGACCGCTTTTGAATGGACGCCAAAAGCGCCTGAGAGAAAGGAGTGGTGCCCAGAAGAGGACTTGAACCTCCACCTACTTGCGTAGACATGGACCTGAACCATGCGCGTCTACCAATTCCGCCACCTGGGCATGCAAACACCGTACAATTACGATGACTAGCAGGGCGCGCACTCTATCCGAGCGCTGCCGATCTGTCAATTGAAGTGATCCCACCGAGAGTATTTTTGAGCAAGAAAAAACGCACGCCGGCAAGCAATGCCGGCACTGGCAATTCAACCGGTCGCAGCGCCAAGCGCTACCAGCACAAGGTGCCTGATCGTAACGCCGTCAATGGTTTTCTGAAATCCGAAGGGCGACCGGTCGATTTCGATACGCTGTCGGCGCACTTCGAGCTAACCACGCGCAAACAAAAAATTGCGTTGGCCGAGGTACTGACCAAAATGCTGGGCGGTGGCCAGATCCTCCTGAACCGTAACGAAGAGTATTGCCTGACCGACAAGCTGAATCTGGTGCGCGGTACGGTCAGTGCGCACAAGGACGGCTTTGGGTTCCTGATGCCCGACGATGGCAGCGAGGACATGTATCTGTCGCCGCGGCGCATGCAGACGCTGATGCACGGTGATCGCGTCGCGGGCCGTATCGTTAACCGCAGCGGTCGCGGCGTTGAAGGCAAGGTTATCGAGATCCTCGAGCGCGCCGTGACCGAGGTAGCGGGCCGCTATGTTCGCGAGCGCGGTATTGGTTTGGTGGTGCCGGATAATCCGAAACTGACCCAGCACATTCTTGTGCCATCGCGCGAGCGCGGCAGTGCCAAACCCGGCGAGATGGTCGTTGCAGAAATTCTTGATTATCCGACGCAGGAACATCAGGCGACAGCGCGCATTGTCAAAGTGCTCGGCGCGCCGGACCAGAACGGCATGCCGACCGACCTTGCGATTCATGCGCACAACATTCCGCACCAATGGCCTGCGGCAGTAACCGCAGAGGCCAAGGTGTTTGGCAAGACCGTGCCGACACGCGCGAAAAAAGATCGTGTGGATCTGCGCGATTTGCCACTGGTGACGATTGATGGCGCCGATGCGCGCGATTTCGATGATGCCGTCTATGCAACGCCGCGCAAGGATGGCTGGCGACTGATCGTCGCGATTGCCGATGTTGCACACTACGTGCGTCCCGGTTCTGCGATCGACACCGAAGCGCTCAAGCGCGCAACGTCAGTCTATTTTCCCGATCGCGTTGTGCCGATGTTGCCCGAAGTGTTGTCAAACGGTCTGTGTTCGCTGAATCCGAAAGTCGATCGCCTGTGCATGGTGTGCGACATGAGCGTTAGCGCCAGCGGCGAGGTGCTGCGAGCTAAATTCTACGACGCCGTCATGCGTTCCGCCGCGCGGCTGACCTATTCCGAGGTTGCGGGGCATCTGAGCGGCGAGCGTGCGCTCGAGAGCATCACCGGGCCGATCAACGATTCGCTGCTGGCGCTGCATGCGCTGTACAAGAAGTTTGCGCAACGGCGCAAGCGCCGTGGTGCGATTGAGCTGGATCTGCCGCAACTGCGCATTGGCGTCAATGCCGACGGCGATGTGGAGCGCATCAACTCACTGCCACGCAATGATGCGCACCGGCTAATCGAAGAGTGCATGATTGCAGCCAACGTTGAGGCTGCGCGTTTCATTACGCGGCGCAAGGTTCAAGCGCTGTTTCGCGTGCACGCCAAGCCGGACGAAGAGCGTTTTAATGAGTTTCGCCTGTTTATGACGGATTTGGGGTTCAAGGTGCCGCACGCAGCGCACCCGAAGCCGTCGGAGCTGCGCAAACTGATGGCCAGTGCACAGGATCGGCCGGATTCGTTTGCGATCAATATGGCCTTGTTGCGCTCGTTTGCGCACGCCGAATACACGCCGGACAACATCGGGCACTTTGGTCTGGCGCTCGATCAATACGCACACTTTACGTCGCCGATCCGACGCTATCCTGACTTGCTCGTGCATCGCGCGATCCGACACATGACGAGTGGCGGCAAAGCGCGTCAGCACATCTACGATGCCCCGCGCATGCTGCAACTGGGCAAGCTCACTTCCGAGCGCGAGCGACGCGCCGAGGAGGCGACGCGTGAAGTGGAAGCGTTGCTCAAATGCCAATACATGAGCAAGCATCTGGGCGAGCGCTTCGAAGGTTTGGTCACCGGCGTGACGCACTTTGGGTTGTTTGTGCAGATTGGCGAGTTGATGGTCGATGGTCTCGTGCATGTCTCGACACTGCGCAACGACTACTACGAGCATCAGCCCGAGCGTCAGCGGTTGGTCGGTAGCCGCAGCGGACAGATTTACGCACTCGGTGACAGCGTTGAGATCATTGTCGAACGCGTTGACCTTGAGTCACGACAAATCGATTTCGTCCTCTACGACCATAAACCCAACGGCAAAGCTGACGGTAAACCGAACGCCAAACGCAACGGTAAGTCCAAGCGTCAGTCGGGGCAAAACGGTGACGCTGCCGGTGGCAGTCGCAAGCGGGACCCCTCAGGCCAGTCTGAGCGGCGACGGCGACGCTGATGGCGGCTTCCCGATTCAGCGCCGGTATTCACGCCGTCGACAAATTGCTCAGACTGCACCGCGACAAGCTGCACAAACTCTATATCGACGAGCGATCGAAGAACCCGCGCCTGCAAGCGCTGCGGGAGCGTGCGCGCGCAGCGGGCGTGCCGGTGCAGGGCGCACGCAGTCACCGGCTCGATGATATGGCGCAGGGCACTGCGCATCAGGGCGTCATCGCGGCGCTCAAAGATCTGCCAAACGTTGATGAGTCGGCATTGCGTGATCTTGTTGAAGCAGCGCTGGCGCGCGGCGAGGCGCCGTTGCTGGTGTTGCTGGATGGGGTGCAGGACCCGCACAACCTGGGTGCGTGTCTGCGCAGCGCGGACGCGGCAGGCGCATTAGCCGTGGTTGCACCGCGCAAGGGCTCGGCCGGCGTCACGCCGGCAACGCGCAAGGTAGCCAGTGGCGCTGCCGAGACGGTCCCGCTGGTGTCGGTCGCGGCGCTCGGCCGGATACTGGATTGGCTCGGCGACTATGGCGTACGCCGCGTGGGCACCAGCGATGCGGCGACGCAGACGTTGTGGCAGTGCGATCTCACCGGTCCGGTGGCGATCGTCATGGGTACTGAGTCGACCGGTCTTAGTCCCGCCGTCGCGCAGCGTTGCGATGCACTGATCGCGCTGCCCATGCGCGGTGTTGTGGAGAGCCTCAATGTGTCTGTGGCGACCGGCATCTGCCTGTTCGAACGCATGCGCCAAACGCACGAATAATCCGCATCAGCGCTTGCGGCTTCACGCCGCCCTCCGTTATCATTGCCGGCCGCTCGAATCTCGGGCGGTTTTTTGTTTCTCCTTGCCGCACAGCACAGACCCTCGCGAGGGCTCGCCGCTGGCAGCAAACCCGAAAGGAGCGTCCTTTGAGACACTATGAAGTTGTGTTTCTGGTCCACCCTGACCAGAGTGAGCAGGTTCCAGGCATGCTGGAGCGCTATCAGAAGCTGATCACCGATGCGGATGGTCATGTCCATCGACTCGAAGATTGGGGTCGCCGGCAATTGGCGCATTCGATCAATAAGGTGCACAAAGCGCATTACCTGTTAATGAACATTGAAACCGGCCAGGAAGCGCTCGACGAATTGAAGGCTGCCTTCAAGTTCAATGACGCAGTCCTGCGTCACATGATCGTCAAGGTCGAGACCGCTGTGACCGAAGCGTCGCCAATGGCCAAGGCCGTTGAAGACGAAAAGGCCAAAGAGCGTGAGTCGGCCAAGCGCCGCGAAGCCAAGGCTGCTGCCGAAGCAAGAGCTCGTGATGCCGAAGAGCAAAGCGATGATGCGAGCGACGGCGATGCCGCACTGGCTGAATCCAGCACAAGCGCCGCTCCGGAAGCCACCGAGAGCGCTGCTCCGGTAGCCGCTGACGATACGAAACCTGAAGGGGAAGCAGCATGAGCCGTCATTCACGTCGTCGTAAGTTCTGCCGGTTCACCGCAGAAGGCATCGAGCAGATCGATTACAAGGATCTGAACTTGCTCAAAGCGTATATTTCGGAAACCGGCAAGATTGTGCCGAGCCGCATTACCGGCACCAAAGCACGCTATCAACGTCAACTGGCGACAGCGGTCAAGCGCGCTCGCTATCTGGCATTGTTGCCGTACACCGACCAGCACTAAGCAACGGCGCTGTGTCGCCGGCTCCCGGACCATGAGGCACTGGGCCGCTTGGATAATGCGCGCGCGACATCGGCAGGTTCTGATGATCGCCGCGCTGTTCCTGATGCCGATGTTTCGCGTGGTGTCAGTCGGGGTTGCACTGGCTGTCGTGATCTCGGTTGGCGCGGCTCGCGCAGCGCCGACGTTGGCGATCGGTTTTGGTATCGTGCTGGTTGCCGGCATGGTATCGCCAGTCGACCCGAATGCGCTGATCGTCTATGTCGCGGCCGTCGTAATCGGTACGCTGGCCGTCGGGGAGATGCTCAGACGCAGCGAGTCGCTGACGCTGACCATTCAGCTGAGCTTGCTCATTGCGTTGGTGGCAGGGATCGGTTTCCAGCTATCGATTGGCGATCAGACAGCGTTCTGGCTGCCGCGATTGCTGGAGATGGTCGAGTTGTTGCGCGAGATGGGCTCGCTCGACAACGATATCGACGAAACGTTGTTGGTGCAGCGCCTGCAAACAGGCGTACCACTGGCGAGTGGATTTTTTATCGCATCGCAGTGGTACTTTGCAGTCGTTGCATTGGCGATCGGCTATTATGTGTTCGATCAGGGTCGGGACGAGGCGCGCGCGCGGTTCGGACGTTTTCGTGATCTGAACCTCGGGCGCGTATTGGCCATGTTGCTGGTACTGCTTGCGGTTGCAGCCGCACTGACCGGCAGCTTGCTGTTGACCAATTTGGCAGCAGTAGCGTTGCTGGGGTTTGGTCTGCAGGGGCTTGCGCTGCTGCACTGGGCGAGGCACCACTTCGGTTGGTCGCCGCTGGTGTTGGTGATTGGCTATATGGCTGTCATTCCGGTGCAGCCCTATGGTGTGCTGTTGATTTGCGTCGTCGGTTACGTCGACGCCTGGTTTGATTTGGTTCGTGCTCGCAAGGGCGGGGCCACTAATTAAAACGTCTACAAGGGCGAAAGGTAGAAAACGATGGAAGTCATTCTTCTCGAAAAAGTCGAAAACCTCGGCGGTATCGGCGACAAGGTCAGCGTCAAGTCTGGCTACGGCCGCAATTTTTTGCTGCCGGCCGGCAAAGCGACGCTGGCGACTCCGGCGAATCTTGCCGAGTTCGAGGCGCGCCGCGCAGAGCTTGAGAAAAAAGCGGCAGACGAATTGGCGGCAGCACAAGCGCGTGGCAAGACACTCGAAGGTGCTCGCGTCGAGATCAAGGCTTTGGTCGGTAACGAAGGCAAGCTGTTCGGCTCAATCGGCACTATTGATATCGCACAGGCATTCAACGATGCCGGTCTGCCGATCGAGCGCGCAGAAATTCGCTTAACCGATGACGGTGCGTTCCGCGAAGTGGGTGAGCACGAAATCGGTCTGCATCTGCACGCTGATGTTGATGTGACAGCGGTCGTCGCTGTGGTTGCTGACGAGGGCTAACAGCCCTCGTTTGCTACCAATGGTCAGCGCGCTGGAGCAAAGCGAACGCGACGAACACGCACTGCGAGTACCGCCGCATTCGGTCGAAGCCGAGCAGTCTGTGCTTGGCGGGCTCATGCTCGACAATACGTCGTGGGATCAGGTCGCCGACGTGCTGACCGCGGACGACTTTTACCGGCGCGACCACCAGCTGATCTTCAGCGCTATCGGCGCGTTGGCAGAGACTCGGCAGCCCTGTGATGTCGTCACGCTGTCAGAGCATCTGGACAATCGCGCTGAGCTGATTGCCGCCGGTGGTCTCGACTATCTGGCATCGCTGGCGAACGATACGCCGAGTGCGGCGAATGTTGTGGCCTACGCGCGCATCCTGCGCGAACGCGCGATTCTGAGGCGCCTGATCAGCGCTGGCAATGACATTGCGACGAGCGCGTTTCAGCCGGACGGCCGGCCGGCGGCCGAGCTGCTCGATGATGCTGAGCGTGCTGTCTTCGAGATCGCAGAGAAAGGCGCTCGCAAGGGCGGATTCCAACCGCTGAACAGCATGTTGGGCGCGGTCATCGATACGCTTGATGAGCGGCGCAAGAATGGCGGGCAGCTTGCGGGTCTGTCCACTGGCTACAAGGAATTCGACAAGATGACGTCCGGTTTGCACCCCGGAGACTTGGTCATCGTCGCCGGCCGTCCGTCGATGGGCAAAACGACGTTTGCCGTGAACATCGCCGAGCACGCTGCGATTGGCGAGCGCGCACCGACCGCCATTTTCAGCATGGAAATGGGCGCCGACCAGCTGGCGTTCCGCATGATCTCGTCGTTGGGCCGTATCGATCAGACGCACTTGCGCGATGGTAACTTTCCCGAGGAAGACTGGTCGCGTATCAACACGGCGGTGCAGCTCATGTCCGAGGCGCCGATTTTCATCGATGACACGCCTGCGCTGTCGCCGACCGAAGTGCGCGCCCGTGCGCGACGCCTGAAGCGCGAACATGGGCTTGGCTTGATCGTGCTGGATTACTTGCAGCTGATGCAGGTGCCAGGGCACAAAGAAAATCGCACTGCTGAGATTTCGGAGATCTCACGCTCTTTGAAGGCGCTGGCGAAAGAGCTCGGCGTGCCAGTGATTGCGTTGTCGCAGCTCAATCGCAGTGTCGAGCAGCGCACCGATAAGAAACCGGTCATGTCGGATCTACGCGAATCAGGCGCAATTGAGCAGGATGCTGATCTGATCTGCTTTATCTACCGCGAAGAAGTCTACGATAAGGAAACCCCGCGCAAGGGTATGGCCGACATCATTATCTCAAAGCAGCGAAACGGCCCTATTGGTGAGTTCCCGCTGACTTTCGTCGGCAAGTACACCAAGTTCGAAAATTGGGTGCCTGACACCTATGCGCAGGAAGTCGGTCAATTCTGACCGCGTCTGGTAGCTGCTCAAACATCATGTCTTCAGGCGCTACGGCAACGATTGATCTCGCTGCTGTGACGCACAATCTTGCGCTGATCAGGCGGCGTGCCGGCGGCGGTCGCATCATGGCAGCGATCAAGGCGAATGCCTATGGGCATGGTGCTGTTCGTGTTGCCAAGGCGTTACATACTGCCGACAGCTTCGCTTTGGCGCGCGTTACCGAGGCGAGCGAACTGCGTGCTGCAGATATTCGCCAGCCGCTGGTATTGCTCGAAGGCGTCTTTGACGCTGACGAAATGCAGCTGGCGGGTGCACTGGACTGTGAGCTAGTGGTGCACAGTGATTATCAGATCGATCTGTTGGCAGCTTACGGTGGCGCGCCGCGCGTGGTGTGGCTGAAGATTAACACGGGCATGAACCGCCTCGGATTCGCGCCATCGCGTGCCGCCCAGCTCATCACTCGATTGCGTGCGCTGGCGAGCGTGGCCGAGGTGCGCATCATGAGCCACTTGGCATGCGCTGACGGTGACGACAGCGCGGCGCAGGTGCTAACTGGCCGCCAGTTGTCGGCATTTCGCTCAGTCATCGGTGATTTTGATGGCGCGGTTAGCATCGCCAACTCGGCCGCGTTGTTGACGGGCGATACGGATACGGTGCGCGCGCGTGACGGTCAGGATCCGGCAGCACATTGGGTCAGGCCTGGCATTGCCTTGTATGGTATCTCGCCATTCGCGGCGCGTACTGGCGCTGATTTGGGGCTGCGCGCGGCTATGTGCTTGCAGGCGCGCATCATCGCCGAGCACCTGCTGCAAGCCGGTGACAGTGTTGGTTATGGCGCGCGTTTCGTTGCACCGCGGCAGATGCGCATCGGCATCGTTGCCGCCGGCTATGGCGATGGATATCCGCGTGCCATGCCCGATGGCACTCCGGTAGACGTCGCTGGGCAGACCGCAGTGCTCGCAGGGCGCGTGTCGATGGACATGCTCAGTATTGATCTGACCGGATGTGAGCGTGTGTCGCCGGGTAGCAGCGTGTGCCTGTGGGGGCCGCAATTACCGGCGGAACGCATTGCCGCTCGGGTCGGTACAATCGCCTACGAGTTAGTCACGTGCGTAACGGCGCGGGTGCCGCGCGTCTATCGCAGTGCTTAGGTCGCTGATCGGTGAGTTTGCCGTCCGTTGTGAGTAGGCGAAACCGGTGACGCTTTGGATTGGCGTCACCGGCTGTCACAAACTATGTGCGGTAGAAGCCCATCTTGACGCCGGCCAGCTTCAGTACATCGTTGTCTTCAAGCTTGCGAGCCTGCGCGCCCAATGGCTCGCCGTTGACCTCGGGCATGCCACCCGATTCGCTGCTCTCGACGTGCACGATGAAGAACCCTTCGGAGCGTCGCGTGATGGCAGCGACCTGAATACCAGGTCTGCCCAGCGTCGTCAGCGCTTTGCTCAGCTCCAATTCACGGCCGGCAAAGTTGCCGGACAACACTTGCAGTTTCGCCGTCGGCAAACCAGCCGGTTTCTCGGCGGGCGGTGGCAGCGGTGCTGACTCGGTGTTGACAGCCGAGGTCCCGGTAGCGATGTCCTCTTCGCTTGCGTCGTCATCATGTGCGCTTTCAATCGCTTCCGCCGCCGCCTGGATCTTGTCCGGATCCGGTCGGGTCTGCGAAATCACCATTGTCGCTTCGAATTCTTCCTGCTCGGGATCGCCACCTTGAGAATCCACGTAGCGCAACTGGTGATGCCCGATTGTGATCGAGTCACCATTCTGCAGCGCGTGTTTCTTGATCAGTTTGCCGCCAACGTAGGTGCCATTGGTGCTGTTCAGGTCCTCGAGGAACGAGTCATTGAGGATGTTGATGATCAGGCAGTGGTGCCCACTGACAGACGGGTTGTCGATGCGGACGTCATTGTCCGGCAGGCGCCCGATCGTGTAGCGCTCTTTAGTCATGTTGTACTCTGCGAGCACCTGATCACCCAGGCTCAAAACCAGCCTTGCCATAGTCGTTCCACTTAATTTTATTAACGTTCAACAACACGTCTGCCTGCCAGACGTGTACCCAAAAACCGGTTAACCGAAGCGGCTAACCACCAAACAGTTTGCCCAATCGCTGCCAGAGACCTTTCTTGGCCGGAAACGGCTCCTTAATGCGTGCCAGCATGACCGAGATGTTATCGCGCCCGCCGTGCTCGTTCGCGAGCGTTACCAATTGCTTAGCAGCTACCTCAAGGTTATCACTAAACGTATTGATCGTTAAGTGAATATCCTCGTCGTCAACCATGTCAGGCAGGCCATCAGAGCACAACAAATAGATGTCTCCAACTTCCACCTGCGACTCCTGTATTTCTACCTCAACCTGGGCCTCGACGCCGAGGGCTCGGGTCACATAATTGCGATTTGTCGAGCGCTGCGCTTCTTCTTCGGAGTAAAAGCCGCGATCTACCAGTTCCTGCAGCAGGGAATGGTCCAGTGTGATTTGCTCCATATCGCCGCCACGCAGCCGATACAGGCGCGAGTCGCCGACGTGCGCAACGGAAATCCGGTTGTCGAAGAATAGTCCACATACGATCGTGGTGCCCATGCCTTCGCATTGCGGTTGGCTTTGTGCAGTTTGATGAATGATCTTGTTGGCGCGGCGCACGCCATCGCGCAGCGCAATCGACTGCCGCATAAAGCCTGTAGATGCTTCGATTTCGCCGCGTTTTTCGCGCATGACCGCGTCGCTGAGCAGACCGTGTACGGTCTTTACGGCGATGCCGCTGGCCACTTCGCCGGCGTTGTAGCCACCCATGCCGTCGGCCAGCACCAGTAAACCCGCGTCGCTATTCGTCGCAATGGCATCTTCGTTGTGCTCGCGCACTCGGCCAGTGTCCGTGACGGCCGCAATCTGAATTTTGTTTTTGAAGCTCATGTCGGACTACTGATTCACAGCTCGGTTGAACATCATTGATGCGCACTCGCGCAGCGCAAATGCCATCTCGTTGCCGTCACGGAAGCGATTGGCAGGCTGTTTGGCCAGTGCCTTTTGCATGAAGTCGTCGATTCCGGGCGGCAGATCGCTGCGCACCGTCGACAATGGTTGCGGTGTTTTGTTATTTATGGCCGTCATCAGTTCCGCTACAGTCTTAGCTCTAAACGGAACGCCCCCTGCTAGCAACTCATATAGAGTAACACCAAGTGAAAACAAGTCGGAACTCCCGGTGACGTTTCCGCCACTGGTTTGCTCCGGGGACATGTAGCTTGGCGTGCCGAGGATCAGGCCGGTTTGGGTGCGTTCCGAGTCAATCAGCTTCGCAACGCCAAAGTCAGTGATCTTGACGGCCTGCGTGGCCGGATCGTAGATCAGATTGGCCGGCTTGATGTCGCGATGCACAACGTGTTCGGCGTGTGCGTAGTCCAGCGCTTCTGCAACCGTTGTGAGCGCGCGCATGACTGTGACGGGGTCGAGCAGATTGTCGGCGCCGGTGAAGCGGGTCATTTGCTCGCCGGGCACATACTCCATTGCAATGTAGCCCAGGCCATTTTCCTCGCCAGAGTCGTACACGGCGGTAATTGCCGGATGCGTCAAGCGGCCGGCAGATTCGGCTTCCTGAAAGAAGCGTGCACGGGTTTCGACGCGAGTCGCCTCGTCGTCGAATGCGTCGAACGAGACAATTTTGAGTGCGATTAGCCGATTGATACGGGGATCGCGACCCAGAAAAACGCCACCCATCGCGCCACTGCCCAAAGGCCTCAACACTTCGTAGCGACCCAGTTGCTCCGGTATCGCAGCCGGGATGGCCCCGCGCTTGATTTGGTTTGCAGGTTGCGCGCCGCGGTTTTCGCGTTTGTCACGCCCGGCCATAAATGCGAATACCGAGCGCGCCTGTTCGGGTTGACCGTTTTTTTCAAAGCGCAGCGCAAGCTTGTACAGCGTTGGCATCAGCGACGGGTGCGCTGGGCAATTTCTGAACACGCCGAACGCTGCGTCCAGTTTGCCACTGCGCATATAGCGCAGACCATTGCGGAAACTTTCGCGGCGGTTACTTTGGCGCTCTGGTGTGAATGCGAAACATACGGCGAAACCGCACAGGAGCGCGAACAATGGCCGCAGCGTATCGATCTGCAAGTGCCATTGGTAGGAAAGCAGCCATTGCGTGACAAGCAGGCCTGCTGTGAGCGTCAAAGCAGCAACGACGATCAGTTTGCGTGACTCGCGCCAGAATGCCGAGACCAGCGCGAACATGCCCAGCGCAATCATCAGCCAGTTGACTGATTGCGCCCAACGCGGTTGTCCCAGTACTTGACCGCTGGCCAATGCTGTGTGCATACGGGCAAATTCGCCAAGGTTGCTGTTCGATCGGCTGCCCATGAAAACATGCTTGCGTTCAACACGTTGGGCAAGCGGTGTCGACGCGCTGGTCGCTTGTTCCACTGAGAGCGCGGGCGTGCGTGTGCCGCGTGCAGGAATAATACGTAAATTGGGGTCGTCGATAACCACCCGGCTTTGTTTGCGCCAGCGCTGGTCTGCTACCAGCGGCAGCAATGCGGCGCTCGCGCGCATCGTGTTGCCGGACAGGCGCCAGGCCTGCAAACCACGATGGCGGTCGCGCGCCTCGGCGAGGGTTGTCGCATGGGCAATGCCACGCGCTGCGGCGCGCACTTCCGCAGTACTGCCTTTGCCGTCGGCGCTGACCGCGTCGGTGATGTAAGTCGCGCCGTTATAGCGGGCGGCGCTCACCAAATCGGCATCCGCGTTGGGCAGTGCATCCGTGAGCGTAACGCTGGCAGCCGCGTCCATTTCTGACAGTAATTGGGTCAGGGTGGTGACGTCTGGCGCATCGTCATCGTACGGGACATCAACGACGACCGGTCGCTGGTGATCGGCGATTGTGCCTGTGGGCATCACAATATTGCGAAGTGCAAGGTCAAGCGGTTCAAACCAGGCAGCCAGAGGCCCGTAACTGAGCGTCGCGGGCAACAGTACGAAAACAGCAACGGCTAACTGGATCTGGCGATCCAAAGAGATGTTTAACGGCAATTTCATAAGCGCTGCAAAGTTTAGGATTTCACCGCTGAACTTAATGCGAAACAGTCGTCAGTTTGACGTATTCTGTTCAATCGGCGGGTTTTTTGTGACAGCGTGAAGAGTTTTCATGGCCAAAAGTGTGAAACGGTACACATGCCGCGAGTGCGGTGCGATCAGTGCCAAATGGCAAGGCCAGTGTGCCGATTGTGGCGAGTGGAATACACTCGAGGAGGTTGCTGCGTTAGCAGCCGCGCCGCGCCGCGCCGCGGGTGGTTATGCCGGGCAGCGCAGCGTGGCTTCGCTTGCCGATATCGATTCGAGTCACAGCGCCGGGGGCGAGCGCCGTACGACGGGTTTTCGCGAGTTTGACCGGGTGCTTGGCGGCGGCGCTGTGCGTGGCGCTGTCGTGCTGCTCGGCGGCGATCCGGGCGTTGGCAAGTCAACACTCTTGCTGCAGGTTGCGGCTAACCTCGCCGTCGATGCTGCCGTGTTGTACGTCACCGGGGAAGAGAGTGTCGAGCAGGTTGCCAGTCGCGCCCGTCGTCTGGGCGTTGCTGATCGACCTTTGACGCTGCTTGCCGAGGTTAGCGTTGAAGCGATTATCGCCACGGCGGCCGCCAATCGCGCGCAGTTGCTGATCGTCGACTCAATGCAGACGCTGGTAGCCGAGGCGCAAACCGGTAATGCAGGTGCAGTTGCGCAGTTGCGCGAGTGTGTGGGGCTGTTGACCCGCTTCGCCAAGACCAGTGGCACAACCGTGTTTATCGTTGGTCATGTGACCAAGGAAGGCGTCATCGCCGGTCCGCGTGTGGTTGAGCACATGGTTGACACCGTGTTGTACTTTGAAAGCGATCCGGCGAGTCGTTTCAGTATTGTCCGCGCGGTCAAAAATCGCTTTGGCGCGGCCAGTGAAATGGGCATGTTCGCGATGCAGCAGGATGGTTTCCACGAGGTTGGAAACCCTTCGGCAATCTTTTTGTCGCGTGATGCCGAGCCGGTTGCCGGCAGCCTGGTGACCGTCACATGGGAAGGAAGTCGTCCCTTGCTGGTTGAAGTACAAGCACTGGTCGCCGATAGCCACGGCGGCAATCCGCGACGCCTGGCGCAAGGTCTTGAACAGAATCGGTTGTCGCTACTATTGGCCGTGTTGCAACGGCACGGGGGCTTGTCGCTGGCCGCGGAGGATGTATTTTGCAATGTCGTTGGTGGCATCCGCATTCACGAGACCGCCGCGGATCTGCCGGCGTTGCTGGCGACCGTGTCCAGTTTTCGTGATCGCACGCTGAGCGCGCGTCTGATTAGTTTCGGCGAAGTGGGTTTGGCCGGCGAGGTGCGACCGGTACGTTTTGGCGAGGAGCGACTGCGTGAGGCGGCCAAGCAAGGGTTCAGCGAGGCGATCGCGCCTCGTGCCAATCAGCCGCGCAAGCCTATCAAAGGTTTGACTGTGCATGGCGTCAATACGTTGGCCGATGCACTGGCATTGGCATTTGACTGACGCGGGCTACCGATCGGTATCAGTCTGTCGCAGACGGGCTTCCTGCACGCGGTTATCGTTGCTGCTTAGGATTTCAATTTCGTAGCTACCCACCCTGAATGTCGTGCCCGCATCCGGAATCGTTTCCAGCGTTTCCTGCACGAGGCCATTCAACGTGCGCGCGATCTCCGTCGGTAACTCCCAACCGATCTGACGATTCAATTCCCGAATGCTCATCGCACCGGGCGCGATGAACGCGTCCTCACCATCGGTACGCAAGGCGCCATTGGCGTCGGTAGGATCGGTCGTGAACTCGCCAACGATCTCCTCGAGAATGTCTTCGAGCGTGACCATGCCCTGGATGTCACCGTATTCGTCGACGACCAGTGCCAGTCGTGCCTTGCGCTTTTGAAACTGCACCAGCTGCACCGACAAGGGCGTGCCTTCGGGGACAAAATACGGCTCGCGGACCGCGCCTCGGATGAATTGCTTCGTCAAGGCCGCGTATTGATCCTTGCGCACCATGCTGCGCAGATGCAGTACGCCGACGATCTTGTCGATATTGTCCTCGTAGACCGGCAAGCGCGTATGGGCGCTGGATGCGATCGTGTCGACGATGGTCTCCATATCATCGTCAAGATCGATGCCGACTATATCGTTGTGCGGCACCATCACATCGTCAACAGTGACCTTCTCCAGGTCCAGGATGCCGGTCAGCATCGTGCGGTATTTGCGCGAAATCAACGCGCCCGCTTCATTGACTACGGTGCGCAGCTCCTCGTGTGACAGCGCATTGCCGGCGACCTCGCTGGAGCGCACCCCAAACAGGCGCAATACGCCGTTGGCAAGCAGGTTGGTCAGCCAGACAAACGGATAGAAGATTTTCAGCAGCGGGTAGTAAATCAACGCCGCCGGCATGCCGATCCGTTCCGGGTGCAGGGCTGCCAGAGTCTTCGGCGCCACTTCGGCAAAGATCAGCTGCACGAACACCAGCACCCCGGCGCCGATGGCTGTGCCGAGATCACCGCCAAGGCGGTGCGAGATGGCGGCGACGAGGAATGCCGCGAATACATTGGCAACATTGTTGCCGAGCAGAATCAGGCCAATCAGTCGATCGGGTTTTGCCAGCAGCGCTTCGGCAACTTTTGCGCTACGAACCCCCGATCGCGCGCGATGGCGCAACCGGTAGCGGTTCAGACTCATCAGCGCTGTTTCTGTACTCGAAAAAAAGGAGGAACCGATCAGACAAGCGATCAGAACAGCGAACAATACGCCCAACGAGATGTCGTTCAACGACTTAGTGCCTTAGATAAAGCTATTGCGGATCGCTATGACACCAGCCGAAGTGTGTACCTGTCAATCAACCCCATTGTTTATCAAGGATCACTTCCAGCGCTATTTTGCTGCCAAAATAGGCGAGCACGAGCACAGCGAATCCGGCCAGGTACAGGTGCAGCATACGACGTCCGCGCCATCCGGCAACGCGCCGGCCGGCCACCAGCAGGCCGAAAATGACCAGCGCACCCAGGGACAAGGCGCTCTTGTGAGTCAGGTGTTGCGCGAACAAATCCTCAACAAACACAAAGCCGCTGACGACTGACATCAGCAAAAAAACAAAGCCGGCGGTGGTTAGCGTGGCCAGGAACTGCTCGGTGGCCATCAGCGGCGGCAGCACCGATGAGAGCCGGTTGACCTTGGCTGCACGCAACTGGCGGTCCTGCAGCAATGAGGCGAACGCCAGTACCGCGCCGGCGGCAAGGAAGCTGTACGCAAGCAGCGACAGCACGGCATGCAATTTGAGTTGCCAGCTTAACGGCGGCGTGCTTGCGGGATGCATCCACATCGAGGCGGCAACCAGGGCTCCCGCGATGACCAAAACGGTTCCGGCGACGGCGCGGAAACCCGGTTGCAAGGCCGCGTACAGGCCAATTGCCGCAAAAAGCCAGGAAATGACGTTAAGTACATCGGCGAAGTCGAATCCGTGGGCGCTGTTGAGTAACACCTCGTTCGCAACAGATGCACCATGCAACACAATCAAGACCGCCAGCAGCCCGCAAATCAAGCGATCGCGCAGGGTTGCTGCCGACGTATGACCGTCCTCGTTACCGGGTCCTGCGGAAATGAGCAGTACGCCGGTCACGAGATAGGTGGCTAAAATTGTGATAACAAACACAGAAACTCCGGTTGCGCTGGCCTAACTTGCTCCCAAGCGAAATAATCGCACAAGCATTGCAGCTTGGTAAGTGGCGACAGTGAGGTCAGCCACGCGAGCTGCCGGATGTTGGCAGCAACATCCAAACGATGAGCTCACTGAAAAGCTCTGGCGGTGAACTATGCAAATTAAGGTGCTGGGATGCAGCGGTGGGATCGGCGGGGGCGCAAGAACCTCGGCGATGTTGGTCGATGACGACGTATTGCTCGACGCTGGCACCGGAGTTGGCGATCTTTCGCTGCAGCAGATGCGCAGTATTCGGCATGTGCTGTTGACGCACGCGCACCTGGATCACATCGCTGGTTTACCCTTTTTGATTGACAGCATTTTTGATGCGCGCATTGGTGACCCGTTGATTGTTTACGGCCGTCACGAAACGCTGGCGACGTTGCAAAAACACATTTTCAACTGGGAGATATGGCCGGACTTTGCGCAACTTCCGGATGTCCAGAACCCGGTCGTGCGCTACCAGCCGCTGGAGCCAGGTGAGATGGTTGATATTCACGGGCGCCTGTTCCACGCTGTCGATGTGCGCCATACCGTGCCGGCGCAGGGTTACTGCGTGAGCCACGAGGATGGCGTTTTCGCAATCAGCGGCGATACGACCACGAATACGACGCTGTGGCCGTTGTTGAACTCGTTGCCGGATTTGAAGGCGCTGGTCGTCGAAGTCTCTTTCCCCGATGAGCAGGCTGCGCTGGCGCAGGCGGCAGGCCACTATTGTCCGCGAACGCTGGCGGCTGATCTGATCAAGCTCGATCACCAGCCGGATATCTGGTTGACGGCAATGAAGCCCGGCGAAGAAGCGCTGATTCTGACGCAGGTTAAGGATCAGATTCCGAAGCGGGATGTAAGAATGCTCTCCACCGGCGCCTCTTTGACAATATAGGAGCGCCTCAGGCGGCGCGATACCGCGTTGGATTGCTCCTCAAGATGCTCACGTATCTATCGATACGCTGCGCTCTTTCGTCACAATCCGCCTTGTCTCGCACCACCTGAGACGCTCTTTGAAGTTTGCGCATCGGCCGGAGAGCCTCAGGCGGCGCGATACCGCGTTGGATTGCTCCTCAAGCTGCTCACGTATCTCTCGATACGCTGCGCTCTTTCGTAACAATCAGCCTTGTCTCGCACCACCTGAGACACTCTTTGAAATTTGCGCATCGGCCGGAGAGCCTCAAGCGGCGCGATACCGCGTTGGATTGCTCCTCAAGCTGCTCACGTATCTCTC
>JBCBDU010000021.1:0-57026 GCA_038529355.1 Pseudomonadota bacterium
CGCCAGCTCGTTCTCGATATCCATGTTCAGCAGCTGTTCCTGACGGATCGGTGGCAGCAGCGGCGACATCGCAACGATACGCAGATTTTGCTGCGCAGCGACATACTCACCCTGAGCGATCAACACCTGAATTAGCGCGAACCGCGCATCCGCAGCTTCAAGCGTAGACCCTGCTAACAACTCGACAGCTGTTTCTGCGGCAACTCGAGCACCGTCTAGATCGCCGGTTATTAACAACGCTTGCGCCAACAATTCGTAACCGTGACCTTCCATCAGCGCGCCGGACAACTCCTCCGACAGGAAACTACGCAGTTGCGGTACCGCTCGCTCGGGATTGCCCATGCGTACAACGAGATCCATTTCATGCACACGCAACGACTCAACGTAGAATTGGGCATCGCTGCGCTCGAGGATCGGCCGAATACGATCAATCCACGCCATAGCATCGCGGTACAAGCGCTGCTCCATCAGCAACACGAGAAGATTATTGGTATTGCCCAGGACCGTGAAATCATGCTGGATTTCCATACCTGCCTGGATCACTGACTGAATCTCTTCCATTGCTTGCAGGACTTGCCCGTTCTCTAGCAACGCACCGCCGTAGTTGCTGCGCAGCCTTAGCAGTGTGACGTCATCAACACCGGGATGCTCTTCAGCAACGAGTTGCTCATACTCGGCAAGACTTCGCTCCAGCTGGCCATTCAACAGCCATAGACCCGCCCGCAATGATTGCAGCCGCAAATAGATGTTGGGCTCGGACGCAGCACTTTCCGGCAAACAATCCTCGACCACTTGCAAGGCATCAGACTGTTGGGTGTTCAGGTACAACGCCATGGCAAGGCTCAGACATGCGGTCGATTCAAGCTCCCGCCGACCCTCTGCCTTGACCTTTTCCACGGCTGCCCGTGCAAGCGTTACTTGCTCGCTCGCGGGGAACTCTTGCCCGGTCTGTATCCGATCCAGCAATTGGGCGGCTGACAGGCTATTTACATCAAGCGTTTCCGCCGCCGAAACAGCGAAAAGCGCACACAGAAAAACGCTGATTACGAGCTTGAATCGCATGCCACCGCCGATGAGCCAATGTTTGGAAAATACTGCGCAAGAATAAACGTAAGTTATTGTCTGCGCAAAAATTCTTCACCGTACTGTGGCGTGGTTAACAGTCGTTCTCGCTAAACCAGGACATTAATTCACAAATTGGTTCACAAGCATCTCGATCAGTGCGGCGCCAATCCATGTCAATGGCACGATGACGGCATAACTCAGCAAGCGCATCAGCGCGGCGAAATCGACCGGCCATTCACTGACACTGGCGATTTCGTGGCGGTAGGCGAGCATGCCGTGGAGCACAGGATCACGTTCCGGTGCGCCCGCTTGCGATTGCCGCCGCTCATTGACCTGCGTCTGCACGACCTCAAGCGCTGCGTGTTTGGCTGCACGCAGTCGGGATTGCAATGGCAACAAAGGCATCAGCAACAGCATGACCGTGACCGGCAACATCATTACGACACCCGGCACCGTCGTCCACGCATTGATCGGACCGGAAACCCACATTAGTGGAAAACACGCTTGCGCGCCGATGACGACGAGCGTCGAGTAAACCGCCATTGCGCCAAACGGAGAGACACTCGACGGATCCAACAAATCGATCCGGACGTGTGCGGTCAGACGACGAAACACCCGCGCATTGTCAATCAGTGCAAAGACGGCAGTTGTCAGTGTTAGCCAGACCAGCAACGGCACCGTCGAAACGAGAAACGACAGCGGGCTGTGTTGCAAACCGTACAACATGCCGCGCCAGCCACCCGCAAGCAGCCAGCTTTGCAACAACCAGAACACCACACCCAAAACAATCGTACGCAAAATACGGCCGACGGGCTTACGGGCAATGCTTGCACGGATGTCGTCTATCGCCGCTGCCGGCAAATCCAGATGCGGGCGCAAATCGTCAACGGCTTGCTCGGTGCGCGCTGTAATGTAGTCGAACACCGGTACGATGTAGGCAATGATGGCGCAAAAAAACAGCGCCGGCCCATAACTGAAGACGCGTTCAATGTCATCGCCGCGCGCCTGCAAATGGCGGATAGCAAACACAAAGATCGTCAGCATGCCGGCAAAAACCACGGCAGCGAATAGCCATCGGCCGCCGCGCACACGCGGCACCAGGTGCAACATCCAGATGCGTGTCGGCGCTGCGCTCAAAACGCTTCCTTGTAATCGTCGATCAGGCTGCCTCGCGCTTTTTATCCGTTTGCGATCGCGAGGCCAACGCTTGCCAGACCGCCATCGGACTAAGCGGCATATCCAAATGCTCAACGCCGCTGTCATACAAGGCGTCGACGACAGAATTGACGAAGGCCGGTGGTGCACCGACGGTGCCTGCCTCGCCAGCTCCCTTCACACCCAGCGGATTGCGCGGTGACGGCACCGGTGTCACCGCGAAACTGATATCTGGCATATCGCTGGCGTACGGCATTGCATAGTCAAGAAAAGAACCTGTCAGCAACTGACCGGAACCCGGCTCGTAGATCGCCTGCTCGAGCATTGCCTGCCCTAAACCTTGCGCAATGCCACCCATGATCTGCCCCTGCAGCAGCAGCGGATTTACAACGTTACCCATATCGTCCTGAACGGTATAGCGCTGGATAGTAGTCGCACCGGTATCGGGGTCGACTTCCACCTCGCAGATATGGCAACCGTTCGGGAACGTGCCGCCTTTTGGCGCGAACGATTCGCCGGCGCGCAGGCCACGCACCACGCCGTCCGGCAAAGGTGCATCGAACGATCGCGCGACGATGTCGTCAAGCGCGACACGCTGCTCCCCGCAAGAAAACTGCCCATTAGCATAATCAACCGCGTCGCTATCGACCTGCCATACGGACGCCGCAAGCGTCTTGCCCTGCTCCAGCATCGCGGTTACCGACAACGTTAACGCAGACCCGGCAATCGCCAGCGAGCGACTACCACCGGTACCCTCGCCAGTCGGAATGATGCGGGTGTCTCCCTGGCGCACCGAGATCCGCTCCATTGGCAGAGACAGCGCATCAGCCAGCAATTGCGCAAAGCTCGTCTCATGGCCCTGCCCCGTCGACTGCGTGCCGACGAATGCGACGAGTTGTCCATCTTGCCTAAACTCGATATGCGGATGCTCTGCGCCATACGATGAGCAGATCTCCACGTAGTACGACAAGCCGATGCCGCGCAACATTCCACGCGCTTCGCTGTCGCGGCGCCGCGCATCGAAACCGCGCCAATCGGCGCGCTCAAGACAAACGTCCATAACGCGCGCATAGTCGCCTGAGTCGTAAACCTGCCCGGTCGGTACCTCGTACGGAAACGCATCTGCGGTGATGAAGTTTCGCCGCCGAATCTGCGCCGGTGACATGCCCAGCGAGCGCGCCGCTTTATCGACGAGGCGCTCGATCAGATACGCCGCCTCAGGTCGGCCGGCGCCGCGGTAAGCGTCGACGGGCACCGTATTGGTCAACATCAGATTAACGCGTGCATGACATGCCTCAATGCGATAACAACCGGTCGACATGAACGCACCAAACCAGGCAATCGATGCGCCACCCTGTGACTGATAAGCACCCACATTGGAATTGATCGTGACGCGCAGCGCGCGCATCGTGCCGTCCGCATCCAGCGCAAGCGCGGCCTGGGTCAGGTGATCACGCGCATGCAGATCGGCAAGAAAGCTCTCACTGCGCTCAGCCACCCATTTCACCGGGCGACCCAAAGACTGCGCTGCATGCATCACGCTCATCGTTTCGCATTGCAGGAACATTTTCAAACCGAAACCACCACCCACATCCGGCGACACGACGTGTAGTTTGTCCGCGTCGATCGGGTAGGACTTGCATACGTAATTGCGCAGCGCATGCACGCCCTGGCAGCCTTGGTACAGCGTCATTTCCCCGCTGCCCTGGTCATAGGTTGCAGCGCAACCGCGCGGCTCGATAGCATTGGGTGCCAGCCGATTGTTCACCAGATCGATGTCGATGACGTGCGCCGCGTCGGCGAACAATGCATCGGTCGTGGCCGCGTCTCCATGCTCCATGACGCCGAGCACGTTGTCGGCGATGTCCGCGTGCACAGGGCCTCCTGTGCCCGCCAGCGCGTCACGTAAATCCGCCACCGGCTCGTGCTCGCTGACATCGAAACCGATCAACTCGATCGCATCGCGCGCAGCCGCCTTACTGGTCGCAACAACGGCAGCAACAGGTTCGCCAACATAGCGCACAGCCCCGTGCGCCAGCACGGACTGTTTCAAGGCAGCGTGCCCGGGATGCTTGTCATTGCCGCGCACATCCGAGGCGAGCACCGGTTTGATACCGGCTGCCGCCAGATCATCTGCTACATACACGGCCAGAACACCTTCGCCAGCACGCGCATCGCTGACATCGAGCTCGGTGATCTCGCCACAAGCGAACGGCGAGCGAAAAAACATCAGCACAGCGCAATCCGGCAGTGGCAAGTCATCAAGGTATTGACCTTGGCCTGTAATCAGTTTTGCATCTTCACTGCGTGCAACGGCACGGCCGGTCAGTTTTTCGTTTGCCATAGTCAATTCCTGCCAAGGTTCAGGTTTGCGATCCCTGCTGCAAATGTTCGTGAAACGCCGCGACGGTTCGCTCGGCCGCCAGCGGTTTGTCGAAGTCCGCAATGTGGCACAGCGCATCACCTTCGTGCACCAGCGGCAGCTGCGTGTTGCCAATGACGATGCCGTTGTGCGGCGACGTTACGTCGTAGTTACTGGTACCGAAAGGGTCCGAGATTTTCGCCACCACATCACCTCGCCGCACGCGGCTGCCAAGTGCTGCACGCGTGACAATGATGCCACTTTGCGTCGCACGCACCCAGGCACTGTCATGAGCAATCACCGGATCCCCAAACTTCGTCGGCGTTTTGCCCGGCAACATACCGAGCACCCGCATGACGCGCTGGATGCCGCGCACCCCAGTGCGAATGCACGTTTCGTCGAATCGCAACGCCTCACCGGCCTCATACACCAGCAGCGGTTTATCGCGCTCGCCGGCAAGGTTGCGCAGCGACCCATCGCGGTTTTCAGCATTGATGATGACCGGTGCGCCGAACGCCTGCGCCAGCGGCTCGAGGCGCGGGTCGGACAAATCAGCGCGTATTTGCGGCAGATTGCTGCGGTGTTGCGCCGCCGTGTGCAAGTCTATGCCGCAATCCGATTGATTAAGGATCTGGTCACTGAAGATACGCGCCAGCCGACTCGCTGCCGAACCTCGCTCGCTGCCTGGGAAGCTGCGGTTCAAATCGCGCCGATCCGGCAAGTAGCGTGACAAATTCAAAAATCCCAAGACGTTGACGATCGGGATGGCGATCAGCGCGCCACGCAGCCGCTTCATGCTCGAAGACAACAAGAGTCGACGTACGATTTCAACGCCGTTAATTTCATCGCCATGAATTGCTGCGCAAACGAACAGCGTCGGTCCCGGTTGCTTGCCGTTGATGACTTCAACGGGCATGTGCATTTCGGTGTGCGTGTACAAATCGGCAACCGGCAAATCGATCGAGCGTCGCTCGCCCGGATGGATCTCGGTCTCGCCAATGCGTACGATGCGATTGCGGTCGGCCATGCGTCTAGCCGCTGCCTTTCGTCTTGGTATGCCCCGGTCGCGCATGCTTCTCAATGAATTCAATGATCATGCCGGCAATGTCCCTGCCGGTTGCCGATTCAATTCCTTCAAGCCCCGGCGATGAGTTCACTTCCATCACTACCGGCCCGTGGTTCGAGCGCAGTATGTCGACACCAGCTACGTTCAACCCCATGATGCGCGCGGCGCGCACGACTGTTGAGCGCTCCTCCGGCGTAATGCGCACCAATGTCGCGGTGCCGCCGCGATGCAAATTGGAGCGGAATTCGCCATCTTTTGCCTGACGCTTCATCGCAGCAACCACTTTCCCACCAACGACAAAACACCGGATGTCGGCGCCGCCGGCCTCCTTGATGAACTCTTGCACCAGAATGTTCGCGTTGATACCGCGAAATGCTTCGATCACGCTAGCCGCCGCCTTCTGCGTTTCGGCCAGCACGACGCCGACGCCCTGAGTACCTTCAAGGAGCTTAATGACGACCGGCGCACCACCGGTAATACGCAGCAGGTCAGTCGTGTCATCAGGAGAATGCGCGAAACCGGTCACCGGCATGCCAATACCCTTGCGCGACATCAATTGCAGCGAACGCAATTTGTCGCGCGAGCGGCTGATGGCAACGGACTCGTTTAACGAAAACACGCCCATCATTTCGAATTGACGCACGACCGCGGTGCCGTAGAACGTCACCGAACTGCCGATACGGGGGATCACCGCGTCAACTTTTGCTAACGGCTCGCCCTTGTAGTGCACAGCCGGCTTATGCGAGGCAATGTTCATGTAGCAGCGCAAGTGGTCGATGACCCGCGCGTCATGCCCACGCTCCTTGCATGCTTCGCTGAGTCGTCGCGTTGAGTACAGATTGCGGTTGCGCGAGAGAATCGCAATTTTCAAGACGGACTCCTGTGGCGACGACCGAACACGTAGGATCGGGAAGGGTCGACGAGAAAACGGCCGGCCAGCGCAGTACGCCCCAGCAACATCGGGAATATCATGTCACCGCGGTCGGTCAGTGTCACTTCAATTGACCAGCGAAAATCACCAAGCACTACGAGCGTGCGGATCACGCATCGCTGCTCGGCACTGCCGCCGGAATTCGTCACACGACGCATGTCGACCAACGGCGCTTCGCACACAACCGTTTGTGCCCGGTCATTACGGTTCGGGCGCACACAAAACCTGACCTGTGCGTGCCCGTCCCGCTCATAGGCTTCAATCTCGGTCGCGTGCAGCGCCGACGTTCGCGCGCCCGTATCTGTCTTGGCCTTGACGCCAGTTATGTTCAGATCGGGCAGCGTCAGCCATTCACGCCAACCAATGGCAGCCATCGGCGGCGCATCGTTCACGACGCGCCGCCCAATGCGGTCTCATCCACAACCACATTGCGCAATGCGCCGATCCGCGAGATGGCCACTTCGACAACGTCCCCGTGTTGCATGTAAACCGGTGGCTTGCGCACATAGCCAACGCCACCGGGTGTGCCCGTGACAATGACATCACCGGGCAACAAGCGCGTGAAGCTCGAGATGTAGCTGATCAGGTGCGGTATGTCGAAGTCCAGATCGGCCACCTTCGCGGTCTGCATGACCGTGTTGTTAAGGCGCGTCGTCAACGTCAGTGACGCCGGGTCTTCAATCTCATCAGCGGTAACCATCCACGGACCGAAGCTCCCGCTCGCCGTGAAATTCTTGCCAGCGGTAAACTGCGCACTGTGCCGCTGAAAGTCGCGCACGCTACCGTCGTTGAAACACGCGTAGCCGGCAACGTGATCCAATGCCCGCTCGCGTGTAATGTGACGCCCCGGCGTGCCGATGATCAGCGCAAGCTCACCTTCGTAGTCGTAGTGCGGCGATACGCTAGGCGCAACCAGCGCCTGATCGTGACCGACCTGGCTGCTGGCAAAGCGTGAAAAGAGCACCGGAAACTTTGGTTTGTCACGCCCG
This sequence comes from Pseudomonadota bacterium, assembly GCA_038529355.1. Lineage (GTDB taxonomy): Bacteria > Pseudomonadota > Gammaproteobacteria > Steroidobacterales > Woeseiaceae > CALBPI01. The sequence goes on from JBCBDU010000021.1 coordinate 7,569, forward strand.
GTCTCTTCGCGGTGTGGCTTGTAGTTAATACCAACGCAGATGATCTTGTCCGGATTGCAAATGACCGGGGCAAAGTCGACGTCGTCATAACTGAGCAATGGCGCATTCTGCTCGCTTAGCCCGGCCATTTGCTGCAAACCATCACCGGCAATCGCATCACGCAATGTCGGGTAATCGGCCGCTAGCGGCACGCTGGCATCGATAACACCGCGATCGGTCGCTATGCCGTAGCACTGTTCGCCATGAAACTGGAAACTCATACAACGCATCGTGATTCTCCCGCTCACTACGTGTCGGCGAGCTTACGCGAGCGCCGCGACTCATTCAAAGAGCGAAAGCTGCTTCTCGTGCACACCTGGTTGGTCAAATCGGCGCCCATCCCGACCTTTTGCGCGCCGTTTGCGATAGCTGGCGTCCGTCGCACGATCGCGGGCCTTGCGCCGGCTGCCGTGGCGATCAAAGACCTCACCAGCCACCTCGCGATGCCGCGCGCTGTTGCGGATCGCCGCGATATGCTCGCGAGCGGCACGGATAGCGGCCAGATGCTCGACGATAGGCGCCGGATAGTCCGCCTCCTTGAGGTTGCATGCCAATCGCTCCATCGCGCTGAGCTTCCAAGGCTGATGAATAAACAGCGTGGGGACATCGGCGAGCTCAGGCACCCAACGGCGTACGAAATGACCATCCGGATCGTGCTCAAGCCCTTGCTTCACCGGGTTGTAAATCCGCGGGGTGTTGATGCCGGTGACGCCGCTCTGCATCTGCAATTGCGACATATGGATGCCGGGCTCGTAGTCGAGAAACTGCCGCGCAAGAAAATCCCGGAACAGGCGCCAGTCGAGCCACAGGTTGTAGGCGGCAAACGACACTAACATTGCGCGCATCCTGAAGTTCAGCCATCCGGTCGCCTGCAGGGAGCGCATACAGGCATCCACGAACGGGTAACCGGTGCGCCCTTCGCACCAAGCGGCTAGATAACGCTGCGTATTGTCGTGCGGTGCGCGCATCTGCTCATAGCAGGGGTTGAAGCAGCGGGTTTCGATCTCCGGCTCCGATTCGAGCTTTTGCATGAAATGGCAATGCCAATGCAGGCGCGACAGAAACGCACGCTTGGCGCGCGATGGCAGCGCACTGTTTTCAGCCTCCTGTACCGCGCGTCGCAACGATAGCGCGCCCCAGGCGAGGTAGGCGCTGATGCGCGAGCCTGCCACCGCGGCCGTCGCAGGCGCACTGATCTTGCGCTGGTAGTCGCCACCGCGCTCCGTCAGAAAACTGTGCAGCGTTGCGAGCCCGCGAGTCTCGCCGCCCTGTTGCACGCCGCTGCGCTGCCCGACTGCCGGGTGCAGATCGGTCAGGCCCAGTGCCTCCGCGCTCGGCAATGCACCAGCACTCAGCGCCGGTAGCGCAGTCAGCCTTGCCGGTGGTTGCACCTGCGGCGCCTGCATTCGCGCGCGCCAGGTGCGCGCCCAACCGTTGCGGCTCTTCAATACGCGCACGACACCATGTTGCGGCCATTCGTGCCACGCAACACCGGCTTGCTGCGCCCACGCAAGCGCTTGCCGGTCGCGCGCATAAGTCAGTGCGTTGCCCGTCTCCTGATGCGCATACACGGCGTCAAACGCGACTTGCTGGCGCAGCGCCTCGAACACTTCGACGGCATCACCGGTGCGCACGATCAACGGCTGCCCCAGCGCCGCAAGCTGTGCACGTAACTCCACAACGCATTCGCACACGAACCGGTAGTGCATCGCGTCGGCGTCAGCCGCGCGCAGAATGTCTGGCTCGACCACAAACACCGGTAACACGGCGCCGCGCGCCGCAGCAGCCGCCAGCGGCGCGTGATCGTGCAGCCGCAGATCGCGTTTGAACCAGACCAGTGTTATCGCGTTTGACTGCATCAGCCCAGTGTAGAGCAGAACGAACAAAATGCAGCCTCGTGTAGAAGCTGTGTACAGCTGGCGAATCGTCGCCGGTTGTTCGCGCGCAGGCAGCGCTCTAAGCTTGCGCACATGCTTGATCTACTGTCTGCTGCGACCCGTGAGCGCAGCACCCTGCTCGGCTCGACCGAGACCCCTCGCGATGGCCGCTTCGTGCTCTACTGGATGCATCACGCCATGCGCGATCATGACAATCCGGCGCTGGACGCGGCGATTGAGATTGCTAACCACCTGCAACAACCGGTGCTCGTGTATCAGGGTCTGGGGGGCAAACATCGCTACGACAGCGATCGCCACCACTACTTCATCTTGCAAGCGGCACGCGACATTGCCCAAGCTCTGGCCCGACGCAACATTGCCTATCAGTTTTTTCTGCCATCAAAGGCGAATATCCGGTCACCGCTACCTCATTTGATCGACCAGGCCTCCGCCTGTGTGTTCGAGCACATGCCGGTGGCACCATTTACCCGCTGGCAGCCCAAACTGGCAGCCGCAAGCCTGGCGCCCATAGTTCGCACCGACGCACGTTGCATCGCGCCAATGACGCTGGAACGCGTTCCGGTTGATCGGGCGTTTCGGTTTCGCGATGCGTTAAAGACGGAATACGAACAGCGCATAGCCAGCGGTTGGCGCGACGCCGATTACGCGACAACGGCGTTAGCGACGCAGCAGATTTTCGAGCCATTCGATGTGAGCCAAGTGAGCGACGCACAAATGCTGGCACACATCAGTCGCTTACCGATTGATCACAGCGTGGGGCCGATCGCTGACACGGCCGGCGGCACCGCTGCCGGCTATGCACGTTGGCAACAATTTTTGCGCAGCGGACTAAACCACTACCATCGCCGCCGTAATGATGCGGCGCAAACGCAACCCCCGGGCGTCAGTCGCATGTCTGCGTATTTGCACTACGGCCAGGTCTCAGCGTTTCGACTGGCCGCGGATACCCGCCAACACGCGGGAGGCGGTAGTGACAAATATCTCGAGGAACTGACCATCTGGCGCGAATTGGCACACCACTACTGTGCCCGTACGCGCGATGCCGACAGCGTTGATGCGCTGCCAAAATGGGCACGAGAAACGCTCACCGAACATGCGCATGACCCGCGCTCGCCGCGCTACTCGCTGTATGACCTGCAGCACGCGAACACCGACTCGCCGCTGTGGAACGCCGCGCAGCAATCGCTGCTGGCGCATGGCGAGTTACACAACAATCTGCGCATGACGTGGGCCAAAGCCATCCCGTTGTGGCGTGACAGCCCGCAAGCTGCATTAGCGACGTTGCTTGACCTGAATCATCGCTATGCGTTGGATGGCAACGACCCGGCGTCGTACGGTGGTCTGTTGTGGGCATTGGGCTTGTTCGACCGCCCGTTTACACCCGAGGCGCCTGTTCTGGGCACAGTGCGCCCGCGATCTGTCAGCGCGCACGCCAAACGACTGGATATGCAGGCGTACACACACCACGTGCAACGAACCCAGGGTCGACGATTGTCGATTGCCGTCATCGGCGCCGGTATCTCCGGACTGTCGGCAGCGGCGACATTGCGACATCACAATCATGATGTCACCGTGTTCGAAAAATCCCGCGGGCCTGGCGGGCGCACGGCGACGCGGCGCAACGCTGACGGGTTTGTTGATCACGGTGCACAGTATTTTACGTCGCGCGATCCACGTCTGACGCGACACCTGTCGTCACTGCAGCAAGACCAGATCATCGAACCGTGGCCGCAAACGGTGGCCGGCGCGACGCCTGATTCGACGCAAAGCGCCAGCACACGCTGGCGGGGCATCGGTGGCATGAATGCGTTGTGCAAATTTCTGGCGCGCGAAGTCACGATCCGCAGCAACGAACGCGTTGTCAGCCTGGCGCGCGAGCACGGGCAATGGCAGCTGCGCAGCACCATGCCTGGTGGCGAGACATTATCGGCAGCATTCGACGTCGTGATCGTGAGCGCGCCGGCTGCGCAGGCAGCCGAATTGCTGGCACCGGTTCACGCATCTTTTGCGCAGCGCGCCGCAAACGTTACGTATTCACCCTGTTGGGCACTGATGCTGCAAACACCACTCGCCGATACCGCACCGGACTGGGATGCGGCCAAGATCTCGACGGGCCCGCTGGCATGGCTTGCGCACCGCGGCGGCACGACGACGCGACAATGGATTGCGCACGCCAGCGTTGATTGGTCGACCGAGCACGTCGAGTTGACTGCCGAACAGGCGTGTACGCAGTTGCAGAGGGCGTTTGCCGACTACATCGCACCGATGGCTGAAACGATCAGCAGCGCAAGCGTTCACCGTTGGCGCTATGCGCGGGTGCAAAATCCCCTACGATGCGACGCCTTGTTTGATCCGGATGCAGGCATTGGCGCGTGTGGCGACTGGTGTGCAGACGGCTCGCGCGTTGAGTCGGCATACCTGAGCGGTCAGGCAATCGCCGGGCGCGTGTTGGGGGCCGTCGCGGCTCAGTTCGAGCTGCAGTGAACACCAGAGAGAGCAAGCTGTGCCAGAAGTGCGGTCGCACGATGACTTGGCGTCGCAAGTGGGCGAACAATTGGGACGCCGTCAAATATTGCTCGACCGCTTGTCGCAAAGCGGGCGTGAACGACACTGACAACGCTCTGGCAACCGCTATCATGCAACTACTCGATGCGCGCTCGGCGAACGACAGCATCTGCCCGTCAGAGGCTGCGCGGCGCATCGGCGGCGACGATTGGCGTGCGTTGATGGAGCCGGCGCGGCAAGCGTCAAGGCGGCTAGTCGCCGACGGTAGGATCCTTGTGATGCAAAAAGGCCGCGTGGTCGACGCATCGACAGCACGCGGCCCGATTCGGCTCAAAAAGCGCTAGCGAATTAACCGGCGCGTTTCACCCAGGTTGCACACCAGCCTTTCGCGCTCACAGCCTTACCGGCGAAAATCGAGCAAGGGCCCCACTCGGCGTCACCGCCCGTATAGAGCTGGCAGCCTGCACAGTTCTGGCCTTCGCCTGCACCTTCAGCATCTGCAGCGTTGTGTTTGTAGCTGAGTGCGACCGCCTGCGGGTCATCTTCAGCCAGTTTCGGCATTTCATGATGGTCAGCCAATGCGTCACGTCCGCGCAGCACAGTGGCGACGGGAACGGCGGCGGCTACACCTACCGCACCTTTTACAAAACCACGACGGCTCGACCGCACGTCTTCAATTTTCCTAGACATCACTAACTCCTTAAATGATTGTCGCCAATCCCGTGTCCCGGTCATAAAAAAGGCCGGCTTCTGCGAGAGGCCGGCCCAGCCGCCTCTTCCAATGCGAGGGGAAGAGACTATTGGGGACAACGAAGTTAGTCAACCAGCGAAGCTGTGGGGACGATGACTAACTCGCGAGCTAAAGATATCGGGATCTGACGAACTTTGTCAAACATTTCACCCAATTTTTCTTCTACAAGTTTGCTACACAATAAAATCAAGGACTTAAAAGCTAGACGGCAATCATTTGTCTAGCGATAGGTCAGCTGATCCGCGCTTAAATGTGAGACAACATTAAAGCTGTCTAAAGATAGTCGAGGTCCTGAATAGGTAAACTGAGTCACGGATGCATTGTGTACCCGCCAGTTCACCGCTGCAGCCGCTTGTTCGGGCGCATCCAGCGCTGTCTGTACAGCAATGCCAACCGGCCCACCCGATGTGAACACCGCGACCCGCGCACCACTTTGCGCCACGCGGGTGCGCGCCAGCGCATCACGCACGGTGCCGCTGAATGCCTGCCATGTTGGCAGCGACAGACCAGCAACATCATGCGCGCCGCTAACCCAGGCAGTCATCGTCGCCTCGAGCAGGCGATGAATAGCGCGGTATTGCTCAGTGCCTTCGACAGCTTTCGACAGCGCACCGAGCCAACGTCCGACCTCCGGCTCGACATCCGCGATTTGCGGCGCGAACTCTTCCACGAGTACCTCTGCCGGATATTCGTTGAGCCCAAGCAAAGTTGAGCACTCGGGGAATGCAACGCCTGCTTCAGCAAACGCATCGCTGACCCCAGCAGCCGAATCCTGCTGTCGCTTCAGGCTGCCGGCGAATACGTGCGTTGGCCGGATTCCCTCACGCACCCACGCGCGCCCGAGCGCCTTTGCTTGCTCAACACCTAACGGCGACAGGCGATCATAGTCCTCTGTCAGAAAGCTCGCCTGACCATGCCGGACTACATAAAGGGTGCTCATCGGTTACTCGAACAATTCGCTGGCGCTACGGCGCACGATGGATGCACGATCAATCGCAAGTGGCATCGTCGCAATGATCGCGTCCTCATCGAGCAATGCCTGTGGTTTGTCTGAATTGTAGGTAATCGGCGATGGCTCATCGCTGGCAATCGCAGCTGCCAATGCGTCAGCGTCGCCGCTGATAAAGACAAACTGCAAACCGTCAATCGACAAGTGTCGTTGAATCGCGCGATTCACGTCATCGACCGTCAACTCAGCCAGCGCCTCGCGGACGTAGTCGGCAAATGCGGGCGTACCGTAGTATTGGCTATCGATCGCATACCCCAGTTGCCTGCCCTGGGTTTTGGTCAACAGACTGACGAACTTACTGAGGTAGTTGCGGCTAGACTCGAAGTCCGCCTCACTTAAGCCGTTGGCGATCAAAAGCTCCAACTCGCGCACTGCCGTGCGGGTTGCGAACAACGCATCATTGTTGGTGCGCAGCGGGCGAATCCAGACCTGAAAAATCTGCTGTTGACGCGCAAGGTTCGCATCCGGATAGAACTGGAACATGCCGCGCGGAAAATACTCTATGTAGGCATAGTCGCCGTAGTTCATGCCGCGCGTTTCGCGAATACGCTGATACAGGTGCGCGTTGCTGGAGCGGTGCTCGCCGAGCCAAGAGCGCGCAAGCCACAGCGCCACCCAATCGCGATCACCGCGTTGTACATCAATCGGGAAGCCGAACGAGACGGCAACGGCCGGCGTTTGTTTTTGCACGACCAGCGCCGAGCGACGATCACTGCGCACAACGTTAGCCACCGCGATTACCGTGTTAGTGCCCGCCGGCAAGTTTGCCAGATCACGTTCAACCTGCTCACGGAACGCGCTGTCAAAACCGCCCGCCAATCCCAGGGTCACAGCCGCCTGCGTGTAGTGTTGCGCATAAAACGCCTGGACGTCTTGCACAGTGATCGATTCGATGTCGCTAACATCGCCCAGGTTTAGCGACCCGTAGGGATGTCCGTCGGTGTAGATCGCCTGATACAGCAGCTCCTTGCCCAACTCCTCGTCGTTGTTGCCAACCAGACCCGTGCGTATTGCATTAATTTGTTGAGTCTTCAGGCGCTCGAGATCACTCTGGCGCCAGCCGGGCGTGAACAACTGGCCGCTGATGAGCGCATACCAGTCGCCCAGATTGTCGCGGTGCACCGTTCCGCTCAAGCGCGTCATTTCCTTATCGGTCTGTGCCGCAAACCCTGCCGCCATCGGATACATCGCCGCTTCAATGTCGGCAATCGGCAACGCCTGCGAACCACCCTGGCTAAGCATGGCCGCAGTCAAGGCCGCTAACCCTTTTTTGCCTTGCGGATCATCGGCAGCGCCAACGCCAAACACGAACGACACATCGACCAGTGCCGACGTTGCCGACGGTTGTGCAACGATATTCAAATTCACAGCGCCGGCTGCCGGTGGCGTTGTCGAAGCGCGTGTTGCACGCGCAACGATGGCGGCCGTCGACTCGGGCGCATTAACCGTCACACCGGTTGCACCTGCCAGACGCGTTATCGCCGCATCGACTGATCCGCTACCGTCGATGCCCGGCAACGTCGGATCATTTGACAGCGTGATAGTCACACGACCCTCATCAACAAAATACTGATTGGCGTAGCGCCGTAAGTCTTCCGGCGTTAACGCATCGTATTGCGCAAAAACGCCGTTGAGCGTTTCCGGTGTTCGATCAAAATGCACGTAGGCCGCGAGCGTATCGCCGATGCTGGCCGAGTTATCCAGCGAGGACGTGAACGCGTAACGCAGCCGCGATGTCGTCGCATCAACTAGGGTCGCGGGCGCAAGCTCTGTGCGAGCGCGTGCCAGCGTCGCATCAATGCGGTCGCGCACTTCGGCGGCGTTAGCCGGGTCCGTCAGGCGCGCCGCGACCAGCAACAAATAGGGATCCTTGCGATCCGGAAACCAAGTAAACAGTTGGTCGGCCAGCTGATCTTCGACAACGATGCTTTGATAAAGCGGCGACGACTCGGAGAAGTGCATTGACGACAACACGTCCATCGCAGCCATGTCTTTGCGCGCATCACTGAACGCCGGCCCGCGGAAACTGACCGTATACCACGGTTGCGTCTTCGATTCCCATTCAATGTGATCGATGCGCGGACCCGACGGCGCAGGCTCAACCGGCACATCAACGGTGTAGTCGCCCCGCTCCCAACTGCCCCAGTATTGTTTCACCAACGCAAGCGTCGCATCCGGATCAACATCGCCAACAATGATGACAGCAGCCTTCTCCGGTCGATACCAACGATCGAAGAACACATCGGCATAGGCTTTCTGATTCGGCATATCCTCGATGTCGCGCAAGAAACCCATCGTTGTGTGCTGATAAGTATGCGTATCGAAAGCCACCTCTCGCAGTCGTTCGATCAGCTTCTGCACCGGGTTTGCATAGTTCTTAAGGTACTCGCCTTTTACCGCCAGTGCCTCAGTGCGAAAATCGGTTTCGCTGTACTTGAGGTTCATGAAGCGGTCCGCTTCCAGCTCCAGTACCGTCTCCAAATCCGGCTTCGTGAACGTGACGTGGTAGTTCGTGTAGTCATCGGTCGTATAGGCGTTTTGATCAGCGCCAGCGTTTTGCAGAATTTCACCATAGGCCTGCGCCGGGAAACGTTCAGTGCCGCGGAACATCATGTGCTCAAAGAAATGCGCAAAACCGGATTTACCCGCCTCGACCTCATTACGCGACCCGGTCTGGACAGGAATTTGCAGCGTCACAATATCGGGGAAATCGGTTTTGACGATGATGACGCGCAAGCCGTTGTCCAGCTCTTCCATTAAATAGGGCGTGGCGAATACCGCGTTGTCATCTTTCGGCGCTGCTGTCGGCGTGACATTGGCACAACCGGTTACAAAACTCGCTACCACTGCTGCCAAGGCAAAACCTGCGTTACATTTCATCCTTACTACCTGCCCGTTACGGGTCAAACCAACCGCTGCGCATGGTAGCGCAACTGCGCAGCCAATACGAAGCGTCGGCATGCCTTTGGTGTATCCTTAGAGCGGAAAACTACATCAGGGGTTACACGTGTATATCAAGCGACCGATTATCCTTATAACTGCGGCCTGTCTGCTGGCCACCGCTAACGTTCATGCGGACCATCACGCAACCGGCGCAAGCAATACCGCAGCGATGGCGCAAGAGCATCAATCGCTGGTCACGTTGCTCAACTGGTTTTTGCAACAGGCAAGCTATGGCGGTCGTGATGCGCACGAGAGATTCTGGCATGAGGCGTTGATCTACACGTCATCAAACGGCACGCGAACGACAAAGCCGGAGATATTGGCAGGCATGCCTGAAACGGCCGATCAACCAGCCGCGGAACCGGCAACCATTTTCACGTCGGCCGACGTGCAGATCCGCATGCTAGGCAAGAACTCGGCCGTCATCGCGTTCAAGTTGATCGCAACGCCGAATCAGAAGGCCGAGCAACCGGCGCCGCAGGTTAACTATTATTTCAACACCGGCACGTTTACGCGTGAGAACGGCGAGTGGCGTGCAATCGCCTGGCAAGCAACGAGTATGGCTGAATGAATACATCGACGATGACGAACAAAACTTTTGCACTGCTGAGTCTGTTGGCAGCGTTTGCCGCCGGCTGCGGTAGCGACACACCCTCGCAGCCTGCTGTTGAGCGCACCGCCGTGGACGCACTGGTCATCAATGCAAATGGCTACACGATGACCAACAGCGAACTGGCTACGTTCACGACCATGGTCATCAACGACGGCAAGATCGTTGCTATCGGCGACGACACCGTCGCCGACGACTATGCAGCAGCCGACACCGCCGACCTTGCCGGCGCGACGGTGCTCCCCGGGTTAACCGATGCGCATGGCCACGTCTCCAGTCTGGGCAAGCTCAGAAAGACGCTGGATCTGGCAGGCGTTGCCAGTCTCGACGCAACGCTCGGGCGCATCGCCAGCTACGATGCCAGCCTTGGCGATCAACAACAGTGGTTACTGGGGCGCGGCTGGAACCAGGTGCTGTGGACCGAAAAACGATTCCCGACGGCGGCAGATCTTGATGCCATCGTTCCCGACCGACCGATCCTGCTGAACCGCATCGACGGTCACGCGGCGTGGGCAAACAGCCGCGCGCTCGAATTGGCCGGTATCAACGACGACACCGCTGACCCGCCTGGCGGTCGCATCCTGCGCGATGCCGATGGCAAAGCGACCGGTATTCTTGTCGACAGTGCCATGGGCATCGTGAGACAGGCGATTCCGGCCGAGACGGCGGACGCCGTGCGCGAGTACATCGATACGGCACTGGTCGAATTAGCCAGCCTGGGCATCACGTCAGTTCACGACGCGGGCGCTACAGCAACAGAGATTGACTTGTACAAGGAGCTTGCGGACGCAGGCAAGATGACGGTGCGCGTTTCGGCCATGCTTGGAGGCGTGCCGACACTCGAACAATTTGAAACACCGATCGTTGGCTATGCCGATGACATGTTCGAAGCCACCAGCGTCAAACTGTACGCCGACGGCGCTCTGGGCAGCCGTGGTGCGGCCATGATTGAGCCTTACAGCGACGCCAAAGACGACACCGGTTTGTTGTTTGCAACGGCGAACGAGATGGCCGAGTACATTCAGGCCGCTCACGACAAGGGCTTTGCCGCGAACGTGCACGCCATTGGTGACGCCGCGAATCAGACCGTGCTGGACGCGTTCGCCATCGTTAACGACGGCAAGCCGAGCACGTTCGACGATCGCGTTGAGCATGCGCAAATCGTCACGCTCGAAGACATTGAGCGCTTTGCCGAGCTCGACATCATCGCCTCCGTACAACCCACGCACGCCACCAGCGACAAGAATATGGCCGAAGACCGCGTTGGCGCGGAGCGCATCAAAGGCGCCTATGCCTGGCAACGCATGCTGGATGCCGGCGTGCGTATGGCTGGCGGTTCTGACTTTCCTGTCGAAAAACCCGAAATGTTTGACGGCCTTTTCGCCGCAGTGACGCGCCAGAGTAAGGACGGCGAACCGCAAGGTGGCTGGTATCCCGACCAGAAATTGAACCGCGAACAAACGCTGGCGTTGTTTTCATTGTGGGCGGCCGACTCGGTCGGTCAGGCAGATCGATTGGGTTCGCTTGAAACTGGCAAATACGCAGATTTTATCGTACTCGATCGCGACTACTTCGAAATCCCGGACGATCACATCTGGCAAATTCAGGTGCGTCAGACCTGGGTCGCCGGCAAGCCGGTTTTCACGGCGCAATAGCCAAGTGAAGGAAACGCGTCATGCTAATTGAACAAATCTGGGTAGGTAATGACTACCGCAACTTCAACTATCTGATCGCCTGCAGCGAAACCGGCGAAGCGCTAGCGATCGATCCGCTCGATTTTCGCAAATGCCTGAACACCGCCAAAGACAAGGGTTGGGAAATCACGCAGATCTTGAACACGCATGAGCATGCGGATCACATTGGCGGCAACAAGGCAGTCGTTTCCGCCACCGGCGCCAAAGTCATTGCACACAAAGACTCAGGCGACAAGATTCGCGGCATGGATCGTGGTGTCGGTGCCGGCGACACGATCAAGGTTGGCAAAACGGTGGAACTCGAATGCCTCGATACACCAGGTCATACCATGTGTCACATTTGCCTGCTGGCGCATGGCGACCACGCGGCGCTGTTCAGCGGCGATACGTTGTTCAACGCCGGCGCCGGCAACTGTCACAACGGCGGTCACCCGGCAGAGCTGTACGAGACGTTTGAAAATCAGCTCAGCAAACTGGGCGATCAAACGCGGCTTTATCCCGGCCACGAATACCTGTCGGCGAATCTCAAATTCACACTGGATCGTGAGCCGGACAACGCAGCCGCCAAAGCCTTGCTCAACGACATCGCCGAGATGGATGAAAACGATCCGGTCGTGACAACGCTCGGGCAGGAAAAAGACATCAATACGTTCTTCCGTCTCGACTCCGCAAGCGTCATTGAGCGACTGTACGAAGCGTTCCCGGATCTGCCGGCGAATCCCGATCCCAAAACGGTGTTCCTGAAACTGCGCGAGTTACGCAACAGCTGGTAGCGCTGCCTGCCATAAGTCGTTCAATGCGCCAGACACCAGCCGCTGGCGATCGATGGCGGTGTGCGCATCGGACAGCTGGGTATCAAGACCGGTTACCTGCAGATACCCGTCCAACACGTTGGCCACTTGCGGCTTACCGAATGCCTGCCCGTCGAGCAACGTCGCGACATCAAACCAGCGGCTGCAGGGTCCTGCGTATTCCCAGTCGATGAACAACGGCCTATCGCCGTGCAATACGTTCGTGGCGACAAGGTCGCGATGACACATGACGACATCATCCGCTGCGTTTGCTTCCGCTGCATTTTGGATACGCACAACTAACGCCTCGAAACGCTGCATTGCGGGCTCATCGTATTCACGCGCTGCGATTATTTGCAGGTAACGGTTTGCTATTTGCGCCAGCCCCGCAGCGCGCGGAAACTGATCCACCGGTATCCGATGCAATCGGCCGAGCTGCTCGCCAAGCGCACGCGCGTCGAGCGGCGAATCCATCGGTGCCGGTAGCACATAGCGGCAGATGAACACCCGTTGCGCCGCGTCAGCCCATAGCAGCGGCGGCGCCAAATGTGCAGACGCTGCGCGGCGGGCAACACTCAGCTCGCGCTGCACGTCCGGCAGTTCGATATGCACCTGCGACGCGCGCTGCGTCAGCACGGCATCCTCGCCGTCGAAACGGATACGCCACACAAGGCTGCCGCGACTGGCTAACGGCGCAATCGGCAACACGCGAACGCCAGCGCTGACCCCAATCTGCCGGCACAGCGCATCAATCATGCGCCAAGCCGAATTTCGCCGGATGTGCGCCAAGAGCGACGCCAGGCGACGAACCCAAATGGAATCATGATCAGATAGCCAATGAACAGCAGGCCAGTCAACGGCAAGCCGCGATCAAAATACATCGCCGCCGACACCACATCGATGACTAACCAGTACCACCAGTTCTCCAGCACCTTGCGTGCTGTGAGCCATGTCGCCCAGACGGCCGTCCACGACGTGAATGCATCAGCGAATGGCAACGCCTGATCGGTATACGTGCGCAGCAACAGCGCGCTAGCCATAATCAAGATGGTGATAATGACCGCGGCAGCCAGATGCGTGCGCACAGACATCACAACGACCGGCACATTAGCCGACTCGCCAGCACCGCGCGACCAACGCATAAAACCGTAAACCGCCATGATCAAATAGAAAGCGTTCAGCGCGCTTTCCATGTACAGCGCAACGTTGCCGAACAAATAAATGTACAACGCGGTGCTGACAAACGCGCACGGCCAGCACCAGATCGATTCGCGAATCGCCAGCACCAGATAGGCAATCGCCAGCGCAACTGCGACGGCCTCCAACAGGCTCATCGCCGCAAGCTGCGCTGCGACCAGCTCGCTCAAAGCGCTAACAGTTTCATGACGAAAATGCACTTGCCATGTTGTTCGAAACTGGTGCGCACTTCACGATGCAGTGCGTCCATCAACACATCCAATTCGCCAGTCACTTGTGTGCTCATCTCGTTGGTCACAACATGCAGCGCCGGATACGCATTGAAGCGCTCGATAACGTCCTTGATCGCCGGAATATAATCGTCCGCTAACGGATAGAGTGACACGTCGAGCCTTGCCTGCATGCGGTTATCCTCCGTATTGCCAGTCGATACTGATGCCGAATTGCCGGCGATCGCCGAGGCGCACGTATTGCGTGTCAGGAAAATCCGGTGGCTCGTTGCCGAAGAAGAACCCGCGGACGGCATAGCGCTCGTCCGTCAGATTGCGCCCCCATAACCGGTATTGCCAGGCGCCGCGCGTTAGCCCCAACGACAGATTGACCAATTGGTAAGCATCACTGCGCTCGTCGTGGCTGTTCGAGAAAAAGAACGCGTCCTTGGCGGTCACATCGAGGCGTGCAAACAGACCGCTTTCGGTTTCGAAACGCGCGCCGATTGCCCCGCTGTAGCGTGGCGCATGTGCCTGCTCGCGACCCGACAGATCGACACCATCGGTGACAAACTCATCGAACGTCACATCCAGCAGACCGACGTTAGCATACAGACTCCAGTGGGAATCGAGCTGATAAGTCGCTTCGAGCTCCAGCCCCAGATTGTCGCCGCTCGCGGCATTGTCCTGGAAGAACACAAACGTCGACGGATCATTGGGCACGATCTGGAACGACGTATCGACCTGCTGGTCTTCGCGACGCGCGTAGAAAGCGGTGGCGCTCAGCGCACCGCGCTCGTGCTGCCAACGCAGTCCGTATTCCAGGTTCCACAGAAATTCGGCGTCAAACTCGCGGCGACCGTCCGGCACGTTGCCCAGATTGAATCCGCCCATTTTGTAGCCGCGCGACAACGCCGCATAGCTCGTCACATAATCCGTGTGCGCATACGTCGCACTCAGGTGCCCACCGATGGCCGTCTCGCCGGGCGATAACGACAACCCGCTGCTGTCGCTATAGTCGGCATCACGACGCTCAACGCGCAATCCGACGGACACCGACGTGCGATCATTAACGTAGGTATCCAGTTGACCGAAAACTGCCATCTTGGTCGATGTGTATTCACTGTTGCCCGTGGTCACCTCCAATACACCGGGGAACGTGCCATCGGAGAAAATGCCGTCATCGGTTGTGACAAGGTCTTCGGTTAGACGCAAACCGTAAACGCCAAACAACCAGTCCGTCGAACCACCAAACAGCCGGGTCTCGTTCGCCGACTGCACACGAAACTCCTGATTGATCGTGTCGCGCTGGCGGTCGCGGCGAGAAAAGAAATCGTAGTCTGCCGCGAACGGTGCGTCAGCGGGTGGCTGAAAGAAGTCGAGCCAGTAGGCCTGATTACCCCAATCGGCGTCGAAACTGAACTCGACATCGGTTGTCGCGACACCGGTAATGCTAGTCAGCACATACCGATCGTCCACAGCGTGTACGGCGCGTACGCCCAACGCACCGCTGCGCTGCGCATCGCGACCTGGACGATTCGAATAGGTCGTGAACCCATTGTCCACGGCGAAGGCATCGTAGCCGTTGTCCTGATCGACCCACAGCAACGTCGTATCAACTGTCGTCGCATCCGTAGGTTGCCAGCGCAAACGACCGCGCGCCGTCAGTTCCTCACGACCATTGCTATCGTCGCTACCCAAAAACACATTGTTGCGAAAGCCATCACTGCTCGAGCGTTGCAACGCAACACGATAACCGAGCTTATCTGTCATCGGTCCCCCGAAAGCAACGGCCGCTGAACTGAACGCATCGTTGCCGACGCTCACCTGCGCTCGCGCATCGAACGTGTCGGTGGGCGCCACAGACTGCACAAAGATCAAACCGGCCAGTGCATTGGCACCGTAGCGGGTTGCTTGCGGACCGCGTAACACTTCAATGCGCTCGACGTCCCAGGTCATCGCCGCGCCGCCAATGCCCGAGAAGTCCACATCATCAATAATGAAACCGACCGACGGGTTAGGCGCACCTTCGTATTGGCTGCGCTCGCCAATACCCCGCAGCTGAAAGTACCGCGCGCGGTTGGAGCCCGCCGCGAAATTCAGGTTAGGCACCAGCGCGCTCAGCTCTTCAAAGTGCTGCACCGCCGCTTCGCGGATCGTCGCGCTGTTCAGCACCGCAATGCTCGCCGGCACATCCGGCAACGCACGTTCACGGAAGTCACCGCGCACAATAATCTCGTCCAGCACCTCTTCGGCACTGGCCGCGCAACACAACAACAAGGCACACGCTGCGAACGCAGCAGATCGATAGTCAGACATCGCATCGCTCCCTACGCCGGTACTAGCCGGGTCAGGTTCGAAGGGTTTCCACGCCATGCACCATGCATGCGTCAGATCTCAGGCCGCGTCGGCCACCCCTGTGATGGGGCACATGATAGTGCAGTCGCGGCTAGACGCCAACAGCAACTGCAACAATCAGGGTCAGGCTGCCCAACACCAGAAATTGCGCGATCAACGGTGCGATGAAGCGCAGCCAGCGACCATACGGAATACCGGCAATGCCTAAGATACCCATCAGCACCGCATTGGTCGGCACAATCATGTTCATGAATCCGTCGCCCATCTGATAGGCGAGCACGGCAACCTGCCGCGACACGCCGACAATATCGCTAAGCGGCGCCATGATCGGCATCGTCACGTACGCTTGCCCTGAGCCTGACGGCACGAAGAAATTCAGCACGCTTTGAATCAACAACATGCCGACTGCCGAAAACGAACCGCCGATCTGCCCGAGCGGCACCGCCAGTGCGTTGATAATCGTGTGCAACACCTGCCCATCGCTCAGCATCAGTTCGATGCCGCGCGCAAAGCCAATCAACAGCGCCGTACCGGTCAGCTCCGCCGCACCGACAATAAAGCGGTTAGCAATATCGTCCAGCGGCATGCGTGCAATCAAACCGGTGACAACAGCCAGCGCGAAAAAGATCGCGCCCAGTTCGACCAGATACCAGCCTTGCTGCTTGATGCCCCAAACCAGCACCACTAACGTCATGCCCAACAAGGCCAGCACCAGGCGATGCGTATTGGTCACTTGCACCGCGTCGACTTGCGCCGGCGGCGTCGCCGTATCGATTCCGTAAACCAGCGATGCGGCCGCATCGTTACGCACACGCATCGCATAGCGATACACATGCCAGAACCCCAACGCGAAAAACGGCACCAACATCGCCGCGCGGAACGACCAACCAGACGTTGGCGGCAAACCGGCGACCTCTTGCGCGACCAACACCGTGAACGGGTTAATCGTCGCCGTGCCAAACCCGACGCCGTAGCCGACGACCATGATCGAGATCGCCGCAACCACATCCATGCGCATCGCCACGCACAACATCATCAACACCGCGGTGAGCGGAATGTACTCCTCGGCCATGCCAATCGTCGATGACCCCACGGAAAACGCCAGCATGCCGATAAAGATCAACATCGCCGGGCGCGTGCCGAAGCGGCGCAACAGACTACCCATCGCCGCATCGATGGCACCCGTGGTGCGGATCACAGCAAGCGTGCCGCCGATGATGAACACGAAAAAGATGATGCCCTGCGCCTCGGCAAGACCGCGCGGTATAACCGTGAACAATGACCAGAACGACGGCGCGCTGACGTCTTCTTGATAGGCAAACGTACCGGGCACAACCTCAGCTCGGCCGTGCTCGTTGGTGACTGATTCGAAAGAGCCCGCAGGCAGTACGAGCGTTGCCAACCACGCAATGACAATCATGCCGAACAGCAGCACCAGCGTGTGCGGAACTTTGATGGTTGTCTTGTTCATCGGCACGATCCCCTGGTGAAGTCAGTTAGTTGTTGTTCTTCTTGTCGTCATCAAAGCGCGTTACGAGGCTGGACGTGTCCCAGCGCGCACCGCCATTGGCCACCACCTCGGCATAGAACCGGTCGACGAGCTGCGTCACCGGCAACTGCGCGCCGTTGCGCTGCGCCTCGTCCAGCGCAAAACCCAGATCCTTGCGCATCCACTCCACGGCAAAGCCGTGATCGAACTCCCGCGCCGCCATTGTGCCGGCTCGATTGTCCATCTGCCACGATTGTGCGGCGCCACCACCGATCACATCGAACACGGCCGCCGGATCCAGACCGGCGCGCTCTGCAAAGTGCAGACCTTCCGACAAACCCTGCACCAGACCGGCAATGCAAATCTGATTGACCATCTTCGTCAGTTGCCCGGCGCCTGCCGGACCCATGCGCCGCCAGCGACTGGCATAGGCGGCAGCGACGCTCTCGACATCGCGACACACGGCCTCTTCACCACCGACCATTACCGTCAGCGCGCCCTTCTCGGCGCCCGCCTGACCGCCCGACACCGGCGCATCAACAAACGCAAGGTTGTGTTCGCGCGCCGCCGCATCTAACTGCTGTGCCATTGCCGCCGAGGTTGTCGTGTGATCAATGAAGACACTGCCCGCCGGCATTGCAGCCAGCGCGCCGTCGTCGCCCGCAGCGACAGTCCAGATATCACTGTCATTGCCGACACAAGCAAACACCATCTGTGCACCGGCCGCAGCGGCAGCTGGCGTCGCGGCCTGATCGCCTGAATACGTCTTGCACCACTGGTCGGCTACCGACGTCGTGCGGTTGTAAACAGTAACCGCATGTCCGGCATTCGCAAGATGCCCCGCCATCGGGAAACCCATAACGCCCAAACCGAGAAATGCCACGTTCATGCGCGCGCCATTTAACGTAGATCGCTGGCCGCTACCGGCCGCGACAGGATGTCTTCAAAACGCTTCCAGCGCGCTGCCTGATCCGCGTTGTAGCGCTCAACGAAATTGCGCACGATGTCCTGACCCAGGTTGTAGTTGATCACATAGCTGCGATAGTCGTCCATGAAGCGCACGCGCTGTTTGGCACGATCTTCCGGGCTCAACGCCGTTTGTTGCAACCACAGGGCCGCAGTGTCCGCATCAATGTTGCCGTTCAGGTACTCGCGCGCCACCTCATTACCGGCGTAGCTCAACTGTTTGGTCAGCGCGAGAAACTCGTAGTACTGCGCCGCATCATTCGCGTCGAGCCCCGCCATCGGGAACAACACATCGCGCTCGAAGCGCAAACGCTCCTCGCCCGGAAATGCAAGCTCGATACCGTAATTGGCGCTGCCTTCGGCGATCAACGATTGCGGACTGAACAGCGGGTACAGCGAGTATTCAATCCAGCCGCGCTTGTTCAACAACTCCTGCTCGACGAGCACATTGTAGGTGTGGTGACCGGGGTAACCCTCGTGGCAACCTAGATCGACGGCGCGCTCGATCTGCACCGGAAAATCCGTGTTGACTTGAATCAGACTGTGCGCGTCGCCTTGGTACCAGTTGTAGCCCGACCAGGACTTGTCGGTGACGTATTCAATCTTGAATGACTCGCCTTCCGGCAGAGCAATGTGTTCGAGGGTTCGACGGCGGCACTCTTCGAGCGCAGCGACAAACACGACGTCAAGTTTATCGGCCGGGATCGCAAAGCGCTCACGAAACGCGCTGATGCGCTCGGCCAGTGGCGCAGCGCCAGGCAGCAGCGCATCGATTTGGGCGATCGTTTGCTGGAACGTCTCGACAGCAATGTCCGGCGCGCGCGCGGCGAACAACAACTGCGACTCAGTATCGAAATCCGGCGGGTTGCCCTGGTTGATAACAATGCGCGTTTGCAGCGCACGAATTCGCAGGATCAATGCGTTGATGCGCTCGGCGGTATCCTTGTCGATCATGCCGCTCAGATCACGCTCCAATTGCGTTGCGCGCTCGGAGATTTCATCCAGTGTCCAGCCTGCCGCTTGCGCACGATCGCGCAGCGCTTGTGGACCGGAATAGGCATCGACATGTGCGGTATCGATCTCGCCCATCGCCAGCTCCAGCACGACGTAGCGCTCGGCCAACGTATCCAGATCAACCGCTTCGTTCTGCGCGCGATCCGTATTGCCAGCACAGGCCGCCAGCAGTACCACGAAACTCAGCAAAAACGCTTTCATATCGCTCTCCCCTTTTTTATATTCAATCGTCGAGCCATTCCTTCACCGAACGTGCAAATCGCGCCGGCGCCTGCGAATCCATACGCAGGTACAGCGACGGTTCAATCAATTCGAGCTCGATCAATTGCCACGCATCATCGCGGTTGCCGCGCACCAGATCGACCCGTGCGTACAGGGGCGGCGCATCAATGCTGGCCAACGCTGCATCACCGGCCGCACGCAGGTTCGCATCCGGGTCGATGGCGGTAATAGCGCCGCCAAATTCTTCCTGTACGCGGAAATCGCCCGGCTTCGGCGCTTTCAGAATGGCATGACTCAATGCGCCCGAGAAGTAGAACAGCGAGTATTCACCTTCGCTGACGATATTCTTTAGAAACGGTTGCCACATCCAAGCCGACTGGCGATGCGCCGCTTCGATTTCGGCCAGTGCATCGTCCAGCATATCCTGCGCGACGCGGAACGTACGCTCGGCGCCTGCGCTGATGACCGGCTTGATGACATGCGGGCCTTCCACCGACTCGAGCATGCCGCGCAACTGACCCGGCGCGAGCCCTTCGCCAAACACCGTCGGCACCGTAGCCACACCATCGCGCGCCAACTCGGCCAGATACCGCTTGTCCATGTTCCAACGCATCAGCTCAAGCGGATTCGCCAGTCGCGTTTGCCGATCAATGACCCGCAATGTGTCAAAAAATGCCTGATGTGCCCGTTGGTAGTCCCACGTCGAGCGCACGATGACCGCATCGAACGCCGACCAATCGGTATCACTGCGCCAACTGGTGGTTGTCACGTCGATGCCGGCGTCCGCGAATGCCGGCAACGCCACATCGTCGTCACAGACGTAGCCGTCCATCGAGTCCTGCGATAAAAACACAATGCGACGCGACATCAGATCTTCTCCACGCCGCCGAAGGCGTCGAGCAACTCATCCAGCAGCTTACCCAACTGCACCGCCATCACCGCGAAGTCCTGATCAAACACGCCCGCGACATCGTCTGCCTCGCCGTCGCCGTGATCGGTGACTTTCGCCTCGAACTTCAGGCGCTTGATCGAAAAATCTTCGGCCAGCATAAAGCGGATGGCCTCGCGCCAGGCCATGGCCAACAGCGTGACGCGTTTGCCAGCGTCCAAATGCGCCAGTACCTCACGGCTGTCGATATCCTGGTAGCGACAGCGCACGACGTTGCGTGCCTCGCGCATGTTTTGCAGCTCGATCTCCTGCTCCAGCTCGAAGCCATCCGGCACGCGCGACTTGAGCCAGCGCGTCATGATGTCCGCAGCATCTCCGTGGCACGACAGCGGCACCACAGGCAGCGCGCCGACCGCTGCGCGCAGGTAATCAATGACCAATTCCGCTTTGGCTGCGCTCGGCGTATCGATCAACAGAAACTGCCGCGAAAAATCGAAGTAGGCGAAAATGTGTTCCGACTTGGTCAGCGCGCGCGGCAACAGATCCATCATGATCTCGTCTTTCATCGCCGTTTTTTCGCGCCGCATCGCCGGCCGACCCTCGGTTTGCTCGAGCGCCGCCACGCGTTCACCCACCTGCTCGTTGATTGCAGCCGGCGGCAAGACCTTTTCCTGCTTGCGCAGGCACACCATCGTGTTCTGCGCGACCGTATGCGTCAGCATCTCGCCCTTCGGACCCAACGGCGGCACCCAACCGGCGCGCGACAAATCGACCTTGCCACACGGCGTAAAGGCGTTTTCCGACAGCACCTGCTCGAGCTTGTCAGCATCAAGACCGGTGTTGTAGGTCATACGAAAGGCGCGAAGATTCTTGAACCACATGGCAATCGGGACATCGGCAAACGGCCGAGCATTGTCGGGACTCAGCGCGCCAAACGCAACATGCCCGCAGCGTCGGTTGGCCGTGCCCGCGATCGCGATCCTTACGCGGGCGGTGCAGACCGGTATAGTGACGCGAATGAGCAATCGGGAACCCCAGTGGCGGCACTAACGGCAGCTAGGATGCGCGCCGCGCATACACACTTGAAACGCTGCGATCCGGCGTTGGGCGCGTTGATCCCGCAGCTACGTGGCTGTCAGATGCACCGGCGCAAACGGGACCTGTTCGACACGTTGGCCTGGTCGATCGTCGGGCAGCAATTGTCAGTCAAGGCGGCTGCGACAATTGGTCAACGCGTCGTCGAAGCGACTGGCGAAGCACGCCTGGTCGCCGCGGCGCTCGATGACTGCGATGACGAGACGCTGCGCGCTTGCGGCTTATCGGCGGCCAAGACCCGCTACCTGCGAGGTCTGGCGGACGCTGCGCTCGACGGCACACTGAATTTCCGCTCGTTGGCGCAACTCAGGGATGCGCAAGTGATCGAGACGCTAACAGCACTGCCTGGCGTCGGCGAATGGACCGCGCAGATGTTCCTGATGTTTGCGCTGCGCCGACCGGACGTGTTTTCGCCCGCCGATGTAGGTCTGCAGCGTGGTATCCAGATGCTGGATGGGCTTGATAGCAGACCGGATGCTGACACGATGCTCAAGCGCGCCGAGGTCTGGCGACCGTTTCGCAGCGTTGCCTGCTGGTATTTGTGGCGCATTGCGGGCTAGGGTGCATCCGCCGGGTCAGTCTGCGCGAATCGATTAGCCACTACCGGCTGCTACCAACTGCTACACGCTGCTACCGGCAGCAATTGTGGAAACTGTTATGACACGTCTATCTCACGCTTGCCTTACGACCATGTTGATTACGCTGCTCGCTGGTTGCGGCAGCACGCTACCAAACCGCAATCCGACCGGTGAGCGCTTCCCGACGGTCGTCGGTGAATCGCTTCAAGGCGAATCGGTAACGTTGCCCAACGCGCTGGCCGGCGAGCCAGCCGTGCTGTTGATCGGCTACAAGCAACAGACGCAATTCGACATCGACCGCTGGATTCTCGGACTGATGCAGGCCAAAGCTGATGTACGCCTGCTCGAAGTGCCGACGATACCGGGCATGCTCGCATCGATGGCGTCAGGGTTTATCGACGATGGGATGCGCTCGGGTATTCCTCGAGAAGATTGGAAAGTGGTCGTGACGTTGTATGGCGGCGCTGCCAAACCGGTGGCTGCGTTCACCGGCACCGAGAATGGCAATAACGCTCGGGTTATTGTTTTGGACAAAGATGGTCAGGTTGCTTGGTTCAGCGACGACGGGTATTCGGCGAGCAAGGTGTTGGCGGTTGTTGGGTTGGTTGAGGGGATGGTTGGGGCGCAATAGTTCGATCTACGTTTCGATAAACATCGCACTCTGATGCGCGCTAGCGGTTTTGCTCGAGACTTTGCCCGCGGTACGACTTTGACTGCTCTTCAGCCCACCAAGTTTTTATGCGCATGATCGCCAAATCTCTGTCATCAAAACTGTTTGCCGAAAAATAGCCAAAATCCCGACCTGCTATCTGACGCAAATCGTCTGCCGCGCATTCCCTGATCCAAACCGGCACTTGCGAGTCGCTTACTGCACTCACCAACAGGCCAGTTGGAGGTTGCCCACCTGTCTTGACTATTGCGTGGGCAGCAATTGCTCGAACCGCAACGCTTGAGTCCGACAAGAGTTGTGTTGCGACTTTCAAAACCCGGGGTTCACTGCGTTGATGTGAATCCTCTAGCGATGCGAGCGAAAAAACTGCGTATGTTCTAAGCTCATCCGGTCTTTGCACATCCTGAGCCACATTCAGGAGTTCCGAGATTGCTTCCTCACCTCCAATTGAGCGCAAGCTCTTTAACGCAACTGCAGTCGAGCCTGTGTCGTTGCCCGCATTGACGTAAGCAATCAAGTGAGGAACAGCATCTTGATCATTGAGTTTCCGCAACGCTATAAGTGCACTGACACGGATATCATTGTCGAGCTCCGTTAGAAGAGTCGCTAACGGATCGACAAAATCATTTTGATGTAAGTTTCCTAACTCAACGATTGCGGCCGCACGAAACTCTGTCGCAATGTTTGGATTCAGCGCTACGGAGAGCAAACCTTGTGCACTGATATCGAAACCGGCACTTGCCAACGACCTTAGTCGATACTCGGATCTGCCCGTGTCGTTCGGGCCATTCGCGATTGCGGGAAGCGTCAATATTAGCAATGCCGCGCAGATCATCTTGCGCATTTGAAACTCCTCTAGGCCCAATCAATTTCATGGCAGGTTGTTTTGGCGGTCTGTCGGGATTGATGTTCCCTATCTAGCCTAGCGCAGCACACCATGCGCGAGAAGCGACCCCGATGGGGTGGTCGTGTGGCGCGCCTGGAAGGATTAATCAGAACCGGCTAATGCCGGTTCTGTCCTCGCGGGCGCGCCGCGATACGGCGCAGTCCAAAACGCTTTGCGTTTTGTCGAACCAGAAACTCTCAACCTAACCAAACACCCCATACGAAAAAAGCCACCCCGATGGGGTGGCTTTCGTCGTATGGCGCGCCTGGAAGGATTCGAACCTCCGACCGCCTGGTTCGTAGCCAGGTACTCTATCCAGCTGAGCTACAGGCGCGTTGTCTTTTTCGAAACGTGGCGGAGAGAGAGGGATTCGAACCCTCGATGGGCTATTAACCCATACTCCCTTAGCAGGGGAGCGCTTTCGACCACTCAGCCATCTCTCCACATTTCGCCCAACGCGATGACTGCTCATCACATCGGGCGCGAAAGTTTATGTCAGAACGTGTCTGCGGTAAAGCGAAAGCACGTACTGATCTCGAAAAATGACTACTGAGTCGAAAAGCGTTTGACCTGCGTGTCCCCGCTAGTCTGAATCGTCCGATTTCCCCTGTTCATCCGACTCGTTTTGAATGCGGTCGAATATTTCCTGTCTATGCACCGAAACGGTTTTTGGCGCATTAATGCCTAACCGGATTTGGTTGCCCTTCACACCCAAAACGGTCACTGACACATCTTCCCCGATCACCACGGTCTCTCCCACCCTGCGGGTCAGAATTAGCATACATCTCCTCCAGTTCTTTCAAACGACGTACGCTCCTCGCACGACATTTATCCCTGGTTGACCCAAACCGGCATCCGACCGACATGACTGGATCATCCCGAACAACCTCCACACGACCATTTAGGCGCAAGCCCATGGCTTATAGATCTGTAGAAGGTTGCACTCAGCACACATGATTTTCGGCACTCACCAGTCCCGAAAGCGCAGCAATTACACCCCAAATGTTACAATTATGCAAAGCTGGGAATTTTAATTATTGTTAAATCAGGAGGTGTAAGCGTTTGTTATACATGGGAATCTTTTCCCCATGTCAAATCCAATTGTTAAATCCTGACTCTCAAGCGTCAAGCCGATAGCTTCATTTGCAACCATTGCTTCACGGAAGCCAATGATTTGTCGAGATTTTCTGGCTCGCTGCCGCCAGCCTGTGCAAAGTCGGCACGGCCGCCGCCCTTGCCGCCCACGCCAGCCGCTACAAACTTCACCAGATCGCCAGCCTTTATTATGTCCACTAACGGCTTCGAAACACCGGCCGCAAGCTGCACTTTTTCGCCTTTTGCCGCACCCAAAACGATGACACTGCGCGAACCGAGCTTGTCGCGGAGCTGATCAACAGCATCACGCAGCGATTTTGCATCAGCGCCATCGATGCGCGTGGCCAGAAATTTGATGTCACCAATCTGTTCGGCCTGACTAACCAGGTCGCCGCCGCCGCCCGTCGCGAGCTGCCGGCGCAAGTCGTCGAGTTCTTTCTCCAGCGCACGATTGCGACTGACCAGTTGCGAGACTTTCTGCACCGCATCCTCGCGCGGTGCACGAACCAGCGCTCCGACTGCGTTTAACGCCGATTCGCGCTCTCGCGTTAGCGCCAGAGCACCCTCACCGGTTACCGCTTCAATACGGCGGACACCGGCGGCAACGCCCGACTCTGACAAGATCCGGAACAAACCGATGTCACCGGTGCGATCGACATGCGTACCGCCGCACAATTCCATCGAAAAATCACCCATGCGCAGCACGCGGACATCGGTTTCGTATTTCTCACCGAACAGCGCGATCGCACCGGCGGCAACGGCGTCGTCGTAGGGCATCTTACGCGTCTCAGCTGCGTTATTGGCCCGAATCTGTTCATTGATCCGGGTTTCAATGTCACGCAACGCCTCTTCGTCGACGCTCTCGTAATGCGAGAAATCGAAACGCAGCTTGTCGGCCTCGACCAATGAGCCCTTCTGAGTAACATGCTCGCCCAGACGCTCACGCAGCGCGGCGTGTAACAGGTGCGTGGCGGAGTGATTCAGTCGAATTGCCTGGCGCCGTGTGGTGTCAATGCGCGCAGATACAACATCGCCAATCGAAAGCGTGCCGGACTGCAGCGCACCAATATGCAGGTGTGCCTTGCCGCCTTTCTGTGTATCGCTGACCGAGAAGTGAGCGGTGTCTGTTGTAAGGGCGCCAGTGTCACCTGCCTGCCCACCACTCTCCGCATAGAACGGTGTCGACTTCAGGACAACGACAGCGGCTTGCCCTTCATCGATCTGCGTCACCGATGCGCCATCGACAAACAGTCCAATGACCTGCGATTCGCCCACATCAGCGTCATAGCCGGAAAACTCCGTGGCAGCGTCCACCTTGATGGCGTCGCCGGAGACCGCACCGAATTTGCTCGCAGCCTGTGCACGCTTGCGTTGCTGCTGCATCGCGCGCTCGAAACCAGCCTCATCGACCGACAACTGTCGCTCGCGGGCAATATCCGCGGTCAGGTCAACGGGAAACCCGTAAGTGTCGTAGAGCTTGAAGACCGTCTCGCCGTCCAGTTGCGTGCCCACTAACTGCTCAATCGCTGTATCGAGCATCGTCATGCCTTGCTCAATGGTCTGCGCAAAACGCAATTCTTCCTGCTCGAGCACACGTGCCGCATGCGCGCCAGCGTCGGCAAGCTCCGGATAGGCTTCGCCCATCTCGTCAATTAATGGCGCTACCAGCGTGTGGAAGAACGGTTGTTTCTGGCCGAGCATGTAACCATGCCGAACCGCGCGACGAATAATGCGCCGCAATACATAACCGCGGCCTTCGTTCGACGGCAACACACCATCAGCAATCAAGAAGGCGCATGCGCGAATGTGATCGGCGATAACGCGTAGCGACGCATGGTCACTGACCGAAACACAGACCGCCCCAGCCACCGCGTTGATCAGTCGCTGAAACATATCGGTTTCGTACACGCTGTGCACGCCCTGCAAGACTGCCGAGACGCGCTCAAGACCCATGCCGGTGTCGACCGACGGCTTCGGCAATGGCGTCAGTGTGCCTGTCGCGTCACGGTCGAATTGCATGAAGACGAGGTTCCAGATTTCGACGTAGCGATCGCCATCTTCATCCGGCGATCCCGGCGGGCCGCCTGCGACTTCCGATCCATGATCAAAGAAAATCTCGCTGCACGGTCCGCACGGGCCGGTGTCGCCCATCTGCCAGAAGTTGTCCTTATCGCCCAGCCGCGAAAGGCGATCCGCAGGTACGCCAATCTCGTTAATCCAGATGTCAGCCGCTTCGTCGTCGTCCTTGTAAACCGTTACCCACAGGCGCTCCGGCGCGATCGCGAGCACTTCGGTAACAAACGCCCAGGCGAAACGGATCGCGTCGCGCTTGAAATAGTCACCGAAACTGAAGTTGCCCAGCATTTCAAAGAAGGTCAGATGTCGGGCGGTATACCCGACGTTTTCAAGATCGTTGTGTTTGCCGCCCGCGCGTACGCAACGTTGCGATGTTGTCGCGCGTACGTAGTCGCGGCGCTCTTCGCCAAGGAACAGATCCTTGAATTGGACCATGCCTGCGTTCGTGAACAACAGCGTCGGATCATTGCCCGGCACCAGTGGTGAGCTCGGTACAATTTTGTGCTGCTCGGACTCGAAGTAGCGCAGGAACGCATCGCGCAGTTCGCGACTGGATAGTTGTTTCATCTCGGCGGCTCATCTCGCAACGCCGACACCGGCGTTGATCTGGCCGAGCATTATTTCACAGCTTTTCGCAGCGACATAGGCTGCAGTCGACGTTTCGTGCCGATCAAAACGCCCGCTGATGCCTGACAGCGCCACTGACGCTAATGAACGGATAGCCTTTGAACGCGCTCGGCGGTAGGGAAATTAGGGCGCGGTCCGCTACATGTCATCCGTGTCACGGAACGCCGCGCGCAGTGCTTCGCTGTCGAAGCCCCGATAGCTCAGGAAGCGCATTTGCTTGGCGCGTTCGGCGAAGTCTGCCGGCTCGGCGTGGCCGAATTTTCGCAATCGCACATCACGCGCCAGTTCGCACCAATCAAAGCCTTCCGCCGAGATAGCACGCTCGATATCGGCATCGCTCAAACCCTTTTGCGACAACTCAACGCGAATGCGATTGGGACCCTTGCCCTGCCGGTGCCGGCTCGCCACAAAGCTCTCGGCAAAACGCTGATCGCACTGCAGCCGCTCCTCCACCAAACGATCCAGCGTGCTGCGCACCGTTTCCTCGGGAAACTCAGCCTTCAGCAGCTTGACTGTTAGCTCGGCGCGACTGTGTTCGCGCCGAGCCAACGCATCCATGGCGCGCTTGCGGCAACGGGCCGGCGACAATGGGTCGCTGCGAGTAAAGCCCATCGACAACGCTAATCACCGACTGAGAGCACTACCCGCCCGACCCGAGCAATCAGGACTCTTCGGCTGGCGCCTCAACATCGCCTTCGCCGGCATCCTCGGCCTCCACGTCAGTCGGCAGCATGATCGCGCGGATACGCGCCTCAATGTCTGCAGCAATCTCGGGATTGTTGCGCAGATACTCGCGCACGTTTTCCTTGCCCTGACCAATGCGGTCGCCGTTGTAGCTGTACCAGGAGCCAGCCTTGTCGACGATGCTGTTGGCAACGCCCAGATCGATCAACTCACCTTCCGACGAAATGCCTTCGCCGTACAGGATTTCGAATTCTGCCGTGCGGAACGGTGGCGACACCTTGTTCTTGACGACCTTGACGCGGGTCTGGTTGCCAACCACTTCGTCGCCTTTTTTGATCGCGCCGATGCGGCGAATATCCAGACGAACCGATGAATAGAACTTCAGTGCATTACCACCCGTCGTGGTTTCCGGGCTGCCAAACATGACGCCAATCTTCATGCGGATCTGGTTGATGAAAATCACCATCGCATTTGAGCGTTTGATGTTGCCCGTCAACTTGCGCAGCGCCTGCGACATCAGTCGCGCTTGCAAACCCACGTGCGTATCCCCCATCTCACCCTCGATTTCAGCCTTTGGCGTCAGCGCCGCAACCGAGTCGACGATGATGATGTCAACGGCACCGGAGCGCACCAGCATGTCGGTAATTTCGAGCGCTTGTTCACCGGTGTCCGGCTGCGAGACCAGCAGATCGTCAACGTTGACGCCCAGCTTCTGCGCGTATTGCGGGTCAAGTGCATGCTCGGCATCGACAAACGCCGCCGTACCGCCGGCCTTTTGCGCCTCTGCGATGACTTGCAAGGTCAGGGTGGTCTTACCTGAAGACTCCGGACCGTAGATCTCTACAACACGACCTTTCGGCAAACCGCCAATACCCAGAGCAACATCAAGACCAATGGAGCCAGTCGAAATGGCCTCAATGTTCTTCGCCGCACTGCCGTCGCCAAGGCGCATGACCGAGCCCTTGCCGAACTGTTTCTCGATTTGACCCAACGCTGCTGATAGCGCTTTTTTTCTGTTGTCGTCCATTGCATGCACCCCGAAAAAGCTTGAAACCTGACCAAACACAGCAATTTGCAAACTACTGTATGAATAACCAGATTATTGCATAAACTGACGATTTGTACAGTAGTTTGTTTTTGGCCAATTCTGCGTAATTTGCCAGGCCTCGGAGCAAGTCGCAGCGGTAATCCTCAACGCGACATTAGCTTGCTGCGCCAACCCTGCGAGTGGGCGCGCTTTTTCTCAGCCCCGCTAGCCCAGCAGCGCCAACAACTCCTGATTCAGCGTTTGCAGCACCCACAACACCGTCTTGTCGCGCACCTCTTCACGGTCACCGCTAAAGCGCTGCATTTGCGCAAAACTGTGTGCCGCACCTGACCACGCAGCCCATACAGTGCCCACCGGTTTGTCGTCGGTGCCACCACCGGGACCTGCAATGCCGCTGACCGCTATGCCAACGCTGGCATTAGCGAGCAAACGCACCCCGTCCGCCATCTCGCGCACGGTCGCTTCGCTGACCGCACCTTGCTCGTCCAGCGTGCTCTGACGCACGCCCAGGAGCTTGTGCTTGGCGTCGTTGCTGTAGCTGACAATGCCGTAGCCAAACCAGACCGAGCTCCCCGGCACATCGGTCAGCGCTTTGGCAATAGCGCCACCAGTGCACGACTCGGCCACCGCAACGCTCGCCGACGACGCGGTGAGCGCCATCGCCAGATTGGAAACCTCGTGCACTGTGTTGGCTCCCGTCGGTAAGCCAATCAGTGAATAACGACCTGTCATGCATGCTCCTGAGCCAGCACGTCATACAACGCAGCATGTCGCTGCACCATGACGCTGGCTGAAAATGTGTCCGCTACGTGGTGGCGGGCATTATCCCCAAATTGTAACCGCAACGGTGGATTGTCGAGCAAGCGTGCAACGGCCGCTGTCAGCGCCAGCACGTCCTCTGTTGGCACCAGCAATCCCGTGTGTTCGTCGACGACCACCTCTGTCACGCCACCGGCACGAAAGCCGACCACGGGTACACCCGCCGCCGCAGCCTTTAGCAGACTCACACCCAAACCTTCGCGCAACGCAGGATGCACAACCAGCGTCAACGCGCGCAGCATGGCGTCCAGATCGTCGCGAAAACCGGCGAACACGACATGCGCTTGTAATCCGGCGGCGCGCACCTGCTCCTCCAGCTCGGCACGCAACGGACCGCGCCCGAAGAACACCACCCGCAAATCCGGCGTCTTGCGCAGCCAGGCTGGCAGCGCTTCGATAACAAACCGATGCCCCTTGCGCTCGATCAGCTGCGCAACGACACCGATCACCGGGCCTCGTGATGGAGAGCCGAGCACGTCGGTCAGCAGCTCGCGCGCGCGTGCTTCGTCGGTTTCCTGCCAATGTACGGAGCTGTGAATCGTCAACAAGCGCTCGGCGTCCACGCCATGCAAAACCAGCAGATCGGCAATCGTCTGGCTGATCGCTATCGTGCGTGCATAACCCGCACTCATGAGCCAGCGCAGCCAGCGGCCGGGCACATGATCAACGCGCCGCGATAACACGGCCGGGATACCGAGCCGCCAGCTGGCCAACGCGCCCATCCAGTCGGCGCCGCGGCGCGAATGCACGTGCAACAGGTCAGCGTTCAGCACGCCCAGCGCCTTGATCAGGCGCAGCACAAAAGCCAGATCGTGCTCGCCACCGAACGTCAGCGCCACGACTGGCTGACCTGCTGATTCGGCCCAGCGATGCAAGTCACTGCCGGCGCTGCAGATCAGCGTGTGCTGATGCGCATCGTCGCGCAGACCGCGCAACAGATAACGCACCTGTTCAGCGCCGCCGTAGACGTAGCGCCCCAGTTCTAGATGGACAATGTTCACGAGCCGCACAGCGTAGCGTGAAGCGGCAGCGGCTGCCATGTTCGACTTGCCGCGCGCATGCAGCTAGCATTTGCCCTCCTTAGTTGAGGCACGCGACGCGGATGGCCGATAGCACCCAACACACCCCGATGATGCAACAATATCTGCGCATCAAGTCAGCGCATTCCGATGCGCTGCTGTTCTATCGGATGGGCGATTTTTACGAGCTGTTTTTCGACGACGCCAAGCGCGCCGCGGAGCTGATCGACATCACGCTGACCGCGCGCGGCAAATCCAACGGCGCGCCAATCCCGATGGCCGGTGTGCCCTACCACGCCGTCGACAATTATCTGGCGCGTCTAGTCAGCAAGGGCGAACGCGTTGCCATTTGCGAGCAAATCGGCGACCCGGCCACCAGCAAAGGGCCGGTTGAGCGCGCTGTCGTGCGCGTGGTCACGCCCGGCACGCTAACGGATGAGTCGCTGCTGCAATCTCAGCAGGGCAGTTATGTAGCCGCGTTGCTGCTGGGTAGGGCACGCTGCGGGCTGGCGTGGCTCGAGCTGGCCAGCGGGCGTTTCGAATTTACCGAGCTTGCCAGCGACGATGCCGTGCTTGCCGAGCTCGAGCGCATTCGACCGGCCGAGGTGCTGTACAGCGAAGCCGATCATGCGCGCGCCGAGGGCTTGTCGGCACGCGCCGACTTTGCCGCCTGGCGCTCGACCGGCGCGTGGCATTTTGATCGCGAAACGGCCGTGCGGTTGCTGTGCGAGCAATTCGGCACGCGCGATCTGTCGGGCTTTGACATCGATGTGCCCGCGCAAGGCGTACAGGCGGCTGGCGCCTTGTTGCAATACGCACGCGACACGCAGTGCGGTGAGCTGCCGCACGTGCACACGATCCGCAAGTACGACAACAGTGACGCCGTCGTGCTCGATGCAACGAGCCGGCGCAATCTGGAAATTGAGTTCGGCTTGTCGGGCAACGATGCGCTGACGCTTGCCGGCGTGCTGGATCGCTGTACGACCGCAATGGGCAGTCGCCTGCTGCGCCGCTGGCTGCACCAGCCGTTGCGCGATGACGCAATCGTCGGTGACCGGCATGCGGCGATTGCCGCGCTGCTCGACGGTCATCAGCTAACGGAGATTCAGCAATCGCTGCGCGCTGTTGGCGATATCGAACGCATCCTTGCGCGCGTGGCGCTGCGTTCGGCGCGCCCGCGCGACCTGGCGCGACTCGGCGACGCGTTGCAACAAACGCCTGCGCTGCGTGATCTGGTGGGTGCGTTAGCGAGTGCGCGATGGCAGCACTTGCTTGCGCAGTTAGGCAACCCGACAACGGAAGCCGATCTGCTCACGAACGCGATCACCGACAACCCGCCGATGGTGTTGCGCGACGGTGGCGTGATCCGTACCGGTTTTGATGCCGAGCTTGATGCGCTGCGCGAGCTGCGCGACAACGCCAACGGCTTCCTGACCGCGCTGGAGACGCGCGAGCGCGAGCGCACCGGCGTGGCCACATTGAAGGTCGGCTACAACCGCGTGCACGGTTACTACATCGAACTGAGCAAAGCGAACAGT
The DNA here is from genome assembly GCA_038529355.1 of Pseudomonadota bacterium. GTDB lineage: Bacteria > Pseudomonadota > Gammaproteobacteria > Steroidobacterales > Woeseiaceae > CALBPI01. The sequence goes on from JBCBDU010000021.1 coordinate 40,288, forward strand.
GGCGCAGCCCCTGCCAACTACGTGCGGCGGCAAACGCTCAAAGCCGCCGAGCGCTACATCACCGATGAGCTCAAGACGTTCGAAGACAAAGTGCTGTCGGCAACGGACAAGGCACTGGCGCGCGAAAAACGATTGTATGAGCAGCTGCTCGATACGCTGAACGCCTCGCTGACGCCACTGCAAGCCACGGCCGTGGCGATGGCCGAAATTGACGTGTTGGCGAACCTCGCCGAACGCGCCACGGCGTTGTCGCTGACGCGGCCGACGCTCAGTCAAACACCTGGCATCCACATCGAGGGCGGCCGACATCCGGTCGTTGAACAAGTGCAACAAGGCGAGTTCATCGCCAACGATCTGACGTTTGACGCCACGCGCCGCTTGCTGATCATCACCGGCCCGAACATGGGTGGTAAGTCGACCTACATGCGGCAAAGTGCGTTGCTCGTCATCATGGCGCGCGTGGGCAGCTTTGTGCCCGCGAGCAGCATGACGTGCGGCCCGGTTGATCGCATCTTTACACGCATCGGTGCCAGCGACGATCTGGCCGGCGGGCGCTCGACGTTCATGGTCGAGATGACCGAGACCGCGAACATTCTTAACAACGCCACCGAAAACAGTCTTGTGCTGATGGATGAGATTGGTCGTGGTACCAGTACGTTCGACGGCCTGTCACTAGCGTGGGCAGCCGCGCATCACATCGCCAGCCGTTGTCGCGCGTTCACGTTGTTCGCGACGCACTATTTTGAACTCACCGCATTAGCGGGCGAATTACCCGGTTGCGTGAACGTACATCTGGATGCGACCGAACATGGTCGTAAGCTGGTGTTCCTGCACAGCGTCAAAGCTGGCCCCGCCGACAAGAGCTACGGCTTGCAGGTGGCCTCGCTGGCCGGCGTGCCGCAGGACGTCATCCGTCGTGCGCGCAAATATCTTGCAGCGCTAGAAGCGCGCCGCCACAGTAACGATGACAGTACGCAGACCACGCTGGACTTTACGGACATTGACGAAGAACCCACGCTGTCACCAGAGCAACAAGCGCTGCTCGACGCGTTAGCGGCGATAGAGCCGGATAACCTGTCCCCGCGCGATGCGCTGGATAAGTTGTATGCGTTGAAGGCTTTAAGGAAGGACTAGGACCGGATTCGTGTTACTAGACACAGCGGGCGGCAACACCACCTAGTGTGTATGGAAGATCGTCGCCTTAAAAGACGATAAGCGCGCTGCTGACCGCGTAAACCGCAGCCCATACTGCTAACTCATTGCTTGTCGCGCGGGCGATGCTCGGTACCCATCCCTGCCGTAATGAACAACGCAGTTGCGTGTTCCGCAACGTCAGCGGTGTGCCAAACGCCCGGCGCGTTAATCGCATACTCCCCCTGCGCCAAGTGCGTACTCAACACTGAGCCATCCGTGTTTTGCTGAATCAAAGTCATCGAGCCGCTCGTGCACACGACGACTTCGGCACCCAGCGGATGCATCTCCCACATGCCCCACGACTCGCTAAACGAATGCAGGCTGACCAAACGCCCGTCCGGGCCGTCATCCGTGTGGCGTGCCGAGTAACCCTCATACCAAGACATGTCGCCGGTAAACTGCGGCTCACTATCGGCCCCTGCGCCGAGCCCCAGATGTACGGGATGTTCGGCAAGTTTGATTCCGCGCATATCGGCTGCCCCTTGTTGATGCCTGAACAGCACCGTAAAGCGCTCGCTGGACACAATCAAATCGGCAGCGATAGGTCAGTGGCATTAGCGATGCGTGTACGGCCTAGCGAACGCTTGGTCGGCATGCATGAGCAAACCAAATTACAACGGCCGCTGATGAAGGTATTGCTAACTGAACGCGCGGGCGGAGGAGCTGGCCCTGTTTATCCTTACTCAAGCATGCAGACGAGCTGGTTCCGATAACCCGTACTCAAGCGAGCGAACGAGCTCGTTGCGTGGATCCTTGCTCAGACCAAATGTTTACGCGTGCGATCAAACGCACCATGACGCATGAAGTGGTTGACCTGATCGATGACCTCGCGCGACGTTAGCAATTGGGTATGGCCGGCGCCGAGCCGCAGGTGATCGGTTAACGCATCAGCACGCGTTTCATCAACGCCGACACAGCCATCGTTTTGCGTAGGTAGGTCGGTCGCGCTGCGGCTGTGTGTTCCGGCCACTGCGCCGATTTGTCGTGCGGAAAGCGCAGACCACGGCATCTCGAAAGTTGCGAGCGATTGGCACATCAAGCCGTCGTCACCTGACGCGGCTGCCAAACGTCGCGTTGCGTCGGAATCGCCGATCGGTGCACCCAGACACACGACACGACCGTCGGGCGCATCATTCCACTCGGCCAGCATCGCCAGCGTGATCACAGCGCCCAGTCCGTGCGCAATGAAATGCACGTCATCACCGCGCGGACGCACTTCCGTTTCGACGAAGTCACGCAGCACGGTAATGTTTTGCGCAAGGCTTGCGCGCGCGACGCGGTAGCTGATCTGGTGCGCGTTGATCTGGTAACGATCAGTCAGGCGGCGGCGCATGACGGAAGCTTCCTGGCCATTGAGCCAGTTACCCACCACCAACACAGCTTGTGTCGGCGCCGCGCCTGGCATTATTCGCTGGCCGGCTTGGTTCGCAGGCGAATGCCGGTTTCCTTGAGCTGCGCGGCCGATACCTGACCCGGCGCATCCGTCAACGGACAATGCGCCGATTGGGTTTTCGGGAACGCGATGACGTCGCGGATGCTCTCTGCGCCAGCCATCAACATCGCCAAGCGATCCAGGCCGAACGCGATGCCGCCGTGCGGCGGGCAACCGTACGACAGCGCGCGCAACAGGAAGCCGAACTTCTCTTGCGCTTCCTCATCGCTGATTTGCAACAACTCGAAAACCGCAGCCTGCATGTCCTGATCGTGTATACGAATCGAACCACCGCCGATTTCGGAACCATTCAACACCATGTCGTAGGCGCGTGACGGTGCGTTCTCCGGTGCTGCCTTCAATGCCTCCGCGGAATCGGCACGCGGCGCTGTGAACGGATGATGCAGCGACGTCCAGCGACCGGACGTTGTGTCCTTTTCGAACATCGGGAAATCAACGACCCACATCGGCTGCCAGCCGCTCGCGACCATGCCGCGGTCTTCGGCAACGCGTACGCGCAACGCGCCGAGCGCATCGTTAACCACCCGCGCCTTATCGGCACCGAAGAAAATCAGATCGCCGGTCTGTGCGCCGGTGCGCTCCATGATGCCGGTGACCGCATCATCGGGCAGGAATTTAAGAATCGGCGACTGCAGACCGTCGCGACCGGCGCCAGCGTCGTTAACCTTGATGTAAGCCAAACCGCGCGCACCATAGCGACCAACGAAACTTGTGTATTCGTCGATTTCCTTGCGCGACAGCTCGCTGCCACCCGGCACGCGCAGCGCAGCAACGCGACCAGCAGGATCTTTGGCGGGCCCTGCGAACACCTTGAATTCAACGCCATCCATCAGGTCGGCAACTTCGGTCAACTCCAGATCGATCCGCAGGTCGGGCTTGTCCGAGCCATAGCGATGCATGGCCTCGGCATACGGCATACGCGGGAATGGCGTCGGCAGCTCGATGTCCATCACTTCGCGGAACAGGTGCACGACCATCGTTTCCATCGTCTGCATGACATCGTCTTCAGAGACAAAGCTCATCTCGATGTCGAGCTGCGTGAATTCGGGCTGTCGATCAGCACGCAAGTCTTCGTCACGGAAGCAGCGCACGATCTGGTAGTAGCGATCCATGCCGGACATCATCAGCAGTTGCTTGAAGATCTGCGGCGACTGCGGCAGCGCAAAGAACTTACCGTCGTGGGTGCGGCTCGGCACGATGTAATCGCGCGCACCTTCCGGCGTGGCGCGCGTGAGCATCGGCGTTTCGATGTCGACGAAACCGGCGTCATCGAGATAGTTGCGCATCGCCCGCGTGATCGCGTGGCGCAAACGCAGGTTGCCGAGCATGCCCGGGCGACGCAGGTCGAGATAGCGGTATTTCAGACGCAGCTCTTCGTTGGTCTGCTCGTCGTGATGGAACGGCGGCGTCTCCGACACATTCAATATGTTTAACTCGGACACGACTAACTCGACCTTGCCCGATGGCATCGCATCGTTCTGCATGCCGTCCGGGCGCATGCGCACCTCACCGGTCACCTGCAACACAAACTCGCTGCGCAAGCGCTCGGCGCTGGCGAACATCGCGTCATCACCTGGATTGAACACGACCTGCAGCAGACCCTCGCGATCGCGCAGATCGACAAAAATGACGCCGCCGTGGTCGCGACGCCGGTGCACCCAACCGGTCGCAGTGATCGTCTGGCCGACGAGTGACTCGTCAACCTGTCCGCAGTAGTGTGTACGCATAGCGCTTATGCTCTTGATTGTAGGCTCGCGCTGCACAATCCGCAGCGACGAAAAGGGCGAGAATGTTACGGGGTGTCTGCAGTGGCTGCAACCGCGGGCGGCACGCCGCCAGGCTGCCATTCAGGCACGACGACACCCAGTGAAATGATCATTTTGAGCGCAGACTCGACGTCCATATCCAGCACAATCGCCTCATCGGCCGGCACCATGATGATGAATCCCGAGGTCGGGTTTGGCGTCGTCGGCACGAATGTACACAACATGTCCTTGCCCGTTTTCGCCTGCACCTCGCCCAGATTGTTGGACGTCTGGAAGGCCAGACTCCACACGCCCTCGCGCGGGTACTGGATCAGCAGCACGCGCTTGAACGAGTCGCCGGTGGGTGAAAACACCACTTCGGCGAAGTTCTTCGAGGCCGAGTACACCGTGCGGATCAGCGGAATGCGGTTCAGCAGGCTCTCGGATGCGGCGACGAACTTGCGGCCCACGAAATTGGCGGTCAGCAGGCCGGTCAGTAGCAACACCAGCACGGTCAACACCGCGCCCAGGCCCGGAATGTTGTAGCCGTAGGTCACCGGATTGATAGCCTCGGGCAGTAGCCGCAAGCTGTTGTTCATCAGCTGCAGTAGCACTCGGAATAAAAACACAGTGACGCCGATTGGCAGCCACACCAGCAGTCCGGCAATGAGGAATCGGCGTAATAGTCGCATCATAGAATCAGGCTCGACTCAGGCCGCTTTGCCATCGCCGCCCGACGACGGCTTGCTGCTCTTGGCATCAGGTTTTGCATCTTTGCTCTTTTTGTCGCCAGCGTCAGTCTTGGCAGCCGGCTTGCTGCCGTCGTCCGCCAGATTGCGTTTCTTGTCGCCGTCTTTCTTGAAATCGGTCTCGTACCAGCCCTGACCTTTCAACCGGAAGTTCGGCGCAGACAGTTTGCGCTTCAGACTCGGCTCGCTGCATTCGGGGCAATCCGTCAGCAGTGCGTCGGCAATTTTCTGCAGCGCATCCAGCTCATGGCCGCAGGCTTTGCAGGCGTATTCATAGATTGGCATCGGTCAGGCTCTCCATCAGCACACCGGCCGCGAACGGCCGGTATGCAAAGTATACCCGCTATTCACACATGGGCATCACGTCGCGTTAAAAACCAGCGCTGCGCCGCCGTCGGCGGCATCGACGGTGATCTGGTCACCGGCAGCAAACTCGCCACGCAAGATGCGTTCGGCCAGCGGGTTTTCAATAGCGACCTGAATCGCCCGTTTCAGCGGCCGCGCACCATACACCGGATCAAAACCGGCATCGGCCAGGTGATCAAGCGCCGCCGCCGTGATCTGAAGCTGCAGATCGCGATCGGCCAACCGCGCCCGCAAGCTGGCGAGCTGGATATCGACAATTGAGCGGATGTGCTCGCGCGCCAGCGCATGGAACACGACCACGTCGTCAACACGGTTGATGAACTCGGGGCGGAAGTGGCCGGCCACAACGTCCATGACTGACGATTTCATCTGTGCGTAATCGGCCTCGCTCGACAGCGCCTGAATCCGATCGGAGCCCAGATTCGACGTCATGATGACCACGGCATTGCGAAAGTCCACTGTGCGACCCTGACCGTCGGTCAGGCGTCCGTCGTCGAGCACTTGCAACAACACGTTGAACACGTCCGGGTGCGCTTTTTCGACTTCGTCGAGCAAGATCACCGAGTACGGTCTGCGCCGCACCGCTTCGGTCAGATAACCGCCCGATTCATAGCCGACGTAACCCGGCGGTGCACCGATCAAGCGCGCCACCGAGTGCTTCTCCATGAACTCAGACATGTCGATGCGCACCATCGCATCATCGCTGTCGAACAGGAACGTCGCCAATGCTTTTGACAACTCGGTCTTGCCGACACCGGTAGGCCCGAGGAACAGGAACGAACCAATCGGCTGATTCGGATCGGCCAAGCCGGCGCGCGAGCGACGGATTGCATTCGATACGGCCGTGACGGCCTCGGCCTGACCGACGACGCGCTCGGCCAGTGCCTCTTCCATACGCAGCAATTTGTCGCGCTCGCCTTCGAGCATCTTGGACACTGGAATGCCCGTCCAGCGTGAGACGATTTCGGCCACCTCTTCATCGGTGACACTGTTGCGCACCAGTGACGGCTTGTCGGACTCGGCAGCCATCGCCTGCTCGAGCTGTTTCTCGAGCGACGGCAGCTCGCCGTATTGCAACTCGGACATGCGCGCCAGATCGCCAGCGCGACGCGCCGCCTCAAGCTCGAGACGCACGCGCTCGATCGCTTCCTTGATATGCGTCGCACCCTGCATCGCTGCCTTTTCGGCCTTCCAGATTTCCTCCAGATCGGCGTACTCGCGCTCGAGCGTCTTGAGCTGCGCTTCGATGTCATCGAGCCGCTTGCGCGATGCATCGTCCGATTCCTTGTTCAGCGCCTCGCGTTCAATTTTCAATTGAATGATGCGCCGCTCGAGCCGATCCATTGCTTCGGGTTTGGAATCGATCTCGATGCGAATGCGCGATGCCGCCTCGTCAATCAAATCAATCGCTTTGTCGGGCAACTGGCGATCACTGATATAGCGATGCGACAGCGTCGCCGCAGCGACAATCGCCGGGTCGGTGATATCGACGCCGTGGTGCACTTCATAGCGCTCTTTCAAGCCGCGCAGGATCGCCACCGTGTCTTCCACGGTTGGCTCGTCGATGACCACTTTCTGGAAGCGGCGCTCGAGCGCTGCATCTTTTTCCAGATATTGCCGGTACTCGTCCAGCGTCGTTGCGCCCACACAATGCAGCTCACCGCGCGCCAGCGCCGGCTTCAACATGTTGCCCGCATCCATCGCACCTTCGGCGGCGCCCGCACCGACCATCGTATGCAATTCGTCGATGAACAGAATGACCTGCCCTTCCTGCTTAGCGAGATCGTTCAGCACCGCCTTCAAACGTTCTTCGAATTCACCGCGGAACTTGGCGCCGGCGATCAACGCGCCGAGGTCTAACGACAACAGACGCTTGTTGCGCATGCCTTCGGGCACCTCGCCATTCACAATGCGCTGCGCCAGACCTTCAACGATGGCCGTCTTGCCGACACCCGGCTCACCAATCAGTACCGGATTATTCTTCGTGCGCCGCTGCAGGATCTGCACCGTGCGACGAATCTCCTCATCACGCCCGATGATCGGGTCGATCTTGCCTTGCATCGCGCGCTCGGTCAGATCGATCGTGTATTTCTCCAGCGCCTCGCGCGCCTCTTCGGCATTCGCATCATTAACCGTTTCCCCGCCGCGCAGCGCATCTACCGCGTTGCGGATCGCTGCCGCCGGCATGCCGGCCGCCTCGAACGCCTGACCCATCGCACCAGTGTCCTCAACGGCCGCCAGCACGAACAACTCCGAGGAGATGAATTTGTCGCCGCGCTGCTGCGCAAGCTTGTCGGTCACGTTAAGCAGCTTCGCCAACGCGTTGCCGATGTGCACGTCGCCACCGGTGCCCTGCACCTGCGGCAGACGCTGCACCATGTCGCGCAACGCTGTTTCGAGTTGCGCAAGGTTGCCACCGGCCTTCGTCAGCAGGCCGCGTACGCTACCGCCTTGTTGGTCCAGCAAGGCCAACAGCAAATGTTGCGGTTCGATGTATTGATGGTCGCGACCGACGGCCAGTGATTGCGCGTCGGCCAGTGCCATCTGGAATTTGCTGGTGAGTTTGTCCATTCGCATGTCAAACGCCCCGAAAACGAGTCTAAGTTGCTCTCAGATATGGCGTCAGTCGGGCTGGTTTCAAGCGTTGCGGTCAGCCGCAATGCGCCAGATAGCGCTGGCCATACGGCCGCACGGCGCCGCGCGCCGGTGGGAAAAAAACCGCTGTGCATCTGCATGGGTGCAACTGCCATCGACACTCACTTGCATCACACCGGCGCGCGCCAGCACGGCTGCCGTCAATGCCGGCAGGTCGGCTTGCCAGCGACCGGCAGCATTAGGCTGGAAGTGTTCGGCATCGCCCGCGCAGATAGCGACGAAGCTCTGGCGCACCTCGTCACCGACCTCAAAAGCGCGTTGCGAGATTGCAGGCCCGATCCACGCCAGCAAATCTTGTGGCGCAACGCCCATGCCGGCAATGGCCTGCTGCACAACGCCACTCGCAAGCCCTCGCCAGCCGGCGTGCACGGCAGCAACAACCGACCCATCATGCGCGGCCAGCAACACCGGCACGCAATCGGCCGTCATAATCACGGCAACATCGGCTGTGTTGTCGATGATGACGCCGTCCGCTTCAATACCCGCATGCCAGTCAGTCGCGTGCACGACCCGCTTGCCGTGCACCTGCTGCAGCCACAGCCAGCGATCGCGACCCACCTGCTGCGCCAGCGTGCGCCGGTTCTCGGCCACGGTGGCCGGGTCATCGCCAACGTGATCGCCCAGATTCATTGCATCGTATGGCGCGGCGCTGACGCCACCCTTGCGTGTTGTCGACACTGCGCCAACGACGCCATGCAGCTGGCCACCAGGCAGCACCCAGTCCGGCGCGATCAGCGTCACGCAGGTTGCCTGCTCGTGTGCTCGCGCAGCACCTGTGCCAACGCCTGCATGTCGTCGGGCAGCGGCGCCTGTGCCGTGACGGTTTCGCCACTGTCGGGATGGACGAAGGTCAGTTGCGTCGCGTGCAAGGCCTGACGTTTAAAGCCGCGTAACGCGGCAATGAGCTGCGTGTCATTGCCTGGCGGAATGCGCTGTCGCCCGCCGTACAACGGATCGCCCACCAGCGGATAGCGCTGATGCGCAAAGTGCACGCGAATCTGATGGGTGCGACCGGTCTCAAGCGTCACACGCACCATTGTGTTCGTCGCAAAGCGCTCTTCGATGCGGTAGTGCGTAACCGCATCGCGCCCGTCGCTGCGCACGCTCATGCGCAAACGATCCTGCGCATGGCGACCGATCGGGGCATCAATCGTGCCACCGCCGGTCAGCGCACCATGGCAGATGGCCAGATATTCGCGGTGGATGTCGCGCTTTGCGAGCGCGCGCGTCAACGCCGTATGCGCGGGCAACGTTTTTGCCACGAGCAGCAAACCGGTCGTGTCCTTGTCGATGCGGTGCACGAGCCCGGCACGCGGCAGCCCGGCCAGCGCGGGCCAACGGTGCAGCAGACCGTGCTGCAGCGTGCCATGCTGATTACCGGCGCCCGGGTGAACCACTAATCCAGCGGGTTTGTTGATGACGACAAACGCGGCATCCTCAAACGCGACAGTCAACTCGACCGGCTCGGCGGTTACGACTTCGTCGACGGCCAACGTCGCATCGACGTCGATTTGCTCGCCGCCCTGCACTTTTGCCCGCGGCTTGGACGGGCCACCGTCGACGGTGATCATACCGTCCTTGAGCCACTGGGTGAGCCGCGAGCGCGAGTGTTCGGGGAACATTTGCGCCAGCGCCTGGTCGAGTCTATAGCCGGCCATGGAATCAGGCACAACGTCATGATGTGAAAACCGGGCCAAAAAAGCGCTCCAACTGCGGCGGGTGGAGTTACGGTATACTTCGCGGCGCGAAATTCAAGACAGACTGCAACAATAATGATGACAGCCAAAGCGACGACACTTCGAACTACACGGCATGCCGTGCTGGCAACTATGCTTGCGTTTTTGGTCGCCTGTGGCGGTGACCAGCAACAGCTCGAGATCACCGGCTCTGCCGAATCGATCTACCAGCGCGCTGTGACGTCGATGAACAATGGCAACTTTCGCGACGCGATCTTCGTATTCGAGCAGCTCGAATCGCGTTATCCGTTCAGTGCCGTAGGCAAACAATCACAACTGGACCTGATCTACTGCTATTACAAGAGCGGCAGCAAGGAACAGGTACTGGACGCGTCGGATCAGTTTGTGCGCGAGAATCCCACCCATCCGCGTGTCGATTACGCGCTGTACATCAAAGCCCTGGCGTTATTTGACCGCCCACCGGGTCCGTTGGAAGGTATTTTGAAGGTTGACCGCGCTGATCGCCCGCCCAATGATGCGCGCCGCTCTTTCTCGGTCCTGCGCCAACTTGTTGAGCGCTATCCCGCCAGTGACTACGCCGATGATGCGGTGCTGCGCATGCGCTACATCAAAGACAAACTGGCGCGTTATGAAAATGGCGTCGCGCGCTACTATCTGAATCGCGGCGCCTACGTGGCGGCGCTCAATCGGGCAAAAGAATCACTGCAGTCCTACGACGGCACGCCAGCCAATGAGCGATCTCTCGAGCTGATGATTGAGGCGTATGAGGCGTTGGAGCTCGACGAGTTAGCGGCAACAACGCGCGCCGTGCTGGAAAAGAACTTTCCGGATAGTTGACCGACCCGGAAGGTGCGATCTTCATCGGTCAGGGCCTACAGGTGCTGAAAAACACTACTGCATGGCGGCCGACTGACACACCACACGCAATCCTTATCGGACTAGCTGTCCGGGAACCGGTAGCCTGAGGTGATCGGGTAGCGCCAATCGCGGCCGAACGCACGATGCGTCACGCGCACGCCCGGTGGCGCCTGCCGGCGCTTGTACTCATTCCGGCGCACCATCGTCAGAACACTAACGACCGTTTCGGCATCAAAGCCAAGTGCAACGATTTCATCAACGGACAAGTCGCGCTCGATGAATGCCTCCAGAATCGCATCCAGCACGTGATATGGCGGCAGCGAATCGGTGTCCTGCTGATCCGGTCGCAGCTCGGCCGATGGCGGCCGGGTGATCACGCGCTCAGGGATCGGTGGTGCATCAGGCGTCAGCGCATTGCGATGCTTAGCCAGCGCAAACACTTGCGACTTGCTGCAATCCTTCAGCGGCGCAAATCCGCCTGCCATGTCGCCGTACAGCGTTGCATAGCCAACTGCCATTTCGCTCTTGTTACCCGTTGTTAGCAGCATGCGGCCAGTCTTATTCGACAACGCCATCAGCAACACGCAGCGCGCACGCGACTGAATATTCTCTTCCGTTGTATCCGCTTCCAGACCTGCAAAGTGCGGCGCCAACTGCCCAAGTGTTGCGCTGACAATCGGCTCAATGGAAATGACGCTGTACTCAACACCCATCGCATCGGCTTGTTTCGCCGCATCCTCACGGCTGATATCCGACGTGTAGTGATACGGCATCATCACCGCTTGCACGGCATCGGCACCCAGTGCATCCGCGGCAATGGCAAGCGTCAGCGCCGAGTCGATGCCGCCCGACAATCCGAGCAAGACGCCAGGGAATCCGTTCTTGCGCACATAGTCGCGCGTACCGAACACCAACGCGTTATAAATATTGCTGATCTCATCGGGCAACGGCGCGTCGAGGTCGGTTTCAAGACGCACGGTGCCATCGACCTCGCCGACCGTGACGGCAACCAGCCGCTCGTCAAACGGCGTCGCACGCTGCACCTGCTGGCCATCGGCGGCAACAACAAAACTGCCGCCGTCAAAAACCAGTTCATCCTGGCCACCAATCATATTGACGTAGGCGATCGGCAAGCCCGTCTCCTTCGCGCGCGCGCAAACCACGCTTTCGCGCCGCTTTTGCGCACCGACGGCGTACGGTGAGCCATTGATCGCGATCAGGCATTCAGCACCAGCGGCCTTCGCCGCCTGCGCCGGCGCCGGACCCCAAACGTCTTCGCAAATGGTCAAACCGATCTTGACACCATCGATCGCAAACACGCACGGCGTCTCACCAGGCGCGAAATAACGCTTTTCGTCAAACACCTGATAGTTCGGCAGCAGCCACTTGCGGTAGCGCGCAACTTCAACACCGTCGTCGAGCACGGCGGCACAGTTATAAATGTTGCCGTCGGCGTACTCGGGGAAGCCGACGATGCACGCGACGCCTTGACAGGCCTCACGCAATTGCTCTAGCGCACGCTCTACGCGACGTTGCAACCCGCCGTGAAGCAGCAGGTCTTCTGGCGGATAACCGCACAGCATCATTTCCGGCAACACGACCAGTCGCGCACCGAGGCGGTCGCGCGCATCGCGCACCGCCTCGACGGATGCCTGCAGATTGCCGGATACGTCACCGACCAGCGGATTGAGCTGGGCGAGCGCCATAACGAATGAGTACTGCATGACGGCTACACCTGTTTGCTGGCTACGCGGCGCTAACTGCCGAGCGCTTCAACCATTGCCGAACCGAGGTCCGCCGGTGAGCGCACGGTGCTGACCCCTGCTGCTTCGAGCGCCTTGAATTTTGCGTCCGCTGTACCCTGACCGCCAGCGACGATCGCACCGGCATGACCCATGCGTTTGCCCGGAGGCGCGGTCACGCCAGCGATGTAGCTGACAACCGGCTTGCTGACGTGCTGCGCGATGTAGTCAGCTGCCGCTTCTTCGTCGGAACCGCCGATCTCGCCCACCATGATGATGCCGGTCGTATCCGCGTCTGCTTCGAACAATTCCAGGCAATCAATGAAGTTCATGCCGCGAATAGGGTCACCACCAATGCCGACACAAGTGCTCTGACCGAGCTTGGCTTGCGTGGTTTGGTAGACGGCCTCATAGGTCAGCGTGCCTGAGCGCGAGACGACGCCGATCTTGCCCGGCATGTGAATGAAGCCCGGCATGATGCCGATCTTCGCCTCGCCGGGCGTGATGATTCCTGGGCAGTTCGGGCCGATCAAACGGCAGTCGAAATCTTCCAGCGCCGCTTTGACCTTAACCATGTCGAGCACCGGAATCCCTTCGGTGATGCACACGATCGTCTCGATGCCGGCGCTTGCCGCCTCGAGAATGGCATCAGCGGCGAACGGCGGTGGCACATAAATCATGCTGACATCGGCGCCAGTTTCACCCACGGCATCTGCCACGGTGTTAAACACCGGCACGTCGAGATGCGTGCTGCCGCCGCGCCCTGGCGTGACGCCACCGACGATGTTGGTGCCATACGCAGCGCATTGTTCGGTGTGGAACGAACCCTGGTTACCGGTGATGCCCTGACAAATAACTTTGCTGTTCTTGTTAACAAGAATACTCATGATGCGTCCTTCGTGCCTTAGGCTGCTGCCGCAACGGCTTTCTTGGCTGCATCGGTCAGATCGTCAGCCGTGGTAATTTTCAGGCCGCTCTTGGCAAGCGTCTCCCGACCTTTTTCTACATTCGTGCCTTCCAGACGCACGATCACCGGCACCTCGACGCCGACCTCTTTAACGGCGGTGATAATGCCGTCCGCGATGTCGTCGCAACGCACAATGCCGCCGAAGATGTTGACCAGAATCGCCTTCACTTTGTCATTCGACAAAATCAGTTTGAATGCTTCGGACACGCGCTCAGGGGTAGCACCGCCACCGACATCGAGAAAGTTGGCCGGCTCGCCGCCATAAACATTGATCACGTCCATTGTCGCCATCGCAAGACCTGCGCCATTGACCATGCAGGCAATATCGCCGTCCAGAGAGACATAGTTGAGGTCGTGCTCGGCCGCGCGCGCCTCTTTTTCGTCTTCCTGACTGGTATCACGCAGCTCGGCAATCGCTTTTTGTCGGAATAGCGCGTTGTCCTCGATGTTGATCTTCGCGTCCAGTGCAACAATGTCGCCTTCCTTGGTGGTGATCAGCGGGTTGATCTCAACTTGGCTGGCGTCGATGTCGACGAACATCTTGTACAACGCACGCGCGGTTTTCGCGAACGCCTTCATCTGCGCCTTATCCAGTCCCAGGCCATATGCCATGTCGCGGATTTGGTACTCCGCGAGCCCGACGGCCGGTGAGATGTTGACTGTCGTGATGCGCTCGGGCGTTTTGTGCGCAACCTCCTCAATGTCCATGCCACCGTCGGCAGAAACGATAAAGGCAATGCGCCGGGCGTCACGGTTGACGACCATGCTCAAGTACAACTCACGATCAATCGCCGAGCCGGTTTCGACGTAAACCTGATGAATGGGCAGCCCGTCTGCATCGGTTTGTGGCGTGACCAATCGCTGACCGAACATGCCGGCCGCAGCCTCACGCACCTCGTCAAGCGTTTTGGCAAGCTTTACGCCGCCCGCTTTGCCACGCCCGCCGGCATGCACCTGCGCCTTGACGACCCACAGCTCGCCGCCCAGCGCCTTGGCCGCTGCAACCGCCTCATCCGGCGTGCTCGCCGGCTGACCTTGCGGCACATTAATGCCGTAGTCGGCGAAAATTCGTTTCGATTGATACTCGTGCAGGTTCATGTGTGATCCCCATGGCAACATCTGTTAGCGGGCGCTCACGCACCGCCGCTTATAATCCGCGCGTATTGTGGAGCAAAGCCGTACGAGGCGCAAAACACTACGTGGTTCACCGTCTCAACAGTCGGCTTGTATAGACTAGCGATTATGACAAGGAGTATTCCACAACCGCCAGCCGTTGCCCTGGCAATCGGCGCCGACGCCATCGAGCGCGACGCGATTGGCGACTTTCAGTGGCGTGCACTGGTTGCATTGGCCGCCTTCCGCCTGCTGATCGCGGTGCTGCTGATGGCGGCGTTTGCATTCAGCGATACGCCACGGTTCTTCGGCGATCTGTATCCGCAACTGTTCCTGCTGGCGCTGCTGTGCTGGTTCGTCGTGGCCGTCGTCGGCGCCTATGCCAGCGCCAAACGTTTGCTGAGCGCGACGACACTGACCGAGATTATGCTCACGATCGACATCCTGTCGATCAGCGCATTGTCACTGGCCAGCGGTGGTGCTGGCAGCGGCGTTGCCGGCCTGCTACTGGTCTTTCTTGCCGCCGGCGGATTTATCCTGCCGAGCCTGTTCGCGATGTTCATGGCCGCGCTGGCGACACTGGCTGTACTCGGCGGTCAGGTCTACCTGAACGTCACCGGTAGTGCCGATCTGTTGCAGTATCCTGCCGCAGGCTTGCTGTGCGCGCTGATTTTCGCCGTTGTTCTGGCCGTGGCCCCGGTTGCCCGGCGGCTCGCAGCCAGCGAGGCGCTCGCACGCCAGCAGAATATTGACATTGCCAACCTGGCTGAACTCAATCGTTATGTTGTGCAGCACCTGCGCGAGTCGATCATCGTGATCGATGGTGACGACACCATCCGCTTACTGAATGATGCCGCCGCGCGCCATCTGGGCGTCATGCGCAACGAGGCCACAGGCAAGCTGGGCGACTTCTCCCCGTCACTTGCGGGGCACGTGGCCGCCTATCGACATGCTGGCGAGGCGCCTTTGCCCGGCGAGCAAACCACAATTCCGGCGTCCGATGGCGCACGGTTGCAGGTACACCTGGCACCTTTTGGAGAGACGAATGAAGGCGACAGCGCGCCGCTGCTGTTGTTTCTCGAAGACATCAGCGTTCTTGCCGAGCGCGTCCAGCAAAGCAAATTGGCGTCATTGGGGCGACTGTCAGCAAGTATTGCGCACGAGATTCGCAACCCGATAGGCGCGATGAGCCACGCGGCGCAACTGCTTCAGGAAACGGTCAGCGATCCCGGCCAGCAAAAGCTGGGCGCCATCATTGAGCGTAATGCGGTGCGCGTTTCGAACATCGTTGAAGACATCATGCAAATGTCACGGCGTGATCGCAGCCGGCCCAAGCGGATTGTCCTTGGCCAATGGCTGAGCGAGTTTTGCGATGAATATGTGCAGGCCGCCGAGATCGACGCCGGCACACTAGTTTGCGTCGGCGAAGAAGCAATCATGGAAGTGATCTTCGATCCGGCGCACCTGCGCCAGGTCGTGCGCAACCTGGTCGACAATGCCTGCCTGCATGGGCAGGCGACCACGGACAACCCGGTGCGCTTCCAATGGGGTCGCCTGCGCGGCTCACGGCGACCTTTCCTCGAAGTGGCAGATCGCGGACCCGGCATCGACGTTGGCAACGAGGAGCAGATTTTCGAGCCGTTCTTCACCCAGCATGATGATGGCACCGGACTCGGGTTGTTTTTGTGCCAGGAGCTGTGTGAGCTCAACCGCGCAACGCTGAACTACCGTGCCGGCACAAGCGGCGGCAGCATTTTGCAAATTGTATTCGCTGATCCCAGTCGCTGGAGCGGTGTCAGCTAGCGGTTGCCGGCAACAAACCTGTTAAGATTCATAGGCATCTATGCAAGATAACCATAAGAAATGTGTGCTGATCGTCGACGACGAGCCGGATATCCGCGATTTGTTGGAAATGACGGTCAGTGCGATGCAGCTGGCAACCTGTACCGCGGCTGATATTGCCAGCGCCAAGAAGCAGCTTGCCAGACAGTCGTTTGATTTGTGCCTGACCGATATGCGTTTGCCCGACGGTGATGGCCTGTCGCTGGTCAGTCATATCCAAAAAACCGCACCAGGCACACCGGTCGCGGTGATTACTGCCCACGGCAGTGTAGAAGCCGCCGTCACTGCCCTGAAGAACGGCGCGTTCGATTTCTTGAGTAAACCACTCGATGTTGCGAATTTGCGCAATATCATCAGC
>JBCBDU010000022.1:0-23580 GCA_038529355.1 Pseudomonadota bacterium
TTTTCGCTGCTACAGCAGCGAAAAATCTGTAAAGCAATCGGCCTGCGGACTGCTAAGATTCGGGATGGAGGGGTTGATGACCTGGGATCTTATGTCGAATGACGAGATTACCGCTTTGCTCGGGCAATGGCAGGCCGGCGACGAATCGGCATTTGCCGATGTGTTGCCGCATGTACACAGCGAATTGCGACAACTTGCCTCGCATTACCTGTCGTCCGAGCGCGCGGGCCACACGCTGCAATCCACAGCTTTGGTCAACGAGGCTTATTTGCGTTTGATCAAGGTTGAACTACCGCTGAACAGTCGCAACCACTTTCTTGCCATCGCGGCACGGGTGATGCGCCAGATTCTGGTAGACCATGCTCGCAGCAAGCAACGACAGAAGCGCGGCGATGGTGTCGAAGCTCTGTCGCTCGATGAATCGATCATGCTCGGCGAGCAACCAGACCCGCGAATTCTCGAAGTCGATGAGGCGCTTTACAAACTGACGGCGTTCGACGCAAGAATGGCTAAGGCCGTTGAATTGGTTTTCTTCGGTGGCCTGACGACGCAACAGGCGGCGGACGTGCTGGAGATTTCGAGAATGACGCTGTCGACAGATCTCAAGCTCGCCAAGGCTTGGCTATATAACGAATTGCAGTAATCGAGGGACACGACGATGGACACGGCACGCTGGCAGCTGGTTAAGGCGCTCTTCGAAGCCGCCAGTGCTCTACCACCATCAGAACGTGCCGATTTTGTGTCGCGCGAGTGTAACAATGATACGTCGATCGCCGAGGAAGTGTTGCGATTGCTCGACGTACCAACCGAAAGTGGCGACGCCTTACAGGACGAAGTGCGTCGCGCTGGTCGGGCAGCCGCGGATGCGTTCGAGCAACGCGAACTCGGTCCGTACCGGTTGCTACGATCAATCGGACGTGGCGGCATGGGACAGGTGTTTCTGGCTGAGCGCGATGATGCTGAGTTTGAGCAGCAGGTTGCGATCAAACTAGCCCACTGGTTGGGCAGCGATGACGAAACCGCCATTCGATTCAAACAAGAAAGACAGATTCTCGCTGATCTCGACCATCCCAATATCGCGAGACTGCTTGATGGGGGCCGTAGTGAATCGGGTCAGCCGTATATCGTCATGGAATACATCGACGGCGAATCAATTGCGAGCTTTTCCCGGCGCGAGTCACTGACCATTCGGCACAGACTGGATTTGTTCATCGCCGTCTGCGAGGCCGTTCAATATGCCCACAGTCAACTGGTGATCCACCGAGATATCAAACCGTCAAACGTTCTCGTGACACAAGATGGGCAACCGAAACTGCTGGATTTCGGTATCGCCAAATTGCTCGATGATCCGGCACAAGCCGGGCTGACGCGTGCCGACATGCGACCCATGACACCCGAGTACGCGAGTCCGGAACAATTGACCGGCGCACCTGTGACGACTGCGACGGATGTCTACGGCCTTGGGGTGTTGTTGTATCAGATACTAAGCGGCGAGCTGCCGTTCGATATGCGCAGCAAAACATCCCCGCAAATTGTAGAGATGGTTTGCAAGACGGAGCCGTCCGCGCCCAGTGTCGCCGCGCGACGTGCTGGTTTTCGTCAACGCGCCAGCAAGATGGTCGGCGACCTCGACAATATCGTGTTGATGGCCATGCACAAAGACCCGGTTCGCCGGTACGCCACGGTCAAGGATCTCGCGGATGATATTCGTGCCTATCTGGAGAAAAAACCAGTCATCGCACGCGGTGACTCATGGGCATATCGAACCCGAAAATTCCTGCAACGACATCAAGCGGCAGCCCTGGCAACGTTTGCCGTGGTGCTCGCCGGCACCGTGCAAACGGTGTTCTACACGCAGCAACTGGCGAAAGAGCGAGATATCGCCCTGCAAGAACGTGAAGTGGCTGAGTCGACGACCGACTTCCTCGTCGATCTATTTAACGTCTCTCGCCCGGGTGAGTCGCGGGGCGAGACGATCACCGCACGAGAGGTACTCGACGAGGGTGCTGCTCGGATCCGAAGCGAACTGACCGAGGACGATCGAATCCGCGCCCGTATGCTGCAGACCATCGGTGCGGTGTATCAGAGACTCGGGCTCTACGATGACGCTCAGACGTTAATGCAGGAAGCTGTGACGCTGAATCGATTGCATCGCTCATCTGAAGACCAACTCTTCATCGACTCGCTCGACGAGCTGGCGTGGCTGCATTATCGGAGCGAGAACTGGCAAGCGGCTTTTGAGATCGCGACTGAATCGCTGGAACTGCAGAGCGTCGCCAACGGTGGAAAAGATGATCCGTCAATGGCTCGCACACTCAACCATCTCGGTACGATCACCTACTACCTCGACGATTACGATGGCTCGCTGGCGTACTACCAGCGGGCGCTCGCCACACTGAACGGTGAGCAGTGGCGCAACAGCGAAGACCGCGGCACCACCCTGAACCATCTGGGTATCGTCTACGCCACACTATCGCGGTTCGACGAATCAGAAGTGGCCTATCGTGAGTCGTTGGATATTCGAATTCACGCGCTTGGCGCAGATCATCCCGACACGGCGACGGCGTACGCAAACCTTGGCGCCTTTTACGCCAATACCGAGCAATGGGAGAAGGCACGTGAGGTAGCGCTCAAAGCTCTTGCGATTGATCGCAAAACCAAAGGCGAGGAGCACGTTGATGTTGCGTTTGATCTGGGCTTGCTCGGTGCGATTGAACTCGGATTGGATCAACCTATGGCGGCGCTGCCTCACCTCACTCAGGCGGCGAACATTTGGCGTGTGACCGCCGGACCAACTCACTCACGTTACGCGCGCGCACTCGACAGGTTAGCGAACACTTATCGACAGCTAAAGCGATTTGACGAGGCTCGAACGCACGGCGAAAAGGCATTGCACATATTGCGAGAACACTACGGCGATGCGCACACACTGACGGCAGATGCGCATTACACACTCGGCACACTGTCCTATGACTCGCAGGACATTGACGCTGCTGTAAATCACTTCGATAGAGCGCTAACCATCCGAACGAACGCGTTCGGCGAGAATCATCAAGAAGTGTGGAAAGCAGAGCATCAAATGGCGCGGGTCGAACGCGCATCCGGCCGGTCGGAGGCGGCGCTTAGCAGAATCCGGAGAGTTTTTGCGAGTATCGAGTCTACCAATATGACGGACTCGCAGGTTTACAGTTGGCTACGCCAATTGGAGTCAGAATTGGCACCAGCGGTAGATAAACAGTAAAAAAACAGGGCGCCCGATACTGGAGTTGCTGGTGTGCGGCCGACAGCGCCTGATCAAAGCGTTATCACCGGTAACCGTTGTGCCAGGCACGCAAGATGCAATAATCAGGCGAATGAGCGCACCTACTCACACTGATACAACGCTGCCCGACTGGCCGACACACATCACAGCTGCGGCCGGGCGTGTGTACGACGTGGCGGACAAGACCGCATTAATGCTCGCCGCCCAACTGTCCGACGAGACCGGTAACACAGTCCTGCTCAAACGCGAAGACCAGCAACCAGTGTTCTCGTTCAAGCTGCGTGGTGCCTACAATCGAATAGCCTCGCTACCGGATGATGTCGTTGCGCGAGGCGTCATTTGCAGCTCGGCAGGCAATCATGCGCAGGGAGTCGCCATGGCGGCAAAGCTGCGCGGTTGCCGCGCCGTCATCGTCATGCCGCGCACAACGCCGGAGATCAAAATCGATGCGGTTCGCGCGCTGGATGGTGAGGTCGTGCTGCATGGCGACACGTACGACGACGCTGCCGCGCACGCAGCGCAATTAGCCGAACAACAGTCTTTGAGCTTCGTGCATCCGTTTGATGATCCTGATGTCATTGCCGGTCAGGCAACGATCGGCCTTGAGCTGATCGAACAATGCGCGACACCGCCGCACGCCGTGTTTGTGCCTATCGGTGGCGGCGGACTGGCGTCGGGCATTGGTCTGGCGCTCAAGGCGCAGTGGCCCGAGACGCGCATCATCGGCGTCGAACCGGAACAAGCCGCCAGCATGCTGGCGGCGCGCAAAGCCGGCGCACCCGTCACTTTGCCGCGTGTGGGTATGTTTGCCGACGGTGTCGCCGTACGCCGTGTTGGTGATCTGACGTTTGATATTGTTGAAAACGTCGTTGATGACATCATCACTGTAACCACCGACGAAACCTGCGCGGCGATTCGCGACATCTACGAAGACACGCGCACCGTCGTCGAGCCGGCCGGTGCGCTGGCAGTCGCGGCGATGCGCCAATTCACCCGCAATCACGAGATCCGCGGACAATCGATGGTGGCTATTGTCTGCGGCGCGAATCTGAACTTTGATCGCTTGCGGCATATCGCCGAGCGCGCAGCCATCGGCGAGCGCCGCGAAGCGCTTTATGCTGTGCGTATTGCCGAGACGCCGGGTAGCTTTCGTCAATTTTGCGACGCGCTGGGTCCGTTGGCCGTCACTGAATTCAACTACCGTCTGCAGGGCGGCGATGACGCGCGGATTTTCGTCGGCGTTGCACTACGCGACGGTCAGCGCGAACAGCAGGCAATCCTGCAGCGCATCGTATCAGCCGGTTACGAAGCGGAAGACATCAGCGATAACGAGTTGGCGAAATTGCATCTGCGTCACTTGTCCGGTGGTCGCAATACCGATGCGCGTTCTGAAAGACTGTTCCGATTCGAGTTTCCGGAACGCCCCGGCGCGCTCGGTGATTTCCTCGACGCTATCGGCAACACCGTCAACATCAGCCTGTTTCATTACCGCAATCACGGCTCGGATTTCGGACGCGTGTTGGTTGGACTGCAAATCCCGGACAGCGAACAAGTCGCGTTCGATGCGCACATCGCACAGCTCGGTTTTTGGTACAGCGAAGAAACCGACAACACGGCAGCCAAGCTCTTTCTCGGCTGAGACCTTTGCCTCGCCAGCGCATGCGGCTGCCCGAGTGCGTTGCGCACCAAACGCGCTGATATTAACGCTGCTCGCACGCTCCTGATGCGCCACTGGAGCACTACCGATGCGCTACTGGTGGCCGCCGGTTGGCGCGCAACTAGTGCACTACGCTACGGGTGCCCGACTGGCGCGCTACTGGCGTGCTACCGATAAGCTACAGGTCTCAGGCTAGAGCGCTACTGGAGCGCTTCCGAGGAGCTACAGGTGCCCGGCTGGAGTCTAGCTAATGCGCTTCTGTTGCCCGGCTGGAGTGCAACTGATGGGCCACTGGTGCCCGACTGGCGCGCAACTGATGTGTTACTGCTAGTGGAGCGCTACTAGAGCGCCAACACCCAGAACGTATCAGGTGCACGACGTCGCTGAATCAGTCCGCGTAACCCGGATTGCGTCGATCGAGCTTACGCAGCAGACCAGGCCACACAAGTTCGCCACCCATGCCGCGTGACACGACTTCGCGCTGTGCCGCCATACCCGCCTGAATCTTTTCATCAACCATGATGAGCTCACCGCCGCCCGCCTGTGCGGCGATCTGAATTTGGCAGGCCACCTCGAGAAAGTACAGAGACTGGAAGGCATCGGCGATCGTGCGACCTGCCGACAACAGTCCGTGATTACGAAGAATCAGCAGCGCCTTGTCACCGAGTGCGGCGACAAGGCGCGGCTTCTCGTCTTCATTGAGCGCTATGCCCTCATAATTGTGGTATCCAATCTCCGCCAGCAACAGCAGCGCATGCTGCGACAACGGCAACAAACCGTGCTTTTGCGCAGACACACCAACGCCCGCCCGGGTGTGCGTATGCATCACGCAGCCGACGTCATGCCGCGCCGCATGCACGGCACTGTGAATCATGAATCCGGCCGGATTGATCGGATAGTCAGACGGCATCACTTTTTCGCCATCCAGATTGACCTTCACCAGACTGCTGGCCGTGATTTCCTCGAACATCATGCCGTACGGGTTAATCAAGAAGTGCCCGTCGGAATCGGGCACGGCCGCCGAGATGTGCGTGTAGACCAGATCATCCCAGCCATGCATCGCGATCAACCGATAGGCGGCGGCGAGATCCACCCGCGTCTGCCATTCGTCTTCGCTGACTTTCGATTTAACGTCGAGACTGTCTATTGCTGCGCTCATAGCGATACCTCGTTAAATGACTATTTTGCGGCTTGCGCCATGTAGTCGGTGACCAGATGCGTCAACACATTTACGCCCGGCTTGAGTGTGGATTCGTCGACGTAGAATAGCGGCGAATGATTGCTCGGTGCGGTCGCCGGATCAACATCAGCCGGTGCGCCGCCCAGATACAGGAACAAACCCGGCACTTCCAACGCGAAGAATGAAAAATCCTCAGCGCCCGTAACCAACGGTGTTTCTATCACTTTGTCCGCACCCAACACGCGCTGAACCGTCGGCAACATCTGCGCCGTCAGAGCCGGATCATTGACCGTAACCGGATAACCCAGATCGACAACAACGTCGGCCGTTGCGCCCGCGGCTTCGGCAATCGTCTCGGCTGTATGCTTCAGGCGCTTATGAATGTCGGCACGGATGTCCATATCGAAATTGCGAATCGTGCCGACCAGCTCAACGGTATCGGGAATGATGTTGTTACGCACACCGCCGTTAATCTGACCGAACGAAACCACCGACGGCGCCTTCGTCACATCAACCTGACGGCTGGCAATGGTTTGCACGCCCATAATGATTTGCGCCGCGGTCACAATCGGATCTACGCCGCCCCATGGTCGCGAGCCATGCGTCTGCTTGCCGTTAACGGTAATGCTGAAATAGTCGGCGCTGGCCATTGCTGGACCCGAGCGATAGCCAATCATGCCTGCTGGCAAATTCGAAAACGTGTGCAAACCGAAAATGACGTCTGGCTTGCGTTCGTCGAAAAGACCCTCGGCCAACATGCGCTCAGCACCCGCAGTCTCGCCGACAGGCGCACCCTCTTCGGCCGGTTGGAAAATGATCATGACCGAGCCGTGCAACGACTCGCGAACGCTCACCAGCGTCTTGACCGCGCCCAGCAACATCGCCATGTGGGTATCGTGGCCACAAGCATGCATCACCGGCACATCCTTGCCCTGATACTCACCGCGCGCCTTGGACGCAAACGGCAAATCCACCTGCTCTTCGACCGGCAAGCCGTCCATGTCTGCGCGCAACGCAACCAGCGGTCCGGGATGACCACCCTCCAGGAACGCGACAACGCCGGTGCCGCCGAACTTCGTGATCGGATCCAGACCCATTGCTTTCAATTCAGCGACAATTTTTTCCGCCGTTTTGAATTCTTGCGTGCTCAACTCGGGAAATTCATGGAAGTGGCGACGCCATGCGATGATTTCAGGCTCAATCTGATCGGCGATCGTTTGCAAACGCTGATCGAGCGCCTTGTCGTGCCCGTCGGCGAAAGCTGTGCCGGCCATCGCGGCTACCGTCAGCAACAACGCAGCTGCACTCGCACAAAATCTACCCACAATGCATCCCTTACCGTCGAATATGATGACTCGATAGTAGCTCAGCGAAGCACGTCAGCCCAACAGAAGCTGGTTACCACATCTGGCGGATACGCTCGCCAACATCAATTTTCACAGTGCTCAGCGCGCCATCACCGTCCGCAACCTGACCCGGCAACTGGTGAAACGTCGCTTCGAGTGTGGACAGCATCGATTCGGTCATGAACCGGCTGCGCGCGCCATACACGTGCTTGCCGCCATAGCGCTGCTGCTCGGTGACGTAGAACTTCAGCGGCGCCATCAAGTGCAACTCCTGCTTGGCGCGCGTCATCGCGACATACAGCAACCGTCGCTCTTCATCGATAGCCTTGTCATCGCCGGCGGCAAACTCCGACGGAAAATTGCCATCGGTAACGTTCAACACATACACGTTGTCCCACTCCTGCCCTTTCGCCGAATGCACGGTCGACAGGATCAGATAGTCCTCGTCCACGAGCGGATCACCCGCCAGATCACCGCTGGACTGCGGCGGATCGAGCGTCAGCTCCGTCAGGAAGCGCTCGCGCGTCGGGTACTGACCGGATATTTGCTCGAGCTGCTCCAGATCGGCGGCGCGTTGTTCATCATGTTCGTAGTGTCGTTCCAGATGCGGCTGGTACCAGCGGCGCGCCGCGGTGACGTCAAACTGCCAGCCGGCTGCCGCCTCGGCCGGTTGTTCGGCGCGCCCAGCGAGGCTGCTCATCAACTCACAAAAATCCGGCCACGCCGGCTGCGCGGATGCCGGTGGCGTGAACGCCAGCAGCGCCGACATCGCGTAGTCGGCCGCCGCAACATATTCGAAGCAGCGCGCGGCGTGCGCAGGACCAATCCCGTCGAGCAACTGCAACACGCGAAACGCCGCAACACGATTGCGCGGATTGTCAGCCCACTTCAAGATCGACAGCAGATCCTTGACGTGTGCTGACTCGAGAAACTTCAAACCACCGTATTTGACGAACGGAATGTTGTGGCGCGTCAGCTCAACTTCGAGCCGGTCGCTGTGGTGCGCGTTGCGAAACAGCACGGCCTGGTCGCGCAGCGCCATGCCGGCCTCGCGCGCCGCCAGCACAGCGCTGACAATGTAATCGGCCTCCCCATCGCCATCCTCGACGGTGACATAGCGCGGCATCTGCGCCGAGCGTTTTTCCGAATACAGGTTCTTGCGATATTGCCGACTGCTCTCGGCGATCAGCGTATTTGCGCTGTCGAGTACCGGCTGTACCGAACGATAATTTTGTTCGAGCGTCACGACGCGGGCGGCCGGCACGAACTGATCGGGGAAATTCAGGATGTTGTCGACATCAGCGGCGCGAAACGAGTAGATCGATTGCGCATCATCACCGACGACCGTTAACCCATCGCCTTGCGGTCGCATGGCTTGCAGCACGCCGGCCTGCAAATGGTTCGTGTCCTGATATTCATCAACCAGCACATGATCAAAGCGCGCGCTGATCGCTTCGGCCAGCGCCGGCTCCGACACCAGATGAAACCAGTACAACAGCAGATCGTCGTAATCGAGCACGGCATGCGTTTGCTTGAGCTCAACATAGCCGCGGAACAGTGTCGTCAGCTCATCGCCATAGTCCAGACACCACGGATAGGCGGCCTGCAACACATCGCGCATCGGCTGCTGCGTGTTGACGCAGCGCGAATAGATCGCAAGGCAGGTGTCCTTGCGTGGAAAGCGCCGAGACTTGGCGGCCAGGCCTTGCTGCTGTCGCACTAAATCCATCGTATCGGCAGCATCACCGCGATCGAGCACCGTGAATGCCGCATCGAGACCGACATTGGCTGCGTAGCGACGCAAAATCCGGTTGGCCACCGAATGGAAAGTGCCGGACCACGGCAGTGCGAATGCCCGCCGCTGCTGGCCGGCGCTGCGCTGCGCCTCGCGCACGATGCGCTCAGCACGACGCGTCATTTCCTGTGCCGCGCGACGCGAGAACGTCAGCAGCAGAATCCGTTCGGCATCGACGCCGGACAGCACCAGGTGCGCGACGCGGTGCGCCAGCGTCATCGTCTTGCCTGTACCGGCGCCAGCAATGATCAGCAAAGGCCCTGCCTTGACCGTACCCTGCTCGGCATCGTGCTCGCCAAACGTAGCCGCCGAACGCTGCTCCGCATTGAGTTTGGCCAGAAAATCGGCAGGTGTGTCAGGCGATGCAATGGTCATCTGGCGATCTTTGGTGTTGAACTTGGGGATATATACAGTAGTGGATAGATAAACAGGTGTCTAGTAACAGGGCACTCACTACGCCTGCGCAGCAGGTTTGCTGCATACTGCGCGGCAGCTCGCGGCCGATCGTGCTTGCCAATATCGTGCGGCCAGACGCGGTTCCACTGATCGCAAAAGGATGCTCCCAACAATGACGATCTGGGTTGATGCCGATGCTTGCCCCGTCGTGGTCAAGCAAATTCTGTTTCGTGCGGCCAAGCGCACCGGTGAGCCGTTGGTGCTGGTTGCCAATCAGGCGCTGCAGACGCCGAACGCGCCGAACATTCGCACGTTGCAGGTCGCGCAGGGTTTCGATGTCGCCGACGATGAAATTGTGCGACGAGTGGCAGCAAACGACCTGGTGGTGACCGGCGACATTCCGTTGGCCGCTGAAATCATCGCGAAAGGCGCGCAAGCGCTCAGCCCGCGCGGCGAGGAACACACGACCGAGAACATTGGTGCGCGCCTGAACATGCGTGATTTTCTCGACACGATGCGTGCCA
This sequence comes from Pseudomonadota bacterium, assembly GCA_038529355.1. Classification (GTDB taxonomy): domain Bacteria; phylum Pseudomonadota; class Gammaproteobacteria; order Steroidobacterales; family Woeseiaceae; genus CALBPI01. Next base: position 10,161 of record JBCBDU010000022.1, read on the forward strand.
GTGGCGTGCCGCAGTCCGGCGGACCCGCGGCGATGGGACAACGCGACAAGCAAAATTTTGCCAATGCACTGGACCGCTGGCTGGCGCAGCGCTGATGCAGCGTACGACTAACCGCTAACACCAATGAGCATGACCGATGACGGATGACACGCAAACGCCGCTTGACGCACTTCACAGACGCCTCGCCAATACGCTGGACGACGCCCGCGAAGATGCGACAACCAAAAGACATGCGAAAGGCTATCGAACCGCGCGTGAGAATCTGGCCGATCTAGTCGACGACGATTCGTTCAACGAATACGGCCAACTGGCGATTGCCGCGCAACGAAACCGCCGCGATATCGACACGCTGCGCACGCAAACGGCTGCCGATGGTGTCATCACCGGCACCGCAACGATCAACGGCCAACCGGTTGCCGTTGTGGTCTACGACTATGCGGTGCTAGCCGGCACGCAAGGCTATTTTCACCACCAGAAGCTCGACCGCATTTTCGAGGTGGCACACAAACAGAACTTGCCCGTTGTCATGTTTACCGAAGGTGGCGGTGGCCGGCCGGGTGACACCGACGTCACAACACAAATCGCCGGCCTGAACCTGACCTCGTTCGCGGCCTGGGCGAAACTGCGTGGACACGTTCCCCGCATTGCCATCGCGAACGGCTATTGCTTTGCCGGCAACGCGGCGCTGTTCGGTTGTGCTGATATCACGATCGCAACGAAGACGTCATGGATCGGCATGGGCGGCCCGGCCATGATTGAAGGTGGCGGTCTCGGCACGTTCGCCGCAACCAGCATTGGCCCAATCGAGGTGCAGCAAGCCAACGGCGTGGTCGACATCGTTGCCGACGACGAAGCCGATGCGACGCGCATCGCCAAACAACTACTCGGCTATTTCAATCATTCGCTCGACGGTTGGCAGTGCGCCGATCAAGCGCTGCTGCGCGATGCGATTCCGGCGGATCGCCGCTTTGGCTACCCGGTGCGCCCCGTCATCGAAACGCTGGCGGATACCGATTCGTTTATCGAGCTGCGGCAACACTGCGCACGTCCAATGATCACCGGTCTGATGCGTATCGAAGGCGAACCGGTTGGCGTCATCGCCAATGACTGCCAACAGTTGGGCGGCGCGATTGATTCGGCGGCAGCCGACAAGGCCGCGCGCTTTTTGAATCTCTGCGATGCACTCGACTTACCGATCGTGTCGCTGACCGACACGCCGGGCTTCATGGTGGGACCGGATAGCGAGCAAGAGGGCGCGGTGCGGCGCATGGCGGCGCTATTCACCGCAGGCGCTGCCTTGACGGTACCGGTCGTCGCCATTGTACTGCGCCGCGGCTATGGCCTCGGTGCGATGGCAATGGCAGGCGGCAGTTTTGTCGTGCCTGTTTACACCGCCGCATGGCCTGCGGGCGAGTTCGGCGGCATGGGACTGGAAGGAGCCGTGCGACTCGGTTACAAAAAGGAGCTGGAGGCGTGCACTGATGAGGCCGAGCGTGAGCAGTTGTTCGAGTCACTCGTGGCAAAAATGTACGCGATCGGCAAGGCGACCGAAGCTGCCGCGCACCTGGAAATCGACGCGGTCATCGATCCGGCAGACACACGCGACGTCATCGTGAGGGCGTTGGCTGGCGTTGGCCGCTAGAAACCGTTCGCTCGTCAGCGCTTACGCCGCTCAGTATACAAACCGTCATTCGCAACCGTTTCTTGGTGACAGGTCGTCGCACCAGAGCCTGATCTCCTGATCATCGCAACGACATTTCCGTGGAAATTGCCGAGAATTGAATGTAGTCTATAGGCTACACCAACAGTAACGTTGGTTCGTGAGACTTGAAGCCTATGAAACACGCGATGGCCGCGTACCCTTCGAGCATTGGCTCTCGCAACTGGACGGTGTGCAGCGGCGGTCAGTGCAGCGCAGGCTTCGAGCGCTGGAGGAAAATGATCACTTTGGCGAACGCCGGAACCTGCGAGGCGGCTTGCATGAGCTTAAGTTCCGACGAGGGATGCGCATCTATTTTGCGCAGATTGATCAGGCAATTTTGCTCTTGCTCGGCGGCTCGGGTAAGCGCCATCAAAGCCGAGAAATCGACAAGGCGCGGCAGCGCTTGAGTGATTTCAGGATGCGAACCGGTTGAGGCGATTATGGCAACAAGCAAAGCCCTGAACATCAAGAAAAGTCTGTACGAAGATCTGCAGCATCCTGCTTATGCAGCGGCATACCTCAATGAAGCGATGGAGGATGGCGATGAGGTGGTCCTGAAAACGGCGCTTGCTGACGTCGTTCGCGCGCGCGGCGTAGCCGAAGTTGCTCGCAAAGCAGGTATTAACAGAGTGACGATTTACAAAACACTAAAGCCGGAAACGGAAACATCATTTACGACGATGCTGGCGCTACTTGATGCATGTGATGTGCGCTTGAACATGCAACCAGCCAACAAAAATTGACAGCCCACTCGATAGGCGCGATTTTTTGTTTTGAATACGCGCGACCGAATCCATCAACTGTTGACGAACACCCTGCAATCCAACACTCACCGCCTGCTCGTGCACAAGCGGCTCGCAGCTCATCCGGAGTTCAAATCGGATGAAATGGTCGCAGCAATCTCACCAACACGACGACGCGCCTCGTTGATCGACAGCGCCTGTTGCTGCGCGAGGTGTAACGCGGCATTAAGCAACTGACCTCGACTGACCATCGCATGGACGCTATCCGTTACCAGATCGTTAAGTAACGTGTACTCGGCGCCGAAAACCATCGTACGCAGGCGCTCAGCCAATGCAGAGTGTTGTTTCGACCTGACTGAGTAACTCGCCAGCGGGATGTCCCCGTCCGACTTGTAGACGACGACGCGCGCGAGTGCCGTCACACCTTTGTGACGCACTTCCAACGCCAAATGTTCGATGCGATCGAACGGTATCCTTTCGACCAACGTCTTGCCGAGCAAGTGACGCTGCAATCGAATTTCGCGCTCACCAGCATCGAATATGAAAGCCACGCGCTCAATACATCGCGTTGCTGCGAACGCGACCGCCAACCCGGCAAAAATAGCCAAGCCAACCTTAACAGCAGTCAGTTCACCGGCCGGATACTGCTGCCAAAACATCCAAGGCACTGGCAAGATCAATGCACCGACCAGTACTGCGTAGCCCCATGGATACCGTGTAATCACAATGCTGTCTGCAGTATCCGGAATCCGTCTCATCGCCATACAATTCCACTGTTACTCAGCCAATAAAATGAAGACGTAGGTCCTAACGACGCCGCCTATTTCACTGTGCTCAGGCTTGCCTTGCTCTCTTTGTGGGCGCTCCCCATCACTTTCATCTTGTATGTTGGCGCGTGCGTATACCGAAGCAAGCAAGACATCTAACTAACCACTTGTGACACGCTTCACCACTAGCGCCTAAGCACAAACGCTCACAAGATTGAGCCTCGCACAAACACCCCTGAGAACGGTAGCCCAGCTTACCGATGCTGCAAACGTACAACGCATTTTACCCCTGCTCTTTGCGCACATGGAGAGCGACTTGTATTCCTTTCGCTTCGAGTAAGCAGAAAGACTATCGGGCATTGAATTCACTGTTTGTAACAGCTTGCGCATTGCGAATCCGCTACACTGCGACAAAGGTCGTCACGCGATCTCGAAATGCGTCTTACCAATAAGAAATCGCCACGATGAAGGGATGACACCGGAATGCGATTCGCAATTGTTACCTGCAGTCTGTCGCTCGCCGCTCTCACAGCAGCAGATCCTTGCTTTGCACACGAATCCGAAACATGGTCGGCGCTTCGCCAACGAAACACAGACTCACTACTCAATATCGCGGAAACGGATGATAACCCGGACCATATAACGCAAGCTCGACTAACTCTTGCAGAGCGCGCCATCAATCAATCCGTCGAAGCGGCAGAACGTCATCTTGATAATGCGCGCGGAGCGCAATCGCGCGATCCTGAACTGGCAACCTACATCGATGCACTGCGCTGCCAGTTGGATCATCGCCAAGCGCTGCCAGCGGCAGCGGAATCTTGCGGCAGGCTGTTGCGCACTGTTTCAAATGTCACCACTGATGTCATACGCGCTATAGGTCACAACACACTATCCTATTATTTCTATCGTGAAGGTGATCACGAGCGCTCGCAAGCTGAAGCCGAACGTGCGCTGAGCATTGCACTCACCCTTGTAGATGACGATCTGCTGGCGACCGCGCACAACCTGATCGGCTTGAACTTCGCCACACGCCTGCGCCCGCGTAAATCTCTAGTGCATTTCGAACAAGCGCTCGAACATGCACGCAACATGGCGGCACCTGAGTTCAGGATGCTGATCGAGCTTAACCTTGCATCCAGTTACACCTATCTTGGTCGTGCCGAGGAATCGCTGGCGTTGTTGCAAACGGCCAACGAACGACCAACCACACACCTCTACCCTACCCGCAGCCTCGTCGTCCAATCGATGTTGGCTCAGGCAAAAGCAACGCTGGGTCGTACCGAGGGCGTCGAACAAGCGCTGACAAACGGCATCGCCGAGCTGGAACCCAGTGTGTTACCCGACAGCCTGACGTTCGCCTACATAGCACTGGGACTGGTGCAACTGGCCGAGCAACGACCTCGCGATGCGTTGGTCAGTTTTGATCGTGTATTGGAAATCGTTGGCAAAGGCTTTAGCGATGGCTTCACGCACCCGAGAATACAATTGCTGATCGTGCCATACGCTATTGCGTTGCGTGAATCGGGCAGCATCGAGGAGTCCAAAACATTACTGGATACCGTCATCGAACGTATTCCGGAAAGCAATCCCGATCAATTGCTGGTTGATGCGACAACCGAACTGGCAAAAACGCTTGCCGCACTCGACGACTCGCGCGGCGCCAATGCAGCGCGCGACAACGCTGAGCGACTGGAAAGTATTCTGTGGGACGACAACTTCCACTATCAAGTTGCCCGCCTCAGCGTCTCGCTCGAACTGGACAAACAGAAAGTCGCGCTCGAGCGGGCGCAGGAGCGCCAACTGGCATTGCAGCAAGTCGCGGATCGCGAAGCCATGTTGCGGCGCCAAACCTGGCTCATTGGTGCGATGCTGATCGCACTGATCATCGTGCTGTTCTCACGGCGTTTACACAAACAATCGGTGATTGCCGAACGCGCGGCTAACGAACGGCTGGAAGAGCTGGTCGACGAGCGCACCCAGGAGCTGTCGGACGAAATGGCACAGCGTCTGCAAATTGAGATTGAACGACGCAAGCTGAATGACAAGCTGACTGAAGGCGAAAAGATGCGCATCCTCGGTCAGCTGACCGCAGGCGTTGCGCACGACTTCAATAATTTGATGTCGGTCGTGACGTTGACGGCAGAAAATCTGAAATTCACTGTTGCAGCCAGTAACAAGGTACTGGCCAATGAAATGATCGACGATATTATCGCCACGGCTGACTCCGGTGCGAAAATCACTGACGGGCTGCTGGCCTACGTACGTAAGCAACCATTGAAACCCGAGGCACTGCAACTTGATCAGCACCTCAAAGACACGATGCCGATCTTGAACAATACGCTGGGCGAGAGCATCACTCTCACCGCATCTTTCGAGCGCTGCTCGGCGCTGGTGGACAAGGGGCAGCTGACAACCACCGTGTTGAATCTGATCCTCAATGCAAAAGACGCTATGCCGGATGGCGGGGAATTGGTATTGCAGCTGAAAGTCGACGGCGAGCGCGCACTGATCAGCGTGCAAGACTCGGGAACCGGCATTCCTGAAGACGCACTGGAGCACGTCTTCGAGCCGTTCTTCACGACCAAGGATGTCAGCGCCGGCACCGGGCTAGGCCTGTCGATGGCGTACGGATTTGCACGTCAGTCAGGCGGTGACCTGCTGATAACGTCTACCGTCAACGAAGGAACGACAGTCACGCTTGTGTTGCCAGTCACCGCCGACGACGTCGCGCAACAGACCGGCAATGACCTATCGGACACCGTTCGCACGCCGTCGCTGGACGTACTTGTGGTTGAAGATCGTGACCAGTTGCGGGGCATGCTCAGGCAAACGCTCGAGCAGCTAGGTATGCAGGTACGCGTTGCCGCCAATACTCAGGATGCATTGAGCAGCGTGAATCAACAGGGTCTGCCCGAGCTATTGATCGCCGACATCATGCTGCCTGGCGGATACAACGGGGCCGAACTCTCGCAGATGCTGCGCGAACGCAAAGCGGACTTGCCCGTGCTGTTGATTTCCGGATACAGCGGAACCGTGGACAGCGATAATGTCTTCCTGCGCAAACCGTTTTCGATGAACGAACTAGAGCGCGCTATCGCGCAGGCCATTCAGCAAGCCAGTGAGCAGCGCGATCAGCGCACCAATGGCAACAGCTAACGGGCGTACACCGTCGACACTTGCCCTTGCTGCCCTAACATCATTCTCGAGTCACCGTCTTCATACCGGCTAACCGCGCCAGTCGCCGCAACTCAGCGTTCAGGCGATCTTCGCGAGAGGTAGACCAAGTAACGCCAGGTTCTTGCCACAGATTTTGCACGGTTAGTGTGCTGGTCTTTCGGTGTGCACGAACTTCGATACGCCCGACGAATCGGTCTCGATCAAGTAGTGGATAAACATAGTAACCCCAGCGTCGTTTGGCGGCAGGCACAAACATCTCGACACGATAATCGAAGCCAAACAATCGCTGCAGGCGCGTTCTGTCGCGAATCACCGGATCGAATGGGTTCACTATGCGCAGTCGACGGCTCAGCGGCGGCAGCGATTGCAACCGCGCCTCGATATCAGCAAGAGCGACCGCTTGGCGCCAGACGCGGTCTGCCCCTTCGATCTCTACTGGCACGAGGTGTTTGGATACCGTCGCAGCCCACTGTTTCACTTCGGCGTGATCAACCGCATCCCAGAAACGCTGAATATCGCCTTCTGAGCCAAAGACGATTCTCTGTAAGGCCGCCTGACACAGCCAGTCGATCTGCTCCTGATCCGATAACAAACGCGCACGAATGTCGGCGGGAATCACGCGCTCGGACAGATCGTAGTATTTAACGAATTTCTGTCGATGCGACGTCGACAACTCGCCGGCATACCACAGATATTCGAGCGCACGTTTGTGCGGCGGCAACGACCAAACGGCCTTGTCGCCGACAACCGCCGTCTCGAAATCTTTGGTGCACAGTGGACCCTCCGACGCTATGCGCTGGCGCACCTGCTCATGGTGCGCATCCCCCGCCTTATCGACATGCCAGCCGCGCCGGCGCAGCTTTGCCTCCAGCCGCCGAAACTGACGCGTCCACATCGGATAAAAATCCATCGGAATGACCGACGCGTCGTGGGTGAAGTGTTCGAACACGCCACGCTGTTCGGTCAGATGATGATCCAGCATCGACTCGCGATATTGCTGATGCCGACTCCACAGGATGTGATGGTGCGCGCGTGAAACGATCTGGATCGTATCCAGCTGTACGAAGCCCAAGTCGCGAATGATCTGACCGAGATCGAGTGACCCCGTCAAATGACTGCAAAGACCCTGCGCGTCCAGAAACAAACGGCGCGCATCGCGGTTCTTGATGCGAAGTGGTGCAGGCATTCTGTTAGGGGGCTCTTGATCTGCAGTGGCCTGGGACTATAGCGAGGCTCGATTGCTCGATGCATGGGCTGACTCGCAGCCAATGAGGTCTGCTTCCGTGCGGATCATACGAATCAATCGGCGCCACGTTGGACAGCAACTCACCGTTAGTCGATCTTGAACTGTTCCAGCGCGGCCGCTGCAATCGGCGCACCCCACTCCTGCACAAAGTGACCAGCCTCGGCGATTTCCATCGGTTCGGGGCAATTGCGGATCATCGCGTGCAGCATTTTCATCGCGGGTGGGCCGAGCACCGGGTCTTGCATGCCAATCGCCATAAAGCTGTCGCCAGTCCAGTGTTGGTGCCAGAACTCGCGCGCCTGCAGCGACGTGGCAACGCCTTCACTGGCAATATCGGTCAGCTCATCATCAGCGCTCTCTTTGAGCATGACCAACTCCGGGAACCGCCGCACGCCGGCCTTGTAGCTTTGATCGGGAAACGGCGCGTCGTACGCGGCTGCCACAGCTTCGCTCATGCCATTCGTTGCCCGCTGCATCAGTCCACCAACATCCAGGTCGGGATTCGCACGATTGAACGTCCGCCAATCGGCAAAACCTTTGCCCGCCGGTTCGCCCGCCGGCAACCCCGTGTTCATCACCAACAGGCGCGAGTAACGCTCAGGCGCGGCCATCGGCAATGTCAGCCCCAGCAACCCACCCCAGTCCTGCACCACCAGACACACATTGTTCAGATCCAGTTGCTCAACGAACGCCAGCAACGCATTGCGATGAAAATGATACGTGTAGACCGCATCATCGACCGGCTTGTCGGAGCGACCAAACCCGAACAGATCCGGTGCCACGACGCGGTGGCCGGCAGCCAGAAACACCGGTGCCATCTTGCGGTACAGATACGACCACGACGGCTCGCCATGCAAGCACAGGAATACAACCCCGTCGCGCGGACCTTCATCGACATAGTGCATACGCAAACCTTCGTAACCGGGCAGCGTGTCCGTGTAGTGCGGCGCGTAAGACCAATCGGGCAGATCGTCGAAGCGCTCATCGGGCGTACGTAGCTTTTGCATAGTCGGTGTCCCTTTCGTGATTGAGCCTGCATGGTAATCCAACCGCGCGGCGAAATCGTCACGCAACGCGGCAGACGACGTCGGCAGCGAGCGAACGTGAATCGACGATGCCGCGTCACTTAGCCACCACAACGCCAGCAATGCCGCCTATACTGGACGCTTGGGCTCAGCAACGATGGATTTACGATGATTATTGTTCACCACCTGGAAAACTCACGCTCGCAACGCATTTTGTGGCTGCTCGAAGAACTCGAGCTCGAGTACGACATCAAGCTGTACAAGCGCGACCCGGTGACGAGCCTTGCACCGCAATCCTTGATCGATGTACACCCGCTCGGCAAATCCCCGGTGATCACCGATGGTGACATCACCGTCGCGGAGTCAGGCGCGATCATCGAATACCTCGTTGCAAAACACGGCGGCGGCAAACTGCAAGCCAGCGGCGAACAGGCGCAACGCGATTACACCTATTACATGCACTACGCCGAAGGCACGATGATGCCGTACCTGATCGTGTCGCTGCTGCTCAGCCGTATCGACGCAGCCAAAGTGCCGTTCTTCGTCAAACCGATTGCCAAAGGCATCACCGGCAAGGTGCGCGAGTCGTATCTGCTGCCGAACCTAAAACGTAACCTGGACTTTCTCGAAGCCGCGTTGGACGGCCGCGAATGGTTCACCGGCAATGACCTGACCGGTGCCGATGTCCAGATGGGTTTTGTGCTGGAGGGTTTGGGCGCCACAGGCCGGCTCGACAACCACCCGCGGCTGAAGGCATTGTTGCAGCGCTGCCATGACCGACCGGCCTACCAACGCGCGCTGGAGCGCGGCGGACCGTTCAAGCTGGGGCTGGCGAACAAGGACTAAAACGCCTCGTCGGCGGCTACCTGCTTTCGCGCTCGTAGTATTTCGCGAGGATGCACCTCGCCACGACTAGAACCCAGTGGCGGCGGCTTGCATCGGCACTTCGGCTGAGACAGCGCGGGCGCTGACCACATAGCGCAACGGTCCACCCGGCGTTATCGCATCAAACGGATAACAGGTGATCAGCGTCAGTGTTGGCGCCGCACCGTCCAGCGCAATCTGCGCGCGACGCGCATCGACGACATCGAGTGCGACGATCTCGTACACAACGCGCTCGCCGTCACGGCGGTCAACGACCAGATTGTCGCCTAACGCAACGTCAGCCAGAAACCGAAAGTGCGTGTCGCGATGGCCTGCAATGACGCTGTTGCCGACATGACCGGGCAGCGCACTGGTTTGCAAATGCCCGGGACCGAACGCCAGCGTGCGACCGCTGCCGCCTGACAACACGAACACCTCGTCGTCGGTTGCATCGCTGGTCAGCCGCGCAACCGGAAACGTATCGGCCCAGGGCCAGGGTCGCAGCTCATCCGTATCAATAGCCGGCGAGCGCTCACCGCGCTGCCAGGCGCGTTGCAGCAGTTGCTGCGCCAGCATCGCCTTGGCCGGTATGTACAAACCGTCCGCCATGCTGATCATGCCAACGGCTAGCACCGCACCCATCGCAAGATTCCCAGCGCGATTCAACACCCGCGGCCGCGCCATCATGCCGACCACCGTGCAGCGTACAACGACTGTCTTCGGCTGAACGCAAGGCCCAACAGCGCGAACACAATCAATGCACCACCCAACAGGCGTTGCAGCGCCGCCGGCGTTGCCGTACGCGTCATCGCCTGCATCGATTGCATGCGCTGACCGTACGGCACCAGGTTGGCGACGCGTTGCTGGCGCAGCGCCTCGGCTACACGCGCTGGCGTCTTGTCGACGGCAACCAGACTGGTGACGCGGCTAACCAGATGGTGTGTGATCGCAACCGTTGCGATGTCCTCATCAATCGTTTCGGCCGACGTGGTGCCGCGCCGACGCTGCTCTTCGAGCGTCGCGATTTTCGCACGCGCCCACAACACGCCGACCGCTTCGTAGTTGCCTGTTTTCCTGTTCAACGTCAGCGTGTGCTGCCAAGGCTCAGGCGTGCCATCACGCCACACCGTTGCCGACACGTGAACGCGGCTCATACCCACGTCGCTGCGTGCGATCAGCGACACCGGTTGGCCGGCGTACAGATCGGGTACCGTTTGCGGATACTGTTCGACGACCGCGCCGTTCCAGTCCACGCGAATATCCGTCAGCACCGGCTGCGCCAACCGCTCGAACAATTGCTGCATGCGCTCATCGACTTCGCCAAGCGCACTGATCATCGTGTAGCTGCCGCGCCCGGATTCTGCCGCCTTGCGCATGAACCAGCCGTTAGGCGCCGAGCCGATACCGACGGTAAACAACCGCGCATCGCCAAGCCTGCCCTCAATCATGCTGAACAGCGCATCTTCATTGCCTACGGCGCCATCGGTCACAAAAATCACTTGCCGCAAGAACCCCGAATCCTCGAGCGCCTCCGGCAACGCCATTGACAGCGCCTGCGACATCTCGGTGCCGCCGTTCGCCGTCAATCGGTTGATCCAGCGCTGCGCGGCATCGCGGCGATCTTGTGTGGCGAACACCGGTGCGTTGAACAGTTGCGTGGCCGTGCTGTTGAATTCGATCATGTTGAACTGATCAATGTCGCGCAACGCGCTAACCGCAACGCTTGCCGCGGACTTGGCTTGCGCCATCGACACACCCTGCATGCTGCCCGACGTATCGATGACCAGTGTCAATGAACGTGGCGGTGCGCTCAGGCTGGCAACCGTTGCCGGCGGCATGACCTGCACGGATGCGTACGACGCGCCGTCGTTTTGATAGGTAAACGCGGCAACATTAGCCGCTGCCGTGTCGGGCAACTGCCACTCCAACTCAAAGTCATGATCCAGGCGGTCGTCATTGCCAGCGAGCGTGACCCGATAGTGATCATCAGTCTCAGGCACAACATTGATCTTGTGATAGCGACTCTGCACAGACTGCAACGGCACACCGGCATCGATCACGGCGTTAACGGTCAAGCGATGGCTGTCTGCGGCGACCTGCCCGGCTTGCGATAAACCCAGCGCGTTGCCATCGGGCACCTGATCGGTCGCGCCGTGCCAGCGACTACCCAACCGATCAACAACAGGGGGCGTAGGCGCGCCAGGGATGTAACGCGGCGTCATGGTCAATGGCAGACGCAAGCGATAGCGTAAGCCGTCGCGTTGCAACACTTGCTGGAACTCAATATCGATCTCGATCGTTTCACCGGGCGCGATGTTGGCAACCGCCGTCGTGAACATGTTGCTGCGCTGCTGCTCGAGCAACGCGGTCTTCTGGCCTTTGTCGCGCGCCTCGCGATAGGTTTGCAGCGCCTGTTGTTTGCGCTGTATTTCGCCAACGATGAGCTGTTCGCCAACTTTCAGCGTCAGATGGTCAACAGCCGCCTCATCGGGCAGCGGAAACAGATACACCGCCTCAGCCCACTGATCCGTCGCATTGCGAAAAGACTGCCGTAGACGTGTGCGGGCGACGTGCCCGGACACGCTGACGTCGAACACTGTATTCAGTCGGATCGCATCCACGCGGCTGCCATCGCCAGCCAGCGTCATCGTCAGCTGCCCGGCATGCGCATCGTTTTGCGCCAGCGCAGTTCGACTGTGCAGCCCGCTCGCCATCACGACGCACGCGGCGACCAGACCAGCCGCGCGGCGCAATGCCTGCACAAAGCGCACGCGCCGCGGGTCGCGACACCATGGTCGCAGGATGATTTGCGCCTTGCGCTGGTTTTTGAACTGCTGCATCGTTACTGCTCCTGTTTGCGATGGCGTCTATTTGGCCTTCGCGACATGGCGCATGAATGGACACAAAATGATCAATACACAACGAAAAATGACGAATTGTGGCAATGGCTGAACATCGCACCACAGCAGACGCGAGACGCGTTGCAATCGTCGAGGATGACGTGGCGCTCGGCGCCAACTATCGCGACGCCTTCACGCGCGAAGGTTATGACGTGACGCTGTTCGTGGACCGACAATCAGCGCTGGACGCATTTGATAGCGCACTACCGGACCTGGTCGTCATTGATGTCAATCTCGGCAGCGATGTCGAAGGTGGTTTCGAGTTGTGTCGCGCGCTTCGTCAACGCTCCCCGACGCTGCCGATTATTTTTTTGACGGCACGCGACAGCGAGTTCGATGCCGTATCAGGGTTGCGATTAGGTGCTGATGATTACCTGACCAAGGACATCGGCCTGAACCATCTGTTGGCGCGCGTCGCCGCGCTGTTTCGTCGCCAGCAGGCGCTGCAGACACCGGTCGAAGCAAGCGCACAAATCACGCGCGGCAGACTGTCGATTGACGAACACAGTTTTGCCATCAGTTGGCAACAGCAACCTATCGCGCTGACGCTCACCGAGTATTGGCTCGTGCACGCGCTGGCGCGTCACCCCGGGCACGTCAAATCGCGCCAACAGTTGATGGACGCAGCGAACACGGTGCTCGACGACAATACGATCACCTCACACATCAAACGCATTCGCCGCAAGTTCGCCGAAACTGACGCAGACTTTGACGCCATCGAAACGGTGTACGGCATGGGCTACCGCTGGCGACCGGGTCACTAGGCGTATGCGACAGGCGCAAGCGTTGAACCGCTGTTTCGCCGAGGTGGTGAATGCGCATCGTTGGCTGTCTTGGCGCTCGAATTCGTCTGCTTTTGGCATTGGCATTGGCATTGGCATTGGCATTGGCATTGGCATTGGCATTGGCGTTGGCACTGGCACTGGCACTGGCACTGGCACTGGCACTGGCACTGGCACTGGCACTGGCACTGGCACTGGCACTGGCACTGGCAAA
>JBCBDU010000022.1:23678-53767 GCA_038529355.1 Pseudomonadota bacterium
TGGCACTGGCACTGGCACTGGCACTGGCACTGGCACTGGCACTGGCACTGGCACTGGCACTGGCACTGGCACTGGCAAAGCATGATGAGTGCCAAACGAAAGCGCTGTCCAGCGTTGCATCACGAGTCATGCAGTGTGCTTGAGTCGCAGCACGCGAACCTGCGATGAAATTCGGACTCCGCCGGCAGCTGCTGTTGATTGGCGTGCTCACGCTCGCGCTGCCACTGGCCAGCGTGTTCTACATCCGCGAGACTGAAGCCGCACTGCGCGATGCGCAAAATCGTTTTCTCGCGGAATTGGCGAAAAGCATGGTGCCGCTGCTTGATGCGGGCATCGGCAATAACGAGATCGAGCCATTGCGAACAGCCGATGGCGCGCTGTTTGCGCTGCCACTAACCCGCACGCCGACGCTGGATGGTTATCGCGAAGACTGGGGTCTGGACAACGCCGCGCGCGCTGCCAACCGCGAACCCCCACGGGTCTGGCTTGGCGATGACAACGGTACACTGTGGCTACACGCGCGCATCGAACGCGCTGCGAATTTCACGCCGCGTTTTGAACTGGTTTGTGTGGCAGCCAATGGCAGCTATCGCGCGATGCCTTTTGCGCCCACCGATCGCGGCACCATTGCGCTGACATCGACCGACGGCGCCCCACCGATACGCGTGTCGTGGCAGCCCGACGCAAATGTGGCGCAACTGGAACTACGCATACCGGCCAACGACTGCGCGCAACGGTTGGGTTTTAGCGTACGCATCGATCAGCAGCATCTGTCGACGTTCGGCGGCAGCATGCCAGGCCCGGTGCAGCGCATCAGCAATACAATCAGCGCGAACCTGCGTGCGAACAGACCTGCCGGCATCGAAGCGTTTGTTGTCAGTCCGACGGGTTGGCGCATTACGCCGATTGTCGGTGACCGTGCGCCGGTCGACGAAGCACAGCAAAACGCGACGTTTGCGACGACACTCTATCGACGCTTGCTCGGCAGCGATGGCCGTGACCTGCCACCGCTATCTGATGCGTGGCGTGTCGATGCACGGACGTTGCCGGCCGTCACCGCAGGCAGCGCGCAAACACGCCGTCTGCGCAATCCCGATGATTTAAACGGCACAGTGGCAATGGCGGTCGCACCATTAACGGGCGCACTCGACGGCTTTGCGCTGGTGCTGCGGCAAAACACCAGCGCCATTCTGACATTGGCAAACCCGTCGCTGGTGCGCCTGACCAACTGGATACTGATCGTCACGGCATTGGTCGTCGGACTGTTGCTCGCCTTCGCAACGTGGCTGTCTGCGCGCATCCGGCGGCTGGCACGCGCAGCGGGCGCTGCGATCACAAATCGCGGAGACATCCGACCCGCGCTGCCTGGCAATGCGGCGATCGATGAGATCGGCGAGGTCACACGCAGTTTCGAAACGTTGTTACGGCGCGTTCGCGAGCAACAGCAGTGGCTCAAATCACTGGCGGATACGCTGTCGCATGAGCTGCGCACACCGATCGCTGTCGTGCAATCATCGCTCGACAATCTGTCGCACAGTGAGCTGTCGGACGCACAACGCGCGCTGAGCAATCGTGCGAGCGACGGCGTCGCGCGACTGCGTGCCACACTCAATGCGATGAGCACGGCCAATCGCGCTGAGCAAGCTGCCCGCGAAGCGCAGTTCGCGTCGGTTGACGTGTCGGCGTTACTGACGCAGCTCGTCGAGGCTTACCGCCACACCTTTGCAACACAAACGTTTGCCGCTGAGCTTGCCGACAACGTGACGCTGCACGGCAATGCCGAGTTGCTTGTGCAAATGCTCGACAAGCTGGTCGAGAACGCCACCCAATTTGCACCGACGGACAGCACCATTGCGCTGTTGTTGAATACAGCGAATGGCAAAGCAACGATCAGCGTCACGAACACCGGTCCGGCCTTGCCTGATGGCGATCCGGCGCAACTGTTCAACTCATTCGTCAGCGCACGCAGCGACAATGATGCGGGGCAACATCTCGGCTTTGGTTTGTACATTGCTCGGCTGATCGCCGAGGCACACAACGGCACGATCACGGCACGCGATGTGACGGTTGAAACCGTGTCAGGCGTCACCGTTTCTGTAACACTACCGATCTCGCATGCGGAGTCGTGATGCCGACCAACAGTGACAACCTGAACGATGCGCTGATTGCGCATGTCAATCTCGCACGCGGCTTTCGCGGCGGCGAACGACAAACTGAATTACTAATTCGCGAGTTGGCTGTGCGCGGTATCCGACAACGCCTCGTTGCGCGCGCTGGTGGTTCGCTGATTGTGCGCCTGGCTGATCTCGACACGCTGGAGCGCGTGCCCGTCGGCGGCATCTGGTCTGGGCAACGTGCGCTGCGCGGGGCGCAGTTAGCGCACGCGCATGAGGGGCGCTGCATTCAGGCAACGTACCTCGCACGCAAGTTACGCGGCACGCCTTATGTGATCACGCGCCGCGAGGTCAAGCCGAACAAACAGATCAAGGCCGGCCAGCGGGCGTACCGAGCCGCAACCGCGCGCGTCGGACTGTCGCAGGCGATAGCGCTGGAGCTCAACCATCGCGCAGCAAACAACGATGCGACGATCATCCCGAGCGCGTTCACACCGGCCAGCGTAGATTCGGAGCTCGTGCACGCGCTACGGGCACGCTACGGCCATCCGCTGATCGGCCATGTCGGCGCGTTGGTGGAACAGCACAAAGGTCAGGACCTGCTGATAGAGGTCGCCAGACGTCACTCTGAATGGCAATTCATGCTGGTTGGTGACGGCGCCGATGAGGCGCAACTCAAGCGCCGCGCAGCCGGTCTGGCGAATGTGTGGTTCACCGGTCGCACCGATGACGTCGCCAGTCATCTGGCTGCCTGCGATGTGTTCGCATTTCCATCGCGCCATGAAGGGCTTGGTTCGACGCTGATTGACGCGATGTTCATCGAAGTGCCGATTGTTGCGACTGCCGTCGGTGGGATCCCGGACTTGATCGAGGACGATGTTAACGGCCTGCTCGTACCACCAGACAGTGTCGACGCGCTCGATGCAGCGATTGCTCGCTTGCTCGACGACCCGGCGCTGCAAACACGCTTCACCGCAGCGAACCGGTTGCGCATCGCTGACTACAGTGTCACAGCCATGGCGGATCGATATCTGCAGGTCTATCAACGCTGTTTAGGCGCGAGGCGCTAGCGCAATTTGCCAAGGCTTTGTCGAAGAGGCGCACTGGTTCACAGATTTACGCTGTCAGCAGCCCCCGGCACCGGTAAGATAGCGGTAATAGTTGGCGCAACAGCCTAACGCTGCTCAACCGCGCCATGATGATTGAACATCGCTGCTCGTCTCGGCCACACTGCATGCAAATCGGTGCCCGCTGCGCGTCAGCACGGGAATTCGCAACGGAATGAAAAAACGAATCATTGTAGTCGGCGGCGGTGCCGGTGGCCTCGAGCTGGCCGTGAAACTCGGTCGCAAGCTGCGTCGGGACAAGGACACCGAAGTGATGCTGATCGACAAGAACCCGACGCACATCTGGAAACCACTGTTTCATGAAGTCGCGACGGGCTCAATGAACAGCTATCACGACGAGGCCAGCTACCTGATGCTGGCGCGCAAGCACGGCTTCAATTTCATTCTGGGTCACGTCACGTCGATCAACACCGACGACCAAACGGTTTCTCTGGCACCGTGGGTCGACGACAACGGCGTGCCGATGGTCGCCGAGCGCGATTTCAAGTACGAGCAACTGGCAATCTGCGTGGGCAGCCTCAGTAACGACTTTGGCATCGAAGGCGTCAAAGACTACAGCCGGCAACTCGATTCACGCGAACAGGCCGAGCTATTCCACAAACACTTCACGACACAACTGCAACGCACCAATCTGGCGTCGACAGACGGCACGCTGTCCGTTGCCATCGTCGGTGGCGGCGCAACGGGCGTGGAACTGGCGGCGGACATGCACAACGTAGTCCAGCGTCTGCGCGAATACGGCTTTGAGCATTTTTCGAAGGAACGGCTGAGCGTGAGTATCATCGAAGCCGCACCCGGTTTGCTGCCGCGTTTGCCCGAACGCATTGGCGTGTCAGTCAAACGCGAGCTCGAGCGCATCGGCGTGAAGGTCTATGTCTCCACGCGCGTTGCGAAAGTCGAAGAAGATGCCGTGGTGACCAGCGAAGACAATCGTATCGCCGCCGACATCAGTGTTTGGGCTGCCGGCGTGCGCGCACCGAACTGGCTAGCCGATTGCGGTCTGCCGGTAGACCGACTGGGTCGCGTTGAAGTCAACGACGATCTGTCGGTTGTCGGACTGCCTAACGTGTTCGCCATTGGCGATTGCTGCGCGTGTAAAACCGAAGACGGCACAGAAGTGCCACCACGCGCACAGGCCGCGCATCAAATGGCCAGCATCGCCAAACGTAATATGCTCGCCGCGCGCCGCGGCAAATCCGCAAAACCATTCAAGTACCGCGACTTCGGCAGCTTGGTGAGCCTGAGTAAATACTCAACCATCGGCAACCTGATGGGCAATCTCGTGCGCGGCACCGTGTTCGTCGAAGGGTGGGTCGCGCGGCTTGCGTATCTGTCGCTATACCGCATGCACCAGGCGGCAGTTCACGGTCGCTTCTCAACGCTGCTGATCATGCTCGGCGATCGCATTTACAAAGCCACCAGGGCTTCGGTGAAGTTGCATTAGGCTGTTGCATTTCTGTCCCGACTGTTCAGAGCGTGCTGCAATTGACCGCCGCAACCGCGACCATACCTGCTCAGCTGAGACGCGGTAGGCGGCGCCCAATCTCGTTGCGATAAATGTGTTTGGTCTGGTGAGCGGTGGATACGAGCACTATAGTGTGAAGGTCTGAACTCACTTCCGGAGCGCCGCTGCCATGAAGAACACCATACTATCGTTGCTGCTGTTGTTATCGATCGCAAGCGTCGCAGCAGCGTCCGACGAAGAACAAATCAAATCAAACCTGTTGAACATGTGGGCAGCCCTTGAGGCGGGCAACATCGAGGAGTACGCGAAATACGTGCATCCTGACTACACGCTGTTTGGTGAAGGCGACGTGTACCTGGCCGAAGGCAAGGCGCTTGAACTACGCAGCATGGAAGATTGGGTGGGACGTGCCAAAAACGTTCACACCGAAATGCATGATGCCTCGGTGACTGTGCGTGGCGATGCGGCGTGGATGACCTACTACTGGACCGACGCAGGCTATACCGACGAAGGCCGGTTCACGAGTCGCGGCAAATCTACGCGGATCTTTGTCCGTGAGAACGGGGTCTGGCTATGTATTCATGGGCATTTCACGACTGTTGAGTAGCGGTGTGGCACCAATTAACCAAGGCTGAGCATCCCTACGCATGCCTTAACGAAAGTGCACCAGCGACACAAACGAAGCTCTCTGATTGCGCGTTAATAACCTGTCTATCCCTAGCTCGTTCAACGCGAGCTGGAAACGTTACTGGTGGATGATCTGTCAGCGGGTTTAATGGCTGGATTACAACACGGCGCGTTGCACTCAGGCTAGCGGCAGAACCTACATAGTAACGTCGGCATGTGACGGCAACCCAAGTATGCACAACGTATAACCGAGGATCGCGCTGCTACCGTAACCGACGAGCGGCGTTGGGTAGTTGCTAAAAGCGGCGGCAGCGATCATCGCAAGCCAAACCGCACCGAAGACATGAAAGACGCGAGCCTGAGCGCTACGCCTTCCGACTGCAGCAATGGCGGGGAGCATCAATAGCAGCGTACCGCCAAATACGAACGCACTGGCTAGCCAGCCAGACTGGATCGCAGCCGAATACACACCTTCAACAAACTGGACGGGCGGCAAGGAGTCCGGCTGGAGCCACGATGCGACCAATCCGCTCGCTCCTGCAATCGCAGCCAGTAGGCTATATCGATTCCGCGTCGTTAGCAGCAACGCTATGGCTCCGGCAAGAAGTACAGCGCACATCGCCCGATCCGGCTGCAGCGCCACAGCCAAAGCGACCACAACCACACAGCACGTTGACAGGGCATCCTGCTGCCGCGCAAAACTGAGCAGCAACAAAGGCACCAAGATGAGACTGGGTTGAACTAACACCGGCCCCAATAGCAACCAACGCGTTGCGCCCTCTAGCGATACGCCAAATAACGCTGTCGCAAGCAATGCAGCGGCAATCAGCAGACCAGCCAGACCGGAATCAACCCGCCAGCCGCGCCAAGTCACAAAGCCGGCAAGCGAAAGCCCGGTGAGCAGCGCTACCAGGTTAACGCCTATGTAGCTTATCGGCGCACCTGCCAATGTCAGATAGAGCACGCCGGCGATAACGGACACGCTGGCACACAAAGAAGTCATAAGACAAGGATTGCTCAACAAATCACCAGCACCATCAGACGGAAGTTCGGAACACAACGAAACTGAAACTATATTCGCGTTGGTGACATCACGCCACGCACCGTTAAAGCCTGCGCCGTCTACTTCAAAACAACCTTGTGTTGGTAGCAGCGCTCACGTAAGCCATTGATTTTATTTAATCATCACAAAAGCTCACGAAAAATCACCAAATTCCAACGACTCGGCTACCGCCAATCCGCACGCTTTGCGCCTCATTCACAGCGCGGAGCCGAACATGCATCCAAACACTTTCTACCGCTTGCTGCTGGCAAGCTTTGTCGTACTGATCACGCTTTCGCCCGGACGCAGTCATGCCGATGACAAGCAACGCGTTCTGTTCATCCTGTCCGCCCATGAGCACGGTTACTGGTTACCCGAAGTTCTGTCGCCGTATGAAATCCTGACGACAGCCGGTTACACGATCGACTTCGCCAGCCCCGGCGCTGATCCCGGCGTGCAGGCGGGCGGCGAACAGATGACCGCCGCAGAGCGACAAACGCTGCAACGCATCGATGACCAATTGTCGCGCCCGCTCGATCTCGCCAACGTGCAGACCGACCGCTATGTCGCTCTGTATGTGCCAGGTGGTGCCGGTCCGATGTTCGATCTGTTCGACCACCCACATGTCAATCGCATCACCGCCGATTTGTATGAAAGCGGTAAACCCGTTGCCGCTGCGTGCCATGGGCCAGCCGCGTTCGCTGCCGTGCGTTTGAGCGACGGGTCGCTGCTTGTGCAAGGCAAACAAGTGACCGCCAAATCGAACGCCGAGGAAGGCGACTGGGCGCGCGAGAACTATCCGTTCCTGCTCGAGGACAAACTGCGCAGTCTGAACACAACGTTCAGTGCCACCGACCCCTACGAGCCGTGGGTCGTGCAAGACGGCCTGTTGCTGACCGGTCAGAACCCCGCCTCGGCAGCACCACTCGCGCACGCCCTGATCCAGACATTGCAATCCCCGACCGTCGACTAGTCGGCAGTCATTTCACGACCCACCAGGAGTTACCATGAAAAACCTGATCATGATCATTTGTGCACTTGCCTGCCTGACGCCAGCCGCGCACGCCGAAAGCGACCGCGAAGCTATCAAAGCGGCGATGGAGTGCTTTTACCGCTGGGACCACAACGGCGGTGCCGAAAATTCTTCGCAGTGCATGTCCGACACCGTGCTGTATCACCGCATCGATGAAAACGGTCAGCACTCTTACGGCACGCCGCCGCTCGACAACGACACCGGCAAAGGCGAAGACGCGGTGATCCACAATCTGATCGACATCGACATCTACAACGATGTGGCGGTAGTTACGTCATTACATCGCTACACACCGGAGGCGCCGCGCAACACGTACATGAAGACGCTCGTGTTGTACAAGCTCGCCGATGGTTGGCGGATTACCAACGTTTTCTGGGGGCGCGTGACGAACACGCAATAAGCGCGTTACCTCCGACGATTCGGGCGCGGCGATTTTGTCGCGCCCGGTCTCGTGAATGCGAAACCCAGAATTTGACCATGCGTCCGGCGTCCGGCGTCCGGCGTCCGGCGGGATTGTACTCTGACTTTCAGTCGCTCTGAACAGCGGACGTTCACGCGGCGAAATTCACTTCGAACTTTTGGCCAACGAGCGCCCCAAAGTCGTCATCGATGACTCGGCGATAACAACCGCAGTCACTTTCTCGTCTTTGCTCAGTCAGGATCCTCTTCGGCCTTTTTCTCTAGCCGGGCACTCAGAAGGTCTGTCGCAACAGCTACGATCGCTGCCAAAATGACGAACAACGGGCGTTCATTCGCATCGTCACTCTGTCCGGTATATCCGAGTTTGTCGGTAATCGAAAGCAGCAAAGAAGTCGCAAGTAGTACGCCAGCACCCACCAGACCTGCCCTCAACTTACCCGAGAGTTTCCTCGCTTTGTCTGCATCCGAGACCGACCGAGAGCGAAACACCAGTGCACCAACCGCCAGCGGGAAAAACGCGAGTGCGGCAAGTGACGATGCCCACGATTCTGGAACAAGTATCAGGCGCGCAATACCAAGAGCCATGACGGCAAAGATCGTAGCGATTACCAGTGGTGTTCGGAGCTTGAGCATGAGAATAGATTAAGAAAACTGTCGTCGAACGGATGTTGGCGCGATCATTCCAAAGAATAATCAACCGCTTCCGGCTTGAGGCACTACTGCCCACTGCCCGTTGCCGGTCACCAGTCGTTGTCCGGCGCCGATCGCAACCAACGACTGCGATCAAGTTTATAGCGGCCTCTGACTTCGATCAATTCGGGCAATGACTGTACGCCGAGCCTGAATTACCGCACCTGACGAATCACAAACGGCGCAACATTCAATTGCGATCATGGCGTCAACGCAAAGACCCTTCTTGCCGCTAGCGCGCTTCGGCTGCGCTGCGCGTCCGCATGATGTCGCTGTAGCTGCTGGTCACGCTCGTTGCGGCAATGGCACCGTTGACGACGCTATAGAATTCGTAACGCGACACGACATCACTCAGTCGCATCATCGACAGGTCAGCCGCAAATCTCAGCAGGTCACGATCAGCATCCGCGGCGTTGCAGTACAGCGCATCGCCGTCCATCTGTATGCGTAACTGATAGCGCCAGACAGGCCCCGCACACGCCGCCAAGGCCGGCGCCGGCTGCCCATCACGAAACGCATTCAGTTGTTGATCGAAGCGCAATTCCTGTTCGCTGTTTGTCAGTGTGAACGCCCAGCGGGCGTCGAGCGCGCTGCGTTCACCGCTGACCAGGTCCAAGTGATACGCCTGCCAACGGTCATTCTCGTAGTGGCTGAACGACAGCGTCTGACTATCGCGCCAGCGCACCGCATAGGCCGGTAACGGAATCTCGATGTCATGCGCGAGCCGCGCGCCCGCAAGATCATAAACCAGGATGCTGGTGTCAGTGTTCGCGAGCAATCGCGTGTCGTCCGGTGACCATGCCAGATCGAGAAACAGCCGACCGGTGTCAGGCAACTGCACCGACTGCAACGTGCCATCGCGCAAATCCTTGATCCAGATCTGGCTATCGCCGGAACGCTTGGAGATAAACGCCAGCCGGTCTGCCGCATGCGAAATCGCCGGCAGATAATCCATGACGGCTGAATTGATTCCCGGGGCTGCGCCTTCGGGCATCGTGATGTCGCGATTGTTCAAATAGGACGTGAACAGATAGTCGCGCTGCGTAGCATCGTCAGAGACGATCCGTCGCGGCATCCGAATGCGGCGGCTGTCGGACACCAACGCGGTACTCTCGCCCGTCGCAAGATCGGTCTCCAGCAGCGCGTACGACGGGTGCATCGACGGATGCACGATGAAACCATCGCGATGACTCCAGATGGCATTCGGCACGCTGTAACCAAACGTGTGCACAGCGCGAAAACTATCACTGGCCAGATCGAGCTCGAACGCGACCGACTTACCCGGCGCTGTATCACTAAGCAGCAACAACGCGCCCGTTGTCGGGTGCACGTCAACAAAATGATTGCCGCGCCCGCTCGCCACCGGTTGCGACAGGCGACGCTTCGACAATGACGCAAGGTCTAACTCAAACGCGGAATACGGCGCTGCAAACATCGCACGCTCGACAAAGTACAGCTTGCTGTCGTCTGGCGACAGACTGAACTCGGTATAGCCGCCCGGTGGGCACTGATACAAAACGTCGGGTGGCTGCGGCACACCATCACGCAACGTCACCTTGCGAAACTCACAACGCTCGCCGACGGCATACAGATAGACGAAGAACGAACCATCATGCGACCAGGTGCCAAAATTGCCATTACCTTGCGCCGGACTGACGGCCAGCGGCTCCGCGGCATCATCCATGCGCAGATACAACCGACTGCCGTTTTGCGAATCCGCGCTGTACAGCAAAGCACGACCGTCGGGCGAAAGATCGCCGTCGGTCTGTGACACAGCAAGACGCGACAGTGGCGCGATGGACAACCCTGCGACTGGCTCTGCCGGCTCCGGCGCACGCGTCGCAGACCAATACAGCGCGACAAATACACCGACAAACAACGCAATGATCAGTAGCTGCGCCACGCCCAACGCTCGCGGCGGTGCGGCCTGCACGACGCTCTCGTCGACGGGCGCCACGTCGGCAATCATGCGATAACCGAGCTTGGGAATCGTGGCGATGTAGCGGCGCGACTTATCATCATCGCCCAACGCCTTGCGCAGCAACACGACCACCCGATTGATTGAATTGTCCGACACGGTCTGGCCGTACCAGACCGACTGCAACAACTCATCCCGGTCGATGTCCCTGCCCGGATGCTGACAAAAGTAACTGAGCAACGCAGCCGCCTTCGGCTCAAGCACGACGTCGCCGTCGGCACCAGAAAGCTGCCGCGTATTCTCATCGAACTCAAACTCAGCGATTCGCCAGCGCATCAGGACTCAATGTAACCAGACTCGCTTATGATCGCACGAGATACAATCACAAGACATGGCAAACACTAGGCATGCGCTACCGGAGCTGAGACTATATTTCCCTAAATGTTCTCAACCGAAGACAAACGAGTGTTGTAGCTACGCCTCAACACCCAAAAAGTTCGCAATCCCCTTCGCCGCTTCACGCCCCTCAAACACGGCGGTAACAACCAGATCGGACCCTCGCACCATATCGCCGCCGGCGAACACTTTCGGGTTCGAGGTTTGAAACGGAAGGATTGCGTCCTTGCTGACTTTCACTTTGCCGTCGTCTTGCACAGCGACCTTGTGGTCGCTGAACCAATCCGCCGGGTTCGGGCGGAAGCCAAACGCGATGACCACAGCATCTGCTGGCAACACCTGCTCGCTGCCCGGCACGGGCTCGGGTCGGCGTCGACCACCGGCATCCGGTGCGCCCAACTGCGTTTCGACGACTTTCACGCCGGTGACGTGATCGGTGCCGATAATCTCGATCGGCTGGCGATTGAACAGGAACTCAACGCCCTCTTCTTTTGCGTTCTTCACCTCGCGGCGCGAACCCGGCATGTTGGCCTCGTCGCGACGATAGGCACACGTGACAGACACCGCGCCCTGGCGAATCGCAGTACGGTTGCAGTCCATGCCGGTGTCGCCACCGCCGAGCACGACGACGCGCTTGCCCGACAGATCCATCTCTGGCCGCACCTTGTCGTGTTGGCCCAGCGTCTTATAGGCATTCGACACAAGATACGGCAGCGCATCGTGTACCCCCGGCAGGTCCTCGCCCGGAAACCCACCGCGCACGTAGGTGTACGTGCCCATACCGAGGAACACCGCGTCGAAATCGTTCAACAGCGTATCGAATGCAATGTCATCGCCGATGCGCGTGTTCAGCACAAACTCAACACCCATACCTTCGAGAATCTCGCGGCGTTGTTCAACGATGCGCTTTTCGAGCTTGAATGGCGGGATGCCGAACGTCAGCAAGCCGCCGATTTGCGAATAGGCATCATAGACGGTCGACTTGATGCCGTGACGCGCAAGCACATCGGCAGCCGCCAGCCCGGCCGGTCCGGCACCGACAATCGCCACACGCTTGTCGGTCGGCACGACGTGTGACAAGTCCGGTCGCCAACCGAGTTTCATCGCCTCGTCGGTGATGTACTTTTCAATGTTGCCAATGCTGACCGCACCCAGGCCATCGTTGAGCGTGCAAGCACCTTCACACAAGCGATCCTGTGGACACACGCGCCCGCACACTTCGGGCAGCGAATTGGTCTGGTGCGACAGCTCGGCCGCCTCGAGGATGTTGCCTTCCTGAATCAGGTTCAGCCAATTCGGAATGTAGTTGTGCACCGGGCACTTCCACTCACAATACGGATTACCGCAATTCAGACAACGCCCCGCCTGATCGGCGGCCTCGTCGGCTGTGAACTGACCGTAAATCTCTTTGTAGTGCTGCACGCGCTCGTCAGCACCTTCCTTGGCCGGGTCGCGGCGCGGAATCTCGAGAAACTGTAGCGGAAATTCAGCCATCGCTTATGCCGCCTGTCGCAGTGAAGTAATCAATGAGCCCAGCTCCATCGCTTTGGGTTTGACGAGCCAGAATTTCGGCAGGTAATCACGGTAGTCATCCAACAACAACTCGCCCCATTCGCTGCCTGTTGTCGCTACATGCGCCTCGAGCAAACCGCGCAGGTGATGCAGATGTGACTCCATGCTTTCGGGCGAGATGCGGTGAATGTCGATCAATTCATGGTTATAACGATCGACGAAATCGCGCTGCAGATCGAGCACATAGGCAAAGCCGCCGGTCATACCTGCGCCAAAGTTGACGCCGACATCACCGAGCACGGCCACGACGCCGCCCGTCATGTATTCACAGCAATGATCGCCGGCACCTTCAATCACGGCCGTCGCGCCCGAGTTGCGCACGGCAAAGCGCTCGCCGGCGCGGCCTGATGCAAACAACTCGCCGCCGGTTGCGCCATACAAACAGGTGTTGCCAATGATGGCCGTGTCGCGCGCGGCGAAGCCGCTGTCCGCTGGCGGTCGAATCACGAGCCGGCCAGCGGTCATGCCTTTGCCGACGTAGTCGTTGGCATCGCCTTCCAGCGTCATGTGCAAACCGGCCACGTTCCACGCGCCAAAGCTCTGCCCGGCCGTGCCGCGCAGCTTGACGTCGAGCACCGCATCGCCCATGCCGTGGTTGCCGTGCGCGCGCGCAATCTCGCCCGACACACGCGCGCCGATTGAGCGATTAAAGTTGCGTACCTCGTAACCGAATTTTCCGGATTCGCGCGCCGCAATCGACGCGCCCATATCCGCCACCATCTGCTCGGCCAGCTCGCCTTTGTCGAACGGCGTGTTGCTCGGCTCGGCGCAAAACTGCGGCTTACTCTCGGCCAGACCGCCGTCGGACAGGATTGGTGACAGGTCGAGCGCCTGTTGACGTTCGGTCGTACCCTCGGCGCGCTTGAGTCGCGCAACCTGCCCGACCAGTTCCTCGAGCGAGCGCACACCGAGCGCCGCCAGATACTCGCGCGTCTCTTCGGCGACGAAGCGGAAGTAGTTGATGACCATCTCCGGCAGGCCGACAAAGTGTTTGCTGCGCAGCACATTGTTTTGCGTGGCGACACCGGTCGCGCAATTGTTCAGGTGGCAGATGCGCAGGTACTTGCAACCGAGCGCAACCATCGGCGCGGTGCCAAAACCGAAACTCTCGGCGCCCAGCATCGCCGCCTTGATGACATCGAGCCCGGTCTTCAGGCCGCCGTCCGTTTGCAACCGCACCTTGTGGCGCAAATCATTGCCGCGCAACACCTGGTGCGTTTCGGCCAGACCGAGCTCCCACGGACTGCCGGCGTATTTGACTGACGTCAGCGGGCTCGCGCCGGTGCCGCCGTCGTAGCCCGAGATCGTAATCAGATCGGCGTAAGCTTTTGCGACGCCGGC
Source organism: Pseudomonadota bacterium (assembly GCA_038529355.1). Lineage (GTDB taxonomy): Bacteria > Pseudomonadota > Gammaproteobacteria > Steroidobacterales > Woeseiaceae > CALBPI01. Next base: position 37,424 of record JBCBDU010000022.1, read on the forward strand.
GGCAATCGTGCCAACGCCTGGCTCGGAGACGAGCTTGACGCTGACCAATGCGGTCGGATTGACCTGCTTCAGATCGAAAATGAGCTGCGCCAGATCTTCAATTGAATAAATATCGTGATGCGGCGGTGGCGAGATCAATCCGACGCCCGGGCTTGCGTAGCGCAACCGCGCAATCGTCTCGTCAACCTTGTGGCCCGGCAACTGACCACCCTCGCCCGGCTTGGCACCCTGCGCGACCTTGATCTGCAACACATCGGCGTTGACCAGATACTCCGCCGTCACGCCAAAGCGACCACTGGCCACCTGTTTGATGCGCGACATGCGTTCGGTGCCATAGCGCGCCGGGTCTTCGCCACCCTCGCCGGAGTTCGAGCGCGCGCCCAGACGGTTCATCGCAATCGCCAGCGCCTCGTGCGCCTCGGGCGACAACGCGCCCAACGACATGCCGGCGCTATCGAAACGCCGCACGATATCGGCAATGGGCTCGACCTCATCGATCGGCACCGGCTCAGCGTCGAAATCGACATCGAGCAAATCGCGCAATGTCGCAACGGGGCGCTCATTCACCAACGACGCGTATTGTTTATAAACGTCGTAATCGCCGGCGCGCACAGCCGCCTGCAGCGTGGCAACGACATCGGGGTTGTAACAGTGGTACTCACCGCCATGCACGAAGCGCAGCAACCCACCCTGATTGACCGGCACACCGGGCGCGTACGCTAACCGCGACAGCTTGCGCTGGTCGTCGGCCAGGTGCGCAAACGTCGCACCCTCGATACGACTGACCGTACCCTTGAAGCAGCGCTCGACGACATCCGAAGACAAACCAACGATCTCGAACAGCTGCGAGCCGCGGTAGCTGGCAATCGTCGAGATGCCCATTTTGGACATGATCTTGAACAAACCTTTGCGGATGCCGTCGCGATAACTGCGGCCAAACTGACGCTTGCCTTCGACGGTTTGCACGACCTTGCCGGTGCGCGCCAGATCGTAGAGCACCTGATAGGCAAGATACGGATAAACAGCGGTCGCGCCGTAGCCGATCAAGCACGCAAAGTGATGCGCATCGCGCGCGTAGCCGGTTTCCACGAGTATGTTGCACTCACAGCGCAACCCTTGCTGCACCAGATGATGATGCACCGCGCCGGTCGCCAGCAACGCGTGCACCGGCTGCTTACCCGCTTCGAGATAACGATCACTGAGGCACACGAGCAAATTGCCATCGCGCACCGCGGCTTCGGCTTTCGCACAGATGTCATCCAGCGCGTCGGGCAACGGCACATCATCGGCGTAGTTCAGGTCGATGAATGCATGACTGTCGGCGAACAGATTCTTGCTGACGAGTTGTCGCCACTTGCGCTGCGATAACACCGGCGAGCTGATGATGACGTGCTCGGCATCTTCAGCAGACAACTCAAACAAGTTTGCCTCGCGACCAATATTGGTTTGCAGACTCATGACGATGCGCTCGCGCAGCGAATCGATCGGCGGATTAGTCACCTGCGCGAACTGCTGCCGGAAGTAGTCAAACAGCGGACGTACCTGTTTGGATAACACCGACATCGGCGTGTCGTCGCCCATCGAGCCAACCGCTTCCTGCCCGGCTTGCGCCAGCACGCGCAGCACTTCGTTGCGCTCCTCGGCGGACAGATTGAACATCTTTTGGTACTTGGCAAGCGTCGGCGGGTCCATTGGCTCGGCGGCAATGCGCACATCAACCAACTCGGATTCGAGATAGCGGATGCCTTTCTTCAGCCACTTGCGATACGGCGCGCGCGCCTTGATGCGCTCGTGAATATCGTCCGTGGTCAGCACCTCGCCGTTTTCCAGGTCCACGGCCAACATCTGACCGGGACCTAGCCGTCCTTTCTCAACGACGTCCTGCGGGTCGTAGTCGTACACACCAATCTCGGACGCCACGGTCAAATGCCGGTCGCGCGTCAACACGTAACGCGCCGGGCGCAACCCGTTGCGATCGAGCGAACAGGCGGCGAACCGACCATCGGTCATGACGACACCGGCCGGTCCGTCCCACGGCTCCAGATGGCAGCCAAAGAATTCATAAAACGCGCGCACATCGGCATCGAGACGTTCATCGGCCTGCCACGCCGGTGGCATCAGCAGACGCATCGCCTGCAACACATCCATGCCGCCGGCCAGCATCACCTCGAGCATGTTGTCGAGGCTGGAAGAATCCGAGCCGTTCATCGACACCAGCGGCAGCAACGACGACACATCGGGCAGTTTGTCCGACTGGAAGTTACGCGCCCGCGCCAGCGCCCAGTTGCGGTTCGCCGAGATCGTGTTGATTTCGCCGTTGTGCGCGAGCAATCGGAACGGCTGCGCCAGACGCCACTGCGGCCACGTGTTCGTCGAGAAACGCTGATGAAACACACAGACCGAGCTGGCGAAGCGTGGATCTTTCAGATCAGCATAAAAATCGGCCAGCACAGACGGCATCACCATGCCTTTATAAGACAAGGTGTTGGCGCACAGACTAGCCACGTAGAACGATTCATCAGTTTCACTAAGCGCCAGTTCGGTGCGACGCCGGGCGATAAACAACAACCGGTTGAATAACACCCGCGCCATCCGCTCCGGTGCGTTGACGTAGACGTGTTCGATGCGCGGCAGCGTGCGCAGCGCCTCATCGCCGCAAACTGAAGCGTCGGTCGGCACGATACGCCAACCGGCCACGTGCAAGCCCACCGCTTCGAGTTGTTGCTGCAGCTCGTGGCGCGCGCGCGCAGCAAGCGTGTCGTGCTGGTTCAAAAATGTCAGGCCAACGGCGAAGCGCTTGCCAACCTCGATGCCCGCCTCAGCCGCCGCCGCGCGCAAAAACGCTTCGGGTGCTTTCACCAGGATGCCGCAGCCGTCGCCGGTCTTGCCGTCGGACGCTACAGCGCCGCGGTGCGTCAGACGCGTCAGCGCAGCAATCGACGTAGCCACCAGCCAGTGACTGGCTTCATCGTCGATATTCGCCATCAAGCCAAAGCCACAGCTCGCCCGCTCGAACGACGGTCGGTACAGGCTGGTAGCGTCAGGCATCTTGTTCAATGGCGAAATCCTTCACATCAAATTCGTCTCGCAACAGTGCTCTGCGCCCCGAATAAGGGTCGGGTCACGTCACTGTGCAATGAGTTGGACAGCGCCGCTCGCCGCTGAACGCAGCTGGCATGCAGTGCACACTGTCCGCTGGCGGGTAGCGCCAGCGAGCCCCTAGTTATGCCATCTTTTGATGCAGTGCGACAAACGAAAAACCCCCGCCATATTTGCGGCGTCGTGCCGACGATGCCACAAAGCGCTTAACATTCTGTTTTTTATAAACTATTACAGCGAAAACAGCTCAAACGGGCGCCACGCCATCCATGCGACAAGACTATCCGGAGCCCTGCCTACCGCTTCGCAATCGCGGTTACGCGCGCAACTATTCCGTCGGCGTAGGCGCTGTCGGCGACTTGTCCAAGGCAGCAAATACTGTACTGACAGAGCGTAGCCGACGCGCTCTGCAGCAAACGCGGGACGCAACACGTATTGCGATGCTCAACGCAACCGGCGTGACTCAGCAATCAGTCACCACTGGCGCAGACCACTGCAGCCAACTCCACCCGTCGCCCGAGGATGATTGAGCAGACAGCCCAATAATGTCTCGCAACGCCGCCGAGCGATAAGCGATCGCCCGCTAAGACTCATGCCGCCGATGCGATCCGTGCAGGATGGGCAATTGAACAAACGCCACACTGAGCCTTGTTGCCTGATGCGGCCGCAAACGTCAGCGCAGGCTCGTCACATCAACGGTGCCCTTCGCGCTGAACGGCAACGGCTGCACCAGCGGCAAATCCAGCGCCACACTGCCGCCGACATCGTAGTCGAGCGTTTTCTCGCCGCCGCCGAGCACGCGCGTGCCCAGTGTGCGCAACGCTTCAACCAGCGACATCTCGACACTGACCGAGAACGCGCCATCGCCATTGGCCGGCACGCGGAAGCTCTCCGTCGTGCTGCCGGAGGCGAGCGACACGCCGCCAAGATTCACGCCGTAATTCACGGCCTTGACCGGCAACGCGATCGCATTCGGGTTGCTGATCGCAAATTCGAGCTCGAAACGCTGCGTCGTCAAGTCCGCTTGCGCCAATCGCACGGCGGCGAGCTGCACGTCTGGCGCCTGCAATTGCTCGATCAGTGACTGGCAACCTGCCAGCATCAATACGGCAGCACTCACTACCGCCCGTGGCCAAAAAACCTGCCGCATGGATTTACCCTCTGGTTTGATTTACGTAGAGCTTGCCACACTGCGCGCACGGTCGTGGACTCAACGTGGCTCGCCGCTGCCTTGCGTCCAGCGTGCAGCGACAATCAGCCAATCGCCGCCTTGCTGCTCACACTCGAGAATGAAGTGGTATTGGGCGCCGTCGATGGCAAAGCGTCCGGTGTCGATACCGGCGAAGCGCACTTTCAGGTCAACCTCGGCCAGCGTTGCCGTGATCAGACTGATGCTATCGATGTCGAGAAAAATCGCCAGTTTGCCGGTTTGCAGCCGCGCGAATCGCAACTGGTTAACAACGTCCTGACGATCGTTGCCACGTAAATCGCGGTAGTTGTCGGCGATAACGTCCGCTGCCTTGCGCACCTCTCCGGCCTCGGCGGCGTCGGCCATGGCGCGCAACTGAGCAGCAATTTGTGCCTCTGCAGAGCGCGAATCACCGCACGAAGCGATCGCAAGGCACGATGCCACAATGATAACGAGTACCGGAATTCGCAGGCGCATGCTGGCAGTATCCCATGAGTAGCAACGTCTTTCAGAGCCCGCACAGGCTGTGACGTTGCAGATCTGATCCGGACGCTGGCAAGCACCGGACGAGACGTTATGGTAAGTATCAGGGACGTGCTTAAAGGTAACCGACATGACTTCGACATTTAATGACCAAGACACGCAACACATTCGTAGCGTGCTCGACCTATGGTTTGCATCGCGCGAGCATGGCGCGCCGGGTCTGGATGCGCGCATGGACTTCTGGTTCAGCGAAAACGCCGAATTGGATATCCAGATTCGCCACCAGTTCGCCAAACTGATCAAGCAGGCCTCCGATGGCGATCTGCAGCATTGGACCGACGACGCGCAAGGCCGACTGGCGCTGATCATCCTGCTCGACCAATTCCGTCGCAACGTCTATCGCGGCAAACCCGAAGCATTCAGTCGCGATCGCGCCGCATTGAAACTGTGTGTCGAAGGCGCAATCGCGAAACACGACAAAGAGCTGACGCCGTTGCAGCGCGTATTCTTTTATATGCCGATGCAACACATCGAATCGTTGAAGGTGCAAAACAAATCGGTCGCGGTGTTTCAGGGTCTGGCGGATACGGTCAGTGAGACAGAGCGCGACACATTCCAGACGTTTGCGGACTTCGCCGAACTGCATCGCGACATCATCGAGCAATTCGGTCGCTTCCCGCACCGCAATGCCATTCTCGGACGTGCCAGCACGCAACAGGAGCTGGAATATCTCGACGACGGACCGACGTTCGGGCAGACCGCGTCGTAGCGTTCGGGTTGGACGCAGCAACCGCGCGCGTCGCCAGCTAGTCGTCGGCGACCAGCATCTCCACACGCGACTCGTCCGCCATCGTCCAGAAGAACCGACTGACCAGCGCAATAGCCGATAGCGTCAGCCCTACGACCAGACCTGCCCAGATCATCGCTGGCGAGCCGCTCATGCGCGTGGCCGCCAACCAGGCCAGTGGGAAACCGATACCCCAATAGGCAATCGTCGTCATGTACATCGGCACACGCGTGTCGTGCAAGCCGCGCAGCGCACCCGATGCACCAACCTGCAGGCCGTCGGACACCTGGAAAATCGCGGCAACGAATAACAAGCTCAGCGCAACCGTCTGTACGGCTGCGTCCGTCGTATACAAACCGACGATGGTGTCCCGGAACAGCAGCAAAATGGTCGCCGACATCGCCATGAACAGGCCACACGTAACGATGCCGCGGATGCCGCGCGCGCGCGCCAGCGTCAGATCCCCGACGCCGATTGCCTGGCTGACGAGCACGGTCGTGGCCGAGTTTAACGCCAGCGGAATCATGAACATGAACGTCGCATAGTTCATCGCGATCTGATGCGCAGCAGCGGCAACTGCTGACAAACGCCCCATCAACAGCGACACGGCGCTGAACAATCCGGCCTCGGCGACAATGCTGACCATGATCGGCACACCGAGCGCGAGAATGGCGCGCATCTCGGCCCACGACGGACCGCGCCCGCGTTCGAAAATCCGGAACGGCACGTACAGCGGTTTACGCAACACGTAGATCAACATGATCGCAAGCGTTGCCCACATCGTCAGCGCACTGGCCACGCCGGCACCAACCGCGCCTAACGCCGGCATACCCAAATTGCCGAACATGAAGGCGTAGTTGCCGATGACGTTAACCACCAATCCGCCAATTGAGACCAGCATGACCGGCAGCGTGTGGCCCGCCGCTTCAGTCGTATAGCGCAGCACCAGATAGGCAAACATCGCTGGTGCACCCCACAAGATGGCGCGAATGTAGTCGCCGGTCGGCGCGCGAAACGACTCATCGATACCAATCGCTGCAAGCGCCGGGTGCGCGCCCCAATACAGCACCGCCATGATCGTCACCGACAGCAGCAGCGACAGATAAAAGCCCTGGCGTGCATAACGCCCGACCATCTCCGGCCGGTCCTTGCCGATATAGCGGGCGCTGAGCGGCGAAATCGCTGTCAGAATGCCCATCGGTATAAAAAAGAACAGAAACCAGACACTGGAGCCGACCGAGACCGCTGCCAGCGCTACTGGCCCGAGACCGCGGCCGGCCATGATCGTGTCGGTCAAACCCATGCCGGCCAGCGCAAGATTGTTGACGATCAATGGCGCAGCAAAGCGCAGCAAGTGGCGAAACTCGCCGAATTGCGATTGCGGATCGTTGTTGCTGTTGGCCACTGACATGCCGGCACCGGGTAAATCGACGCGAAAGCGTAGCACGCGGCTGCTACACCCCGCAGTGCGAATTCGGTACAGTCAGCGCAACTCAACTGCGCCGGTTATCGGCAGGGGCATCAACATGTTGCATGACGGTCAATCACGACGCGTTGCCATCGTTGGCGGCGTACGAATCCCGTTCGCGCGCTCGCATACCAACTACAAGCACAGCAGCAATCTGGACATGATGAGTGCCACGCTGAAGGCGCTCGTTGATCGCTATGATTTGCGCGGCGTTGCGCTCGGCGATGTCTCGCTGGGCGCCGTTATCAAGCATTCGCGCGACTGGAATCTGGCGCGCGAAGCCGTGCTGAGCTCCGGTCTGGCGCCGCAAACACCGGCATTTGATTTGCAGCGAGCCTGTGGCACCAGTTTGTCCGGCGCGGTCATGATCGCGAACAAGATCGCACTGGGACAGATCGATGCCGGCATTGGCGCAGGCACCGACACCGTCAGCGATCCACCCATCGTGTTCGCGGACGGTTTTCGCCGCATCATGATGAGCGCCTACCGCGCGCGCAGCGCCGGCGCGCGCATCAAACCCTGGTTCGGGCTGCGGCCGCGCCACTTCAAACCGGAGCTGCCCGGCGTTGAGGAGCCGCGTACAAAACTGTCGATGGGCCAGAGCACGGAGATCACCGCCAAGCAATGGCAGATTAACCGTGCCGATCAGGATGCGCTTGCGCTCAGCAGTCACCAAAAAGCGCACGCCGCTTATGAGAGCGGCTTCTACGATGATCTGGTGGTGCCATTCGAAGGACTGACGCGAGACAACAACATACGCTCGGACTCATCGCTGGAAAAACTTGCCAAGCTGCGCCCGGTCTTTGACCGCTCGGACGCCGGCACAATGACGGCCGGCAACAGCACGCCGCTGACTGACGGCGCATCATCGGTGTTACTCGCCAGCGAAGACTGGGCCAAACAACGTGGCTTGCCGATTCTGGCTTACCTGGACTTTTGCAAAGTCGGTGCCGTGAATTTTATCGATGACGAAGGGTTGCTGATGGCACCGGCGTACGCCGTATCGGACATGCTCAAAGATGCAGGTCTGGGTTTTGCCGACATCGACTTCTTCGAAATCCACGAAGCCTTCGCAGCGCAGGCACTGGCCACGATGAAAGCGTGGGCATCGCCGGAGTTCTGCCGCGAGCGTCTTGGCCGTAGCGAACCGCTGGGTGAAATCGATCCGGCGAAGCTCAACGTCAAGGGCGGCAGCCTCGCCATGGGGCACCCGTTTGCTGCAACCGGTGGTCGCATCGTTGGCGCGCTGGCGAAAATTCTTGCCGGAAACGGCGGCGGTCGCGGTCTGATTTCGATTTGCACCGCGGGTGGCATGGGCGTGACCGCTTTGCTCAGCGCAACCTGAGTTTTTCCCGTCTGTTACACTCGCGCGTTGAACAAAAACCAATCTTCAGGGGAGAGGCATGGAAGGTTTGAGTAATTTTCTGGCGGTATCGAACGCATTGCTGTGGGCACAACCGGTGTTGTTCGTGCTGCTCGGTACCGGTGTGTTGTTCACCTTCTGGAGTGGTTTCGCCCAATATCGGGCGCTGACGCACGGCACCGCCGTCGTGCGCGGCAAGTACGACAACCCTGACGACCCGGGGGCCATCAGTCACTTTCAGGCGCTGTCGGCAGCGTTATCAGCGACAGTAGGACTCGGCAACATCGGCGGTGTGGCACTGGCCATCGCCCTAGGCGGCCCGGGCGCCATCTTCTGGATGTGGGTTGTCGGCTTCTTCGGCATGGCAATCAAGATCACCGAAGTCACGCTGTCGATGCTCTATCGCAATACCGACGACCCCGATAATCCGCACGGCGGCCCGATGTGGGTTGTCAGCAAGGGTCTGGCGAAGATCAACCCGAAATTCACCGCGCTAGGCAAATTCATCGGTGTGATCTTCTGCTTAACGCTGCTGGTCTCAACGGCCACCGGCGGCAACATGTTCCAGGCCTGGAACGTCGGTGAAATCACCGAAAGCTACTTTGGCCTGCCAAGCTACGTTACCGGCATTATCCTCGCCGTCATCGTCGGCGCCGTGATCCTCGGTGGCATCAAGCGTATCGGCAAGGTTGCCGGCACGCTGGTGCCGTTCATGGTGGCGTTGTATCTGCTCGCCGGCACCTGGGTGCTGATCGTCAATGCAGACCAGATCCCGACGATGTTCGCGCTGATCATCACCGGCGCATTCAACCCGCAGGAAGCGACCGGTGCGTTTATCGGTGGCACCGTAGCTTACGGTTTCCTCATTGGTATGAAGCGCGCGTTGTTCTCAAACGAAGCGGGTCAGGGCTCCTCACCGATCGCGCACTCCGCGGCAAAAACGGACGAGCCCGTTCGCGAAGGTATTGTTGCCGGCCTCGAGCCGCTCATCGATACCGTGGTCGTGTGTACATTCACGGCACTGATCATTCTGTCGACCGGTGTCTGGAATCGCGACGCAGCAGGCACGTTGAATGCCGAGCCATTCATCGCCAAGACCTCTGAAGGCGTATGGCAAATTGAACCGTCGCCAGCACCCGCTGGTGACGACTACGTGGTTGGCTCTGCGGTCTATGTTGTGGTCGAGGCCGATGCCAACGGGGACACCGGCAACAACCTGCACAAGGCCGAAGGCACGATTATCGAAGGACCAACCGGACCACTGATCGAGTTTGCGCCGTTTGATAGCGTCATGGCACCAGCCATGACCGATATGGGCGTGTATTCGAGCTACGTCGGCGCGACGATGACTGCAAAGGCGTTCGATAGTGTCCAGCCAGGTCTCGGCAAGTGGCTGGTGACGCTCGCCTCGTGGCTGTTCGCAATCTCGACGATGATCTCGTGGAGCTACTACGGCGAACAGGGGATGGTGTATCTGGCCGGCGAGAAATCGGTGCTTTTCTACAAACTCGTGTATTGCTCGCTGATCGTCATCGCAACGCTGGGCCTGATCGAGACGGACGTCGATCTGGACAACATGACCGGCGTTGGCACTGGCGTCATGCTGTTTGCCAACGTGCCGATCACATTGCTGCTCGGCTATCAGGCCATGAATGCGTACAAGCGCTACATCGCGCGCCTGAAAGCCGGCGATGTGGACCGCGAGAACGCCACCAGCTAAGGCACGCAACGTCGATGTTTTGACAAAGCCCGGCTGCTTGCAGTCGGGCTTTTTTGTTGCCTGTGGGCTGCGCATCTCGCGCTACACTACGCGCATGAAACAACGACTCCCGGTGAGCTGCGCGCACGTGCTGTTCGTGATCGCCATCTGCGTGATGCAAACACCTTCGCTGGTGCGCGCCGACATTCCCGGCTTTGCGCCCGACAACAGTGCAGCAGCCAATGGTCTTGCGATTGCCGAGGAAGCGTCACGGCGTGGCGCCGGCTTTGCCGATTCGCAGTCGACGATGACGATGACACTGTACGACGGTCGAGGCAATTCGCTGGTGCGCAACATGCGCAGCAAGACGCTCGAGATGCCCGACGACGGCGATCGCACACTGCTGTTTTTTGAAGACCCGGCAGATGTGCGCGGTACGGCGTTTTTGACCCACAGTCACGACACTCGTGACGATGATCAGTGGCTGTACTTGCCGGCGCTCAAGCGCGTCAAACGGATCGCATCCAGCAACCGCTCGGGCGCGTTCATGTCCAGCGAGTTCTCCTATGAGGATCTGGGTAACGACGAGGTCGGCAAATACGACTATCGCTATCTGGGCGAAACCACAATTAACGCCGTGGCTTGCTATCAGCTCGAGCGCATCCCCAAAACGCCGTCCGGCTACACGCGCCACATCGTGTGGCTCGACCAGGATGCATTGCGCGTGCAAAAAGTCGACTACTACGACCGCAGCGAGCGCTTGCTGAAGACCCTGACCGCCAGCGACTACCAACAATACCTCGAGCGCTATTGGCGACCGGCGCAAATGCGTATGGTGAACCTGCAAAACGGGCGCAGCACTGAGCTGCGCTGGCGCGACTACCAATTCGGCAACAACCTCGATGAACGGGATTTCGAACCGCGTGCGATGCGCGATCTTCGCTAGCGCGCTGCTCGCAGCCAGTGGGGGTTTGGCTGACAACTGGCAAGGCGAGGCAACTGTCGGCACGCGCTGGTTCGTGCAGGAGCCGTTCGATCCGCGACAAGACCAGTGGGACGGGTTCGTCGCCGCCGACCTTGAATATTTCAAGGATTGGGACAAGCGCCGGCAGCGGTTTGCAGCGCGCTTGTACGCCCGCGCTGATAGCGATGACCCGGCGCGGAATCTTGTGGATGTCAGCGAGTTGTACTGGCGCTATCGGTGGCAGCGCGCCGAACTGTCCGTCGGCGTTGAGCGGGTGTTCTGGGGTGTTACCGAGGCCGTACATCTGGCCGACATCATCAATCAGTCGGATCTGAGCGCCAACCTCGACACCGAAGACAAGCTGGGCCAGCCGATGCTACGCCTGAGCTTGACACCGCGCTGGGGCACGCTCGATCTGTTCGTGCTACCACACTTTCGTGAGCGACGCTTTCCCGGATCGCGCGGTCGCCTGCGCGGGCCGCTGCAAGTCGTCGCAGAGCGCGCGCAGTTCGAGTCGACCAGCGGGCGCAATCACATTGATCTGGCCGCGCGATTCAGCCACTACATCGGACCGTTTGAATTCGCCATCGCCCACTTCGCGGGCACGCAGCGACAGCCGGCGTTTGTGCCGCTCCCCGTCAGTCAACCGTCCGCATCAATCGCTGTGGCGCCGCTGTATTTCCTGACCGATCAAACCAGCATCGAGGCGACTTACGCCGCCGGCAACTGGCTGTGGAAGCTCGAAGCCGTTTCCAGCCGCGAGCCCGGCGGTCGCGGCAGTGCCGCGACGGGCGGCTTCGAATACACGTGGTCACGCGCTGCCGGCACGTCGTTCGATGTCGGCATTATCGCCGAATACCAATTTGATGAGCGCGACACCAGCATCATCCTCGGCGCCGACGACGACATCGTTGCCGGCGTGCGCATCGGCTTCAATGATTTTGCCGGCAGCGAGCTGCTGGCGCTGGCAGGTCGTGACTTAGGTGGCGATGGCCAGCTGTGGTCGCTCGAAGCCTCACGGCGCATCGGTCAGCAATGGCGCGCATCGCTCGAGGCGCGTTTCTTTAGCGCAAGCGCTGCAGATGATGTGCTGACGCTGCTGGCTCGCGAAGACTACTGGCAACTGTCACTGACGCGGTTTTTCTGACGCGCTACCAGTGCCCGGTGCCCGGCTCGCCCTTGAACGGACCGGTCAACTCCGGTGTGATCCAGCCGCCGTAAAACCCGCCCGGCTGAGCGGCCACCTGGTCGTCACCAACAAAGCAGGCATCCATGGCGGCCGGCATGAACGACAGCCAACCGGCAATGGCGCCGAACGGCTTGTACGGATTGGCATAACACCACACAGCCGCTGGTGCGCGGCGCGCACCAACAATCACGTCGAAATAGCTAGCCTCGCCTTTCCACTCGCACACGCTGGAGCGCTGCAATGGCTCCAGCACGCTGGCGTCCACGTCATCAGGCGGCACGTAATAAGTCGGTGGGCTTGCCGTTTCACAAATACGCATCGCGCGTACGGTGTGCGCGATTTGCTCGCCGGCGAACACGATACGCACCGGTTTGGCGACAGCCTGTAACAGCGGCGGGCGCGGATAATCCCAGACCGACTCCTGACCTGGCTGCGGCGTGACAATCGAGTCCGGTCGGCGTGCGTCTTGCCAATGCGCACGGGCAGCGACAATCCACGCCGGCGGCTCGCGCCCATCGCTCATGCGTCGCTCTTGTGCTTGCGCCCGTCCAGCGAAGCTAACGCCTTCTCCAATCGCTCGCGGGCGGCGCTAAAGCGCTCGCTTTCGAATTCGCGGCGCACATAACCTTCGACGTCGCGAACCAGATTATCCAGGTCCGAGCTCTGACTCTGCTCGGCTTCCGGCAACACACGATCCGCCGCCTCGAACAGATTGATCTGCTGCTCCGTTTCGCGGCCGACGGCCACAATGTCATAAAACGCCGTGCCGGCATTCTTGCCCGGATTCATCAAACTGACCACAGTGCCAATCAGCGACACAGGAATCAGTACAAGGTCGCGCAAGCCATCAATCAGCAGCTTTAGCTGAAACACCAGCGCGTCGCGCACCAGCGTGGATTTACTAATCTCAATTTGCGCGTCATCGCTATCCGAAGTGTTGTCCAAGTTGCGCACTCCTCGTGACTGGTCAGGTCTGATCTGGGTTGTTACTGTAGCGCCAGATTCATTGATTTCACAGTAGTTACTACATGCCCCGATATATCGGCGAAACCGCATTCGAGCATGGCGACGCACAGACGATCGGCCTTTTGGTCGTCAATCTCGGCACGCCGGATGACCCGTCACCCAAAGCGGTGCGGCGCTATTTGAAGCAATTCCTGTGGGATCCGCGCGTTGTCGAGCAGCCGCGCGTGCTGTGGTGGCTGATTCTGAACCTGGTGATCCTGACGATCCGGCCACGCAAATCGGCCGCAGCCTACCAAGAAATCTGGACCGACGACGGCTCACCGTTGTTGATTTTCAGCCGCGCTATTGCTGACGGCGTTGCGCGTGAGCTCGGCGAGCAGACCGGCAGCACAATCGCTTGCGAGCTCGCCATGTCCTACGGCTCGCCATCGATCCCGTCGGCGCTTGAGAAGCTGCGCGAAAAAAATGTGCGGCGACTGGTTGTGCTGCCGTTGTATCCGCAATATTCAGCGACGACGACGGGCACCGTTTTCGATGCTGTGACACGCGCGTTGTCGCAACAACGTTGGGTGCCGGAGCTGCGCTTCATCAATCAGTACCACGATCGACCGATGCTGATCAGTGCGCTGGCCGACAGTGTCCGCGCGCACTGGCGCGAGCACGGTCGCGGCGAACGCCTGCTGTTTTCATTTCACGGCATTCCGCAACGCTATTTTCGTGCTGGTGATCCATACCACTGCCAGTGCCAGAAAACTGCGCGTCTGGTCGCACAAGAGCTCAATCTGACGACCGAGCAATGGTTCGTCAGTTTCCAGTCGCGCGTCGGACGTGAACCGTGGCTGATGCCCTACACCGACTACACGCTGGAAGACTGGGGCGCCGAGAAACTCGCAAGCGTCGATGTCATCTGCCCGGGCTTTGCCGTCGATTGTCTTGAGACGCTCGAAGAGATCGCTTTGCAAAACCGCGACCTGTTTGTTGAGGCCGGTGGCGGCACGCTGAGCTACATTCCCGCGCTGAACGACACGGATGCGCAAATTGCGTTGCTGACCGATCTCGTGCGCGAGCATTCCGCCGGTTGGCATGACACACTACGCGCGTTCAACGCCGACAGCGAGCAGCGCGATCAACTCGCCGCTGCTCTGGATATGCCGGTGGCTGAGTCGTGAGCGCGCGTTTTCTAGAGATTGCCATCACGACCGACGACGTGCTGCAGTCGTTGCAGTTCTATCGTTCACTTGGCTTCACCGAGTTACCGGTCAACGACGCCTGGCAATACCCGTATGCCGTTGTCTCCGATGGCCAGGTTGCGCTGGGTTTGCACGGGCTCGAGAAAAGCTCGCCGTTGGTGACCCTGACGATGCCCGATGTCGCGCCGGTCGCGCTGAAACTGGCCGAGAGCGAGTTTCTCGACAGCATGCACATTTCTGAAGACGATTTTGACAGCGTCAAACTCGTCGATCAGGACGGCCACGGCTTGCGCATTGTCGAGGCGCGCACGTTCTCTCCCGGCGAAGTTCCAGAGGTGTCGAAACTGGGCCACTTGCTCGAGTTCACGATGCCAGTGCGCGATGCCGTACAAGCTGCGCAGTTCTGGGCGCCCTGGTCGCCGCGCTCGCTGGCAATGGATGACGCCACACCGATGCACATGCGCTTTGACCTGGCGGGTTTACCGATCGGCTTGTCCGAACGCTGCCGGGGGCGCGACGCCGTGCTGTGCTATTGCACAACGGATCTTGCCAGCATTGGTGTTGCGCTGGATCGTCTGGGCACGCCGTTGCAAGCCTGCTCGACGGCGTTACCTGGCTGCCTGGGCACGCTGCGCAGCCCGGGCGGTCTCACCATTGCACTGTTCCCGCAGGACTTCCTGCCGGGCAACGCCTAACCCAGTTCAGCGACAAGGTCGCACAGGCGCTCACCCTGACGCCTGAACTGCGGTCCAAAACCGGCCTCGTCGCACAACACATTCAGTAACCCAAGGTCCGGCTTTTGCCGATGCAGATCCGTGGCATCAAACGCCAGCGGCACATCGGTCGGTATCACGGTCAGATCCCTGCAAATCATCGCCATATCGCGATGCTCCTGCAGACGCGCTGCCAGCTTTGACGCACCGCGCACTTTGACGTTCTCGACCTGATCGAGATTGGCGTACAACACATCGAGACTACCAAAGTGGCCTAGCAGCGCAGCCGCGGTTTTGCGCCCGACGCCCGGCACGCCGGGAATGTTGTCAACGCTGTCACCCGCCAACGCGAGCAGATCGGCGATCTGTTCCGGGAACACGCCGAAAGTTTCCGGCACATCGTGGTAACCGAGCTTGCGATTGCCCGCGAAATCCCAGAACGTGTCACTGGGCGATAGCAATTGAGTCAGATCCTTATCGCGACTGACGATCGTGCACGGCACGCCGTGACTGCGCGCATCAATCGCCAATGTGCCGATAATGTCATCGGCCTCGTACAAATCGCTAGCGGCTTCGCGCAAGCCTAATGCCCGCGCCATGCGCCGACATTGCTTGAATTGGCGGTCAAGCTCCGGCGGCGCCGGATCGCGATTGGCTTTGTAGGCCGGATAGATTTCGTTGCGGTATGACTGCGCCAGACTCTCGTCGAACGCTACGGCAATTTGTTCGGGCGCTTCATACTCGAGAAAGTCGGCGAGAAATTTAGTGAAGCCATACAGCGCGTTGGTTGGATTGCCCTGCGCATCGGTCATGTCATCGGGCACGGAAAACCATGCGCGAAATATGTAGACACTGGCGTCGATCAGATAAACCACGACCGTTAGTTTAGCAGCCGCGCAACAACTAGGTGATGTGCCCTGCCGAATCAGCCGCATCGGTATCCAGATGCATGCGCAGCCGTTTATGCAGCGGACTGGTGCGCGGAAAATGTGCTAACAGATATTGCATCTGATCGGCCAGCACTCGCCGACCCTTCAGATAGATGTATTCGGCGTACGTTGGTGTGAACGGTACAGCGATCAGCTGCATGTTGGCCTGTTCGGGCGTGTGACCACCTTTGTGGTTGTTGCAGCGCCGACATGCCGTTGCAACGTTAGTCCATTTGTCTTCGCCGCGCTGCGAAATCGGCGTGATGTGATCACGCGTCAATTCAGAGCCGGGGAAGCGATTCGCG
>JBCBDU010000023.1:0-52246 GCA_038529355.1 Pseudomonadota bacterium
CAGGAGACGCAACGCGCGACGGCCGCGTACGAACGCGCGTTGGCAGTCATTGCGCAAAGCGGTATTAATGCGGCGCGCGCGTCGATCGCGGGGAAACTGGCCGCCCTGTATCTGGATGCCAACCAGGTGGTCGAGGCAGAGTCGTTGCTGGGTTATCTGATTGAGCAGGAGCCGTCGGCGCAGACCCTCACCGTGCGCGCACAGCATGCAGCGATCACCGGTGATCATGCGGCGGCGCTGGAACTCATGGGTAAGGCGAAGGCGCTAGCCGGGGCATCATGGACGGCGGACGATCAGCTATCGCTGGAACGCTACGCAACTGCGGCCGGGCCGGCGCAGTAATTGCAGTTACAGCCAGCGGCGCGTGCGTGCACGGTAAGCTTCAAACGCATCGCCAAACAGCTTCGTCATGGCCGCTTCCTCAGGCCTGATTTGCAGCGTTGTGATCACCGGCACAAATAACAGTGCGACCAAGATCACCGCGATATTGCCCAGCTTCATTCCGACGCCAAGCAGAAAACACAGCAGGCCCAAATACATCGGGTTGCGTGTCCACCGGAAAACGCCTGTTGTCACCAGCGCGCTGGCGGTGTCGATCTTGATCGGGTTCACGGTCGTTCGTTGCAACCGGAACTGCACGACGCCGGCCACAGCGACAGCGATGCCGGCAACGCCGAGCAGGATTGGCAGCACAATCGGTGCGTCAAAGTCGAGTGCACGCAGGGCCGGGATGCGGTCGATCAGCACCATCAGGCCAGCGATGGCGGCGGCGATCAGTGGTGGTGGTATGTGCATGTGTCAGGGTCCGGCGTCACGGTGATTGATAGTGTACTACTGCCGTTAGCCATCGCGCAGCGGGTAGTCGGTGACGACATCGGCTTCGTACAACCAGCTTAGCTGTCGGCGAATGGCCCACGGCGCAATTTGCCCGGCAATCCACATCGGCGCATAAGTTGCAGCTTGCGATAGCCAGTGCCGTCGATGAAACAGGCCGGCGTTACGTTGCGCGACGGTTTGCACGTTGCGCGTTCGTGCGTGGCGCGCGGCCGCGTAAGCGGTCAGTTGTGACGTAAGGTTAGCGCTGTCGTTCAGTTTTGCAGCGAGTACCCAGGCATCTTCGATTGCCATAGCGGCACCTTGCGCCATGAACGGCAGCATCGCGTGACAAGCATCGCCGACCAGCACAACACGCCCGTTGTGCCAGCACGCCGGGATGTCGCGCTCGTACAGTGCCCAGCGGTAATGCGCTTGCGCCTCGCGCAGCATTGCTACGACCGTAGGATGCCAACCGGCAAAATCCGCCAGTGCCTCTGCACGCTTGCCGGGCGTCATCCACGCTTCTTCGCCGGGCGTATCACACTCAACGACGCCAACGAGGTTCGATAGTGCGCCGTCACGCAGTCGGTAAGTTACCGCATGCCGGGCGGCGCCCAGCCAGACGGTTGCTTCGCTTGCCGGGGCATGCTGGCCGAGCTTTGCTGTGGGCACAGTGACGCGCCACGCCGCATGTCCGGCGAACGTGGCTGCGTCGGTGTTTGTGACTAAGCGGCGCGTTTTTGAATGAATGCCGTCGGCGCCAACAATCAGGTCGGCATGGAGTCGATCACCGTTCGCACAGGTTACGACGCCGTTGGTCGGGTCACAGTCGCTTACGCGCGTCTCCAGACGGATATCGGCACGTTCACATGCATCAACTGCGTCGGCTAGAGCGTTGATCAGATCGGCACGATGTACGTGCCAGTATGGTGCGTTGCGCGCGTCGTGATTCGTTGCCAGACGAAAAACGTGACGGCCGCTCTTGCCCATCCGCATCGTCAATGCCGTCGGAGCTACCGCTGCCGGTGCCAGTCTCAGTAGCACATCGACCTCGCGCAACACCCGGCAGGCGTTCGGACTGAGCTGGATTCCGGCGCCGATATCTTCGAGCTTGGTGGCCTGCTCGAGAACCTGCACCCGCCAACCAGCGCGATGCAGGCACAACGCACTGGTCAGCCCGGCGACGCCACCGCCAATGACCAGTGCTGATCTCGTCGCTGCCTTGCTCATCGCGGCATCCTACGTCATTGGCGGCGGTTGCGGTATGCTTCGCGATCACCATTGCAGCTCACAGGAAGCCATCATGAAGCAAGTCGTTGTCAAGCAGCCCGGTGGTTTTGAACACCTCACATTGATCGACCATGACCCGGGCGAACCAGCGGCCGGTCAGGTGCTCGTGCGTTGGCGTGCGACGTCGTTGAACTATCACGACTATTTGGTGGCCGCAGGTGCGATTCCGGTTGCAGACGGGCGCATTCCGATGTCTGACGGTGCCGGCGAGATTGTATCAGTCGGTCAGGGAGTGACGGCCTGGCAGCCTGGCGATCGCGTCATGTCCACGTTCTTCCCAAAATGGCGTCTTGGGCCGCCGACGTTCGACAATCTGGTGGGCGTTGCTGGCGAGACCGTGGACGGATTCGCCTGTGAGCAATCGGTTGTGCCTGCCAACACGTTGACAACGGTTCCGACCGACTACAGTTTTGCCGAAGCGGCAACGCTGCCTTGCGCGGCGTTAACCGCATGGCGCGCGATCGTTGAGGAAGGTCAGGTGCGTCCGGGCGACAGCGTGCTGGTCGAAGGCACTGGCGGTATGTCGATGTTCGGCCTGCAGATCGCCAAGATGGCCGGCGCCGAAGTGTTTGCGACCACGTCGTCCGATGCCAAGGCGGAGCGCCTGAAGGCAATGGGCGCCGACCATGTTGTCAACTACAAGCATGATGAAAAGTGGGGCAAGACGATCGCGAAGATGTCGGGCGGTGGCGTCGACATTGTGCTCGATGTTGGTGGCGGCGCGACGATTCGCCAATCAACGGAAGCGGCGCGGATCGGCGGCCGCATTGTGCTGATTGGTATCCTTGGCGGCCGAAGCGGCGAGATCGTGTTTCCAAAATATTTTTTCAAGCAATTGCACATGACGGGCATTGCTGTTGGCAGTCACGAGATGCAAGCGCGGATGGTCGCAGCCATCGACGTCGACGGTTTCAAACCGATTATTGACAAGAGCTTTGGACTGGAAGAGATGGCGGCCGCGTTCACCTATCAGGCATCGGGGCAGCAATTCGGCAAGATTGTCGTCGAGTACTAGTTCGCGACGATGAGCGGCTCGCATCACTACACGCTGACGGTGCGCTGGACCGGCAACACCGGCGCCGGCACGCGCACCTATCAGTCGTACACGCGCGACTACGAAGTCAGCGCTGAGGGCAAGGCGTCGATGATCGCGGGGTCAGCTGATGTCAACTACCGCGGTGACGGTGCGCGCTGGAATCCCGAGGACTTGCTGGTGGCTTCGCTGTCGGCTTGCCACAAACTGTGGTTTTTGCATCTTGCTGCGCAGGCGGGGGTCACGATCAACGCCTACATCGACAAGCCCGAGGGTACGATGAACGTCGCTGCAGACGGCGGCGGCGAGTTCACCGCATGTGTCTTGCGACCAACGATCACGTTGGCCGATAGTGCGCAAGAGCACGACGCCGATGCGTTGCACGCCAAAGCGCATGCGATGTGTTTCATCGCACGCTCTGTGCGCTTTCCGATAACCGTCGAGGCGACGTACCGTTAGCTTGCTGCACCTGGCCGGATAATCAGTCCCTGATTCGGATCTGTGCTGCCTGCCAACACGTCCTGATAGCATTGCGCCATCGCTTCGGCGCCGTCGATGTGCCGATAGCTCAGCCAGGCATCGCTGCGTTTCGCAGCGTCATACCAAAACGCGAACGAGCGTTTTTCGAATTCTCCCGGTCCCCAGTCTTTCGCGCGCTTTTGCATGTGCCCCGGTGCGAAGAACATGCGCGAACGATCACGGATAAAGCCATCACCCATCGTGTTGTGCTCGTAATGCGTGATACCGACGTTCGATGTGAATTTCATGTTGTCGGCCAAATGGCGATGCAAGGCCGCCAGAACATCGCCGTTCCCCGACATGTCGATGATGACACTGGGCGACGTCGCGTCGATGGCGGCCAGTTCGTCGTAGGTGATGACTTGGTCGTAGAGCCCTAACGCAATCACTTTCTCAAGGTTCCCGGCAGACGTCATGCCGACTACGTGTTTGTCGCTGTCATCACTGTCGAGCGCGTAGGCTAATCCAATGGCGGTTTTCGATGAGGCGCTTGGAACGATGACTTGCGACGCGCCGAAAAATTCGTTGTCGACCAAAAAGTCATACAAGCAGTACGACGTCGCGTACAGCGGCAGCAGCAACATACGGGCGTCGTCCATTGCCGGGTCGTAGTGAGCCTCGGCGTTGCAACGAGAATACGCATTGTAGACCGGTGGCAGTTCGGCGCGGTGCGCACTCACATCGAAACAACGTGTGTCGGAAATGCGACCAGGTTGCATGACCAGATGCGTACCCATCGGCCAGTAACCATACAAACGCTCGCCAACGGTAATCTCATCGTGCGCGGAAGCGATCACGTCAGCGAAACCCCACACGGGAATGACACCCCAGTCACCGTCACTGGGGAAGAATTGCCAATAACCGATCTTGTCGCCGGCGACACCGTATGTGATGTTGTTAGCTGTCAACGCAAACCGGTCAATGGCGACGACGATTTCGCCGGCCGCCGGTTCGCCGATCGCGTGCTCGCGAATCCGCGTTGTTGCTAGGGCGTTGCGTTGTACTTCTAGTCTCTGTGCGCTTGTCATTGTGAGTCTCCCCAAGTCAGGTCTGGACTATACCGCAGTCGCGCCCGTGTTCGTTGCCTGACCTGCAGGCAAAAAAAAGCCCGGCAGAAGCCGGGCTTTCCTGTTGGGCCATGAGGGCCGCGACGCTTACCAGCGACCGCCGCCACCGCCACCGCCGCCGTAACCGCCGCGGTCACTGCGTGGTGCACGTGGGCGTGCTTCGTTTACTGTGATCTGACGGTTGTCCATGCTGGTACCGTTCAGCTCATCAATCGCCTTCTGCGCTTCTGAGTCAGATGACATTTCTACGAAACCGAAGCCTTTGCTCCGACCCGTATCACGGTCACTGATGACAATGGCTGAATCGACAGCGCCGAACGGCGCGAACGCGTCCTGCAGTGCTTGTTGATCCACCGAATACGGCAAATTGCCGACATATAGTTTTTTACCCATGCTGAAACCCTCCTAAGGCTCATTGGTCGCTCTAGAGGATTCAGGCAGGATTGCCAGGAACTCGGACGAAGCGATTCACGGAATCCGCAGACGGGTCGCCGTTGCATAACGCTGCCAAGCAGCCAAACGCAACAAGACTCCCTCTCCGGATAGGCAAATTATACCGCTTATGTTGATTGCGATATCAACAATTCCAACGAAACTTCATATAAATGCAATGTATGCACCGTCGCTAACGCTTTTTGTCGCTATTTGCCGACGGTCTACGGCCACGCTGAACAACAGGCGCTGACAGCAATTGCCATGTTCGCGGTACTTTGCGCGCATTTATGGTGTCTGCAAGCAGCGTCAAACGGGTTGTATGCGCCACGTCGAAGTTTTGCGTGAATTTGCGCATCCGCTGTTCTGTGAAGCGTCGGTTTTGGCGACAACGAAAGCGGAATATCCGTCACAAATCCTTGCCGAAAGGCTAGCGCCAATCAGGGTTTGCCGTATAATTTCTAAACTTTCAGTAATTATTGAAAATTATGGAAATCACAACTTACCAACAAGCCTTCATCTTGCATTTCGGCGAGATGGGCAGCCGCTGGGGCATTAACCGGACCGTAGGCCAGATCTACGCGCTGCTCTATGTCACCGACGCGCCGATTAATGCCGACGACATTACCGATGCGCTTGGCATCTCGCGCTCCAATACCAGCATGGGGCTCAAGGAGCTTCAGGCGTGGGGCTTGGTGCGACTGCAACACTTACCCGGTGACCGTCGGGATTACTTCACAGCGCCCGAAGACATTTGGGAGATCTTTCAGGTTCTGTTGGCTGAACGCCGCAAACGTGAAATCGAGCCGACGTTATCAATGATCCGCACCGCGTTGATGACCGAGCAGGCCGATGGACCCGACCAGTATGCCGAGCAACGTCTGCGCGAAATGTTGGAACTGATTGAATTGGTCACTGGCTGGTTCGATGAAGTCAGTGCGATGGACCGCGAGATGGTCGTCAAGTTAATGCGTCTGGGCGGCGGCGTGCAGAAGCTGCTGGGCGGTGCCAAACGATTTAAACGCAAAAGCAGTTCCTGACTGCACTTTTTCTGGAGCACACCATGTCGGCCGATCCTCTGTTGCTGTCGCGAATCCAGTTCGCTGCCAACATCAGTTTTCACATTCTCTTTCCGATGATCACGATCGCACTCGGATGGTTTTTGCTGTTTTTCAAACTGCGCTATAGCGCGACGAGTCTCGAGAAATGGATGAATGCCTATCGTTTGTGGGTGAAGGTGTTTGCATTGTCATTTGCTTTGGGCGTGGTTAGCGGCATCACGATGAGTTTCCAGTTCGGCACCAATTGGCCGGGCTATATGGAAACCGTCGGCAACATCGCCGGCCCGTTACTCGGCTATGAGGTGCTGACGGCATTTTTCCTCGAAGCATCGTTTCTCGGCATCATGCTGTTCGGTTTCAAGCGTGTCAGCAATCGCGTGCACACGCTCGCTACCGTATTGGTCGCCGGTGGCACGACGTTGTCGGCTTTCTGGATCATCGCGCTGGTGAGCTGGATGCATACGCCGCAAGGTTTCGAGATGCGCGATGGTGTGGCGCACGCAACCGACTGGTTTGCGATCATCTTTAATCCGTCGTTCCCGTATCGGTTCGCGCACACGATGATCGCCTCGTTCCTGACGGTGTCGTTCTTGCTGGCCGGCATTTCCGCCTATCGATGGTTGCGCGGTGACAAGACGCCGGCTGTGGTCGCTACGCTGCGCACCGGTATTATTGTTGCCGCCGTGTTGGCGCCAGTACAGATCTTCAGTGGAGACTTGCATGGCTTGAACACACTCGAGCATCAGCCGGCGAAAGTTGCGGCGATGGAAGGGCTGTGGCAGACGCGAGAGGGTGCGCCGCTGGTGCTGTTCGGCATCCCCGATAAAGCGCAACAGCGCAATCGGATGGCGATTGAAGTACCCAAACTTGCGTCGCTGATTCTTACGCACGAGCTTGACGGCGAAGTGCAAGGCATCGATGCGTTTGAAGGCGCGCACCCACCGGTGGCGCCGGTGTTCTGGGCATTTCGCGTCATGGTCGCAACCGGCATGCTGATGTTGACTCTGGCATGGCTCGGCGTTTTCAGCCTGTGGCGAAAAGGTTTGCCGCCGACGTGGTTGATGCGCGGGTTTGCTCTGGCAACCTTTGCCGGATGGATTGGCGTGCTAAGCGGCTGGTACACGACCGAGATTGGTCGCCAGCCGTTCTTGGTCAGCGGTGTGTTGCGCACGGCCGAAGCGGTCGGCAACGTGAGCGGTGCAGCGGTCGCGACGACGCTCGTTATCTATCTTGCGCTGTATGCAGTGCTCATTGCTGCCTACATCTCGGCTGTGTTCCTGTTGGCCCGCAAAGCCGGTACGGCAGCTGCCAAGAAGGCGGATCCTGTTGCATTGGGACCGCAGGTGCTGCCGGCCTCCGGAGCACCGGAACATGCTTGATACGTTTTCGATGCCTGACCTTGCGACACCGGCCGGTTGGCTGCCGTTGGCGTTCATGGCGATGATGGGCATCGCCATTCTGGCTTATGTCATTCTTGATGGCTTTGATCTTGGCGTCGGTATCTTGCTGCCGCGCGCAAGCGATAGCGAAAAAGACATCATGATTGCATCGATCGGACCGTTTTGGGATGCGAATGAAACCTGGTTGGTGCTTGGCGTTGGCATCTTGCTGGTCGCGTTTCCGACGGCGCATGGCGTCATTCTGGGTCAGCTATATTTACCGATCGCGGTGATGCTCGTGGGTCTGACGCTGCGCGGTGTTGCGTTCGATTTCCGCGTCAAGGCGCGCGATGAACATCGCGAAGGCTGGAACCGCGCATTTTTTGCAGGCTCGTTGCTGGCAGCGACGGCGCAGGGCTATATGTTGGGTCGGGTCGTCACCGGTTTTGCCGACGATTTTTACAGCGTGCTGTTTTGTGCCTTTATCGGTGTCTGTCTGGCATCCGGCTATGCGTTGCTTGGCGCAACCTGGCTGATCATCAAGACTAGCGATGCACTGCAGTTGCGCGCCGTTGCCTGGGCGCGGCGCGCGATGGTGCTGATGGCGATAGGCATTGCGGCTGTCTCGGTCGCTACGCCTTTAGTCAGTCAGAACATTTTCAACAAGTGGTTCAGTATTTCTCATCTGCTGCTTGTGTGGCCGATTCCGTTAGCCACCGTGACTGTGATGTTTATTGCGTGGCGCTCGTTGAAGCGACTGCCGGTGCGCTTGGCGGACAACAACCGCTATGGCGAATGGGTGCCGTTCGTTTGTGGATGTGGTTTGTTCATGCTGGCGTTTCACGGTCTGGCCTATAGCCTGTTTCCGTATCTCGTCGTTGACCAGATCACGATCTGGGATGCGGCGAGCGCACCTGAATCCCTGATGATCATTTTCGTCGGCGCGGTCATCGTAATGCCGATCATCATTGGCTATTCGATTTTCGCGTATCGCGTATTCTGGGGTAAGGCCACTTCGCTCGAGTACTACTAGCGAAATCAGTGCTTGCTGCCGGCACAAAGTAACCGTAACCGTACGCGAACGCCTGCTGCCGGCATGCAAAAAGGTGGTAATGGATCAACAAAGCATGGTTGCAGATTCGTTATGCTCGGCCTATGAAAGTCTATGGCTACATCATTGGCATCAGCGCGCTGGCCCTTGCAGTGAGTTTCTGGATGCGCAACACGCTGCCGCCAGCGCGCGTGTTGTTGCCGATCGTCGCCGAAGAGCCGGCGCAGACGCCCACCAGAAAACGCGCATTTGACGCGGTTTGGAAAGGGTTGAGCTATCGCGTCAAACCACGCTTCGATTACGAGTTGACGGGCTTGGTGGTCAGCTTCCGGTTGCACGACGGCAATTCGCGGATGCATCGGCGTGCCCAGGATCACTTGAATGCCGCCGATCTGTGCGTCGTCTGGGACCAAAGTGCTAGCACGCCATTCCTCAATAGGATGTCGTTCTGGAACGGTATTTTCACCTGCAATTTCAAGACGACCGACCAGCAGGCCTGGGAGTCATTCAATCCGGACCAATTGTCGAATAATCATCTGATCTCGGACGATGCGCGCGTTCGCGACGCGATTGCCGACGTGCGTATTGGCGATCAGATTCGTATGCGCGGCTTCCTTGCCGACTACACGAGCCCCGGCGGCGGTACGCGCAAGAGCAGTGTGGTTCGCACTGATGGCGGCAACGGTGCGTGCGAGACCATTTACGTGGAACAATTCGACATACTCAAACGCTCGACCGGCAACTGGCGTATCGCCATGTATGTGTCACTGGCGCTGCTATTGCTGTCGCTCGCACTGTATCTGCGTGCGCCGCATCGCGTGCGGCGTTAGGGCGCTGCGGCGGTACCGAATTTTGCCGCGAACCTTTTGTCAGTAAGCCGGCCAAACACCGGCATGATCACCGCCAGCAGCGCATAACTCCAGCCGCACAAACCGATCAGTGCACCTGATACGAAGAATGTCAGGCACAGTGACAGCACGCCCACGCCCGCAACCAGCGTCCACGCGATGATTTCGGCAAGCGTCATGAACGTCTCCTGCGCGCTTAAGGACAGTTGCCGCCGACACTGGTAGGCGTGAACGTTAAGCCAGATGATGCACAGGTTGGACACGACATAGCCGATGCCATAGACCCGGAACAGGCCGATCGCTTCGGCTTCCGATAGCAGCACAAAGTCAGTGGGCAGGTGCCCATTGGACATCGAGCTCACCACTGCCGCGGACATCGCTCGCAGCGGATAGACATAGACCAGCACGGTAAACACCAGTGCAAGACTGACCAGCGTTGCCAGTGTTGTGTCCATGCCATAGCGCTTTGACCAGTTTCTGTGCGCTACCCAGAACATCATCAGGATCAGGAAGCCGAACAGAAACGACGGTACCGCCAGCAGCGCGTCGACCAGCTCGGTGTAACTGGCAGGGACTGCGTCGAAGGAAATGACCAGCAGCGTCAATGCAAATGCGAATGCCGCATCCACGAATGTTTCCAGTCGCGTGGTTTCTGCGCCTCGGTGGCGGAAGACGCCGTCGCTGCCCAGCGCTGTCTGTGCAGCGTTGTCGTTCACGATGTTACATGCTCACGAAACGCCGCGAGCGTGTTGCGCACCGAGTCGCGCACATTGAAATGGCTGTCGATGCGCGCCCTGGAGTTGTCGCCGAAGCGCGCCCGAAGTTCGGGGTCTGCGTGCAGCTGGCGAATAGCGTTAGCGAGCGCGCTGCTGTCTTCGACCGGTACAACAAGGCCATTGTGGCCATGCTGAACAAGCTCTGCGTTGCCGCCGGTGTCGGTTACGATCGGCGCAACGCCGTACACCATCGCTTCAATGACCGTTTTCGGCAAACCCTCGCGGCGCGTTGCGGGCAATACCGAAACGTCGCAGCATTGAATCAATGCCGTCGCATCGGTGCGGTGTCCGGCGAGTGTGACGCGGCCGGTCAACCCTTGTTGCTCGACAAAGTCGCCGAGCGTCGCCTCATCCATGCCTTTGCCAATCAACAGTAGCTGCAAATGCTCGATATCTTTTAGCTGCGCGCACGCACGGATCAGGTAGTCGACGCCTTTGCGTGGGCGATTGTTAGCAACGCAACCGATGACGAACTGGTCGTCCCGCAAGTTCAGCACGGCGCGATCTGCGGCCGGCTCGTTGTACCAGCTCAAGTCATGTCCCTTGTACACGGTGTAGAGTTTTTTGCGCACGCCGACATGGGCTACGAGCGACTTTCGCACCTCATCGGCGACGCACAGAATACCGTCGACGCTGGGGTGTAGATGCGTCAGATAAGAAGCCGGATCGAATCGATGGATATTGCCGGTTTGGCCGCGGTACGTCATCAGCTTCACTGGCAGACCAATGCGTGCAAACGCCGTATTGCAAATGGCCTTGTTATTGAATGCGTACACCAGATCAAACGCTTCGCGCTTTAACAGCCGGCGCAGTCGCCACATGGTTGGTGGCGAGAATTTACGCCCGATCATGTAAGGCAGCAGCTCAACGCCTGCATCGCGCAGTCGATCGATATACACCGAGTCCGACTGGGTCATCACGGTCAGATCGACACCGGCTCGCTTGAGTCCGATCAGAAGCTCTGCTTCGGGCCGCACAGCGTTTAGTGTGTAGCCGTGCGACGTGATGGCCAATACTTTCAAAATCGTTGCTCCGCAGTTTCGGTCGAGTCAGTGCTGATGTGAGTGCCAAAGAGATGCTTGTACAAAAGTAACGAGGCAGCCCGAGTATTGCGCTCGGCACAGTTCAAAATTTGTGTCAGATGATACTACATGCACCGGTTGCAGATGCTGACGCGGCGCTGTCTGAACCTGGCAGCCCTTGTTCCGTTTGCCTCACGTCAAACCGCTTTATAACAGTTGTTTGCAGAGTCTTGCGATTAACCCGCGTATCTTCTAACGTGGAAGAGAAGACAGGGGATGGGGGAGTAACATGACCAATGGCAGTCATGAGTCTGAGGTCAGCGCGGCCTACGCGCAGACCGAGCGCCGCTACTGGCGTCTGGCCGATGAACCGCGCGCCTGGTGGCCCTACGCAATCGGTTTGCTGCTAGGCTTGCTGGCGTTATTTCTGATCGGTGTGTTTTCAATCGCCCGACACATGCAGGCCGAAGTCGTCGAGCAGGTCACGCAGAATCTGGTCGGCTATGACGTCGCGGAAGTGATTGCCGACGGCCAACGAGTTCGTATTAGCGCACGTGCGTCCGAAACCGATCGGCACATTATCGAAGCGCTTGCAGCGTCTGCACGTTGCCCAACCTGGGCCGGCACGCTGATTTGTCCGCGCCGCATTGATCTGCAGTTGGAGCCACCGGCGGCGGCCGAGCTGCCTTCGCGCTTGCACGATTTTGTGTTCTCCCGTAGCGGCGCCAACATCACATTAAGTGGTGAGGTTGGTGATGTTGACGCGAAAACCTTGTTGAATCGCGCCGCGCGCGAGCAATTCGATGCCGTGAATGATGCGTTGAGCGTCAGTCTTGCGCGCGCGGACAAGCGTGATCGCCAGGCAGCGAATGCAGCCCTTGCGCTGCTTGCAAACGTCGAGCGTGGTACGGCGACCTGGCGCAACGGTGCGTTGTCATTGGATGCGCTGGTGAGTGCGTCGGCAGAAGACGGGGTGCGGGCGCAGTTTTCAACATTGGGTGATCCTGTGCCGCAGGGCGAACTGACCTTATCAGTCGCCGTCAGTGTCGATGTCTGCGACGAGCAATTCAATCAGGCGTTGTCCGCGGCGACGATTCGCTTTGATACCGGCAGTGCGCGTATTGATGCGGCAAGCAACGATCTTCTCGACACGCTGGCGAGTATTGCGCAGCAGTGCACAGGCACATTGCTGATCGATGGGCATACCGACAACGTTGGTAACAACGTTAGTAACCAGGCGCTGAGTGAAGCGCGTGCCAATGCGGTGCGGGCTGCCCTGGTGGTGCGCGGGTTGCCGGCGGACGATCTGATCGCACGCGGCTTTGGTGAGTCGCAGCCGGTTGCCACGAATGAGAGCGCGGCAGGCCGTGCAAAAAACAGACGCATAACGGTGCGCACCGCACGGTCCGCAACCGAGACGAGGGGAGATTAATCATGGGATATCTGATTGCAGAATTCACACTACTGTTGCTGCTGGCCAGTGTGCTTGGGTTTTTGTTAGGGCACTGGTGGTCGCGTCGCAAGTTTGTTGATGTCACCGAGAGTTTCGCCAGCATCGCGCAGTCCAAGCGCAGCGATGACGAGCGATGGCATGCGTTAAACAACGGCTTGACTGCGCTCGGCTCGCGCGTCGACAGCATTGACATCCCGGCGCCGGATTTCAGTCCGCTGCAAACGGGATTGAGCAGCGTCGAGCGGGCTGTTGGCAACATCACGATTCCTGCGGCGCCAGATCTTGGCAGCCTGGAATCGGGGATCGCAGCGTTGCAGGAACAGGTGCGCGGCATCAACATCCCGAAAGCACCGGATTTGGGTGGTATCGAATCGGCGTTGGACACGTTGCAAGCTCAAGTGCGCGGTATTGAGATTCCACAGGCGACGGATGTGTCGGGCCTGGAACGTTCACTGGCAGCGTTGCGAGGCGCAGTAGACAGCATTGAGCTGCCGACTGCGGATCTGACGCCGTTGCAGGATGGTATTGGCTCGCTGCGCAGCGGCATTGGCGCTATCCGTCTGCCCGAGACCGACTTGTCGGGTATCGAACAGCAATTGTCGGATCTGCGGCAACGCGTCGATGATCTACCGGCACCTCAGCAAACGGATCTGCAACCGGTACACAGTGCATTGCGTGCGGTGTCTGACAAAATCGACGCGATCCGGATTCCAGCAACGCCTGATTTGTCCGGAGTCACCAGTGCTGTCAACAAAGTCGGCGAAAAGGTCGACCGTATCCGCATACCGCAACCGGCAGATGTGACACCCATTGCCGCGCAGCTCACCCGGGTAGAAGGTCGCATCGGACAAATCCCGAAACCGGAGAAAACCGATCTGGCACCGATCCGCCAGCGGTTGGATACGCTCGATAAGGCCGTTGCAAAACTGCCGGTTGTGAATACTCATCCGGCTGTGGACATCGGTCCGTTACGCGCAAGCGTCGACCGTTTGCGCAGCGATATTGCCGGCATCAAACCCGTTGATCTGCGTGGCATACAGGCACGGCTTGATGCGATCGAAGCACAGCTGAAGAAACGTGCTGCGGCGCCTGCGCCCAAGCCCAAGCCGGCTGGTCCGCAATTGTTCAAAACGGCCGTGCATGGCAAGAAAGATGATTTGAAACGCATCTCCGGTGTTGGACCGATGCTTGAGGGTCTGTTGAACAAGCACGGGGTGTTTTACTTCTGGCAGGTCGCGTCGTGGAGCAAGAAGGACGTGACGTTCATCGACGATCGTCTGGAGGTCTTCAAAGGGCGCATCGAACGCGACGACTGGGTGCGTCAGGCGAAGACGTTGAGTCGCGAGCCGGGTGCAGCGCAACGGCCTGCTTCGTAATGCCGTGATCCCTGGCACGCGCATCTGGCATCGGCTGCGTGTGATCACCCTGTGATACTTTGCGCCGACACTACGCGACGGTACTTGCCGTCCGGAGTGTCTCGTGAGCTGTTTGAACCCTTTTACTAACGCGCTTGTTACGTGCCCCGCGCATCCGTCACGCCAGGTACTGTCATAAAATGGCGGCTGCACCGGTCAGTTTCCCGATACACGCCCGGGAGTCTGTCATGACAGCGCAGCGCATTCTGTTGGTCGAGGATGAACGCGACATCGCTGAACTCGCAGCGATGCATCTGAACGACCATCACTTCGATGTCACTACGTGCCATGACGGCAGCGAGGCGCTGCAGCTTGCGGTTGATCAGCGATGGTCGCTCATTATTCTCGATATCCGTCTGCCTGGCGTCGACGGTCTGGATATTTGTAAACGTCTGCGCAGTGACGGTTGCCAGACGCCCATTTTGATCGTTAGTGCCAAATCGACAGAATTTGACCGGGTGCTCGGTCTGGAGCTCGGTGCCGATGACTACGTCGTCAAGCCGTTTGGCGTGCTTGAGCTGGTAGCGCGCGTCAAGGCATTGCTGCGCCGAGTGCAGGGGCGCGCGCAACTTGCGTCTGTCGATACGATCCGGGTAGGCCGCGTCGAGATTGAGCCAGAACAACGCAGCGTGCGTGTCGATGGTCGCGATGTCACGCTGACGGCGCGCGAGTTCGATCTGTTGCTGCATTTTGCACGCGCGCCGGGCCGGGTTTACCAACGCGCCGAATTGCTCGACCAGGTGTGGGGTTACGGTTACGAAGGCTATGAACACACCGTCAATTCGCACATCAATCGCTTGCGCAACAAAATCGAACCGGACCCAGCCAATCCGGAACACATCGTCACCGTGTGGGGTGTCGGCTACAAGATGGCAGCGTTGCATTAATGGCGCGCTTGTACGTGCGATTGGCGACGGCGCTGGCGTTGTTGATGCTGCTGGTCGGCGCCGTATTTTATGCGCTTGAGCGTCGTGGTGCGCAGTTGTATCACGCCGAATTGACGCAACGTCTGAACGCATCTATTGCGATGTATGTGGCGCAGCAGGCGCCGCTGATTCGCAACGGCGTCGTCGATGATGCACAGCTCGCAACCCTTGCCGAGCGCGCGATGATCATCAATCCGAGTGCCGAGATTTACGTGTTGGATCCGCAGGGTCGTGTGCTCGGCTCCCGCGACGCAAATGATCCCGAACTTGCGCGGCAGATTGCTGTTGCACCGGTGCGGGCATTGCTGGATGGGGCGCAGCGGTTGCCGGTGTTCGGCGACGATCCGCGACTGGACGCTGACCGCAAGGTTTTCTCTGCCAGCGAAATTCGCGATGCGCAAGGTCTGCAGGGATATGTTTACGTCGTGCTCGGTGGTCAGCAGTACGCCGCAGCAGTGGCCGACGTCCGTGGTGGCTACCAACAGACGGTGTTGGCAAGTGCGGTTGCGCTGACGCTGTTGTGTGCGGCACTGATTGGCGCCGCGCTGTTCTGGCTGTTGACGCGGCCGCTGCGCCGACTAACCCGGCGGGCGCGCCAGTTCGAATTCGCGTACGCCGGCAGGGACCCCGATGCACGAGCGGCCGAAACGTCGGTCGATGAATTGCAGCAATTGGATGCGGCTTTTTCGGCGATGCAGCGCCGTATCGAAGCGCAGTTCGAACGTCTGCAGGAAAGTGATCGCTTGCGGCGCGAGCTGATTACCAACGTGTCGCACGATTTGCGTACTCCGCTTGCCGCGATGCAGGGCGCCGTTGATACCTTGTTGATCAAACAGGATGCCCTGAGCGATGCCGATGCCCGGCACCTGCTGGGTACGGCTCGACGACACGCGGACCGTTTGAATACCTTAATCAAGGATTTGTTTGAGCTGACACGACTCGACACGGGCAACATCCAGCCCGAGTTCCAGACGTTCTCGCTGGCGGAGCTGATTAACGATGTCGCGACCGAATTTGCGCTGAAGGCAGAGTCACGCGGCATCGCGTTGCGTGTCGAGCCGCCGCCCGGCGCAACGACGACCGTGTATGCCGATATTGGTTTGATCCAGCGTGTGCTCGAGAACCTGATCGACAATGCCATCAAGTACACCGAAGCTGGCGGCGTGGTGGTCGTTGCCATGCGACCCGTGGCCAGCGGCCACGCGGTGAGCATTAGTGACACCGGTGTCGGTATCAGTCAGCAGCACCTGCCGCGGATCTTTGAGCGCCACTATGCCGGCTCTCGCGATGGCGCCAAAACCTCGGATTCGACCGGCATCGGGCTTGCGATCGTCAAGAAGATTCTGGAGCTGCACGGCACCGAGATTGCCGTCGAGAGCACGCCGCGCGAGGGTTCGCGTTTTCGCTTTGAGTTGCCTGCGACAGCCCAAGCTGCTTGAAACTGCCGGTTTTTTGAGCATTTCGCGCGCAATCGCCGTGCGAGTCCGGTAATCTATTCAGACAAGTATCCCGTTAATTCTTGTTCGTCCAGGCTGTATGTATTGCGTGCATGCGACCGGGCGCGAACAACCTGTGGAGTCTGCGATGCAACAGTTGTCTGGTATGGACGCTTCGTTTTTGTACCTGGAAACGATCAACACACCGATGCATATCGGCAGCTTGTGTATCTACGATCAATCCACGGCACCCGGTGGTTCGGTCCGTTTCAAGGAAATTCTGGCCTTCTATGAAGAGCGCTTGCACCGCGCGCGCGTATTCCGCCAGCGTTTGGCTCGTGTGCCGATGTCGCTGGACCATCCGTACTGGATAGAAGATCCGGACTTCGATCTAGAGTTTCATGTGCGCCACGTCGCATTGCCCGCGCCGGGTGACTGGCGCCAGTTGTGTATTCAGGCAGCGCGCCTGCATGCGCGCGCTCTGGATATGAATCGTCCGCTGTGGGAGGTCTACGTCATTGAAGGCCTTGACGCCGTTGAGGGCGTACCGAAAGGCAGCTTTGCGGTCGTGAGCAAGATTCATCATGCGGCCATCGATGGCGTATCCGGCGCAGAGATTGCCGCCGCGTTGCACGATTTAAGTCCGATGGCTGAAGTGAGTCCGCCTGCGCGCGACTGGGTTGCCGAGCGCGAGCCGTCCGGCATAGAGATGCTGGCGCGCACAACAGCGCGAACCGTAACGGCACCGGCCCGGTTGCTGAAACTGGCGCGTAAAACGTTGCCTGGTGTCGGACGCCTGGCAGCCGGCCTTGCCAAAAAGGAACTGCAGGGTCCGCCGCCTGTGCCACGCACGCGCTT
Organism: Pseudomonadota bacterium; assembly: GCA_038529355.1. Taxonomy (GTDB): domain Bacteria; phylum Pseudomonadota; class Gammaproteobacteria; order Steroidobacterales; family Woeseiaceae; genus CALBPI01. The sequence continues at coordinate 17,383 of JBCBDU010000023.1, forward strand.
CAACAACAACGTAACGTCGCACCGGGTTTTCGATGCGCGCGCATTTTCGCTCGACGACATTCGTGCCATCAAGAACACGCAACCAGGCGTCACGGTCAACGACGTCGTGGTGTCGATTTGTGGCGGTGCGCTACGTAAGTATCTGGAATCTAAATATGAGTTGCCCGAAGAGTCGCTGGTGGCGATGGCACCGATGTCGATTCGTCGCGAGGGTGAGCAGCGCAGTGGTGGCAATCAAGTCGCGACGATGAGTTTGCCGGTGCGCAGCGATATTGCTGACCCGCTGGAGCGCATGCTGGCTGTGCATGAAGCTAGCCAGGAGGCCAAAAAGATGACCTTTACGGCAGGTACCGGGCTTGCCGTTGCAGCGGCTGAGCTGTTGCCGTCTACGACCGCCGGCATGTTGGTCAAGGCGTACTCGCGCATGCGCATCGCTGAATCGCTGCCGCCGATGTTCAACACCGTAATCACGAACGTGCCCGGCGTAAACGTGCCGCTGTATTCAATGGGTTCGAAAATGGTCGCGAACTTCGGGCTAGGGCCTGTAGTGCATGGCGTTGGTTTGTTTCAACCTGTGTTGAGCTACAACAACCGGATTACGATCAGCGCGATATCGTGCCGCGAAATGATGCCGGATCCGGCGTTCTATTGTGATTGCTTGCAGGCCGCGTTTGACGAGCTCAAGGCTGCCACCATCGACAAGCCGGCCGCTGCCACGAAGTCCGGTGCGAAATCGCCGAAGAAGACAGCGCGCAAGAAGGTGGCCAAGAAAAAGCCGGCGAGCAAGAAAAAGCTCGGCAAACGTAAGAGCGCTGCAACGAAGAAAAACGCCGCAGTGGCGACACCGGTTGATACCGCAGCGGACGCGGCGGCGAGCAACAATGTGACGCAGATTAATAGCAAGCAGGAAGCGGCAACAAAATAATCTGCCTACCCGCAGCGCAAAGTCAGTATACGGGGGGCGTGCCTGTCAGCACGCCACGGGTAGGCAAATCATGTGGTTTGCCAACCCGGAGCGCGGATATCGATGACGGGGGGCGTATCTGACGCTGCGCTCCGGGCCGGCAAGGCCTTGCGGCTTTTTGTGCCGCCTGACTATTACTAAGCAAGTCGTGTGCCACTTTTGCAGATTTCGGCGCAGTTCATGCCCGCCCATTCGAAACAGCTATCGAATCAACAGGTTGGCTAGTGCACGATGCATTCGCGTGCGACCGCCGGGGCTCCGGGTATTGCGAGCCAATGGCCGGATTTGGTGCACACGGCATGTGCTTTGCCCTGAAACTGTGCATGCGTGCCCTGCGGCATCCGGATTCAGAAGCCGCCCTTGGTCCTGAAGCCGCCGCCACCGCCGCCACCGCCGAAACCGCCGCCGCGCGGCATCCGGATACTGCGTGGCATACGCGGGATACGCACGCTGCCAACACGCCGCTGACGGTGATGATGCATCCGTGAGCGTTTGAAGTTTTGTGCGTGGCGGATCGTGCGCCACAGACGTTCGCTGGAGATCATGCCGCGCATGAACTCGTTGAGCATGACGTGCACTTTGCCCTGATCGTCGATGCGACTGTTAGACGCATCGTACTGGCGATCCTTGAAGCGCCGACGCAGTGCGCCTAATTCGTTGACGCGTTCGGCGCGGCGGCTGTGCAGATCACGGTGATCATCCAGATAGTGCGTGAGCTGCTGTGTTGCCTCGCGCAGCTGCGTTAGCTCGTCTACCAGTGCATCGTCTGCAGTGCTTGGCGTCATTGCCGCCTCAGCGCGCAGCTGCGGTATGGGTTCTGCACGGAACTGCTCGCTGAGCACAGCCATCGCCTGCGTGAAGTGGGGGTCCTGCCCGAGTGCAAACGTTTCGCGCTGGCGCATCAGATCTGCGCCAGTTTGTTGTTCGCGCGTCAGCGCATCGGCAGCCGTATCGACCGCGTCGCTGGCGGTACTGACAGCGTCCCGCAATGGCGCAGCACCGGCGTCGTCGTCCGCCGCTTGCTCGAAGTCGGCCAACTCGACAGTGAGTGCTGCTGCTTGCTCTTCCAGACGCGCGGCGTGTCTGGCCAGTCGTTGCGGTATTTCGTTGAGCATGTAGTAGTTGCGCCGCGCTTGCTCAAAGCGAATGTGCCGTGCGACAAAACTATCGCCGAATCGTTGCAGCAGACCGCCCGTATAGGCGTTTGTGCCGTAACCCTCTTGCCACAAATAGCTGAATAGTGGGTCCGCATCAAAAGGTTGTCGTTTGGTTTCTCGCTGGCGCTCAGCCTCAGCTGTTTTGGCTGCCGCATTCGTCGCCGTATCTAACGCCGTCTGCGCCGCTGCCGTCATCTCTTGATAGGTTGCGTCATCGACGAGCGATGCGTCGACTTCGACGAGCAACTGGTCCAGGTTCGTCTCAGCGGCATCGAGTGCCTGCTGTGCCTCGTCGTGCTGCTCGCGCAACTGTACGACTCGCGCGTCACTGGCCTGAATGTTCTCGTCCAGCGCGGCCAACGCTGTGTCGCGCTGCTGTAGCAAATCGCCAGCTCGACGGTCGGCGGTATCGGCGGCGCTCACAAACGTGTCAGCTGCAAGGCTTGCAAGTCGCTCGCGCGCGAGCTGCTGATAAATGGCAATTTCGCGACGGCGTTGCCGGGCAAGGTTTGCGCTGGCGCTCTGCAATTCGATGTCGAGCGCACGAAACTCATCGCGACTGGTGTGCAGCGCGCGGTCAATCTCGGCCAGTGTCTGGCGACCGCTACTCATCGGAAGTCTTCCCAGGTGTGAATCGCACGACCGGTCGTTTCCAGCGAATAGTCAATATTGAGTTTGCCACGCAATTTCTGACCTGCTGCGGCGCGCTGGATAATGCCGTCGTCCATTTTGTCCCGGCGCACGCGTTCATAGACCGATTCGTCTACGCGAATGGCCCAGCGGCTGACCATGCGATGCGTGCTGTCTTCCTCAGAGGTGATGTCTACTGCAACCGGTTGGCCCTGGTCGTCACGCGCCTCGACAATCAGGTAGTAGTTGCTCGCGCGTCGATTGCCCGGTGGCTCACGAACTACCGCGCTGGCCTCACCCGGGCGCGATACGATACGCACCGAGAACTGTTGCCGCAGCGTCTCGATCATGTCACGCATGGCTTGCGCGCCGCGTTGAGCCGTTGCGCTGTCGCCGGCGGTCAATGCCGCGTTGGCTGCCCGATAGTCTGCGTTGATACGCGCATCGACCATCGCCTCACTGGCTAACTCAAGCCCTTCGTCGCGTAGCAATTGCAGTGTCGCTTGCAGCGTACCCAATTGGCCGAGTGTTTCGATTCCCTGTTCGGCGGCGTCCAACGCCGTGCCAACTTTACTCAGCGCATCGCGCTGGCGCGCCAGTGCACCTTGCACCTCACCGGCACGGGTATCGATGTTATCGGCATCAAGCGACGGTAGGCTGTTGGTAATGACGGCGTCGCGCAACGATTGCTCGGCACTGGCCAACGCTCGTGTCACGTTGCTGCTGGTGTTGTCGAACGCGCGACGCGTGTTGTCGCTGATCGTACTGTCATCGACCGCTGCGAACGTGCGCTGCAAACGTGCCATTCGCTGACGCGCCAAATCGACATCGGTGCGCGCGACGACAACAGACTGATTGAGCGCTTGTGCTTGTTCGCGTCGCTCGGATGCTGCGGGCCATTCGACGAACCCGTACCAGGCCAGCCCGATCATCGCGGCCAGGCCGGCGAAAAAAGAGAAGCCAGTGCCAATACGCGCACGATTGACCCAGGCGGTCGCGATCCGCGTTCGCAATCCTGCTGGCGGCGCAGCGTAGTGGAACTGCTTGGCCTTGAGTGCAGCGACGCCTTGCTCGATCATCGCATCGGTGACGTCGATGCCCTGCGATGCGTATGCGCGTCGCACCCGTCGGATCAGCTCCTGCTCCCGTGCCTCGGCATTCAATGCCTGTTCGACCATTTGTTCTTCATGCCGCAGCGTGTCGACGACATCCATGGCGAGCATGACGTCGGTCAGCGCGACATCAGATTGCGGTGAGTCAGATGCGCTCATTGGGCGAACAGTCGATGTGCGAGTGGCACCCGGTGACTAGCTCTGAGTCGCATCCAGGGTCAGCGCATTGCCCTGGGCGGCGAGCACGGCGAGACGGCGTTTGCCGTCCTCAACGGCGTGCCGTATTTCGTCAGCGTTGCGGGTTGACGCCTCGCGCATTTCGTCGATCAATTGCAGCGAGCGTTCCTGGAAGTTGACGACCGAGTCGACAAGCGACTTGACGGCATCGGCGCGTATCGTCGGGCCATAGCCTTCGCGAACTGCCGCTTCCTGCACTTTGCCGCCAACCTCTGCCAGCACCTCAAGACTCTGGCTTACGCCTTCTTTCATCGCTTTGAGCGTCTCCGTGCTTTCATGCAGGCCGTGCAGGCCCGTAAACGACGCGGACAGCGCCGTAAAGACAGTCTCGTTGGTGCCAAAGAACATGACGGACTGCGAGTACACGCGCTCCTTGGCATTGGTCGTTTGTAGCAACCGTGCCATGACGGTTTCACTGGTGTTATACGACACGGTCAGGTTGTCGGCCAGATCTTTGGCAATCTGATAGCGCTCATCGGCCTGTTGCAATTTGCGCAGCTCGGTATCACGGCGCAGCTCAAGTCGCGCCATGGTTTCGCGATCATCACTACCCGACTGCGTGATCGCATCCGCGGCAGCCGACAGCGCACTGCGTTGTGCGCTGAGTACACCCTCGGCCTTGTTCAGAACCTGGATTGCGAGGATCTCAGCTTCCTTCAGTGCACCCCGGAAATCGCGGTAGGCGTTCAAGATGGTATGTTCGCGATCAATTTGATCGCGGGAGTCTTTGGCGACCTCAAGATAGGTTTCCTTGATCTTGTTGAAACGTGCCGGAATATCGCCGCGTGAGACTTTCATCCACACGTTCTGGGCACGCTCAAGCAAATCGAGCTTGCCATCGTCCAGTTGCTCGACCATGCCTTTGGCATCATCGCGGATGCTGTCAAAGGCTTTTGTGATGTCGCGATAGCGCTCGCCGATACGCATCGCCTCAATCTGCTCGCGCACAACTTCATTGAACAGTGATGCCTGATTCAATGTTCTGGCGATTGCCAGCGTTTTGTCTTCGTCGAGATCGCTGATGCGCTCAATCAATGCTATGACCGGTGCCTCGTCGGTTTTCTCCGGCACCAGGCCGAGTTCGCGTAGTGTGCCCATCGCGCGATCGAGGTATTGCATGGGTGAGTTGGCCATATTGTGTGCTCCGTGTTGTCCCGAGAGTTTACTCTGCTGGCGCTGCGCCAATCAGTTTCACTGAAAATTGATCCGCCGACGCGAATGGGCCGAGGCCGGTATTGAGCGTCGTCGATTGCCCCGCGGCGAGTATACCGTTCATGCGTCGCTCGATGGTTCGCGGTTTGCCGTTGCTGTCCATGTAGATAATGCGGAACGCAAGGTTACGCAGTCCGATCGGGTTCGGGTTATTGACACTGATCAGCAATTCGCCATCTCCGCCGGTGCCCGACCGCAACTGCACGTACTGCTCCGGATTTGTGCCGACATCCATCCGCACCAGCTCGGTCAGTGCGGCTTGACCGGAGTTGCCCGGCGAAGTCGATGCTCGGGCGAAATACTCTTTAGCTTGCGCATCGTTACCGCGTTGGCGCGAGATGCGGCCCAGCGTGTAGTAGGCCGGCGCCGTCTCAAAAAGCTGCAAGCTGGCTGAAAGATCGGTCACAGCAGAATCGATGTCGCCACGCTGCTCGCGCGCCAGTCCGCGCTGCAGGTACGGGTAGAAGAAGGTCGCATCGCGGTTGAGTGCATCCGTGTAATTGCGAATGGCGCTGTCAAAGTTTTTCTGCGTCAACGCAATATCGCCGAGCAGCGAATAGAAGCTAGCTTCGCGCGGCTCCCGATTCACGGCATCACGCGCCAGCCGTGTTGCCGTGTTGAAGTCGCCGCTGGCCAATGCCTTACGGCCCTGATCATAAGCCTCATAAGCAGGTTCGGCGGCCTTCAGCGTGCGCATCGCGGCGGCGAACTGTGCCTCTCCGGTTTCGCCGGTGTTACCCAGTTCGTTCGCTTTGGCTGCATTCAGCTCCAGGCGCTCCTGCGAGGGTGGGTGCGTTGAAAACAGGCTAGGTCCCGATGGCGCGCCGCGCTCCTGGGACAGACGCAGAAATGTGCGTTGCAAATCCACCGCACCTTGTGGGTTGTAGCCCGCTTTGACCATGTAGTCGATGCCGTAATAGTCGGATTCGCGCTCGGCCTCGCGGCTGTAGCCTGCGCTCAGCAGTTGCGCCCCGATGTTTGCGGCACCAACGGCGAGCTGCCCATAGTCGTTGTCGCTCGTCACCACGGCCGTGCCGATCACCAGCGCCTGCAGCAGCATGCCGCGCGTCATTTGCCGCGCACTATGTTTTGCCGCGGCGTGCACGATTTCGTGCCCAAGCACTGAAGCAAGCTCTGCCTCCGACTGCATTTCCATCAACAGACCACGATTGACGGCGATTTTGCCGCCCGGCAGCGCCCATGCATTGGGCACCGAATTGTTCAGCACGACAAATTCATACGGCAGGTCGCGCGGGCTGTGCTGTGCGATGCGCTGACCTACAGTTGCAACGTAACGATTGACACTCGGGTCGAGGCTGAAAACGCCACCCTGACTTTGCTGCATCGGCTGATAGTTTTGTGCGCCGATCTGCAGCTCCTGGGCTGCCGAGACTATAACCAACTCTGACTTGCCCGTGACCGGGTTGACGACGCAGCCAGCGGCGCCGAGCCCGATTGCGAGCACTGCGCCGATACGCAATAGTCTTGCAACTAACGATGACATGATTCTTCCCCTTCCCGATGCTTGTCTGATCTGCTGGCTACCAGCTGCCGGTGTTTGGCATTGATGCCCACGGTTCTTGTGTTGGCAGAGCTTCGCCTTTTTGTAGTAGCTCGATCGAAATCCCGTCTGGCGAACGGACGAACGCCATGTGGCCGTCGCGCGGCGGGCGATGAATGGTGATACCGGCATCGTGTAGCCGCTGGCACAACGCGTAGATGTCATCGACGCGAAACGCAAGATGGCCGAAATTTCTGCCGCTGGTGTAGGTCTCGGGATCCCAGTTATAGGTAAGCTCGAGCATCGGTGCCTGTCGCTCGCGGGTCAGCGCCTCGTCTGCCGGTGCCGCCAAAAATACCAGCGTGAACCGGCCTGCTTCATGGTCGCGCCGGCTGATTTGCTGCAACCCGAGCTGATCACAATAGAAAGCCAGTGATGCATCCAGATCGCTGACGCGAACCATCGTGTGCAGATATTGCATGTGGCGTTTCCCCGTCAAACATTGCCCCGAACCGCGAGATTATCACAGCGCACGACTACGACGCGCAGGCTGCGACGAGCTGCACCAGATTGAGGCGCGTTGTGCTGGCAACTGCAGGCCATGTTGCAATCGTTAACAAGAGTTTACGATGATTTAACATTCGTATTAAATACTCAGGAGATGCTTCCTGTGCCGTGAAAATAATCCAAAAACCCTTGAAATATCAGCATGTAAAGGTGGCGTGATGGTGCGATGGAATGATTGTGTTGCAGCCGAAACCAACTATTTCGCTCTTGTCTAACGCTCGGCGACAGCGATGTAGCTTGCACGGGTTATGACTGGCGAGGAATATGCCGGTGGGACGAAATATCAGAAAGTAAGGGAGCGATATCATGAACTTTCAGCAGATCACCAAAGCCGGCATGCTTGCTGGCGCGCTGATTCTCGGCGGATGCGCCGCGCAGCAACAAGAGACGGTTGTCACGAGCAACAGTGACGATTCAATGACCATCACGAAGCAACAGCAAGAGATTGCAGAGCTTAAGCGTGCTATGGCTGACCAGGAACGTGCCCTGCGCAACGCGCAGAGCCAATCGGCAACGATGACGAGCGCCAGCACCGCCGGTATGAGCAGCGAGCTGTTTCCGCCGAACGCACAGGCAGGTCGCTGCTACGCGCGTATTCTGACGCCTGCCAAGTACGACGTGTCTACCGAGACCGTACTGGCCAAGCAAGCCAGCGAACGTGTTGAAATCTTGCCGGCCAAGTTTGAGACTGTTACCGAGCGTGTCGTGGTGCGCGAGGCGTCTTCGCGTCTGGAAGTTATTCCGGCAACGTTCGAAACGGTCGAGGAGCGTGTGCTGGTCAAGCCGGCCTCCAAGCGCATTGAACAGGTTCCAGCCACATTCAAAACGGCTAGCGAGCGCATTCTGGTCACACCGGCACGTTCGGAGTGGAAACGCGGTCCTGCAACCAGCTTCAGCGGCGTTGTGGATTCCCGTACCACGGACACCGGCGAGATCATGTGTCTGGTCGAAATTCCGGCTGTGTACAAAACGGTCACGCAGCAGGTGGTAGATCGCCCGGCGACGACACGTGAAGTCACGATCCCGGCTGTTTACGATACGATCAAGAAAACGGTCATGGTCAAGCCGGCAACGACGCGTGAAATCACGATTCCTGCCGAGTACGACACAATCAAAGTAACGCGTGAAGTCTCTCCTGCTAGCGAGCGTCGTATTGCGATTCCGGCCAAGTACACCGAGGTCACGAAACGCAAAATGATTTCTGACGCCGTACTGGATTGGCGTGAAGTGGTTTGTGATGTGAACCTGAACCGCAGCAATGTCACACAGCTGCAGACAGCGCTTGAGAAGAAGGGCTACTACAAGGCAGGCGTTGACGGCGTATTCGGCCCGGCAACCTTGTCTGCGGCAAACGCTTATGCGAAAGCATCCGGCCTGCCGGTAGGCTCGAACTACATTGCAATCGACGTCGCCAAGTCGCTCGGTCTGAAAATGTAGTCGACACCAAAGTAACCGCTTGCCGCCTGATTCGTCCGCGGTGGCACAGTTCGCCGCCGCGTCAGAGTGTCTCTGACGCGGCGGTTTTCGTTACAGCGCTGTCAGCAACAATGCAGTGGCGAGCGCGATTCCGAACACATAGGTGCCTAACGCGCCGCAAAACCGTAGCAGATTGGGCTTGGCAAGCGTGGCCGGAAAAATCATCCCGGCGGCGAACACCAGACGTGATGCGGTGGCTAACACCATGACGATCGGCACCCATGCAGGCTGGCTGCTGGTGCCAAGTACATAAATGATCAGGGCAAGTATTGGCGCATACTCGGCTGTATTGGCGTGTGCACGCCCCCATTTGAGCAGACCGGAGGTTGGGTCGTCCGGCAGCCCGACGCTTTTGGCAGCGTCGCGGCGCTGCATCGATACACCGAAACCCAGGCCGACGGTCAGCAAACCGAGCACCGCTACGCACAACAATGAAATATCAATCATGAGCTGTCCTTCGATAACAATCGCTGGCAGCTTAGCAGTTGCCGACGCCACGGTGACACGGCATGGCATCGCGCGGCGCGTTCGGGGACAATACCCACCCATGCAGCACTCGATCATCATTGGCGTCAGCGGCGGCAGTTGTTCTGGCAAAACGCGTCTGGGCCAGTCGTTGGTCTCGCATCTGGGCGAGTCGACGTGCGCGCAGGTATTGCAGGACGATTATTATCACAGTCAACCTGCCGCGCAACATGACAACCTGCAGTTCAATTTTGATCATCCTGACGCCATTGATTTTGAATTGCTCGCTGATGATCTTGCGACGCTGAAGGCCGGCGGTGCGGTGCAGTCCCCGCATTATGACTTCGCAAGTCATACGCGTATCGACGGGCGCGAGAAAACGATCCAGCCGCGCCCGGTAGTGCTACTAGATGGCATTTTGATTCTGACGCACCCGCGCGTGCGAGATGTGCTTGACTACGCTGTCTATATCCGCTGTCCACGTGAGCAACGCCTGGCGAGGCGCTTGCGGCGCGACGTCGCAGAGCGCGGTCGTGAACCGGACAATGTGGTCGCGCAATTCGATAGTCAGGTAGAGCCGATGCACCAACAATTCGTGGCACCTTCAGCTGTGCATGGCGATGCTGTGTTTGATCAGGACGCGATCAATTCCGGGCATGCGTTGGCGACGCTCGTTGCGCAGTGCCAACCCGTTCTCGACGCCAGTGAATAACCCGTGGCGCGCGGCTTCGGCGCTGTTGCCCGGGGTGGCATTGACGGTCGCTATTGCGGCCGCTGCCTATGCGGCAGACCACGCGCTCGGCGGCTCAAAAGTGATGCTGTTCGCGCTGGTGTTCGGCATGCTGTTTCATGTCACTGCGACGCGCCAAGCCATCGCCCCGGGGATCGCCTTTTGCTCGCGGCGGGTGCTGCGCTTCGGCGTGGCGCTGCTCGGTGCGAGACTGACGCTAGTGGATGTATCGGCGCTTGGCGTGCCAACAGTGCTGTTGATTGTTTGCGGTGTCACGCTGACGTTGACGGCGGGGTTCGCGATCGCACGGTGGCTGGGTCTGCAACGCGGTTTCGCCGTTCTGACGGCTGGTGCTGTAGCGATTTGCGGGGCTTCCGCGGCACTGGCGATAGCGGCCGTATTGCCGGCGCGCGATGACAGCGAGCGTCACACGATCCTGACCGTTGTCGGTGTGACCGCATTGAGCACGGTCGCGATGGTGGCCTACCCAATTCTTGCGGCGGCATTGCAGATGGAAGCACACACTGCCGGTATCTTCATCGGTGCCAGCATCCACGATGTCGCTCAGGTGGTTGCCGCTGGCGCAACCGTCTCTCCCGAAGCACGTGACACGGCGACCCTGGTTAAATTGATGCGCGTGGCGTGTCTGGTGCCCGCGGTTGCGATTATCGCGTGGCTGTTCAATCGTGGCCAAACCGATGCCAGCGGACAACCGGTGCCCGGTCTGCCGCTATTTCTCATCATGTTTGTTGTGCTGATGTTGCTGAACAGCGTTGGATTGATCCCGACTGCCGTGCAAGCATTCATGACACAGGTGGCAGGGGTATGCCTTGTCATTGCTGTCGCAGCTCTGGGCGTGAAGACGTCGGTTGGCGGGATGCTGTCGCTAGGCATACGGCCGGTTTTGGCCATTGTGCTGCAGACCCTATTGCTCGGTGCTTTCGTTCTGGCAGCCCTTACGTTATTTGCGTGAGTTGAACGCAGACACCTGCGATAATGGTTCTCGTGGCACGTCGTCGCGCGTCGTGTCATTGCACGAATTCAATAACTTAGGCTGCAAGCACGCGCAGGTCGCGCGCGCAGCCCGATCAGGATGTGGTCATGCAGGTAAGTGGTGAGTACGAGTTGCAGGCGTCGCGCGACGTGGTGTGGCAAAAGCTCAATGATCCGCAAGTGTTGCAGCAATGCATTCCGGGTTGCGAATCGTTGCAGGCGACCGGTGAGAATGCCTTCAGCGCAGTCGTCAAAGCGGCGATAGGGCCTGTCAAAGCCAAGTTCAACGCAGGTATCGAATTGCAGGATCTGGTTGCGCCGGAGCGCTACACGATCGTCGGCAACGCCAAATCCGGTGCCGCCGGGTTCGGCAAGGGCAGTGCGCAAATTGTGCTGCACGAGGCGTCGGACGGGACGCGCCTGACGTACGACGCCGATCTGAAGGTGGGTGGCAAGCTTGCGCAGATTGGTTCGCGCATGGTGGTCGGCGCGACGCGCAAAACTGCCGATGACTTCTTTGATGCGTTTGCGCAAATCGTTAATGGCCCGGATACGCCGCCGGGGATCGCTGCGCCTGATGCGCTGCCGGACAACACGGCGGCAGGCTCAACATTCTGGCGCTACGCATTAATTGCTGTCGCCATCGTGATCGTTATCGTTTTTGCAGCTGTGTAACATTATGACTACTACCATTACTCTGACCGTTAACGGTACCGAACACACAGCAGCCGTCGAGCCGCGCATGTTGCTCGTCGATTTTCTGCGCGAACACCTCCAGCTCACCGGTACGCACGTCGGTTGCGAAACCAGCCAGTGTGGCGCCTGCGTCGTCCATCTGAATGGCCAGTCCGTGAAAAGTTGTACGTTGCTTGCCGTGCAGGCTAACGGTAGTGCTGTGACAACGATTGAAGGGCTTGCCAATGGCGATGATTTGCATCCGGTGCAGCAGATGTTTCGCGAGCACCACGGTTTGCAATGCGGGTTCTGTACGCCTGGCATGATCATGAGCGCCGTCGATTTGTTGCAGCGGCACCCGGATCCGTCAGAGCAACAGATTCGTGAATGGCTCGATGGCAACCTGTGCCGTTGCACCGGCTACCAGAATATCGTCAAGGCGATTCGCGCCGCGGCAGATCACGGAGCAGCCAATGTACGCGTTTAACTACCATGTCCCCGATAGCCTTGCCGATGTCAGTAGCACGCTGCAGCAGTGCGACGATGCGCAAGTATTGGCTGGTGGTATGACATTGCTGCCAACGCTCAAGCAACGACTGGCGGCACCGTCCGATCTGGTGGATTTACGCAATGTGCAGGCGTTGCAGGGCATTGCAAAAATCGACGGTGGCGTGCGCATTGGTGCGATGGCCACGCACGCAAGTGTTGCCGGCAGCGCGTTGGTGCAGGCGCAGATTCCGGCGCTGGCTGAACTGGCCGGTGGCATTGGCGATGCGCAGGTGCGTCATCGCGGCACGCTTGGCGGTTCGATTGCGAACAACGATCCGGCGGCCGACTATCCGGCGGCCTTGCTGGCACTCGATGCGATCATCGAGACCGATCAGCGTGAGATTCCAGCCGGTGTCTTTTTCACGGGCATGTTCGAGACAGCGTTGGCGGAGCATGAATTGATCATTGCCGTGCGCTTTGCCGATTGCGCCACGGCGGCCTACGCGAAGTTCCCCAACCCGGCCTCGCGCTACGCGATGGCCGGCGTGTTTGTCGCTCGATTGGCAGCTGGCGCGGTGCGTGTCGCCGTGACCGGCGCTGCGGCTTGTGTTTATCGCAACGAGCCGCTGGAGCAACACCTGGCGCAGCGTTTCGATGCGCAAAGCCTATCTGTTGTCGAGATCGATACCGATGGATTCAACGAGGACATGCACGCCGATGCTGCGTATCGCGGGCAGCTTGTGCGGGTCATGGCGCAGCGCGCTGTCGACGCGGCGCGCACGCGCGGTATTGCTTGAGCCGCAACACCCCGCCGGTTATTCTGTTCCGCCGATGATTGGCTGCCGCCGAGAGACGAACCCATGAGCGTTTTTGGTACCGAATTTTGCGATCAGTTCAGCGTCGCACGTTATGTCAACGATGCGTGGCAGGCTGACGGATTGCAGCCGCTGGCACCGATCCCGATGCATCCGGCAGCTCATGTATTTCACTACGCAAGCACTTGTTTCGAAGGCTTCAAGGCGTATCGCTGGCCGGACGGTTCGGTGCATGTATTTCGCATCGATGATCACATCGCGCGCATGCAACGCAGCGCCGCCTCTTTGCGGTTGCCCGTACCGGACGCGGCAATGCTGCGCGAGATGGTGCTGACTCTGGTTGATGCCAGCCGCGATGCTGTGCCGGCCTATCCGGGCGCGCTGTATTTGCGTCCGACGCTGATCGGCACACTCCCGAATATTGGCGCCGCAGCATCGCCGAGCACCGAGGCGATGCTATACGTGTTGGCGTCGCCAGTTGGGGATTATTTCGCCGGCGGCATGAAGCCACTGAAGATTCTCATTGACGATCAGAATGCACGCTCGACACGCCAGCTCGGCAGCACCAAGACCGGTGGCAACTATGCGGCGGCATTGTCACCGACGCTGGACGCCAAAGCACGCTATGGCGTCGATCAGGTATTGTTCTGCCCGCACGATGACGTGCAGGAAACCGGTGCGGCCAATTTCCTGATCATCGGCGAGAACAGCGTATTAACCAAACCGCTGGATGCCAGCTTTCTGCATGGCATTACGCGTGCATCAACATTGCAGATTGCCGCGGATCTGGGCTATGACGTTGAAGAGCGTCCTTTCTCCGTTGCTGAGCTGTTGGACAAGATCACGGATCATGATGCCGCGCTGTCCGGCACCGCTGCGAGCCTCACGCCTATCGGCCAGATGATCTATAAAGACAATGTGCATCCGGTCAATCCGGGCGGCGACTACCACAGCACACTGAGGCTGCGCGAAGCGTTGTCGCAGATCCACAGCGGCGAGCGTGCAGATACGCACGGTTGGCTGACAACGGTTTAGCGACTACCTGCGGGTAACATCGCAGCCCGACAACCGGACAATGAGCGCACCGCCCGTGCAGTGTGCAATCACTCGCTAGTCGACAATGCCGAACTGATAATGCGAGCTTGATTTCATGAGTTCGCCCGGTCGCAATACGGTCGACGGAAAACTTGCATGGTTCGGGCTGTCGGGAAAGTGCTGCGTTTCCAGACACACGGCCTGAAAGGGCACGTAACCTTTGCCCGTTTTGCTGCTATCACTGCGTAAATGGTTAGCTGTGTACAACTGCATGCCGGGTTCAGTGGTACGAACCGTCAGCGTTCTGCCGCTGCGGCGCTCGGTGAGTGTGGCGGCAGTCGACCATTCACCAGCGGTGTCTTTCAGCACATAGTTGTGGTCGTAGCCCGACGTTGCCATCAGCACCGGATTATCGATCATTTCTCCCAGCCTGCGTGGTACACGAAAATCGAGCGCCGCCGGCAGGGCGCGGATTTCGCCGGTCGGAATAGAATCTTCGTCAGTTACGGTAAAGCGGTCGGCGGCAATGTGCAGCTCATGATCAAGCACGCTGTTGCTGTGTTGTCCGGCCAGATTGAAATAGCTGTGGTTGGTGACATTGATCACTGTCGTGCGATCGGTGCTGGCTTCGTAGTCGATTGCCAGCGTGTGACCGTCGATGATGTGAAAACGTGCCGTCAGAGTCAGATTGCCCGGATAACCCTGGTCATTGTGCGCGCTGTCGATGCGCAGGCTGACACTGGTTGCATCGTGGGCGACCAGATCCCACAGCCGGTGCCCGAAGCCGCGCGGTCCACCGTGCAGGTGGTGGCGCCCGCCAACGACGTTACCGGCCAGCGCGACGTGTTCGCCGTTCAGCTCGAACGCTGCGTTGGCAATACGATTAGCATAGCGGCCAATGGTGACGCCGACATGGAACGGATTGCGCAAATAATCGCGCACATCGTCGAACCCGAGTACCACGTCATCGCGCTGCGCCTGCCGGTCGGCGACCCAGAGTTGGGTAACGGCCGCGCCTAGGGTCGAGATACACGCACTGATGCCAGTCTCGTCACCAATCCAGAATTGATCGACACGTCTGCCGTCGGGCAGGTGACCAAATAGTGCCGTCGTATTGTCACGCATTTCGTTGCTACTCCTGTTGAGCGTCTCTATGCTACCCGATTCATCTCTTTCGTATAGCCAACGGGAATCCTCTGTGGATGTGAACACGTGATAGACGATGCGGGTCGCCGCACGCGTGACGGTGTCGTGAGCGCGGTCATTGCCTACACTATGTGGGGCTTTTTGCCGGTTTACTTTCTGTTTACGGTCGCAGTGTCCCCGGTTGAGATGCTCTCTCACCGCATCATCTGGAGCGTGCCGTTCGGTGCCTTAATCATTGCCCTGCGCCGGCAATGGCCGGACGTGCGCAATGCACTGCGCGTACGCGCCAAAATTGGCTGGCTGTCGCTAGCCGCCATCATGATCGCGCTGAACTGGCTGATATACATCTTTGCCGTTTACGAAGGCAAAATTTTTCAAGCGAGTCTCGGCTATTACATTAACCCGCTCATCTATGTGTTGGTCGGCGTCGTGTTCTTTAATGAAAAGCTGCGGCGATTGCAGCTGGTGGCGATTGTGCTGGCTTTCATCGGTGTAGCGGTGCTCACCATTAGTGGCGGTGACTTCCCGTGGATCGCTATCAGTCTGGCATTGCTGTTCACGGTTTATGGCGTGATTCGCAAACAAGTTGATATTGGCGGTATGCCGGGGCTGTTTATCGAAACACTGGTGTTGCTGCCTTTCGCATTGCTCGCGCTGACGATCCTGATGCAGCAAGGCGAGGCCGCATTTGGTGCGCCAAACACGTCGACGACGCTGACGTTGCTGATTTTGTTGTCTGGCCCGGTGACCGTGTTGCCGCTGCTGTGCTTCGCCCTGGCAGCGAGGCGCTTGCCGCTATCAATGATCGGTTTCTTGCAGTTTATTGGTCCGACATTGCAGTTTCTGATCGGCTACCTAAACGGCGAGCCGCTGTCGACGCCGAGACTCATCTGTTTCATTCTGATCTGGTCGGCTGTCATTGTGTTTTGCGCCGATTCGGTGCGCCGCTACCGGGCGTCGCGCGCCAGCACGGCCTAGGCGATTCTGGCCATTGCCGCGCGCAACGTGTCTGCCGCTTGTTCGGGCGTCAAGTCGCGTTGCGGCTCACCGAGCATTTCGTAACCCACCATGAATTTCTTGACGGTCGCCGAGCGCAGCAGAGGCGGATAAAAATGTGCGTGCAACCGCCAGCCGTCGCTACCATCTGCTGGTGCATTGTGCCAGCCCATCGAGTACGGAAACGCCGTATCAAACACGGCGTCGTAGGTCTGGCACAACTGCCCCAGCACGCTCGCAAGACTGTCGCGTGCGCGGTCTGACAGTTGTGCAAGCGTTGCGACCTCGTCACGCGCAATCACGATCACTTCGAACGGCCAGACAGCCCAATACGGTACAACCACCAGCCAATGCTCGTTGTCGACGATGACGCGTTGCTGTTGTGCGATCTCACGATCGGCATAGTCACCGAGAAGATCGCTGCCATGCGTGGCACGGTAGCTCGCTTGCGTGGCGCTCTCGCGTTCGGCTTCAGTTGGCAGTGTGTCGGTCGCCCAGATTTGGCCGTGCGGGTGCGGGTTGGAGCAGCCCATCGCGCTGCCGCGATTCTCGAAAATTTGCACCCAATTGAATGATTGTGACAGGTGCTCGTATTCCTGCGCCCATGTATTCACCACTTGCCGTAGCGCGGCGTCACCCAAATCTGCCATCGTCAGGTCGTGGCGCGGGCTATAACAAATCACGCGGCAGGTGCCGGCAACCGCAGCACGCCGGAACAGTGCGTCGTCGCTGTTGCCGCTGGCGTCCGGTGTCGCCAGCAAGGCGGGGAAGTCGTTGTCGAACACGAATACGTCGGCGTAGTCGGGATTGTGTTGACCGCCACTGCGGGTGTTGCCCGGGCACAGGTAACACTGCGGGTCGTAGTGCGGACGCTCGTCCTTGCCAGCCGTTTCCTGCTGGCCTTGCCACGGCCGCTGCGTGCGATGCGGGGAAACAAGAACCCAGCTATCGGTCAGCGGGTTGTAGCGGCGATGCGGTTGGTCGGTCATGAATTCAGAGCCTCACTGATACTTCGGGCGCCGGCGGACGGATGCACAACTAATGTGCGCGCGTTGATACCGGTCGCTTGCGCATAGCGGTTGGTCAGCACGCCGGCGACGTGCTCAACCTCTGCCTCAATGGCCGGCACAATGACCGCGCCGCCAAACCCGCCGCCGGTCATCCGGGCGCCAATGACGCCTTCATCGTGCAGATCGCTGGCGAGCGCAACCAAGAGATCAACTTCGGATACGCTGTTCTGGAAGTCATCGCGCAAACTTGCGTGACCGGCGTACATCAGCTCGGCCATTAGCTCGCGATCGCCGTGCTCCAGCGCGACCACCATATCCTTGACGCGTGCATTTTCGGTTACAACGTGCAAAGCCCGGCGCCGTGGCACGTCGCCGAGTTCAGCGCGCTCCAGATCGGCAACGCTGACATCTCGCAGCGATTTGCCGAGCGCCACTTGTGCCGCTTCGCAATCGGCACGTCGAGCGCCGTAACCGCCGTCGGAGAGGTCGTGCTTGACGCCACTGTCGATCACCAGAAACGCCAGGTCCTCGTCAGCCGGTGTGACCAAGTCTGCGGTGAGTGAACGGTTGTCGAGCATCATCAGCGCGCCGTGCACCCCATTGGCGACGCTGAACTGATCCATCGTGCCGCATGGCACACCGGCATAGCGATGCTCAGCCTGTTGCGCCAGTGACACAATGTCGGCGGTAGGTAAGTGCTTGCCGGTGGCGGCCAGCAGCAAGTGCGCAGCGCCCACCTCCAGCGCAGCGCTGCTCGACAGACCAGCACCCGATGGCAGGTCGCTGTCGATCATGATCTGCAGGCCGGTCGGCGGAACATCAAGCGCCGCCAGCCCCTCAATGACGCCGCGAATGTAGTCACTCCAGTTGCCGACCGTTGGCAGCGGCCGCTCGGTCAGATCGATGTGCTGGCGGTCGCGCGAGCTCGACGAGCACAACGTGATGCGCGGTTCATCGACTGGCGCGGCGACCAATACAACATAGCGATCAATGGCGAACGGCAGACATAACCCATCGGTGTAGTCGGTATGGTCGCCAATCAGGTTGACGCGACCAGGCGCGATAGCAGCCAGTGACGGACGTCGGTCGTAACACTGCGTAAAACGTTTGCTCGTTTTTTCGAGCAGCGTTTGCTCGTGCCGGCTCAGCGTTTGCGTCATGTTGATTTCCACACCACGACGTCGTGCGCAGCAATTCTCGGGCCGCCGATGACATAGTCATGCGCTGTGTCCAGCCGACAGACTGTGTTGCCGTAATTCACGGCAATCGTGTATTTGCCACGACGCGTGATGCGCACGTCGCTTGGCAATGTCGTACGCGTAATGTGTGCGTCATCGCACGCCGCCGCCACAACATCCGTCAGCATGGCATCGCTGACGCACGCGTTCACATAGCGGCAGCGCCCATGCTGATACAGCAGGCCGCGGCCGTCATAGGTGCGATAGAGTGGTTGCAGCTGCGTATCGAGCTGTTCAAGCCACTGATAGACATAGCGGTCGCGCGGTTGTTCATCGATGCCGGCGATAACGCCGTCGCGCATGGCATCCATCGTCACCATTTTTGCCGGCAACAATGATTGCAAGGCGCCGGGCGCAAGCGTTGGCGGGATCGACAGCTCGTCGGTTTTGCTGCCGGTGCGCGGACCACAGATCATCTGCATGTCGCCATCCTGCAACTGCCCGATCAGTGTTGTGCTCACATGGGGCAAACACGGCAGCATCACGAGCGCATAGCCGTCGAGGTTGGCGTCCGGCGGCACGATGTCGATGTCGACCCCTTGTGTTCGTGCGGCGCTGTAATAGGCCATCGCGACAGCCAGCGCATCGTAGCTATGCTGCTGCGGTTGAATGCGCATCATCCAGGCCGCTTCATAGTCGAACACCAGCGCTACGCGCGACTGCGCCCGATCCTCCAAGGACAATCGATCCAGCTCCTTGCTGAACTGCGCCACTTCCACGTGCGCATTCGCTGGTTGGTTGTCCGGTCGCAACAAGCCTGCGTGCATTTGTTCTTGCGCGAACGGCGCCTGACGCCAGCGGAAATACGACACGAGCTCTGCGCCGTGCGCGACGGCCTCCCAGCTCCACAGGCGCACCATGCCATTGGCGGGTTGGGCATTACTGTAGGCCCAGTTCACGGCGCCGGGTTGTTGCTCCATGACGCCGAAGCGGCCCTGACCGACGGCGTGGTACAGATCGTGATGGAACGCCGCCCAGTCCGGGTGACCGGTGCGTCGATAGCGCGCCTTGGTCTCACCATCGAACCAGCTTTGGTCCAGGAAACCGAGCGGGTAGCTGTCCCATGTTGCAACGTCGAGGTGTTTGGCCAGTTTGAAATGATCGAAGTCGACGAAGTTGCCCATGAAGTTGTGGGTGGTCCATGCCGACTCGCGCGCATGTTGTACGACCAGCGCCCGCTGCGCTTCGCTAAAGGCAACCATCTGATCGGAGCTGAAACGCTGAAATGCCAGTCGGTGCGCCGGGTTAGTCTCGGTCACGGCAACCGGCAAGCCGACGTCTTCAAAGCGTGCGTAGGTTTGACTCCAGAACACGTTGCCCCACGCAGTGTTCAACGCATTGATGTTGTCGTAGCGTGCGCGTAGCCAGGTATGGAAAGCGCGCAACGCAGCAGGCGAATAGCACAACGTTGTGTCATGACAGCCGAACTCATTATCTAGCTGCCAGCCACCGACCGCAGCATGGTCGCCGTAGCGTTCGAGCATTTTGGTGCAAATCGACAACGCGGCCGAGAGGAATTCAACACTCGACGTGCTGTAGTGGCGGCGTGAGCCAAAACCGCGCCGGTGCCCTTGCGCATCGACCGGCAGCAGGTCATCGATCTTGTCGACGAGCCAGCGCGGCGGGCAGGCGGTCGGCGTGCCCATGATAATCGTCAATCCGGCATTGGCCAGCGAGTCGACGGCGCGATCGAGCCAGTCCCATTCATATTGACCATCAGCGGGCTCGATATTCGCCCAGGCAAATTCTCCGATGCGCACGTGACTGATGCCTAGCGCGCGCATCTGCCTGGCGTCGTCGGCCCACTGCGACTCAGGCCAGTGTTCGGGGTAATAACAGACGCCGATATTGGGAGTGCTCATGACGGGACGACCTCAAGCTCGAAGCACTGCGCCT
Source organism: Pseudomonadota bacterium (assembly GCA_038529355.1). Lineage (GTDB taxonomy): Bacteria > Pseudomonadota > Gammaproteobacteria > Steroidobacterales > Woeseiaceae > CALBPI01. Next base: position 37,727 of record JBCBDU010000023.1, read on the forward strand.
GATCCGGCAACAGCACTGGGGGTTGGAAACCAGCTGCTGCCAGTGCGGCGCCAGTTGTGCGGGCAACCAGCGTGCGCTCGAAGGTCAGGCAGTCCAGCGAGTGCACGGCATAGCGCGCCTGCGGGTCAAGGCCGCGGCAGCGCAATGGGGCCAGTATGGGTTGGTGTGGTGTGTCCAGCAGCGCGTTCGTGATGATTGCGCGCTGGCGATCTTCGGAGACCTGCGCGCGCGCGACTACTGCCGCTTCGTTGCTGTCGATAAACCAGGTCGTGCCCGTGTGCAGCCAGTCGCGGTTGTGAATGTACCAGTGGGCAGCACGCCGCAGCACTGCCTGGTCGCCTTCGCTGATGCCATCCTTGTTCGGTTCGACGCCGAAGTGTCCGAGCAGCGCGGTCGCGACGCGAAACGACAGTGCCTGATAGCGACCCGTTGTATCGCTGATCGCACTGCCGACGTGTGCGCCCATAACCTCTGGCGGGAAGAACAGGCTGAAGCCGTGTTGGATACGCTGGCGATCGTGCGGGTCGTGATTGTCGCTGGTCCAGATGCGTTCGCCGCGGCGCAACAGCGCATAGTCGGCGCGCGCACCGCCCGATGAACAAATCTCGATTTCGCAGTCCGGGCATGCTGCGCGCACGGCATCCAGCAGCCGGTATATCGCTTGCGCCATACGCGCCTCGCCCTGGCGACGATCCACCAATGCGTGCGCCAGATCGCGATTCATATCCCATTTGAGATAGCCCAGACCATAGCGACGTACGACGCCGGTAATGTGTCCCAGCAGGTACTCAAAGACATCGTCACGACAGATGTTTAGTGCATATTGATGCCTGCCGAGCGGTTGCTGGCGCTGCGGATCGCCGAGAATCCATTCCGGATGTTCGCGAAAGACATCGCTGTCCTCGTTCGCCATTTCAGGCTCGATCCACAAACCCGGCTCCATGCCAGCGGCGCGTACCGCGTCGAAGATCGGCTCCAGGCCGTTCGGATATTTGCGTTTGGATACGGTCCAGTTACCTAGGCCTGCGAGGTCGTTATTGCGATTGCTAAACCAGCCGTCGTCGAGCACAAAGCGCTCGGCACCGAGCTGCTTCGCCTCCGCGACCAGCGCAAGCGTGCTGGCTTCGCTGTGGTTGAAATACACCGCCTCCCACGTGTTGTAGTGCACGGGTCGCGGCTTGCGTGCCAGCCCCGACGGCAGCACCTGATTGCGGACAAAGCGATGCAGATTGTGGATCAACGGGTTGTAGCCCGATTCGCTCACGCACGCGTGCAGCTCTGGCGCCTGCCACGCATCACCCGGCTGCAATTGTTGCTCGCCATTGCTGAACAACACGCCGAGTTGAACGTAGGGTCGACCGTCGCGCGCGCGACCGACCCAGATGCGGTGATTGCCGCTCCAGGCGAGGTGCATCGCTGCCGCATAGCCGGTGTCGGCGCTGAAGCCCGCGCTGCCTGTCAGCAAGCCCGGAAAACTGTTGTGGGAGGTACGACCCGCACGGTTATCGCGCAGCAGCGCGCTGGCACCGATGGGTTCGCGCCGCTGCGTGAATTCCTGGGCCCAACGGCCGGTCAGTGAGCAGACCTCCGAGTGCGGGTGTGGCAAAGGCAAAACGCCACTCGCCAGCCAATCTACGTGCAGTACGTTGTCGCCCAGGTTCTTGACGCTGTTGCGCAGCGTTAACACGTCGGAGTCTGGATCCAGCGCCACCGTCAACGTCATCTGCACTTCGTTGATCTGTTCGACGCAGACGAACGTCGCCGAGTGAGCGTCTACATCCGCGCGCTCAAGTGCAGCCTGGCTGATGGAATGCTCGCCGTTGCGATGCGCAAGAATGCCCGGGAAGCCGGCAAAACCCGTGCCGCTTTCAGGTAGCAGTGTCAGCGCCTCGGGCAAGTCGAGAGCTGCCGGTACCGGTGGTCGTGACAGTGCTGCACAAAACTCGTCGAGTGCCAATGCGTCGGGTAACCGGGCGCCCCAGTAGGTCACCGCCGGCATGTTGCGCTGCAGCTGCAAAACGACAGTGCACTGCGCACTGTCGATGCGCCAATGGTGTTCTTGTTGTTGGTTCATGCGCAGCTCCCCCCGAGCTCATGCCGCTGGCCTCCGGCCGTCTCAGCGGACAGGCCATGGTATACGATTTTCTGGGGGTTTTAATATGCCGGCAACGCATTTGCCGCCATCATTTTTTGCTACAGTTAGGAGTCAGATTTAACCCGGCAACAGGCCAACGAACGAGGCACGCATGAGCTCGGCACTACGCGATACCAATATCGACAAACTGGACGACGGCACGTTTGACGTGTTTGTTGTCGGTGCCGGCATCAACGGCGCGGTCAGCGCGGCTGCGCTCGCCGCGCGCGGCGTGCGCGTGGCGATTGTCGATGCCGGTGATTTTGCCGGATTGACCAGCTCGCAATCGTCGAATCTTGCTTGGGGCGGCATTAAGTATCTCGAGAATCAGGAATTCGGCTTGGTGTGGAATTTGTGCAAATCGCGCAACACGCTGATGCGCGCCTATCCATCGACGGTAAAAGAAGCCCGGTTTCTGGCGGCCGTACCCAAGGGCTTTCGCTGGCCCCGGTTTGTGCTGTATCTCGGTGCGCTGCTGTACTGGGCTTTTGGCCGGTTCGCGACCCGTGCGCCGTCTTACCTCTCCAAGAGTGCGTTGATTGGTCGAGAACCGGTGCTGCGCGCGGATGCGACAACCGGCGGCATGGAATATTCCGACTGTTATCTGTACGACAACGACGCGCGGTTCGTCTTCAACTTCGTTCGCGCGGCTATGGATAGCGGAGCCATTGCCGCCAACTATGTGCGCGTTACCGATGCGCAACGACGCGATGGCGTGTGGCAACTAGCGTTGCGCGACGAAGAGACCGGGCGTGAGTTCACCAGTCGCGCCGACGTATTGGTGAATGCCTGCGGTCCCGAAGCTGATGCGCTAAATCGCATCACCGGCCACGCAACGGCGCATCGTCACGTGTTCTCGAAAGGCATTCATTTGATCGTCGATCGCGTCACGGACAGTCGCCGCATTTTGACGTCGTTTGCCAGTGACGGGCGGCTATATTTTGCGATTCCGATGGGCGCACGCACGTGCATCGGCACGACCGATACGCGCGTTGACAGCTGGCATACCGAGGTCAGCGAAGCTGATCGCCAGTTTGTGCTGGACAACGCCAATCACTTGCTGAAGCTGGACGAGCCGCTAACCCGCGATGACATTATTTCCGAGCGATGCGGTGTGCGACCGTTGGCGGTCAAGTCGTTGACCAACGATGCGACAGACTGGCTCGAACTATCGCGCAAGCACGCGATCGATATTGACCGCGAGCAACGTCAGTTGACGATTTTCGGTGGCAAGCTAACCGATTGCCTGAACGTCGGCGACGAGATTTGTGACACGGTTGCCGAGCTGGGCGTGGCGGTGCCGTACGCGGAGCAGATCTGGTATGGCGAGCCCCCGACGGCCACGCATCAGGAGTTTTTGCGCCAGGCACGGCTGATGGACCTGGACAGCTATACGCATCCGAATTCGACTGAGCCGCTGACGATGCGCTTTTGGCGACGCTATGGCGCGAATGCAATCGGCATGCTGGAGCGCATCCGCGAGAATCCGCAGATGGTTGAACCGCTGATGCGCAACACCGATTACTTGCGCTGTGAGGTTGAATACACACAGCGTCGCGAGATGGTGACGCAGCTCGACGATTTTCTGCGCCGGCGATCGAAGATCACGATGGTCGTACGCGAGTCTGAAGTCATCGCGGCGCCCGGTTTGACTGAGGCCTGCCGTATTCTGTTCGGCGAGCAGGCCGATGCGAAACTCAAAGAGTATTTGGCGCGCGCCGATGTTTCCGTCGATGCCGATTCGCCGTTAGCCGCGCGCGCAGCGGATCGCCTCGCCAGCTAATTCAATTTCACTTCCCAGCATTACCTACAGGCAAACCTTCATGAGCGACAAACAATTCGATCTCGTCATCTACGGCGCAAGCGGCTTCACCGGAAGATTAGTCGCGGAATATCTGCAGCAGCGTTACGGGGACGATCCGTCGCTGTCTTGGGCCATGGCGGGCCGTAATGCAGAAAAATTGCAGCAGGTGTGCGAGCTCATTGGTGTGCCGGAGTCAGTGCCGATTCTAGTTGCTGACGGCGATGACGTTGAGTCACTGAAAGCGCTCGCTGCGAAGACCAAGGCAATCATCACCACGGTGGGTCCGTATCAATTGTACGGCGACAAACTGGTCGAAGTGTGTGCAAAAACTGGCACCGATTACCTGGATCTGTGCGGTGAACCGGCATGGATGCGGCACATGATTGATGCTCATGAGTCGACGGCGAAAGCCAGCGGGGCGCGCATCGTGTTCTCGTCAGGTTTCGACTCAATCCCTTCCGATCTTGGTGTGTGGAAGCTGCAGCAGCACTGCATCGCAGAAACGGGTAAACCGTCGAGCCACATACTTGGGCGTGTGCGCAAGATGCAGGGAACGTTCTCCGGTGGGACTGCGGCCAGCGCGAAGGCAACGTTGAAGGCGGCGATGCAGGACCCGGCTGTCATGGCGTTGATGCGCGATCCCTATTCGCTGATCCCCGGGTTTACCAGCGTCAAACAACTGTCTGGCAACAAGCCAATGTACGATGAGATTGCGGGTAGTTGGGTAACGCCTTTCGTGATGGCGGCGATCAACGTGCGCAATGTTTTTCGCAGCAACGCGCTGATGGGTTTTCCGTACGGCGAGGACTTTCGCTACGACGAGATGCTGATGACCGGGCCTGGCGAGAAGGGTGAGCAGATCGCCAAATCGCTGGCCGAGAAAGGCATGATGACCGACAAAGATGGTCCGAAGCCGGGCGAGGGTCCGAGCAAGGAAGAGCGCGAAGCGGGTTTCTACGACATCTTGTTCATCGCCGAGACTGACGAGGGGTTGATCAAACTGGCGGTAACGGGCGACCGCGATCCGGGTTATGGCTCAACCTCGAAAATGCTGGCTGAGGCCGGTATATGTCTTGTCAAGGAATGCGCCGAAACACCTGCCGGAATCTGGACGCCTGCGGCCGCGATGGGGCAGCGTTTGTTCGATCGCATGGTATCCAATGCGGGTCTGACGTTCGAGCGCGAGTAACGCGGTCAGGCTCTGCTATAGCCGTCAGTCATATAAATCGCGATGACCGTGAGTACGGTCATCATCAGGAACGAGGCGGCCATCGGTGCGAGGGTGCCGTTGTAGAGTGCGCCACTGAACGCGCCCAGCATGGCCGACAACAGTGTTGTGACCGAACCGATAATCGCCGCTGCGGTTCCGGCGATGTGACCGAGTGGCTCCATCGCCAGTGCGTTGAGATTGCCGAACAGAAAGCCAACGAACAGGAACAGGCTCATCATGCAGCTCATCGTCACAGCGAGCGGCGGCTGGCCGCTCCAGTAGACGCTGGCGGCGAAAAACGCCAGCGATGCGATCACGGCCATCACGCCGGCACCCTTCGCAAGCGCGCGCATGCCGATGCGCACGACCACGTTGCCGTTGATCAGTGTGCTGACGCCAATGCTGATTGCGAGCATGCCGAAGAACAACGGGAAGCGCTCCCCCAATCCGTATTGCTCGGCGAACACTTGCTGCGCGGTGCCCAGAAAGCCGACGAACGCGCCTGACACAGCAGCGGCGGCGATGGTATAGCCGATAGCCACTGGCGTGCGCAGCACCACCAGCATGTTGCTGCCAATCCTGTGCAGTGACAGAGATTGCCGGTTCGCAGGTGCGAGCGTTTCCGGCTGGCGCCAGTGGAACCACGCAACGATCAAGCCGGTCAGCACGATGAACACCCAGAAAATGCTGCGCCAGCCGAACTGGTTGATCATCAATTGCCCAAGCGATGGCGCAATAGCCGGTACCAGAATGAAGATTGAAATCACGAACGACATGACGCGAGCCATGTTGCGGCCGGCGAACAGGTCACGAACGATCGTGACGGTCATTGTGCGCGGCGCTGCGACACCGATACCCTGCAGGAAACGACCCAGCAACAACAGCGTGTAGGTTGGTGCGCTGAGGCTGACCAGCGTGCCAGCGACGAAGATGGCAAGCCCCGCGTACAACGCCGGTTTGCGTCCGATCGCGTCTGCCAACGGGCCAAACAGGAACTGGCCGAGCCCGAGCCCTGCAAAAATGGTGTACACGATGTACTGGGTATCATTAACGTCGTCGACACCCAGTTCGACGCCGATAACGCCGTGCGCAGGCAGCATCGCGTCGATCGCCAGGGCGACCAACGACATCGTCAGCGCCATCATCGTGATGAATTCGGGAAAAGCCGCCTGTTGAGGCGTAGGTCTGGCGCTATCGGGCATCCGTGCATGATAAAGCAACGTGATCGCAGGCGTAGTTGTGATGCGACGCATCGCGTACAATTGTTGCACAGGTAATGAATATCGACCGTCGCAACCCGGGGGAACACCGTGAGCAACTTTGCACAGCAAATCGAAAAAATTCGCACAGACAATGGTTTTATCGCAGCTCTGGATCAGAGCGGTGGCAGCACGCCGAAAGCGCTGGGGCTCTATGGCGTGGACGAGAGTGCGTGGCAGGACGATGAGGGTATGTTCGCGTTGGTGCACGAAATGCGCTCGCGCATCATCACGAGTCCGGCATTCAGCGGCAAACGCATTCTCGGTGCAATCCTGTTTGAGAACACAATGGATCGCGATATCAACGGCAAGTCGACGGCGCAGTACTTGTGGGAAAACAACAACGTCGTGCCCTTCCTGAAGGTCGACAAAGGTCTCGAGGACGTCACTGACGGCGCACAGCTGATGAAGCCGATGCCGGATCTGGATGCTTTGCTGGACAAAGGCAAAGCCAAGGGTATTTTCGGCACCAAGATGCGTTCGGTGATCAAAGAGGCGAACGCAGCCGGTATCGCGGCGGTAGTCGCCCAGCAATTCGCCGTCGGCGCGCAGATTCTGGCCAAAGGGCTGGTACCGATCATCGAGCCGGAAGTCGATATTCACTGCCCGGACAAGGTGGCCGCTGAGGCGCTGCTGAAAGCCGAGCTGATGAAGCATCTGGATCAAGTGCCGGCGGATCAGCAAGTGATGCTGAAGCTGACGCTGCCCGACACCGATAATCTGTACCACGACTGCGTGACGCATCCGCGTGTGCTCAAAGTGGTGGCGCTGTCCGGCGGTTACAGTCGCGAAGAGGCGAATGCGCGTTTGGCGCGGCAGACCGGCATGATCGCAAGCTTCTCTCGCGCGCTGTCTGAAGGACTGAGTGCGCAGCAGTCGGACGATGAATTCAACGCAACGTTGGATGCGTCGATTCAGGCCATCGCGGACGCATCAGCGACCTGATTGGCGGTTTGCGTGTCGGCGCGCGGTACTCACTGTGACGAGAGTGCCTGCGTTGCCCGCAATTGTGAGATTCGGCGGGCGCTTTTCGATGCTGCGTCGTGCCAGTCACGGTGCTGAAAGCGTCACCGCGTTCGGAGCAGTGTGTCACGTTACAGATCCGGCGCGCTGAGTTGCATGGCATCTATCGGCGCCGCGTCAAACGGCGCCGTGCCATGCCAGCGCCCGAGCACATCCAGCAGGCGCCGGCGTGCAACACAACGCCGCCCCAGCGCTTGTCGTACAGCGCGCGCACTTGCAGTGCCGTCCCCTTCATCGAGTGACACATTGGCGAAGTGCGTACTGTGTTGCACCAGTAGATGATCCAGCAGATCTTGAAACAACTTTGCCGCCCCAGCACCGGCAGCAACCGGTTGGCGGATTGCCACATAGCGAAAATCTTCTGCAGCAAAGCGTTTGCGGGCCGGCGGGAAGAGCTGCATGGCTCGCTGCATGAATCGGCCTGCGCCGCCGGTCGGTTGATCGAGGTTTAACGACACGACGTGGTAGACGCAACCGGCCACCGCGCCGTTGCGGTGCGCACTGATCCACTGCGCGGGCGCGGCGTCGACCAAGCTGTCACCCGCTTGCGTTTGTGAGAGCAGCGCACCGATCGCATCACTACGGCCATCTTCAAAGGCGTGTGGCGGCAACGATGCGCGTGGCCAGTGACTGTACTTCAGCGCGCTGCCCACGCTGCCCAGCCGTTGCATACCCTGTGTCGCAAGCACGCGCTGGGCAGCCGCGTTGCGGCGCTCGACGCAACCATAAGTCAGCACCGGAAGTGATCCTTGATCCACAGCCCATAAGACCGCGCGCTCGACCACAATGCGCGCAAGACCGTGCCCGCGATGTGCCGGGTCGACGAACAGGGTTCCGCGATACAGCCCATCGATCTCGGCGCCGGCGCGTAGCAAGCGCCGACGATCGAGCACGTAGCAGCCAACAATCGATGAGCCGTGATACAGACTGCAGAACAACGGTGCTGCGAATTGCGTAGCCTCGTCGGCAAATCGATGCCGTCGGTAGCGCGCACCGGGCGCACCGAAGCGCGCGTGGCTAACAAATTGCAGCCAATCCGCGCCTGCGCTGTCACTGACAGTCAGCCGATAGGCGCCCTCCGACCATAGCGTTACGTCGTCAATCGCCATAACCGGACTGCCATTCAATATCCTTGGCTGCCGCGCTAGCGAAATCGAATCGATTGCGACGCGCGCGGCTAATAATCGGCCAGGTCGAAAACGTCGCTAGCAGGAATACGCCCGGGTCTCTGAGGCGCCACGTAACATCGCGACACTGGCGGATGGCGCGCCCGGTGCGACGGCGCTCTGCCGGCGCGCCCAGGCTAACGAACCAGTGTGTCCACGTTGACCAGAACTCCTGCAGTTGGCGCTCGTCTCGTAGTTCCGGTGTGCTGCCCGTTGCGATACTCGCGCCGAGGCTTTCACGCGTAAAGAAGTGCAACCCGCTGGTCGCGCGCGGGTTACATTCGATCGCATGTGCCTGGCCGTCGCTATCGACAATGAAGTCGAACGAGACCAGACCGTGGTGTGACACTGCGGCGATGAAGTGCGTCACCCACTCAGCAATCGATGGTTGTTCGACGCGCTCGAACGCAACGGCAACCTGATTCAGGCGCACCATCGATCGGTAGATCACGATGCCCAGCACTTCGCCGTGCCGCGCAATGGCGAAAGCGCTGAACTCCTCGCCGGCGATGCGACGCTGCACCAGCGAATCGCGGTCATCGACGGTAGGCAAGGCGTGTTGCGGGGTCGTGAAGTGGATACCACGTCCTGCGCAACTGAATTCGGGTTTGATCACGCACGGATGCGCGGCCAGCAAATCTGCTGCCGCTGCGCTGGTCATCGCGACGGTTTGCGGTACAGCCAAGCCGACAGAGTCAGCCAGTCGCGCAAATTGCAATTTCGAGTGTAGCTGTAGCACGTGCTGCTGCTCGCGACAGAACAACTGCACACCGGGCGGTAAGCGCTGCATGAGGGCGGCGACGAACATCGTTTCCTCGGACACCGGTACAACAAGGTCTACGGACCAGGTGTCTATCGCCGCCAGCAGTGCTTCAAGAAAACCTTGCTGATCGGTGGCCGGCGCCGGTACCTGCACAACAGCGTCGACGCAGCGCGACGTTCTGGCAAGGTGCCAGCGAAACGGATCGCACACAACCACTCGCCAGCCGGCTGCCTTGAAGCTGCGCGCAAGATCCACGGCTGTCGGCAAGCGGCCGAGCGTCAGTAATACGGTCTTTACCGCCATCGAGTAACGCCAGGTGCGAGATCGGGAAGGAGCGTTGCGGCCAACATTTATACGCCAGAGTATAAAGGCTCTTGCGCACAGGTTCAGCCGCGCGCAACGCTTCACGATATACTCGCGGCTTGTTCTTTCACGCAGCATCGATGTTGACCGAAACACCGGACCGTTACCAGCCACCCGCGCCACAGCCACTGTCGCCGCTGCGATCGCTGTTGCGCGTGATGCGCCAGGGCGATGGTGACCTGTTGTCGCTGGTGCCGCGCGATGCGTACACGAAGCCGGTGACGCGACTGGGTTACTCGCGGCGCTCGATTTTGCTGATCAACGATCCGTCGCTGGCGCGCGATGTGCTCACGGATCCGTTGGATATTTTCCCGAAGAACGACCTGATGGTCGGCGCGTTGACGCCGTTGGTGGGTGAGTCGGTTTTCGTCTCCAACGGCGTGCAGTGGCGTCGCCAACGGCAGATGATCGATCCGGCGTTCTCGCATATGCGCATCGGTCGTGCTTTTGCCGCCATGCGCGGTGCGGTGGATGACTACATCGAGCGGCTCGATGCCGATGTCGCGGCGCAGCGCGACGTCTCGCTCGACCTTGCGATGAGCGAGCTCACCGCCGACATTATCTGTCGAACCATTTTTTCGCAGTCGCTGCAGGGACAAACCGCGCGCGATGTGTTTGAGGCGTTTGGTGAATTCGAGGACAGCGTCGCCAACGTGAATCTGTGGCAACTGATTCTCGGCAAGCCATGGGCAGATGTGAAACAGCCGGCAAACGTCCTCGCGGCATGCGCACGCATCCGTAGCCACATTGGCAGCTTGTTGGATGCACGGCTCGCGCGTGGTGCTGACGCGGAGGATGACATCGTCACGTCGATCGTGGCGGCGCGCGATGCCGAAACGGGCGAGCCGTTCACGCGCGAGGAGTTGATCGACCAGATTGGCGTGTTTTTTCTGGCCGGTCATGAAACCACTGCCAGTGTCCTGACCTGGGTGTTTTTTATTCTGGGAGAGCGCGAGGACATTGCAACGATGGTTCGCGATGAGGTGGCCGGCGTCGTTGGCGACGGCGATATTCGTTTCGAGCACGTCAAGCAGTTGCCGGTAATCCGCAGTATTTTCCGTGAAGCGTTGCGCCTGTATCCGCCGATCACGTTCATACCGCGCGTGGCCGCCGAAAAGACCCGCATCGGTGATGAAACGGTCAAGCGCGGTGCGATGCTCATGATTTCGCCGTGGACGGCGCACCGCAACACGTTGCTGTGGCGCGATGCGGATCGCTTCGATCCATTGCGCTTTCACGGTGCCGGTGACAGCGAGGACAGCGGCGTGTTCATGTCGTTTGGGCTTGGGCCACGCGTTTGCGTAGGCGCGGCTTTTGCAACGATTGAAAGCACACTGATCATTGCAGCGCTTGCCCGACGCTACAATTTTTCGGTTCGCGAGCCTGAGCGCGTGCGCCCGGTTGCGCGATTGACGACGCGGCCGGCCGAGGAGATTCGGGTGCAACTGACCCGGCGTGGCGATGTCTGAGCCACATGTCATCGTTGTCGGTGCGGGAGCCGGTGGTTTGGCGGCAGCACTTGATCTTGCAGCACGCGGTGCGCAAGTGACGGTGCTCGAGCAGCATGCCCGGCCGGGCGGCAAGATGCGCCAGATCACTGTCGATGGCAAGGCGATGGATGCTGGCCCGACCGTGTTCACGATGCGCTGGGTCTTTGACGATCTGTTTGCTGACGCGGGGCTGCAATTTGATGAGCATGTCACGTTGCACACAGCCGACGTGCTGGCGCGCCACGCATGGCTGGATGGCGCGAGACTCGATCTGTACAGCGATGTTGCGCAGTCTGCCGCTGCGATTAGCGAGCAATTCGGCGCTTCGCAAGGACAGGCCTATCGCGAGTTTGCGCGCGATGCCGCGAGTATTTTCGACACGCTGGACTTGAGCTTCATGCGCGATCAGCGACCGACGCCGCTGGAGCTTGCGCGACGCGTTGGTGTGCGCGGCATTCCCGCGTTGCTTGCGACGCAACCGTTTGTGTCGCTATTCAAGTCTCTGGAAAAGCGGTTTGCCGAGCCGCGACTGGTGCAACTGTTTGCTCGCTATGCCACGTATTGCGGGTCGTCGCCGTTTCTTGCGCCGGCAACCTTGCAGCTGATTGCGCACGCCGAGCGGGCAGGCGTGTGTTATCTCGATGGCGGCATGCACGCGCTTGCCCAGGCGATCGCAGATGCGGCGCAAGCGGCCGGTGCGCAGATCCAGTATGACGCGCCGGTGGCCGAGGTTTTGAGCTACGACGGTCGCGTGACTGGCGTGAAACTGGCTGATGGCGTGCCGCTGCAGGCAGATGCCGTTGTGTTCAACGGCGATTGCGCGGCACTGGCGAACGGCTTGCTTGGCGCCAATGTGCGCAGCGCGGTGCCGCCGTTACCCAAGACGCGCCATTCGCTGTCGGCGATCACGTGGAATCTGCGCGCGACGACAGCGGGGTTTCCGCTGGCGCACCACACCGTGCTGTTCGGTGATGACTACAAAGACGAATTCGACGCGATTTTTACGCGCAAGCAAATCACGGCGACGCCGACCGTGTATATCTGCGCGCAGGATCGCAAGGACGACTCGCTGCCGGCTGGTATGTCGCGCGAGCGTCTGCTGTGCCTGATCAATGCGCCTGCATGCGAGCTCGACGATGCGCTCGTCGACGCTGCTGAGGAGAAACTGCTGTCAATGCTGGCGAGCCAGGGCTTGGCCATTGAATATGAGCCGGGCGCGTGCGTGCGCACGACGCCGCAGGCATTCGGCGCGCTGTTCCCGGCATCGGACGGGGCGTTGTACGGTCGCCCGACGCATGGGCCGTTCGGCAGCTTTTCACGCCCCGGAGCGCGTGCACGCATTCCGGGTCTGTATTTGACCGGTGGCAGTGTGCATCCTGGCGCCGGCGTGCCGATGGCGACGATGTCTGGTCGCTTGGCGGCGGCGTGTATCCGCCACGATTTTGGTTTGGAATAGGCGCGACGCTTTGTCCTTTCTTTTGAAAACAGTGATTGATTGCGTTCAACGGAGACTCGATATCGTTCTCATTCGGCGTCACTGGATTGGCTGGAAACGTCAAGTTCAGCAGCCAAAACCGATGTTGCGGATTGATGTGTTGCCTCGTCCAGCTTTATTTGATCTAACACGTCAGAGATATCTGATAACGTACTTTGATCTAAGAAATCTCTTACTAGTGTCGTGTTGAGTTTGCCTGTGAAGAGAGCCAAGAACTTGGCCAAGGTTGCATAATCATTATCATGCGCTAATCGCTCTAGCTGAGCGCTTATTGATTTCGATTCGTTCGAATCTAATTGTTTCCAACGAACTACGGTGCTCAAGGCATTCGGTTCATAGGAAATGATTGATTTAACGCCAATGTTGCTGACAGTCTCAATCCACTTGTGCCGAATCTGGTCCAGCACGGATCGTCCATACCCAAAACGGGCGGACAGTACAAGCGATGCGATGTCCGGTTCGTCGGTCATTTTGCCGCTGACCCAAAGACCTGCATCTTTGAGAGCGCTAAGCAATAAGTGTTCTGACAAACATGCTGTTTCATTCTCTGTGCAGAGTCGCAGTAGTAGCTTTTTGCGATTTTCCGGCGGTGCGGCCCGCAGCAACACCGAGATAAATCTTGTTGCAGATCGTGAGATGTCTTTTCCTGTTTGCAGAAAATACTTTCTAGTCCACCTTCCTGCTTCTATCGCCAAAAGGCTAGGCTCGGAGACGATACCATTTTCGGGATCAATAAACTCAACTGAAGTGTCAAATAGAATCTCTAGCGTTTGGTTTAGCAAAGCCGAAGACAGATCTGTCTCGCGACCTGCGGGGTCATCTAGAAAACGCCGTATGGACACATCAGAAAAAGTGCTAGTTGAAGGATCTTGGTAAAGTACTTTCAATAAGTTCTTTCGAACTGACAATCGACTTTGACGAGCTTGGGCCTGAGCCGACGTGTTTTGGGTGGAACTAAAGGCTCGCGAGAAAATGTTTTCAAGCAGCGCTTTGGCGCTGCCGGCTTTCTCGATGTCTGTATGCTGTAGGAGTTCGTCAAGTCTTTCCTTGGGTTTTTTTGTCCTCATTTCGTCCTGTAACGAAAATGCTATTTCGGCGGCCGTATCGTCGAAGCTAGGGTATCCGCTCTTGCTCACTAGGTATGGAGCGGCAATGATTTTTTCTGTAATTGCTGGGTGTTTCAACCGGAGTGCTTCGAAACCCAAGAGATCTCCGAAACAAACTTCCCCTTTAATCCTGAGATAGGACATGATTGTCTTGTTGACCAGCCTATTGATGTCACGGAATGATTTAACAATCTCGAGAATTAGCGGAAACACTTGTACTAGGATCGTTTTTTGCTCCAAACTCAAGGGATGGTCCCACAGAGCTAACTGTCGATCTATGCGCTCCTCGAAGAATAGTTTGAGTTCGGAGGGCTTCAAAGACGGTAGCGCTAGGGAATGCTGTACGATTTTCTCTCTAAATCGTCGACCATCGTCACTATTTGAGTTTCTACTAAGCGCCTTATCTACTGGCTTGGGGTCGAAAGCTAGGAGGTAAGAAACTCTTTCGAAGTCTGCGACAGCTTTTACCAATTGGAATACGGCTCGAACGTCTTCATCACGAAGGCGGTCAATATCGTCAATAACAACAACGATTGGGCGTCCAGTACGCCGTAGGTCTTCAATTATCGCTTGTCTCTGACCGCTGACGCTCAGACCCGAAAAATATCCTAACTGTCTCTTTAGTCGGTGAAGCAGACCGAATGATGCGATCGTTCCATAAATGGGTGAGAGGCGTTCAAGTGAATGCGAAAATTCGATCATACGAT
>JBCBDU010000024.1:0-50734 GCA_038529355.1 Pseudomonadota bacterium
CTGCCAACACCCAACGCTGAGGAGAATGAGTGTCCTTGCAAATACTTGAAGCCATGGCGGATATTCAACTGGTGGTATACGTATTGGTACTCTTCAGCGTTTTTCGCACCGAGAGCAGCGTAGCCCTCTTTTTCATCCTCAAACCATTCTGCGATTTGTTCGCTGGAAAAGTCATCACCATACAAAGCGTCACCGCTAAAATATTTTGATAAATCGCTTTCTTCACAGCCTTCAGAGAGCTTATGCATCAACGCGTCCTCAGAAACGGAATATTCAACTTTACGTACATTCGACTCAGACAACCCAGTAGGACAAAAACAGTACTGTCATCGGCTCACGAACAGCGATGAAACACTTCTCTGCAGAGAGGCTGCATGGACTACCCAACCCAACAAAAGAATCAACGTCAGGTGTACTAGCCCGTCTGGCTTCCATGAAAATCCGACCACGCAAATTGTAACAGAGGTCAGCAGATAAGCAGTCGCAACAAAATCCGGGCGCCGGCAAGCCTTTGCAGCCACGTTTCTTGGTATCGAAAACGCATTCAATAACGCAATTAGGCCATAAACGCACAGGGCGACCATAAAACCCGCGGACACCCTGCCGATTATAACTGAATACGCCAGCAACCCCGCCGCGAGGCACGCGAAGTACAAAGCAGTCAACTTCATGTATGCCCATGTGCGAACTGTGATTCTATCTTGGACAGCCGTGCGTTTTTCTGCTCGAAATTCGGCGGCCGACTCAATTTGATCCAAAATCGACATTGTCATCAGCAGCTGCCCCAATGGCATAACAAGTTGCTCACAGAGCTTCAATAGACCTACGACGGCTTGCGTCGACGCGACTTCTGCGATCCAGTACACCCCATGCGCGGAGACAGAAGATGGCACGCTCGATGCCAAAGTCCAAGTAGTATAAGAACGAACCTTAGATGCTACGTTTAAAAAGTCCTGAATAGAAGCACGCTCCCAAAGAGCGCGCGCCCACCAGTAACCGCAGGCGAGTATGCTCGCTAATATTACCGCGGCTACCAGGGACCGCTCATCGTAGCCGCAGCAAAAAAACGCAGCGGCGCTGACCGCAACAGCACCCAGCGCGTACCGAACAGAGATGACCAAGGACCCCAATACACCATTTTCGATAAGCGCAATACGCTTGCCGCAAAGCACCGCACTCTGAGCGCCAAACATCGCAAGACCAAGTGCAAAGACCCCTATGTAACCATCTTGACCAATGAGGTACAGCAATCCGGCAAAAAATAAACAAACAAACGAAACAAGAGAGCCAAAATGGCTGTACACAGCCCTCACCCTATGCTCGTTTTCATGACTGCCAAATACTGTGAGCGGCTCCAACACCACTCCTACAAAGACGCTGTGCAACAACGCACTGACCGACGCAACGAGCGCAAAACGTCCAAGTGTTTCGATATTCGCCAAGACGACTAGAAGCATCGTAAGGCCAAAATTAGTCCCGGCATAAAACACTTGATCTATCAGAGCGATCAATCTTTTTTGCCGGGGAAACTCTTTACCGCCCAAGTGACTACTCAACCGGAAAATTTCGCAGAGATAGGATAGCGTTCGGATCAGTTTGTCCTGCAGATAGCATTCTCCTACTAATTGATTGCATTGGATTTCGTCTGCGCTAGTGAATTCGAAACTTGCGATCCTTCCAGCACTTGATAAACGCACGACACGACAAACCATGCGCCGAAGTAGAAAGCAAACGCCAGCCAAAAGGTGTCTATCGGACCACGCAACAAATAGAACAACATTGTCGCCAAGACTAGAGCGTTGACCTTCCAAAGCAGATCACGCCCATTAGCCCAATAGGTATCGATGCGTTTAATCAAGAAACCTAGAGCTGCAGCGAAAAACACTCCAAAAAAAGAGAAATTCCAATACAGTTCGCCGATGAATGTCGCTGGTTCACTACCGCCACCGGAGTAGAACCCCGGGTTCAGATTTTCGGAATAGTACCTACTGATCGTATCGGGCTTGGCAGGCCAAACCGAGCGCGGAATCCACGAATAAAAAGGTTTGAAGAAATGGCGTCCATACGTATGTTCGGTCCTTCTTGGTACCTCATCCACCAAAATGACCAAGTCGTCATAAACCAAAGGAAAGTCAAGTTCTATTTCAACGATCGGCAACAGAGAATTCGTCGAAATTCTTGAAAGTGTATCGCTAACCGAATGATCCTCGCCGGTTCGCAACATTATTGCTGAAAATGCAATGAACGCCAGCATGATTGTAGAGAGAAATGTTGTTCGTATTAGCTTTTGCGATTGCGACATAATCGCGATCAAAGCAATAGCGGCAGCCGCTATTGCCCAATCCCGCCGCTCAACTGTTTGCCCAAGCGCGAATACCAAGACAACCAGACCAAGGACAAACGGCACGATACGTGGGTAGTAAACCGGCTTGAAAAACAGCATGTAAATCGCGCCAAGGACGACGAAAGAAAAGCTCCAGTTCAGACTTGCATTGATACCTACAAGAGACATCGCAACGATACAAACCAGCCACACCGAAAGAAAAGCAATATGTCGACTTGCCTGAGGCATGATTTTGAAACTATCGCGGCCAAACTCTGCGGCACTTGTCCGACCATAACCGACCAGAACTGCCGTTACCCCGATGACACAAATAGCCAATAGTTTCGCAATCATTGTAGCGTCGAATGTTCGACCGCCATGCAATATACCGAATATCCCGTACGCGCCCGTCAGCAACATAACGCCGCGCAAGCACAGGTAAAAAAAACAGAATCCAAGAAACACCGTTAGTGCTGGCCTGTTTGCGCGTACCGACCCAACAGTCAGTATCAAAACTGACACGCTGAACACGCAGTACCCGAACAGTACAGAGTTTTCTAGAGTCATTCTGTCCGCCAAACCTGCTGGGCAATAAACCACATTGGAAATGGATTAAACGGTGATAGTAACTACGCGCTTTGTCTGAGGGCACCAAGGTGGGTTAACAAGAGCGATAAAGAAACGCCGACAATCAAACCGCCAAAGAGTCCCGTAAGTACAATGACTATTCTGTTTGGACGTATATAGTCATCCACATCAGGTGCTACCGCGGGATCGATAACCCGAAACGCATACTCCGCGCGAACCCTGGCGAACGCCTTGCTTTGCACTTGTTGTTCCAAGAGGCGGAATATTGATTGCTGCAAACCGATAATGGTTGTGCTTTCCAACTCAGCTTGAAGATAGGAAATCATCGATTCTGACTCAGCAATTTCACGCGCCTGAAGTTCCGCGTTAAGATCCGCAACAATGGCGTTCGCCCATGATGCGGCGGTCGTCGGCTCCTTCCATTCAATCGTAAGCGTCGTGAGCTTGGTTGCCGTTTGCTCATCAAGCGAGAGACAATCCTCACGAAAGTACTCAATGGCGTCTGATACGTCCGGTATGTCCGATTGTTCGACATCGGATCGCCATGATCCAGACGACGCGTCCCACAGGTCTGAGTAGAGAATCGGCAACAGCTCGTGCTTAACGACAAAACGCTCCAAAAATGCGCTGGACTCTAACGTAGCAATCGCTTCCACCGAACGACTGCCACCCGGAACCAACCCTGCGAGCAGACCTAAACTTGAAGAGATACCACCCAGCCCCGATTCGCTGCCCGAAACAGCAAAATCATCCGTCGGAAGCATCACGACTTGAACACGATAGACTGGTTTAGCAACAATGGCATACGTAACGAATACCGCAAGCACTATAAGGCCTGAAACTCCAAACGCGAAAAAATGATTGCGGCAGGCAGCCCACAAGTCAAAGATCGAGAACCCGTCGTTAGTCTGCGTCATACCGCTTGGCGCTCAAAAAGAATTAACCGCAGCCACAGCTACAGCGAGATTGAAAACTATCTGCGTCACACTTGACCACAGCGTAAGGGGAGCAATGCGGTCTGTATCAATAGGAACGACGATGGTATCGCCCGGGCGAATTTCAGTACCTCCAACGCGACGAAGCCAACGCGAACCACTGGCTGCAACCACTTGACCATTTGCTCGCACAACGTAGATTCGCTTAGCGTCGGCCTTGCTAGCCAACCCTCCACTCCGGGCAATATAGTCGTCCCTATCAAGGCCATCATCATAAAGATGAGAAGTAGCGTACTGAACCTCACCAATCACGGTAACCTCCTGCGTAAGCTGAGGAATCAGTAATGAATCTCCGTCTCTAAGTGTAATGTCTGCGTTCGATCCGGATTCATTCGCCAGGACACTTTCCAGGTCAATTACCAAGCGCCCTGTTGCCTCACTCTCACGCAGCTGATTCAACAGCCCTTGCCCCAATGCGAACGCCTGTTGCGTAGCGCCATCTTTTTGTGCCGATTGTAGGGCGAGCGCGGTCAGGTCAGCTTCGAGACGGGAAATCAGAGTATCGATCTGCTCTTCTTCACGTTCTTTGAGCAATTTTCGAGTAAAGACGGTACCGTCAACAAAAGACAATTCAGTTAGCCCGCCGGCGCGATTAATCACGGAAGTCAGGGTCTCACCTCGCTTAATCGGATATACGCCTGGAAACCTGATTTCCCCTCGGATGGTAACTGCTTCCTGCCCGCGCCATTCGGGTATTTCCCTGACAGCTAAATGGTCGTAAGGCAACAGCTCCTCATCTGCGAGCTTTTCGCCTGCAAGCACTGCGGCTAAATCTATGCCCAAAAGCACAGTCCTTCGAACGCCATCTTCGCCAACGAGATATCTCGTTAACTCTGCTTCTGTCAAAAACGCCGACTCCGTGAATCCGCCGCCGGCGCGAATCAGGTCACTAACCCGCATCCCTGCCTCGAGCGGATAGTCCCCCTCGGAGCGCACCTGCCCACCAATTGAAACTCGGCGAGCATTACTACCAATGCTAGACTGCAAGTCGATTTGGTCGAGAATTTCGGACAACACGGCACCGCGCGTTGGGCCAACCTCAAAGACGACGATCCGATCGCGCGGTCGCAACAGCGGATTAGCTTGGGACTGCGGGGAAGCCAACGCAGCATTCAGATCAGCCGAAAGCACTTCGATACGGGCATCGTCAGTTGGCTCCCGGCGAATGAGTATGTAGCCAGCGTCAGCTTGCGGTTTCAGTAACGCCGGTGAGGGCAATACGTCGGTCAGGCGCAATCCGCTCGACCACTGGTATTGCGCTGCACGACGAACGTGGCCGATCAACTCGACTGAATCATCCAGGCGATCGAGTACCGGAAAAACTCTCAGTACATCGCCATCCTGCAATAGCACGCTGCGCCCGATGTCAGTCGACAGATCAGCGTTGATGATGCGACGATTGCCTTGCGCAGTAACGCGCTCAATGCGCGCACTGGAAGCATAGGCGCGTGGCGTCATCCCGCCAGCTAGACTCACAAGGTCGTCTGCAGTCGTAGCAGAATCCAACTCGTAATACGCAGGTCGTCCAACCTCGCCGTCAATACCAACGCGCACGCCGACTGGAGGAACAAAAATTACATCTCCGGGCAACAAACGTCGATCACCGCGCGTATTGCCACGTAGGAGAAGATCGTAGAGATCCAAAGTGCCGATTAGCTGACCGTTACGCTTGAGCTGTACGTTCCTGAGACTACCTGACGTTTTCACGCCACCCGAAAGGAACAGTGCGTTGGTCATCGAACTCAGACCACTGACCGTATAGGACCCTGGCCGATTGACGTCACCCATGACGAAGACTCGTATAGAACGCAATTCGCCCATGGTCACGCTGACCTTTACCCCAATCCTTTGCTCGGAGACACGGTCTACTATCTCCCTGCGCATTGCATCGAACGTAAGGCCCGCTACGGTCATAGGGCCACTCTCTGGCAAATGGATTTGACCGTTACGCGAAACGACAACGTCGAAACTATCGTTTTCCTTGCCGTAAAATTGGAGGCGTAGTTGATCGCCAGGACCCATCACGTAACTCGCCGGAACCGGAACATCAGTTGCTGGTGCGAACGTTGTGGGCACGTCTGAAAACAGCTCATAGCCGAAGAAATCGAGCGCCTCCACACCTGTTGGAGTCAGTGGCAAGATTTGCGCGGTCGACTCAAACACTGATAAAGCAGGCTCGGCGGACAACCGCAATGTGATCTGCTCGTCGGTCAATCCTGCCAAGGAAATTGTCGCGACGCCGGGCAACAACAGCTCCCCACTCGGACTCAGTGTGTAGGTTCTGGTGCCTTCAAGCGCAGCCAGCGCAGGCATCGATTCGAGCAGGTCAACTGACTCTTCGTCCAGCTCATCTGCAACGAAACTCAAAACTATCGTCTCATTACCGACAACACGCGGAATCTCTTCAATCTCTTCGTCTTCGGCATCCCGTGGTCGCGTCAGCTCTGGGAACTCCAAATTTTGGTCGTCGGATATGGCATTGTTGCCTAAACCGAGCTCCTCCAGCAATTCGTTTCGTTGCCCTTCGGGCAGAGACTGCAACAGCTGCAGCTGCTCTGCTGTTGGTGTCGGAGCCTGTTGAGCCACCACTGGCGCAATCGACGCCAGTAAAGCTACCCAAATCAAGGAATAACGCATAATTTTGCTGTCTCTGTTCAAGCTGTTTCGGCGA
This sequence comes from Pseudomonadota bacterium, assembly GCA_038529355.1. Classification (GTDB taxonomy): domain Bacteria; phylum Pseudomonadota; class Gammaproteobacteria; order Steroidobacterales; family Woeseiaceae; genus CALBPI01. Next base: position 6,578 of record JBCBDU010000024.1, read on the forward strand.
AAATTTCGGTGCGCAGGGCTATTTTTTTTGTACGGTATCTCGCCCGGCACCTACCTGGAAGTATAGCGGATTTCGCCCCTAGAACGGCATACGCCAACCAACGAAAACCCGTGTGTCGTTCTGCTCTTGATCAGAGGCAACATCTTTGAATTGGGATAACCCGACACCAATCTCAAATTCGCCAATGTCGAGCGCTTTGCGATGACTGAGCTCAATTTCAATGTATTCCGCCGGTGTGGCGGTCACCGTATTCTGAGCATCAGCAGCACCAACGCGGTTGAGATCACCAAATCGCAAGACCCCCTGATAGACATCACCATCGGGTTGAACCGCAACGCCGCCAACGGAAAAAATTTCTGCGTCGTTGTCAGCACTGTGCCCGATACTGCGACCTTTATACCGATAGCCAGTCTGGTAAATGCCGTTGTTATAGCCACAATTAGGTCGCGAACTCGATTCATAGAATTGACAGGTTGTACCTGAGAACTCGGCGAATGCGCGTATGCTGGTCAGGCTGATCGTCGTGGAAACTTCTACTCCCAGTTGACCAAGAAAGCGACTGGGGAAGCCGCCCGCTTCATCCTCGCCGATCATCTGAATATAAAACGCAGCATCCAACGGCACTGCTGCTGGAGCCCATCGGAGGTCGATACCTGCTAACTGGTTGCCCGGTTCGGAACTCGCATCTATTTCGTCATCACCAAGGTTGTCTCGCCCCAACGTTAATTTGACCAGCGTATCCAGGTCACAGGGTCGATCGCCGTTACCACACCACTGCGCAGTTCTGGACAGCCCAATCTCCAAAGTTTGGATTGGGCGGAAATTGATGCGAAGTCCCAGAAAACGCGCATTGGGCACAGACCGGTCGTTCTCTAGCTGTCCCCACACAAAACTCGCATCCCACGGGCCGATCCAGCTAAGCCATTTGGATCGGAATGGCGCGGTGTCGTTTCTTTCTATCGAGAACGCCGGGATGGGTCGTTGGTTATTACCAAGAATAATACTGCCGTCATAACCTGGCCCCCACCAACGCTCCATCAAGCCCGCCGAAATCATATAGTTACCGACCGCAACTCCCAGGTAAGAGCCGTCCAGGCGAACGTCTTGGTCATCATCGGGACTACTCACCGCACCAACCTGGATTTCTGCGGCTACCGCGGTGCCAAGCCACGACACTCCAGCCACTACGTCGGTATCTTCGCGCGCACGATCCTCAAAACCGCGCAGGCGGCTAGGTTGCGCGTCGTACTTGGCATCAAGCGAGTACCTGACCTCGCGCACTCTTGTATTGTGCTGACCGGACCTACGAACACGAATGAGCGCAGCGGCTTGCGCATCACTCAGTTCATCCGTTCTGTCGAACGCAACAATGTCATTTAATATGTCGCCCCAAGAAAGTGGCCAGCTGGTCACTGGAGCCGTGATAACACCGGCATCGGCCAGCATCTGAATGTCATGTCGCAACGCAAGGTTGCCTGGCGCGATCCACGGGCCGGCCACAGCCACGCTACTAGCCAGAGAAAACACTACTAACATGACAACCGCACGAATCAGGGCCCAAGCGGGGATCGCTGTCATTATTCTTCCCTGTGGAAACATCAAAACTGCATGATAGCAGCGGCGCGGCGATTAGCACCTATCAACGTGCTAAGAAGAGACGCTACCTGTCGTTGCAAAGCGACCAGCATCCTCACTAACACGCCCATCTTCGACCAATTTTTGAACATGCGCACACAACGAGTAGCGCGCAACCGGCAATAGGCGCGAATCGACATCGTCGTAAGCAACAGGCAGCAAGCCATCGATCGTGCAGCTGCCCAGCGTTTGAATCGCCAGCACGACCTTCTCCTCCCGCGCCAGCCGGTGGGCAATCACGCCGCGAATGTTGTCATGGGGGTTTTCGATCACCTCGCCATGCCCCGGACCAATCGTCGCGAACTGTAAGTCCAGCAATCGTTGCAGCGACGCCAGATAGGCGCTCATATTCCCATCAGGAGCGGCGATCACAACCGTCGAGCCATTCATGATGTGATCGCCGGTCAGCAACATGCCATGCTCGCAGATCAGAAAACAATAGTGATTGCTGGCATGCCCCGGCGTATGGATCGCCTCGAGGGTCAGGTCGCCGCAGTCAAACAGTTGGCCGTCTTGCAATTCGACGTCGGGGAGAAACGTCGCGTCATTCTCGTCACCGGGCGGCGGCAAGGTTCCAAAAACTTCAGCACCGGTCAACGCGGCGAGTCGTCGAACACCCGGGCAATGATCGCGATGTGTATGCGTAACAAGAATCCGTTGCAGCCGCCCGTCGCAATAGGTCGAGATTGCGTCGATATTCTCTTCAGTGTCCGGTCCGGGATCGACAAATGTCAGCGCCTCGTTGCCGACAATGTAACCGTTGGTGCCCGGTCCGGTCATGAACCCCGGATTGGGCGCCGTCCAGCGAATCACGCCTTCTGCCAGAACGACAGGCTCACTGCACTTGATCGTCATGTGTGATCGGCCAACACCGCGCGAAGCACTGCGCCGGCGGCAACCACCCGTATTGCAAATCGAGCGCACGACATTAGAACTTAATCTCCCGCCCGTCCGGTAGCGTCACGACGCGCGACTGCCCGTCGCCGCCGATGACCGGCACGATTTCGCTGATCGCTGCTTTGTCAATCGCTCTGGCTGCCGCCATCGCTTCGTCAACGGTCGCGAATTCAGCGAGCCACATCAGCTGCGCGCGCGTTGGCGGATGCAGACGCATCGAACGCATGCGCTCATCATCGCGCAGGACATCTCGCGCATGAATCCACGCCGAGGCGACCGTTTCGCGACCATCCGCAACGCCTTCCTGTGCCTCTGGCACAGCCGCAACGAAAAAGCGTGTCGCATAGCGGCGCGCCAGCGGCTCAGGCGTCGTCCAGAAGCTGACATATTCAATCGCGTCGCACACGAGTGTCAAAGACTCCGCTTCACACACATCACGCAACGCAATTTCGTTGGCCGCGAGTGCGCGCCGGTAATCGGCAAAGCGTTGCAGATGCCGAATTTCGCCTGGCTGGCACATTGCACCCTGAAAGTCGCGCGCCAGCAAATAGCCACTTTCCTCAAAACACTCGCGGATAGCCGCCACCCACAACGCCAGCCCGCCTGTATCCAGTCCCAATTGGCGCGACGCGCCAGCGTCATCCAGACCGCAGCAAAACGGCTCCAGCTCGTGCGCGTAGTCAGACGATGCAGCAAGCCCGCCGGGGAAGACGTACGCACCACCGAAGTCGGCCTTGCTATGGCGCTGCAGCATGAAAACCTCAACCCCACCGTCGATAGCATCGCGCAGTAGCATGATCGTGGCGGAAGGAACAGCAGGAGCAATATCAGACATAGGCAGCCGGTTGGCGCAATCGCGCTCACAATGGTTGGATCGGGCTGTCAGGCAGCGCCGCACGCTCGTGTGTTATACACTAAATTACAGATTTGCAGCGAATCCGGACACCACGATGAAATTGATCACCGCAATTATCAAACCCTTCCGCCTCGACGATGTACGCAACGCGCTGTCGGAACTCGGCGTGCAGGGCATGACCGTGTCCGAGGTTAAGGGCTTCGGCCGCCAGCGCGGTCATACGGAGCTGTATCGCGGCGCGGAGTATGTCGTCGACTTTCTGCCCAAAAGCAAGATCGAGATCGCTGTTGCAGACGCACAGTACGAGGCCGTCATAGAGGCGATTGTCAGCGCCGCTCGCACCGGCAAGGTCGGCGATGGCAAGATTTTCGTGACTGAACTCACCGACGCTGTTCGCATCCGCACCGGCGAAACCGGCGAAAAGGCAGTTTAATCAACGCCGCAGCCGCACCAGTATCTTCACTTGCGGCCTGCGCCTGAAATGTTTCGACGAACGTTGCGGTCTTAGGTGGCGTAACCCATGCGCGAGGGGCGCACTGAATGACGCTATCTATTGATCCAACCCGCCTCAGCGCAACGCTTGCGCTTGTGTGCAAACGACCCGCTGTTGGCATGGGCAAGCAGCGCATCGCCGCATCGCTGGGCGCAGACACGGCGCTCGAAATCGCAACCCACTTATTGAATTGCGCCGTCGAGGATTTGCACGCCTGGCATGGCCCTGTTGCCATTCTTGTTGCAGGCGTTGCCGACACAACATGGGCACAATCGCTATGCCCACGTGCAACGGTCGCCGCGCAATCCAATGGCAATCTGGGCCGGCGCTTGATGCACGGCGCTGAGGCACTGGACACGCATCCCATCATTTTTATCGGCGCCGACTGTCCGGCGCTGGATCAACGCTATCTGACGCGCTGTGAGCTGGCGCTGCAAACCCACGACGTGGTGCTCGGACAAGCCAGCGATGGTGGCGTCGTTGCGATGGCCTCTCGCGCTGCTTGGCCGGACATCGAAGACCTGCCCTGGTCGACCGCTGCGCTGGGTCGCGCGCTGTTCGAGCGCTGCCTGACCGAGCGTTTATCTGTCGCCCGCTTACCGGCACTTACTGACATCGATCACGCTGAACAATTGCCGGCACTGGCGCACACGTTGCGTCACGACTCGCGTCCTGCACGCGCGGCGCTGCGCCAATACCTGGACACGCTGACGGCCGGCGCCGGCTCGCCAGCGGCCAGTGCCTGACCTATCACCCGCTGAGGTATTCCACCCATGCAATCGAAACAAAAAATTCTTATATTCATCGCCGCAATTATTGGTCTAGGGGTTGCTGCATGGCAGTTCCCGATCGCCGAATGGCTGACGTCGCTGGTGCAATGGATCGAAAAAAACCGTGAAACCGCCTGGATCGTCTTCATCGCAGCCTATATCGGCGCGACCGTGTTGATGTTACCCGGCCTGATCCTAACGCTCGCGGCCGGTTATGTCTTCGGCCTGGTCTATGGCACCGCACTAGTCTCCGTATCCAGCGTTGTCGGTGCCACGGCTGCTTTCATCATCGGGCGTTCATTCGGGCGTAACTGGGTGCGCGAGAAAATCGGCGCGGATGGACGCTTGGCGGCGATTGACAAGGCCACCGAAAAGAAAGGCTTTCTCGTCATGTTGCTGTTGCGACTATCACCCATTTTCCCGTTTAACGTCATGAACTATTTGATGAGTTTGACGGGCATGAGCCTGAAGAACTATGTGCTCGGTTCATGGATCGGCATGCTGCCGGGCACCATCCTGTACGTCTACATTGGCTCTGTCGCCAGTGACCTGACTGCACTGCTTGCGGGCAACTATGAAGCAGGCGCCGCTGGTCAGGTGTTACTGGTCGTCGGACTGCTCGCAACGATTGTTGCCACCGTATTAATCGCACGCTTTGCGGCGAAGACCTTGAACGAAACCATCGGCGTCGAGACTGATGCCGCGACGGAGGATCACTGATGTATCCAGGATCACATTTTGACGAGGAATGGCGCTCGCTCGTCTTCCCTGCTGACTACACCAACCCGACGCCGGACGCGGATGGCTACAACCTGCTGGTCATTGGCGCCGGCCCGGCCGGACTCATTGTTGCAATCGCTGCGGCCGGTCTGGGCGCCAAAGTTGCGTTGGTCGAGCGACACGCGATGGGTGGCGATTGTCTGAACGTTGGCTGTGTACCATCGAAAGCGCTGATCAACATGGCCAGCCGGCGCACCGCGGGCGGCGACGTCGATTTCGCGCAAGCGATGTCGTGGGTGCGCGAAGTGCGCGCCGGCATCGCACATCACGACTCTGTCGAACGCTACAGCGAGAATGGCGTCGACGTATTTCTCGGCGAAGCGGCATTCGTTGACCGGCATACTGTTGCCGTCGGCGACACACGTCTAACAGCGGCCAAAATCGTCATTACGACGGGTGCGCGCGCTGCATTGCCGCCGATCCCGGGATTGGCTGATGCCGGCGCGCTGACCAACGAAACCGTCTTCGATTTGCAGGAGCAACCCAAGCGGCTTGGCGTGATCGGCGCCGGTCCGATTGGCTGCGAATTGGCTCAATCATTCGCGCGTCTGGGCAGCGAAGTGCACGTATTTGAAATGGCCGAACGGCCGATTCCGCTGGAAGCCGAAGAAGCCGGTACGCTGCTGGCCGAGCAACTGCGCAAAGACGGCGTAAACCTGCACCTGGGCACCGCCGCGAAAGGCATTCACCAGCGCGGCGCTGCACGCATCATCGAAACCGAGCACGGTGACATCGAAGTCGACCAGGTCTTGGTTGCACTCGGTCGCAAACCAAATATCGAATCGCTGAATCTGGACGCCGCGGGCGTTAGCAGCGATCCGCGCAAGGGCATTGTGGTCAACGACAAATTGCAGACCAGCAATCCGCGAATTTACGCGGCCGGCGATGTCTGCTCCAAGTATCAATTTACCAACAATGCCGATCATCAAGCGCGCATCATCATCCGCAATACGCTGTTCTTCGGCCGCGGTACGCCAGCCAACGAGCGTGTCGCGCGTTGCACCTACACGCACCCGGAAGTGGCGCATGTCGGACAGGAAGAGTCGGATCTCGCTGACGCAGGCGTTGCGACGGATACCTACGAGGTGCGCTGGGATGAAATGGATCGAGCGCGGACCGAAGGCGATACGAAAGGATTTGTGCGTGTGCTGACGGCCAAAGGTAGCGACAAGATTTTGTCTGCGACATTGGTTGGCAGTGATGCCGGTGAGCAAATTGCCACGCTGGCTGTGCTCGTCGCCAACGGTGAGGGTCTTGGAAAACTGGATGCGGCTGTGTTGCCCTACCCGACCCGCTCGGAATATTTGCGCCGGCTTGCTGATGCCTACAACCGGACGAAACTGACACCATTCGTCGCCGGTCTGTTCAAGAAACTGCTCGCGTGGCAACGCCGCAAAGCCTGAACACGCCGGTGACGCTAGTCAGCGTCATCGTGCCGGTGCACGATGATGATGCCCGGTTACGGCAACTGTTGCCGCAGCTGCTATCGCAACCGCATGTCGGCGAAGTGATCGTTTCGGCCAGCGCAGAAAGCGATGCGCTGGTTGCGCTGTGCGATGCACCAAATATCGTACTCACACACAGTGCCCGCGGTCGCGGCCTGCAGCTCAACCACGGCGCATCACTGGCACAGCATGCAGTGTTGTGGTTTGTACACGCGGACGCGCAAGTGCCCGCGCAGGCTGCTCGCTACATCTGCAATCGGGTTGACGCCGGTGATGTTGGTGGCTGGTTCGCGTTCGGCTTTCACAATGCGCCATCGCCAGCTGCGAACCGGTTTGCCGCGTTAATCAATTGGCGTGCCCGGCATGGTGTTGCGTACGGCGATCAGGGCTTATTTTTTCGCCGCGAAGCCTTTGTGCGTTTCGGCGGATTCGAACCAGTCGCGTTGTTCGAGGAAGTCAGATTGTTTAAGACAGCGAAAGCTGCGGGGCGCTTTCACGCATCACATCTGACCATCGGCGTCGACGCACGACGCTGGCAAAGCAGCGGCTGGATACGCCGCACACTGTCGAACCGCGCGCTGGCACTCTGCCATGCGCTGGGCATTGCGCCCGATACGCTGGCGCACTGGTATGCAAAGCACCGATAGCTGACTTTGCTTCCAACGCATTTACTCTTGTCTGCCCAGTATGCTGATTAGCACACGAACCGACACCATTACGCCGGGAAGAAGTCGATCGGTTTCGTGGTGGTAATCGCCTCAACGTCCTTGGCATCAAACCGGAACAGTTTGACCCGTTGCACCAACTTGCGCTCAAGCTCCGGATCGTTCAGCTCACTGGACGCAATTTCGCACAGTGTGACCACGCCGTCCGGCGAAATCGTCAGACGCAGCACCAGCTTACCTTCGAGCGTCGGGTCTTTGCGCAACGCACGGTTGTACAGGGCATAGATCGCGCCCTTGTTGCGGTCGAACACCATTTCGATTTCTTCGCGCGAACGTGAGCCGCGATTACTACTGCCACTGCGCTGCACATCGGAGCTGCCATTCCCGCTGCCAATCGCTGCGACCGGCGCGGCGACCTGCGTCGTTTCACGACCACTCAAACCTGTGCCACCCGTGTTGCGAGACAATTGCGCCGTGTTAATGCCGCCACTGGATGCCCCTGCCTTAGACGTAATCAACGAACGCTCATTGCGTTGCGCCGCGCCAACGGCACCGGTCAACTCGCGAGAGCTCGCGACCTGATTGACGACATCATTGTCGCGCAGCGATGCGAGATCATCGGCGAACGGCAATAGACCAGCCACCGATGCACGCTCACGCGCAGCTTCCTGGGGCGGCGGCTCAACCACCGGCTCCGGCGTGACCTCTGGAGGCGGCGTCACCACTTCGGGCTCCTGCACGACCTGCTCCGGCTCCACGACGGGATCGAGCTCAGGCTCGGGTTCCTCGACTTTCGGCGGCGGCGGTGGTGGTGGCTTCTCGGTTTCAAGAATCAACTGTGCAAAGCGTGGCTCGATCTCCACCACCTCATCGGGATCGACCGTTGGCGTAGGCAAAAACGGCCAGATCAAGCTGAGCGCCAACATGACGCACAGTGTGATGGTCAGAATTTTGCGAAATTTCGCTTCCTGCTCATCCGACACCGACCACGGCAATTGGTAGTCGCGATAGTAGGATTGGAACGACTGTGTCGCGGTAGCGGCCATGGACTAACCTCCTGCTACCGAGCCGGCACTCGCCAGCTTGTCAGAACTTTTTTGCAGCACGGCGAGCGACACGCGACCATAGTCGGCGTCGGTACACGTCGCCATCACTTTTTTCAGCAAGCGATAAGAGATCTGTCGGTCACCCATGATGGTGACTTCGCGTTGCTCCAGATCCTGACTGGCCGTCTTGCGTAAGACTCGATCGTTTTGCGCAACGAGTGCTTGCTTCAGACTCTTGATGACATTGCCTTGCTGGGCTAACACTTCATCCACGTTGGCGACAATTTCGCCTTGTACAAGAATGTTCGCGCCGGTGACCATCACAACCACTGTCTCACGCGACTTTTGATCCGCAATCGATTCGGGCAGTTTCATGTCCTTGGCGTTCGGCAACGTTTCCACGTCGGAAGAATTGACCAGCAGGAAAAACACGAGAATCGTGAAAATGTCCATCAACGAAACAAGGTTGAGGGCAGGCGTCTTGCCATTGCGTGCGTGCCGCCGCTCCATGCGAACGGCTCGTGCTGAGTGACTCATTGCTTAGGCACCTCCGCCCTGGGTTGCATCGCCCATCGAGATATCTGGGAACAACTCAAAGCGCTCCAACTGACCGTCTTCGTCGACCTCGACGTAAACGCGCAGCGTATCCATGACCTGAATAATTGTGTCGTATTCCACATCGGCCTCTAGCAGCAGCGTGCAATCGAGTTTGTCCGGATTGAGGATCTTCACTTCGCGCAGCTTCGCGCCCAGCCGATCCAGGTCGTATTCACCATCAATGCTGTCGATTTTCGACAGGAGTCCGCCGTTACGATCACCCACCTCAATGCGCGATTCACGCACGGTGATTTCCAACTGCAGCGTTTCGAGCGGCGTATCGACGGGCTCAGAGGATGCCCCCGGTACGTTTAGCTCAAGAATCGCAAGCCGTGAGAACACGGCCGTGATCAGCAGGAAAGGCACCAGAATCACCATCAGATTCATGAATGCCGTAATGTTGAGTTCCGTCGCTTCAACTGCGCGACGGGCACTCCGGCGGCGGTTAATCACGCGGCAGCCCCTTTCGCATCACCCTGACGTTCCGTCACGGCGTTGAGGAATTTGACTGATGCCATTTCCAGGCTGTCGACGATCTGGTTCGTCTTGGTCTGGATAACCGTGTGCACCAGCAACAACGGAATCGCGACCATCAGACCGAATGCCGTTGTGTTCATCGCGATCGAGATACTGCCGGACAGCATGTCCGCTTTCTCGGCCGGGTTCGCGTTGGCAACCGCGGTGAACGCCTGAATCAGGCCAATAATCGTACCGAGCAGGCCCAGCAGCGTGGCCACGTTGGCAAAAGTCGCCAGGTAATGCGTGCGTTTTTCCAGACGCGGCAAAACTTCCATCAGGCTCTCTTCCATCGCCTTCTCAATGTCATCGCGACGACGCGCAGAAGCGACGCGGTACAGACCGTAAGTCATGACTTTGCCGATCGCAGATTTGGATTTGCTGGTCACACCGACCGCCTGCTGGAAATTGCCGGCCTTCAGATAAGGCACGACTTTCTTCCACATCATGCGGTTACTGGTACCGGTCATGGTCAGGAACACATAGCGCTCGACGGCAATCGCCATGCCGAGGCCAAACACAAACAGGATCGGGTACATGAATGGACCACCCTGTTGGAAAAACTGAATAATTGTAGACACGATAGTTTCCTCTGATTTACGTGTAGTTCATGGTTGCGATCGAATGACCGCGATTATTGCGAAGCCTCTTCGGCATCATCGCCGTGCAAGTCTTCGTAGTAATTTACTTGTCGTTTCATGACCTCGCGGTCCGCTGGCGACAACACCTCATCAAGCAGCGTGTTGACCGGGCGACCTACCAGATCACCGAGATCCGAAGCCTTCCACGGCACGATGTACAGCACCTGAGGCAACTCCTGGTTACCGGTGATCTGCGAGGTATCCAGTGACAGCGAGTCAATCGCACGCGACGTACTCCGTGCCCGCCCGGCGTCTGCCGGCGCCGCACTGGTGGGCGTGACATCGTTGCTGGTGTCAACGCCAGGCTCGATTGCGTCGGGTTGCGGCGCGACCGTTTGTGCACTGGTGTTGACGCCCGGCTCGATATCGTCCGTTTCCTGGGCGATCGCCCCTGACATCGCGACTGTCAACGCAAGCGAAGCTACGAATTGTCTGAAGTGTCGGTGGGCCTTCGTCATATCAATCCTTTCGTCGTCGCCTTACGGGTTTGCACGGGCCGCTTGGGTATTGCGGTCGATGCGGCGACTAATGTCGGCGATCCAGCGTTTGACCAGTTTGTCTTCATCCGGCAGCAGTGACTGGTAGCGCTCGTAGTGCTCCAGTGCCTGCGCATGTCGCGCCAGATACAGGTCGAGCAAGATGCCGAGATTCAAGTGTGCCAACGCATAGTCAGGGTTTACTGTGACGGCCTTCATATAAGCGGCCTCTGCTTGCTCGAAGCGGCCGGCTTCTCTGTGCAAAATGCCAACTTCGTTCCATCCGGGCGCAAAACTGTCGTGATTGACCAGCGTCGTCTCCAGCAATGCCAGCGCCTCGTCAGCGCGCGCCAATTTGCGCAGCGCGATCGCAAGCGTCGTTGCAGCGCCAGGATACTCCTGGTGCTGCTGCACCAGTGGCTGCAGAATCTGCACAGCGCCGGCGTAATCCTCGACAGACATCAGGGTCTGCGCGTTGCTGTATTGCGTCTGCACGTCTGCCGGAATATCGGCCGGCAAAGCAGTGTTTCCGCGCGCTGAGGCGGATGCCGATGGTTTTGCTGAAGGTGGCCCGGAGGCACAACCTGTCACGAGCAACACCAGCGCCAACGGAGCCAGTTTGTTAGTTAAGTAACGCAACAGATTCCTCGCTCCGTTCAGGTTTCGCGTAGCGCCCTGGCAGCAGTGTGGCCAGCGCCGTAAAGCTTGCTTGTACCCATTCGTCGTAAACACCGTCGGCGGCGCGTGCGGCATTCGCTTCGAACACCTCTATCGCCTGCTCCTCAAACGGGAACGCCTGCTCTTCAAGCAAGATGTCGTACTGCTCGAGCGCATCGGCATCCAGATCAGCAGGTCGCTCACTCTCCATCAGGTCACGACTGAACACCTGGTACATCTGCCCGATGCGATACGTCGAGGCGGTGGTCACCTGCGCAACGCCGTAGTCGGCAGCGCGCCCATAGGCCTCAAGAGTTTGCTCCATCAGTGCCCGTTTGTTCGCAAGACTGGCCTTCAGCGGTGCAGACAATTTGAGGTTTTCGAACGACATGCGCAGCGGCTCCGTCAGTTCAAGTGTCGCCGTTGCGGCAAGATAGCGGCTGCGGTCGCTGCGCAATGCTCCGGCGTTCGCATCGGTTTGAATGATGTCACGCAACCAGCGCTCGCGTTCCGCAGGCTGGGATTGCACATCGGCGATTTCGGCCAGACGGTTACGCGCCTCCAACGTTTCTGCAAACGCGCCCGGGTAGCGCGCGACGACGCGTTCCAGTGCGTTGCGCTCGTTCTCCACCTGATTGACTTTCTGATACAGATCGGCCGCACGCCACAGCGCCTCTTCACGCTCTTCGGCGCTCATTGCGGCATCTTCGGCAATACGCTCAAACTCTCCGGCCGCGCGCAGCGTATCGCCCGTTTCCATGTAGCCAACAGCGAGGCTGCGCGATGCGTCGTCAACCAGCTCGCTGTCCGGGAAGTCGGCGCGGAACTGCTCGAGCACCGGTGTGGCGCGCGCCCACTGTCCCATGCTGATCAATGCGGCCGCCGCGTCATATTGCGCCGTCTCGCGCACCGGCGAATCAGGAACTGCAGACGCTACGCGCAGAAAATGACCAACCGCAGTCTCGAGATCGCCTGTATCGCGAGCCGCCTCGCCCTGCTTGTAAATCGATGCGGCGATTCGCTCGCGCACCTCTTCCTGCACTTGCCGGTCATCAACCGGGGTTCTCGCCTGCAGTTGATAGTAAGCCTGTTCTGCATCGGCGAACTGATTCAAATCAAAGTGCGAGTGCGCAACCACCGTCCATGCCGCGCGACTCAATGTCGGATCCGGCTCGACCGGCATAGCCGTCACGTTGCCGGCAACGCCGATCGCCAGATCAAAGCGCCCTTGCGCAAACAAGTCTTCCGCTGTTGCCGTCAGCACAGCAGCCACTTCCGGGTGCTGCGGAAACTGCTCGGCGAACCGCAACGAACTATCCAGATAACGCTCGTGCCACGGCGCTACTGCCTCGGCCGGCAGTGTTTGCTCGTGCGCCTGGTAGGCTAACAACGCCGCGTAACCGGCTTCACCAGCGCGCTCATGGTCGCCATAGTCATAAGCCGTGCGCTCGTACTCATCCGTCGCATCGGCAAACGACTCGCTCTCAAACAAGATTTCGGCCAACAGGAAGTTCGTGTTGGCGGAGTCGGCCTGGCCCGGAAAGTACGCCAGATACTTGCGATACCAACGCGCTGCCGCACGATAATCCTCGCGCACGTTGGCAGCAATCATCGTTGCCTTCTGCACGTCGTCGAGTGTATTGGACGGCGGCGCTTCAGGATTTTGTGCACGCGCATGATAGAACTGCGCAAGGTCGGTCAAATTCGATTTCAATGACGCCACAACGTCCGGCAACTCAGCCGCATCGTTCTGTTGCCAGTACGCAGTATCCATACCGTAGTGTTCAACAAACTGCTCTTTGGCTGCCAACACGCGTGTCGGGAAACCGGCCGATTTGAATGCCTCGATCACTTGCATTTCCAGATACGGTGCGCGCGGGTGCATCGGCGCACGCTCGACGAACGCCAGATAGGCACGCGTCGCATCCTCGTAGCGCTCTTTGCTCACGTACAAATCGCCGAGGTTTTGATAGATCAGATGCGCGAAACCGGCATCGCCGGCGGCATCGAAATATGCATCGATACTATCCGGACCTTCCATGTACGAAAAACTGATCGACAGTACCCGCAGCGTGTCCTGCACCAATTCTCGTTCGGCACGCCGCGTATCGTCTGTGAATTGCAGGCCACCCAACGGATCGCTGCCAACCAGACGCAGATTCAACAGTGTGAAGAACGGCTCGAGGCTGTCTTCGTGTTTGGCCTGTTTGAACTGCGACCAACCTAACTTGTACAGCGACTGCAGATAAAACTCGCCCGGCGTCTCGCTGGACACCAGGCGCGCGTAGGCCTGCTCGGCATCTTCATAGCGACGATTGATGAACAGCATCTCACCGCGGCGGAACTGCGCTTCCTGCAAATGCACTGTGTCCGGATATTCGCGCACCAACTCGTCCAGTGTATCCAGCGCCGCGTCAACGTTACCGCTGCTCTCGTGAGCCCGCGCTAATTGATACAAGACCAGATCATTGCGTTTGTAATTCGGGTAGCGGGTCAACAGTTGCTGGTAAAGATCCACCGCACCGCTGTAGCTGTTCATCATGACAGCCTGCATGTTCTCGCCAAGCTCGGCAGCCTCGCTTGCTTCAAGCTCGAGATCAGCAAGGCGGCGCATCGCCTCAGGCCCCAAATTCGGGTCGTCTCCCACCAGTTCGAGAAACAGTCGGTAGTTCTCTCTTGCGCGTTCGCTCGAGTCAGGCACCTGTTGCTCCCGGTCGATGACGACCTCGGTGCGCTCTAGAGACTTGATAGTCTTATCATCGCCCGTGCCTTCACCGCCGAACGGCCACAACCAACTGCTCAACAACAGCGCAGCCAACGTATTCATGGTTGCGCTCCGTCATTGCCGGAACTGGCCGACGTGGCACGATCGTAGACCGCAGCCAGTGCGAAGCGGGCCTGCACGGTGTAGGTGTCCAGACGATCCTGCTGGGCACGCAATTCATCGATCGCAAGACCATGCAGAAACGCACGTTGCTGACCCAGCGACGACTCGATATCCACGAGCATGGCATCCAGGCGTGGCGTCAGGTTTTCGATCCGGCTGTCGAAATCCAACAGCCGCTCTGGCTCATTGATGCGCGCATCGTCAACAGTCAGTCGCGCGCGCTCGGCGGCGACCACGATGCGCGTAACATCGTCAATTTGCTTTTGTTGGTACCAAACGCGCGCCGGAAAGTCTTTTTCCGCTTGCCATTGCAGAACGCCGCGCATCAGCTTCAGTTTGGTACGCGCATCCTCCACGTCCGGCGAACTCGAGCGCAGCACAGGATTGCCTTCGTACTCGGCCAGCTCCGCCGACAGGCGCTGCTCGCGCTTTGTCGCGACGGCAATAATGTCGCGCTCCGCCTTGATACGGTTCAAGCGTTGTTGCATCGTCGCCTGACGTGCGCGGATGTCATCAAGATCTGCCGCTGCAAGGCTCGCTTCGATGCGTGGCAAACGCGCTGCGTAGCCCTGCTTGCGCGTGTCCAGAATATCGCGGAAGACCTGTACTTTGGATTTCCACTCCAACAGGTTGCGCCTCAGCTCAAGTACGTCGCGATAATTCTTCAACGCCTCCTGAAACTGGTGAGTTGCCATCAGGTGGTACAGATAGCGGCTTTCGGTGGCATCCGGCATTTCATCCAGACGCCAGTACCAGCCCGCCTCTGTCGTCGGCTCTTCGCTGAACAACAAGCGCTCCAGCATCTCGCCGGTTTCAATCGATTCGATGGCGTCGGTCAGACGTTGTTGCTCGTTGGCAAACGCGACAATGGCGCTTTCGTATTGCTGCGCTGCCTGCCCCGTCGCGTTCAGCTTGCCCAGCGCGTATGGCACCGCAAGCAGAGACTCTTGCACTGCCGAATCGAGCAAGTCGCGACCCGCCAACTCATTCCAAGGGGTTAACGCCGCCTTAAAATCACCGCGATCAGAATCAGCCCAACCCACACCTAACAGTGCCTTGTTCGAGAATGGCCCGTTCAAGCGTACCCGCTGCAAAATCGGGCGCGCTCGCTCCGGCTCCTGGTTCTGCAGCCAGGTATAACCCAACGCAACATTCGCCTTGTCACGAAGGCCGCGCAGTTCGGCACGATCATCGCTGAGCTTGCCGACCTTATCCAGCCATTTGGCACCTTGCGCGAAGTCACCTGAGCGTACCAGCGCAACGCCAAGGTTAAAGCGTGCGTAGTCAGCCCAGCCAGTCGGCCCACGCCACCCGTCAAGCAACGCTATCGCATCGTCGAAGCGTTCCTGCTGGATATAAACCTGCGACTGCAGCATGCGTTTTTCGGCGCGCAGCTCCTTCGGCAAAGCATCACCAATCGCAGCCAGCGCATCGCCGGCCGCATCTATATAACCACGCTGATAGCGAATTTTCGCCAAAAAGAACCACGTACGGTCGCGGATCTCAGGGCGCGTATTGTTGGCGAGCAATTGATCGAACACGTTGCCGGCATCCGTGTGCTGGCCGTACGACAACAGCAGGCCGCCACGCAGCAGCTCAGCTTCATCGTCGTGATGCGACAGCAACTGGCGTTGCTGCGCAGCCGTCAACTTCACCAGCGCGTCAAAGTATTCGCCACTGTAAAAGTGAAACAGCACTTCGCCGTAGTGCGGATCGCGCACCACCTGCGGCTCCTCTGCTTGTGCGTAGGCACGAAACGGAGCGCTGAGCAGCAACGCTGAAACGAGGAGCAGTAGTCGCATCACGAGGTTTCGCTATTCCCACTCAGAGATAAAGAATTCGGGCTGCAACTTGCTTTGGCGATCTGATATCCGCAGCTCCATGTATTTCGCGCCGAGGTTCTTCTCAAAGCGCAATTCGGCGCCACGCCGATAGTCGCGACCCTGCGGCCCTTTGCCGGTAAAAAACGCAACAATCTCGTGCTCACCCGCTTTGAGATTGTCGACATGAATGCGATGTACACCACCGCGAATCAGCGCTTCCACCTCGCGTTCCGAATACAAATAGTTGGCAACTTCCTTGCCGTTGATTTTGACCTGTACCGACTCCAGACCAAAAAAGTCGCCGACATCCATCGACACGAACATCGCAACCTGCGAGTTGGCCGGGAACAACAACTCCTCCTCCAGCAGGAACAGCTCGCGATTCAGCGCCAATACTTCTTTCTTCAGGTCCTGCACGTCGCTATCGAGCGCCCGCGTGTCGTCCTGCGCACCGACTAGCGCCGGCATGGCCAGCAGTGCGAGCGCTACAGCAAACAAAAAATTCTTCATGGTCTGTCTTCCGGTTTCCGGTTCAGGTTATTCGCGCAACAGTTCGCGAATCTGTTCGAGATATTTATCTTCGTAGCCTGGCTTGTAGCCGTAATGCACGTGTCGCACGACGCCTTCGCGATCAAGCAGAATCGTGACCGGCATCGCATTCACGTCGTATTGCTCACTGACTTCCTTGGTGCTGTCGAAAACCACCGGGAACGTCACGCCAAGCGACTCGATCATTTCCTCGGCACGCCGCGGATCATCATCGATGTTGACACCCAACAGGCTGAAACCGACGCGGTTGTAGCGGCTGTGCAGTTCGTCCAGCAACGGCATCTCTTCGCGGCACGGGCCACACCAAGTCGCCCAGAAGTTGATCATCACGACGTCGCCACGCAAGTCGGTAAGCTGAACATCCTCGCCCTGAGCATTTTTCAACGAAAAGTTCGGCGCCGTTTGGCCGCTCAGACCCGTAGACGCAACCGCGATTGCTGCCATCAACACCGATGCGAACAACATCACTACCGTCATGCGACGGGGTTGCTTGATACCCAATACTTTCATCTCGAACCCTTCCATCGTTGAGTGCCTGGACACGCCGGAACATCGGCGTCAGCGGCTTTACGTAATGTTCGCAGGCAGGCACGGTGCCAGCCGTGACCAACGTCACACAAAGCGGTGCGCATGCGCGGCACAGGTCGCACAAACGCGCATTAACAGGAAATACAGCAATATATGTGCCAGCAGTAAAACTGCAGGCAAACGCCAATTTTCGGGTTGTTTTGTCGGCGCAAATCGACGCGATGCGCCGAATTCATGCTAAGCGCCTGTCGTCAGGCGTTTTTTGGTTGTCGCCGGTTGCAGACAGGCGTGACCGGCAACGTCACAGGGCGCGGCTATTGCTCGCCGGCCAGAAATCCTGACGAATAGTGCAGTTCGCGGTGTTTGTCGATGATAACTGCATCGAAACCATCCATACGCTCTATCAGCGCGAGACCTTCCTGTACGCCCATAACGAAAACGGACGTCGAGAGCGCATCGGTCATCGTCGCCTCTGGACCGACGATCGTCACACTTTGCACTTCGCGTGCCGAGTCACCGGTCGCCGGCGAGATGATGTGGTGGTAGCGCACCGGGCCGTCATCAAAATAACGCTCGTAGTCGCCCGAGGTAGAGATCGCCTCATCGGCCAACGGCAGTCGCACGGCCAGTGCCTCACGGTTGCGCGGGTCCTGAATGCCGACCAACCACGGCTGACCGCGACGATCGCCCAGCAGGCGCGAATCGCCACCAGCACTAACCGACGCGTATTGCACGCCACGCTCTCGCAATATGGCAACCGCGCGCTCAACAGCATAACCCTTGGCGATACCGCCCAGATTAATCCGCACACCCGGTTTGGCAAAGCGCACCGTTTCCTCGCCCATATCCAATTCGACGAGTCGATAGTCAATCACCGGTAGCGCGCGCTCGATCATCACGGCATCAGGCTTTTTACCCTCACGAAAATCGTAGTGCTTACCAACACTATCGTAGGTGATATCGAACCGCCCACCAGTCAACTCTGAAATTTCAAGCGCCTTGCGAATCAGGCGAAACAACTCGCGACCAGCCGGCACGGCACGTTCATGCGCTTCGCGGTTAATTGCAGACATGCGACTGTCGGCGATGTAGGTGCTCATCAGCTGCTCGATACGCGCGATTTCGTCGATCGCGGCACGCAGCGCAGCCTCGCCCGCTTCATCGTCGGTTTGCCACAGACGTACCGTGATGCGCGTGCCCATCAGCGCTTCGGTCCTGCCATACCATTCGGCATGCGCCGCGCCAGCGCCGAAAAGCGTCAAAAGGCCGAGACCGATGAGCGCTGCTGGTGTCATTAGCCGGTGGCGCGTATCCTTAAGAGCGAATAAAAACTGGTTAGGTGTCAACATGTCGAATTTCTGGATATTCCTCGCAGTCGTTGCCGGCATCGTATTTTTTGTTATCAGCATTTACAACCGACTGGTTAACGCTCGCAACCGCGTAGCGAACAGCTTTGCACAGATTGATGTGCAACTTACACGCCGATATGACCTGATTCCGAACCTGATCGAGAGCGTTAAGGGCTATATGGCGCATGAACGCGAGACACTGGAAGCCGTGATCAGTGCACGCAACAGCGCTGTTTCCGGACTCAACGCGGCCAAGCAGGATCCGACCGACCCCGGCGCGATCGCCTCGCTTGGCGCTGCGGAGACGCTACTGGGTGGTGCGCTCGGTAAATTGTTCGCATTGGCCGAGGCCTACCCGGATCTGAAAGCAAATGAGAACATGCTGGCTTTCCAGGAAGAGCTCACCACGACCGAAAACAAAATTGCGTTTTCCCGCCAGGCCTTCAACGATGCGGTGTTGTCGTACAACAATTTGCGCGAGAACTTCCCGAATAATCTGATCGCAGGGCCGTTCGGCTTTTCTGCCGCGAGCTACCTTGAAATTGATGGCGAAGAAAAACGCGAGGCTGTCGCTGTTTCGTTCTAGGCGGCAACACGCTGCGGCGCGATGATGAATTTTTTTGACGCGCAGGATCGATCGCGGCGCAACACGCGCTGGCTTATCGTAATGTTCGGCATCGCTACGCTGCTGATCGTAGCCGCCGTTACTATCATCGTGGAAGTGACGCTGCAAGCCAGCGGCATGGCCAATGGTATGGCGCTAACCGTCAGTTGGGTGCCCAGCATGCGCGCGTTACTCGTCGGCGTCTGTGTGCTTGCGTTCATCCTGCTTGCGAGCGGTTTTCGCATGGCGCAGCTGGGCTCCGGTGGCGCGCGGGTCGCACAGGAGCTTGGTGGCACGCTAGTCAATTCGGACAGCACCGATCTGGATCGACAACGCTTGCGCAATGTCGTTGAAGAGATGTCCATTGCCTCCGGCGTGCCGGTACCGCAGATCTTCGTGCTCGAGGAGGAGTCCGGTATCAACGCATTCGCTGCCGGCTTTGGCACTGCGGACGCCGCCATCGCGGTCACACGCGGCACCCTTGAGCAACTCAACAGAGACGAGTTACAAGGCGTCATCGCGCATGAGTTCAGTCATATCCTGAACGGCGATATGCGCCTGAACGTGCGCTTGATCGGCATCCTGTTCGGCATCATCGCCATCGGCCATATTGGCAGGATCATTATGCGAACCGGTCGCCCGCGGCGCATGGCGCTAGGTCGGCGCAACAACAACGGACAGGCACCACTGATCATCGCCGGACTGTTGTTGTTCATCATCGGTTCGGTGGGTGTCGTCATGGCGCGCCTGATCCGCGCCGGCGTTTCGCGCCAACGTGAGTTCCTCGCCGATGCGTCAGCCGTTCAGTTCACGCGGCAAACCAGCGGCATTGCCGGCGCATTGGCCAAGATTGCCAACCCGGCGCACGGCTCGCGCATCACGACGGTCGACAGTGATGAGTTCTCGCACATGCTGATTGCGCCCGGCGCACGGCGTGCGTGGTTGAACGCGATGGCGAGCCATCCGCCTATCGAGGCACGTATCGCGGCACTCGATCCGGCGCTCGCAGCACAACTGCAACCGGGAACTGGTAGTGGCGCGAGCGGCGCGGAGCAGCTGCAACCGCACGCCGCAACGTCCTCATTAGCGGGTGGCAGTCAGCCGACGCTTGCCATCGACGCAGACAGCATTGCCGAGCGAGTCGGCAATCCTGGCGACGGCGAGGTCGCGCTGGCAGCTGCGATTCGCGCCAGCATTCCGGCAGATATTTACGACGCCGCACATTCGCGCGAATGGTCGCTGCTGCTGACGATCGCGCTTGCGCTCAGCGATGATGTTGATGTTCGCGAAGCCCAGCTGGATCTGTTATTCGTGCGTCTTGGCGAGCTGCGCTGCGAGCGCGTGCGTCGCTATGCCGACACCATGGCCGAGCTCGGCAGTCGCTACCGCCTGCCACTGCTGGAGCTGTGCTTTCCCAGCCTGAAGGAGCGTCCTGCAGGTCAATTGCGTTTTTTGATGGAGCTGCTCGATGCCGTGCAGAACGTACCGGCTCAACGCGGCTTGCGCGAGTACGCGTTCCGCCAACTGCTTTCAATCAGTCTCGACGCCAGCCTCAATCCTGCAGCCAAAGCGCACCGGCGCCTTACCCATTTCGGTCACAAGCGCACGTTGCAGGCGGCCAAGATGCTGATCAGCATCGTCGCGCACGAAGGCCACGACGATCCCGTTTCCAGTCGCACAGCGTTCGTCGCCGGCATTGAAAAGCTGAACGCCGGCAGCGCCGACCACATCCCGGTCACAACGCTACGCGAGGCCGATCAGGTGCTCGATACTCTGGGTGGGCTCAAAGGCAATGACCTCAAGTCACTGGTCAGCGCGTTGATAGCCACCGTCAGTAGCGATGGCAGGATAACGGTTGATGAGAGCGAGTTGATGCGCCTGATCAGCGCCGCGTTGCATTGCCCGTTGCCACCCATCATAGACAGTGCGCTCATGGCGCGTGTCGGACAGGAACTGGTTACCCGGAACCCTGAACGGTGAATATTGTCATAACCCAACGTCGTCACTGAGGATACTGCCATGCACCAGCGCTCTGTTCTGCTGTCACTAGCGATCGTTGCCTTTCTTGCCGCGAGCTTATCCGCGCCAGTTGCCTTTGCTAAAAAAATGAGCATGGATGACCAACTCTCTGCCGCTACCGATGTCGTGCAAGCGTTCGGTGCCATACCTGAACGCGCTATTCCGACAGCGCTGCTGAAACGTGCGCAAGCGATTGTCGTCATTCCGGACATGGTCAAATTTGGATTCGTCGTAGCCGGCCGCCACGGCAAAGGGGTAATGTCCGTTCGCCAGGGTAGTAGCTGGAGTGCACCCGTTTTTATTTCCATGACCGGCGGCAGCGTCGGCTGGCAAGCCGGGCTGCAGTCCTCCGATGTGGTCTTGATATTCACGAACAAAGCAGGCGTACAGGATATCGCCAACGGCAAATTCACACTCGGCGCAGATGCCTCGATAGCAGCCGGTCCGCTCGGTCGCCATGGCGCTGCCGCTACTGATAAAACCCTGTCGGCTGAAGTGTACTCGTACTCTCGCTCACGCGGCTTGTTTGCCGGCGTGTCACTCGATGGCGCGAGACTGTCGATCGACAAGAAAGCAAATGCTGCGTTCTACGTCACACCGAAACTCGGTGCGAATACGATCGTTACCGGCGGTGTTGGTCCCTGGCCCGACAGTGCAAGACAGTTCGTCAACCATCTGCCTGATGCCAATGGCGTGTTGGGCGCAGGATCGGCACAACCGGACGCGCCCGTACTACCGGCAACGACAGTACAGCCAGCCGCGGAGCCAGTTAAGACGTATGCAATCGGTGAGCGCGAAGCCAGTGGCGAAATCGAGTCCGGTGGCGAGAACTAGGTGCCCGCAACCAGCGCTTAATCGTCGTTAGATTTGTCTTTTAACGCCTTGCGAATTTCGGCGAGCGACTCCGGTGAATCGGCAGCACTGCTCGGCGCAGGCGTAGCCGGCTCGGAAGACGGGGTTGGTGGCTGAGCGGCTGTTGGTTCTTGCGCACGCGGTACCGGCAATGCCGGTAACTCGTCAGCCCCTTCGCTTAACACCGAATTCTCTGGGTCCAGACCCAGAGCGAGTGCCTCGCTGGAGGTGAGCGCCTGACCAAGCGCGATTTTCGCTTCGGCGCGTTCGATCAAGATACGTCGCTGCTCGCGCGCCGCCGAATCCAGCGCCTCACGATCGCGACGCAGTGCGTCGAGCTGCTGCTCGGACCGACGGCGTAGCTGTTTCTCACGCTCAAGCTCTTCCTTGCGCGCGATGATGCCAGCAGCCGTTCTGGCATTTTTGCACTCAACATCTTTCACAGCCGTGCGTCTATCCTGTTGACACACCACCAGTTTCATATCCAGCGCAGAGGGATTCTGTTCAAAATCTTCAACCGTACGTGGGGCTGCTTCTTGCCCACACGCAGACAAACCGATTACAGCGAACAGAACCGACAGTCTTTGCTTTGTTGACCGAATCATTACGCTTTACTCTTTGTCGGACACATCCTGTGCCGCACTTTTTCAGATTTATGTTGAACCGCAACAATGAGGTGTCACTGCTTCAGATGCAATTGTCTCTGGTTTGCGACGCTCACTACCGTGATGCACGTATCAGTTACGTGCACGGCCAAAACGCCCTGCCCCGCAAACATCGACACACGAGCGCCAGCTGCGCTGGCTGGTGCGCGCACCGTCGATGTGCACCGTTCAACGCATGACACTCGAATAAGCCAAATATGGTCTTTCGAGATTCCTGAATGCCGAAATATGCGCGCTATCGGTGCACAAATGATCTTACGACCGACCAACGGTCCGCAAGAACCGACGCACTGCCTGTCACCGGCGCCACATCACGATGGTCAAACCACAATGCGCGCGGCACCGGCTCATCGAGTCCCGCAAGCATCACGACACCGCTACCTGCGCGATCGGTGAAGCCAAAGCCACGGTGAGCGGCCATGTCAGCCGGCAATAAGCGGCTTGCGTCAATGCGCGCCTCCCAGGCATCTACGCGCAACCGATGCAACCATTGGCCGGAACGCAACACGAGATAGCGACCATCCGGCGAAAACCGCATCTGGCTGATGCGCCCGCTGAACACCGCCGGTAACCCGAGCAACTCACGACGCCGGCGATCGAAAACCTGAAGCGCATTGCCAGCGGCGACAACAGTCAGGCCCAATTGATTTGATGCCGCATGCTGAGTTTGCAGCGACAACCTCAGCACCAGGGTCACACGCAACTGCTCAATTTCTGTCTGTCCCAGACTGCACTCAAACACGTCGCCGTTGTTCAGGAACACGAGCCAGGTGCGTTTATCCGGCGCCGTGGAAATCGCCGTGATCGCACTATCGAAGTCGTGGCGCAAAATGTTTGCACCCGTCTGCGTTGCATGCACGCCAATTGACTGCCCGCGTGCAAACGCGATCAACTGCGCGGTCGCATCGAATGCCGCATCGCTTACAGCGCTACCCGCACGTCCCAGATAGCGCCGGAACTCGCCAGTGGCATTGTCATACACGCGGAATAAGCCGTTACGCTCAACGCTCAACACATCATTGCCTGCAGAGAAGCGCACGATCTCCGGCCGCGTCGCATGCTGCAACGTAGAAACGCTGGCATCAAGAATATCCAACTCTTCAACGCCCGCGTCGGTGCGCAATACGTTGTAGCGCTGCTCGCCGTCAACGAATGCAATCCTGTTCGCATCGTCTGAGAGCCAGGCAGCAGCCACGCGTTGCTGGCTGGTCGGCAGCGCTTCGAGTGCCGGACGCCACACCGTGACGTTGCCTGACTCGGGCGATGCCGTGATCGCAAGGTTCTCGCGTAAGCGCAGAATAACTGCGCGCTGATCGTCACTGGCAAAACCGAAGAACGGTAACGACAAATCGCGTCGCGATGCAAAATCGTGGACGCGATAGCCAGCACTGCTGGATCCCACCAACGACAAGCCGGACTGTTTGTCGACAGCGATACTGAACTCGACACCTTCATCCCAGCGCACCGAATCCTGGCCGGACTGAAAATCCCATGAGAACAGCCCACCACCAACTCCGCGCGCCAGTAAGTGGCCACCGTCGTCAAGAAACTGCATATCGCGAACAGCGCGCCCGGCATCGAATGCTGTTGCCAACTGACGCGTATTCGAATTCCAGATACGCACGACATGATCGCCACTGACCACAGCAATGTGGCGGCCGTCGGCTGCAATTGCGACCGCTCGGATATCGTCCCCCACCGAGAACGTGCTGGCGACGCTGTCCGCCTGCAAGTCAACCAACCGCAGCTGCGCTGCATCCGAGACGCTTTGGGCAAGTAACCAGCGTCCGTTTTTCGACAACCAACCATTCTGCTGCGGTGTTGTGAGCACGGCACGCGGCACTGGCGCACCGTCACCCAGATGGTAGGCACGGATCGTTACGCCGTCGATGAAATACGCAACGCGCGCCGCATCCCCGAAACCCAGCAAGCGTGCATCAGCAGACAGCGGCAGGCTCGCCACTAAGCGACGCCGTCGCAAGTCCCAAATGGCCGCGCGTGTATCGGCGCCGGACGGCAACGCAATCGCAAACCGTGCGCCTGGCGTGACGTGCAAACCCGAAGGTGCGACAGTCGTTGGATCCGGCAAGCCCACCGATTGCGATTTTTGCAGCTCTGTATCGAGCGGTGCTATCAATTCGATCTTGCCCAACATGCCTGGCCGCTGGTCGACGAAACTGAACGTCCACTCGCCTGCCGGCACCCTCGCAAGGCGGCCACGCAAGCCATCAATATCACCAAGCCGGATGGTCACGCTCGGCAAGTCGGCCACCACATCAGCCATTGCAAACGAGGCACTGCGCCCGTCGGGCAACGTGATTTGCAGCGCGATGTCGGACGGACGCTCGTGCGCAACATCGACCGATATCGCCAGATTTCGCGCATCGGTGATCGCGGACAAACGAGTCGTGACGACCGCCGGGGAAAACCGCAGCGCCTGCGGCAGGAATGACCGCTGCAGTTGCCAATCGCGACGCGATTGTTTGGGCAACCATTCATCGAGGCGCAAGCCGCTTCGCACTAGCAGCGCATTATCGAGCGGACGATAGAACACGTCATCGAACGGCTCGTCGGTGTGTAGCACGCTCGATAATGCCCGCAGGTCGTTGCCCACCAGCGCAGCTAACTTTGATCGCAGCGACGCAGCATCCTCGAAAGCCAGCTGGTGAACGAGCGCATCAATCGCAGCGGCGCGTTCGCCACGGCGCTCCGCAGACTGTAATTGCCTTTGCCAGAATTGCGCCGACCACTCGCGCACCAGCGCGTCATAACGGCCTGACTCGCGCAGCGGCGCCATGTGTGCATCGAAAGCGCTCGACGTATCGACGTCAACCAGCAACTGCTGCATACGCATCTTCAAGACACGCCGTGCATGTCGCGCATAACCTGGCCACAGCGACAGACGATCCGTTGTCTCAACTAACGCGGCAGGCGTTGCGTCCGGTGCCATCAACGCTGCCATGTACGGTCTGGGCAATAGCAGCCGGTACCAAACGGGCAGCGCAATGCACAGCGCAATAACAACCGCCGCTTTGATGACGCCACCCATACGTGTTGGCAAATGCTTATTAGCCCAGGCCGCGTTCAGGAATCGGCGCAACAAACGGCTGCTTGCGATCAGGAAACCATCCGGCGCCAGCTGCACCGCGCCCAACGCCAACAGGCGGTCATGCGCACGCGCGGCCGGATCGAACAACACCCGTCCACGTTTGGCCAAGCGACCCAGCGTGATCAGCATCTCTTCGCGCAGCGGCTCGCGCGCGCGAACGATCGCGCGCTCGATCGCGGCCAACGCTGAATGACCGGTCGCGCGGCTGGCACTGCCAAAGCGCTGTTGCACCAATTGATCAACGGTTTCGGCAACATTGCTACCGATCTCCGGCAACGCAGCCACGTCCGCCGCAAGCGTCTGTGTCAGCGCAGGATGGCCGGCTACCCAGTCGTAAATACGCTGCATCGCCAGTTCGGCCTGGTCGCGTGCTAACCCTAGCGCCGGCGATAAGCTCAGTGTCTGCTGCAAGCTCAGATTTTCTATGACGCAGTTTTGCGCCACGCCAAACGGCATGCGCGAAGATTCGCGCAGATCCAGCTGGTCTGCACCGTCACTGCAAAAACCAATCGAGATTTGGTTCAGTGTCGGATCAGCCGATCGCGCATCCGCCAACGCTCTGAAACTGGCCAACAGGGCATCGCCATCCGCGTGTGCATTCAACAGGTGTACGTCGTCGAACAACATGACGATCGCCCGCCCCGGAAACAGCAGCAACAGCTCGCGATACAACTCAAGCAGCCGCAAATGTAGCGGCAGCATCGCGTTATCGGCCCACCACGTTTGCAAATCGAGACTGGCACGCAACTGACGCACAATGCGATAGGCGATCGAATAGAACCAGCGTGCAACGTCCTGCGTACTGTCGCGTTCAGCGAGCTGGCGCAAATCAATAAAAGCAACCAGCGGACCGTTGTCTTCATTGCGAAGGACCGTCGTGCAACGCAACATCAGACTGGTCTTGCCAGACTGTGGCGCCCCAACAATGTTCAACAAGCGGCCATCGCGCATGGCCTGCAACACCACATCGTCGACCGTTCGCTCGATGTAGCCGGGACGATCCGGCGGCAACGGACCACTGACGCTGAAGAAGGTCAGTCGCGCCGTACGCGTTGTGCCGCCAGTGGGTGTAGGTGTCGCACCATTCATCACCCGATATTAACAGCGCGATCGCCGGCGCCCCAACAATGTCGTGGTCACAAACCGCATTGCGCTATCATTGCGACGTGGCCACACAATCCCGACAATTGTTGAAGCGCGATACGTTTGGTGCCGTCTATCTGGTCACACGTGGCGAGGTGCGCATCATCGAACGCGACATTGCCGCAGCACCGTGGTGGTCAAGGCCTACCGCTGCATGGCTCATGCGTCGCGAGGCGCGCGCGCTGGGTGCCGTGCACAGTCAGGATGGTTTCGTGCAATTGCATAGCGTTGGCGCGACATCGCTCACCCGCTCTTTTGTGCCGGGTGAGCCCATGTACGTGGCGAAGCCGCGCCAGCGCACCTATTTCAAGGATGCATTTGCGCGACTGCGACGACTTCACCGGTTGAACGTCACGCATAACGATCTAGCAAAAGAACCCAACTGGCTCGTGCGACCAGACGGCAGCGCAGCCATCGTCGACTTCCAGTTG
Source organism: Pseudomonadota bacterium (assembly GCA_038529355.1). GTDB lineage: Bacteria > Pseudomonadota > Gammaproteobacteria > Steroidobacterales > Woeseiaceae > CALBPI01. The sequence continues at coordinate 34,011 of JBCBDU010000024.1, forward strand.
GCGCGCGTGTTCGCAACCCGTACCGCCTCGTTCCGCCGCCAGGCGCGCGAGGATTTGCGCCACTTTCTGAAACACAAGCGTACGTATCTGCCGGACGCGTTGACTGCGCGTGAGCGTCAGATTTTGGCAACGCCCGGACTCGCCAGCCGCATCTGGATGCGCACCGTCAAACCTGTGTATCTGTTTGTGACCCGCCGACTGCTGAATTGGTCTGATCGCGAGGGCGCTGCCGATCGCGGCAAACAGTGACCGGCAAGCGCACATCTGAGCGCCAGCATTGATATCATGTTGGTTTGGTTCTTTGGTTACCTGAAGGTACGCTGCAATGGCCGACAGCCACTGTCATACACATAATCTTGTTGACCCGAACGATGCGCTGGGCGCCAGGCCTTGGGGCATTCGGGTCAGCGCACCATCCACCGATCCGTTTAACCTGCTGGTTGGCGGCGACTGGAGTCGCGAGCACTGGTTTGAATCTGCCGATCAACGCGAAGTTGCGTTGCGCGAAATGCGCAAACGGCATGGGTTTTACCGGATCGGCGATGACCCGAGCATTGTTCTGACGCGGATCGACCCTGAGGGCTGATAACCCGGTCTAGTTCGGGGAAGCGCCGACGAACAGGTATAACGAAGTCTCGCCACTTTCGCCAAAGCCAGAAGCGAAATAAACCGGACCCAAGAACGTATCAAAGCGCAGGAACAGGCTGGCGTTGTAAATCAGGTCGCCACCACTGACCGCATCACGACTCTGCCAGACATTGCCGGCCTCCAACGAGCCACCAATGTAAAACGGCCAGTCGATCAGACCCTCCGCCAGGCGCCCGGTACGCCGCTGGTAAACCAATCGACCGACCGCCGCGTGCGGACCGGCTAGCGCGTCTCTGTCCAGCCCTGACAGATTCAGAAAACCACCCACAAGATTGCTCTCTTCAATGATGTCGTCAGCGCCGCTGTTTGTCGCAAGATCCAAACCGAACGACAGCGTATGACGGCCGCGCGTACGATAAATATCGTAGGTTGAACGAAAGGTCTCGTAGTTGCGTGGCGCCGATAGCGTGCGCCGTGACAGATTGGCCGTGAATTCGAACCGCTGACCTTCGGACGGAAACAGCGTGTCATCCAACGTATCGTAGCCGAGCGACAGACGGTAACCGCCGCTATTGAAATCCAGTCGTTGCAGCGATGGATCGCCGACCTTGATGCTGGCGTTACCCGTGCCACGAAAAATACCAGCGCGCACTTCGGCAACGTTGCTGATCTCGCGGCCGACAAACAACCCCAGTTCACCGGCGGTCAAGCGATAGCGCGCCAGACGATCATCTTCAGAGAACAAATTAACGTTGCGTTGAAAGACGTCAACCACGGGCGCGATGAAATAACGAAGATTGCGGCTAAGTGGCTGGTAGAACTCGCTTTGCAACTGCGTGTTCGTGCCAAAACTGAAATTGGTGCGCCATTCAGCGCCAAAGCGATTGATGGCCGTTTGCAGATATCGCGCTGACATCGAAAAAGACCCGGAGCCCTCAAAGTCTTCTTCCAGCGACAGACCAAAACGCAAATAGCCGGGGCCCCAGGATTTAGCGCGGGCATTGATCTGTAGTCCCGGCTCCTCATCCCTCTGCTGCCATTGGTAGTCAACCTGCTCGAACAATCCGAGCCCGTAGATGCGCGCAAGATCCTCACGCAACACGTCGAGCGACAACGGCTGCCCTGGTTGCGTTGCCATGCGAGTCAAGATGACGATGTCCGAAATATCAACATCCGTATTGATCGCGACAAACGCCGGCGTTGGCAAACTGGCACGACTGCGCGCACGACGTTGCGCAAAGCGTTCGTAGTCAGCATCGCTGACAGCCAATGAGCGCAGCCGCGCCTGTTGTTGCTCTGCACTGACATAGCCGGTCTGAATAGCTTGCGCGGTTTTCAGAAAATCCGTTGACCCAAGCTCGCCGAGATCGGGCTGGATCAGCAAATCATGCTCACCTAGCAAGGCGCGTTGGTGGCGCGTTTCGCGCTCTATCAAAATCGTCAGCATCTGGTTCGACACAGCGACCGCAGACGTCAGTTCATCAGCGCTGAGCAACGGAAAACCGACATCGACGGCGATAATGATGTCCGCGCCTAAATCGCGCGCTACTTCGACCGGCAGATTCATCGCAATACCACCATCGACTAACGTACGCCCTTCGACTTCCGCGGGCGCAAACACACCGGGGGCTGACATGCTGGCGCGCATCGCCAGCGCAAGGTCGCCGCGCTCAAGCACCACCGTATCGCCGCTGACAAGATCCGCGGCTACGGCACGAAAACGCGTGGGCAACTGATCAAAATCTCGCGTGCCGGCAACGGGCAACGACAATTCGCGCAAATACAGATTGAGCTTCTGCGCCTGAATGATGCCTTTCGGGAATCGCACGTTGCCATCGCGCACGCCCAGATCGAAGCGCACCAGAAAATCGTCATCGTCGCGTTTGCGCCGATAGGTCAAGTCCTTGCGCAGCGGATTATCGTTGAACGCATCGACCCAATCGATATCCCGGATCACCTGTGCCAGTGCATCTGCATCCAGCCCGGATGCGTACAGGCCGCCGACGACTGCGCCCATGCTGGTGCCAATCACCATGTCTACAGGGACTTTCAGCTCTTCGAGCATCCGGATCACGCCGACATGCGCAGCGCCGCGCGCACCACCACCTGACAGCACCAGAGCAACGGTTGGCCTGCCGGGCACCTCGAAGTGGCGCTCAGGCTCTCCGGCCGCAACCCATGCGGGCAACACCAAAGCGAGGAGAATCAGATATCTGCACATAGCCATATCGCGCGCAGTATACCGGCTAGGCACTTTCAATGCGGCTGGCCGCCAGCCGCAGGATCAAGGATAATCCGTGGCTGGGACCAAAAGCGCCAGCAGGCGCACCAATGCGGAGTGCAACATGTCAGAACCGATCATCAAAGCGCCGGAAGGCGGCGAAAAAATCACCATCAGCAACGGCAAACTGCAAGTGCCGGATCGGCCCATCGTGCCGTTTATCGAAGGTGACGGCACCGGCCCTGACATCTGGCGTGCGACCGTGCGAGTTCTTGATGCGGCTGTGGCAAAAAGCTACGGCGGCAAGCGCAAGATCGAGTGGGTGGAGATCTTTGCCGGCCAGAAAGCCAACGACCACTACAATAGCTGGCTGCCTGATTCGACGGTGCAAGCCTGTCGCGACTATCTGGTCTCGATCAAGGGCCCGCTGACGACACCGATTGGCGGCGGTATCCGTTCGCTGAACGTTGCGCTGCGGCAAATGCTCGACCTGTATGTGTGCTTGCGCCCGGTGCGCTGGTTCAACGGTGTGCCATCGCCCGTGCGCACGCCCGGCGAAGTCGACATGGTGATCTTCCGCGAAAACACCGAGGACATTTACGCCGGCATCGAGTTTGAGCAAGGCTCCAAACCGAACGAGCGGTTCCTCGAGTTGCTCAAAGAGCATTTCCCCGCCGAATACAGCAAGATTCGTTTCCCGGCGACCAGCGGTGTTGGCCTGAAACCGATTTCCAGCGAAGGCACCGAACGCCTGGTACGCGCCGCGCTGGAATACGCGATTGCGAACAACCGCAAGAGTCTGACGTTTGTCCATAAGGGCAACATCATGAAGTTCACGGAAGGTGCGTTCCGTAACTGGGGTTATGCACTGGCTGAGCGCGAATACGCCGACAAGACCTACACGTGGGATCAGTACGATCGCACCAAAGCCGAGCACGGTAGCAAGGCAGCGAACGAGGAACAGGATAAGGCAATCGCGGACGGCAAGATTATCGTCAAGGATGCCATTGCCGACATCACGTTGCAGCAGGTGCTGACACGGCCTGCAGAATTCGACGTTATCGCTACGATGAACCTGAATGGCGATTACCTGTCCGACGCGCTTGCCGCACAGGTTGGCGGCATCGGCATTGCGCCGGGCGGCAACGTCAACTATGACACCGGACATGCAGTATTCGAAGCGACCCATGGTACGGCGCCCAAGTATGCCAATCTCGACAAGGTTAACCCGGGCTCACTGATTCTCTCCGGCGAGATGATGTTGCGCTACATGGGCTGGACCGAAGCGGCTGATGCGATCATCGCAGCGATGGACGCAACCATTGCGAAAAAGACGGTGACCTACGATTTCGCGCGTTTGATGGACGGTGCGACAGAGGTCAAGTGCAGTGAATTCGCCGATGCGATGATCGAGCACATGTAGCTCGATGGCGCGACTGTCCAAGGCGTTAGTGATGGAGGCGTCCCACGCTTTGCGGGACGCCTTTATAGACTACAACACGCGCTTCGGACAAATCACCCGTCGCGCCAAACGGCGCTTTGAACAGCGTCGGTGGGCAGAGAGCCGGGTTGATGCCGTTGAACGCATCGATTTGTACGAACGGTGCGTCGCGGCAGCCGTCACTGAAATCACCGAAATTACCGACGGTACAGAGCAGACCAATGCGCTGTGGCACGCCATTCGCGAAGAGTATGCGCTGCAGATCCAGCGCTACCCGGACAGCGAATTCTTCAAGACTTTTTTCAACTCCGTTACCCGCCGTATCTTTGCAACCGTCGGCGTCAACGCTGATGTCGAGTTTATTGCTGCCGACGTTACCCCGACACAATACGCCGACGATCAGATCCAGCGACGCATCTATCGCAACCGTGGCTCACTGCGCCACCTGTTCGATGAGGCGTTGGCCGATTACTCGTTCACAGTCAGCTACCGTGATGTCGAGCGCAGCATCGACTATGTTACTGCCGAAGTCGAAGCCTACGCTGAGCATCGACATGGTGATGCGCACGCGCAAAGCGTTGAGTTCTTGCAAAGCGTGTTCTATCGCTCCACGCGCGCATTTCTGGTCGGACGCATCAATGGTGACGGTTGGGTATCACCGCTCGTTGTCGCTCTAAAAAACACCGATGAAGGCATCGATGTGGATGCCGTAATCCTGTCTAAAAATGATGTCAGCATGTTGTTCGGGTTTACCCGCAGCTACTTCCATGCCGATGTCACGCGCGTCAGCGCCGCAATCGCGTTCATCAAATCGGTGTTGCCCGACAAGCCGATCGCCGAACTCTACACCGTTTTGGGGCGCGCCAAGCAGGGCAAGACTGAACGCTATCGCACGATGGTTGCGCACCTTGGTCAGTCGCAGGATCTGTTCGAATTCGCGCGTGGCGACAAAGGCATGGTCATGGAAGTGTTCACGCTGCCGTCTTTTCCGGTGGTGTTCAAATTGATTCGCGATCGTTTTGCCTATCCCAAAGACATTGCCCGCCAGGATGTGCTGGACAAATACCGTCTGGTATTCAAACACGATCGCGCCGGTAGGCTCGTCGATGCACAGGAGTTTCGCAGCCTCGAATTTGATCCCGACCGGTTTACGCCCGAATTGCTTGAGGCATTGCTCGACGGCTGCGCGCAGACCTGCCGCATTGAAGACGGCAAACTGATTGTCGCGCATTGCTACATCGAACGCCGGCTTGCACCGTTGAACCTGTATCTGCAGGAAGCCGAACCCGAAGCTGCATTGGCTGCCGCGATCGACTATGGACAGGCGATTCGCGATCTGGCGCTCAGTAATATTTTTGCCGGCGATTTGCTGCTGAAAAACTTTGGCGTCACGCGTCACGGTCGGGTGATTTTTTACGACTATGACGAGTTGTGCCATGTTACAGAGTGTAACTTCCGGCGCATGCCGGAACCGGAAGATGACGTTGACGAAATGCGTCAGGGCGCGTGGTTTTATGTCGGACCGAACGATATCTTCCCTGAACAGTTCGTGCGCTTTCTCGGTTTCCGCGACGATGCACGCGAGGCCTTTCTCGAGAACCACAGCGATCTGCTGACACCGGACTTCTGGATTCGCCTCAAGGCGCGACTCGAAGCCGGTGACTCACCCGAAGTCGTGCCCTACTCGCCCAAGCAATGGAGCGAGCACGCTGGCCCGGGACGGTTTGTATCGCGTAGCTAGCGAAGGGTACGAACGCTCAATATCGAGCGCGACACTGTGAGCCGTCAACTTTCTAACAGGCGCAGGTTGCCCACGGCTTGCGTGGCGCGATCGTTGGGGTGATCAGTCTAAGGAATCCGCAAGCGCTCGCCGTCCATCTCGACCAATCCCATCGGATTACCCGCGACGTCGCGAAATAGACCAAGAACCACAACGCCCGGCACTTCAAATCGCAGCGCATCAACACTGCCGCCGCACAGTTCGATTTGCTCAAGCGTTGCAGTCACATCGTCAACGCCAATATAGATGCGCTTCTCTGCTGGATCCTTGCGGATCGCTGCGTCGATCGGAGACTCGACTGAGACTGAAAACTGCCCGGTTTGATCCGCTTGCCAGTCGAACACGGTGGCATAGAACTGCCTCAAAGCCTCATCATCAGGGCCGGCTATATCAAAAAAGATAATAGGTCTTTGCATCGCTCACCTCCTATCGCGTGTCCGTCTGTTCTGGCCGCGCTTTCTCTCGCTACGCAAGCCTTCGCAGTGCAAAGGTCACTCCATGCGTTTGACCAACATCGCCAGGAAAACCCATCAATATGATGTGTGTGCCTAACGCGCCAAGGGTGCATTGCTCGCTGAAATGCTGACTAACTTCCAGTCACCAGTCGCGCGTGACCAGACTTGAGCGCCGCCACCAGCGACCCGTAGTGTCTCTCCAGTTTTGAGCAGTAGCGCCTGCTCATATTCGTTTACGAGCACCGCAGTCTGATCGTCGATAACGGAAATCTCTACTGTCGTAAAATCGAGTGACGTCACGCGCGCAATCGAATCAAAAGCCTGTTGGATACTTCCCGACAACTCGTCCCGCGAACGCCAAACAGTGCCATTGGCGTTCAGCCCGACGAAATGCTCGGCATCAACATACGAAAGATATCGTAACGTATCCAATGATTTGGACGCATCGACTAACCCGTTGAATGCGTGCCGTACCTGTCGCTCCGTTTCCGCTTCCACTGTTGGTGTCAGCCGGTTATTCGAAGGGGCACAACTCAGCAACAATCCTGCAACTGCCACAATCCCCAAAATCTTGATGCCCGTCTCCATATTATCTGTAATCACATGTCATTGAACGCAGCGTAGCAATCGACGGCGCTCCGTTATGTTCTACCGGCGTTTTTATGCATCTACACAAAGCACGGACGTTTGGTGGATCTACGCCAGCGACTACGCCCGCAGCTGACCGCTACCAAGCACAACGTATTTGTAGCTGGTCAACTCGTTGGCACCAACCGGGCCGCGCGCATGGATGCGGCTCGTCGAAATACCGATCTCGGCACCCATGCCGAACTCGCCGCCGTCGGCAAACTGCGTCGAAGCATTATGCATGACAATCGCGCTATCGAGCGTCGCCAGGAATTGTTCAGCGACTGCGTGATCTGCCGTCACGATCGACTCAGTATGACCAGAGCCGTAACGGCGAATATGCTCAATGGCGTCATCGATGCCGTCGACGATTTTGATACTGATAATGCTGTCCAGATATTCGCAAGACCAATCTGAGTCTTCGGCCGGAGTGACGTCGGGGTGCCTCGCTCGCGTACGGGAACAACCGCGCAACGCACAGCCCGCCGAGTGCAACGCATCAAGAATGCGCTCCATTGTCGTGTCTGGCAGCTGCGCGTCCAGCAACAGCGTTTCTGCCGCACCGCAGATGCCAGTGCGGCGCATTTTCGCGTTCACAACGATATCGGTCGCCATCTGCGCGTCAGCCGCAGCGTGCACGTAGACATGGCACAGACCTTCGAGGTGGCCAATGACCGGTACCCGCGCCTCGCGCTGAACCCGCTCGACCAGGCTGCGGCCGCCGCGTGGTACGAGCACATCCAGTTGACCGTCCAGGCCGCTCAACAGTTCACCGACCAATTCTCGATCCTGGCTCGGTACCATTTGCACAGCGTCTTGTGGCAAACCACTCTCGCTCAACGCACTGCGAACGATGCCAACAATCGCTTGCGACGAGCGAGCACTCTCCGAGCCGCCTCGCAGGATGACACTGTTGCCCGCCTTCAGGCAGATCGCAGCCGCATCGGCAGTCACGTTCGGGCGGCTTTCATAAATGATGCCAATCACGCCAAGCGGCACGCTAATTCGCTCGATCTGCAAGCCGTTCGGGCGTGCACGTGATTCCAACACGCGACCCAACGGGTCAGGCAACCCTGCTATGTCGTCGAGAGCCGCAGCCATCGCGTCAATCCGCATGGCATCCAGCGTCAGACGATCAATCATCGCCGCCGACAAACCTGCCGCGCTCGCGGCAGCAACATCGAGCGCGTTGGCTGTCAGAATCTGCGCCTGCGCGGACCGCAACGCGGTAGCGATGTGGACGATCGCCGCCGCGCGCATCGCGCCATCCGACTGCTGCAGTCGCTGCATCGCAAGGCGAGCGGCGCGGCCCATTGCCAGCATTTGCCCCGCAGACGTGCTCATGCCGATTCGGCCGTCGCCGAACTCGCGCGGGCTGCTGCAATCCGCGTACAGCGCGCCCCTTCCTGCAGTCGTTGCAATGGATGCGCTTCGATGCCACTGGCAATAACGGTGTCAACGCCTGCCGCACTGGCGAGCTGTGCCGCCAGCAGTTTGCTGCGCATGCCACCGGTACCGTAGGTGCTATGCGTGTCCGTGCCGATCTGTGCCAGCGCCCGATCAACATCGGCAACGTGCGGGATATGCTGTGCGCCTGATGATGCTCGTGGATCTACATCGAACAGACCCTCTACGTCGCTGAGTAACACCAGCAGCTGTGCGTCGGTCATTGCGGCAACACGCGCTGCAAGCTGATCGTTATCGCCGTAGCGCAACTCGTCGGTCGCAACAGTGTCGTTCTCATTGATAACAGCAATCAGACCGCTCGCATGCAATGCATCGAGCGTTGCGCAGGCATTGGCGCAACGCTCAGCATTGGCAGTATCACCGGGCGTCAGCAGTACCTGTGCCGCGCCCACGCCTTGCGCGGCCAGCGCGTCTTTCCACGCCTGCAGCAACAACACTTGCCCGGCTGCCGCCGCTGCCTGTTTGTGCGCGAGCTGCATGTCATTGCGCGCAATGCCTAGCGCTGGCTGACCCAACGCCACGGCACCTGACGTGACGACAACCACACGCGCGCCGGCGTGCGACAGCGCAGCGATGTCCGCCGCCAGTGATTGCAACCATTGCTGCCGCACGCAGGCGTCCGTGTCACTATCAGCCCGCTCGCCGATAATCAGCGACGAGCCCACCTTGACGACCACCGATCGGCTACCGCCCAACAGCGTTGCTTCAGCGCTCATGGTCATCGTCGATCGGTAGCCCGACGACGCTCGGCAACCGCCGGCGTCACTTCGCCGTCGAGCATGCGCGAACCGTGTGAGATGCCAAGACTGCCGCTGCGCACCAAAGCAATGATCTCCGCCTGTACCTGCAACTGCGCCACCAGTGCATCCACCGACGACGTACTGCCGGCGTATTCGATAGTGAACGACGCTTGCGCATCATCCAGCACACGAGCGCCGGCGGCTTCGCAATGCCCGGCGATAGCGTCCACGGCACCGTCAGGCACACCGAGCTTGAGCAGGACGAGCTCACGCTCGAAGTGGTCGCCAAGAGTCATATCAACCATGTCGACCACGTCGATCTGTTTGCTCATCTGTTTGGTAATCTGATCGATGGCTGCATCCGAGCCGCTGGTGACCACGGTCAGCCGTGAAATGGCCGGGTCTTCGGTCGGCGCCACGTTCAGCGACTCAATGTTGTAGCCGCGGGTGGAGAACAAACAGGTCAGACGCGTTAACGCACCTACCTCGTTTTGCATCAGTACCGAAATGACGTGTCGCATTGCCCGCTGCTTCCCTGGTTAGTCGCCTGCGTTTATCGCAGCACGTGCACGCGATGTTGTCGCAACACCTGCTCTATTGCAATGCACAAAACGATGCAACACACTGCCCCAAAGCGAAAATAACCCTGTCACCTGAAACTGTTTCCAAAAGATCGAACTCATGAGCGCCAAACCTGCGAACGCTGCCCCCGAACACCCACACCCACTGCACGGCAAAACGATGACTGGCGCCGAGATGATTGTGCAGGTGATCGCTGACGAAAACGCCGGCGTCGTGTTCGGCTACAGCGGCGGTGCAATCCTGCCAACCTATGACGCCGTGTTTCGCTTCAATCAGGTCAACACCGGTTCCAACGGGGATGGTGCACTGCCGCTCATCGTGCCTGCCAACGAACAAGGTGCAGGCTTTATGGCAGCCGGCTATTCGCGTGCGACTGGCGAAGTCGGCACGGTGATGGTGACGTCGGGGCCAGGCGCGACCAACATGGTTACACCAGTGCGTGACTGCGCCGCCGATTCGATTCCGATGGTCGTTATCTGCGGCCAGGTGCCAACCGCTGCGATTGGTACTGACGCATTTCAGGAGGCACCGATTTCTGCCGTGATGGGCTCGGTGGCCAAACACGTTTTCCTGGTCACCGATCCCGAGCGATTGGAGGCGACCGTGCGCACCGCCTACGAGCTGGCGCGCACAGGTCGACCAGGTCCGGTCGTCGTCGACGTACCGAAGGACGTACAAAACTGGAGCGGAACTTTTGATGGCAGCAACCGACTGCCGATCAGCGGCTATCGCAAGCGCCTGACGCGTGTGACGGACAATGTACTAACCGACGAAGCCTGCCAAAATTTTCTGACACTGCTTTCGCAAGCCGAGCGACCGCTGATCTACGCGGGCGGTGGCGTGATCAACGGCAACGCTGCCGATGCGTTGCGCCGTTTCGCACAACGTTTCGAAATACCGGTTACGACGACCCTGATGGGCATCGGCGCCGTGGACAGCACCGATGCTTTGTCACTGCACATGCTCGGCATGCACGGCATGGCATTCGCGAATTACGCCGTTGAAGACTGCGATTTCCTGATCGCCGCCGGTGCACGTTTCGACGATCGCGTGGCAGGCGTGCCGCAACGTTTTGCACCGAACGCACGGCATATCGCCCATTTTGATGTCGATGCCTCGGAGATCGACAAGGTCAAGGCCGTGTCGTGGCACCACATCGGCGTTTTGGCGAACGACCTTGGCGCGGTCGTCGACTACGCCGAGCGGATTGAGTTCAACAAGAGCTACGCAACCTGGCATGCTGAAATTGCGCACTTGAAATCTCATCACGCGCTGAACTTTGATCGCAACAGCGACAAGATTCAGCCGCAGGCCATTATCGAGGCGATCAACAAGCATACGGACGGCCGTGCCATCATCACGACCGGCGTCGGCCAACACCAAATGTGGGCCGCGCAATACTTCGACTTTCGCGAACCGCGCCTGTGGCTCACATCAGGCAGCATGGGCACGATGGGATTCGGCGTACCGGCGGCCGTTGGCGCGCAGTTCGGTCAACCTGACAAGCTGGTTATTGACATCGATGGCGACGCCAGCATTCGCATGAATCTGGGCGAACTCGAAACGGTGACCACCTACGATCTGCCGATCAAGATTGTCGTGTTGAACAACTACGGTGACGGCATGGTGCGGCAATGGCAGAAGTTGTATTACAAGGGTCGCCTGTCAGCGAGCGACAAGTCGTTACATCGTAAGGATTTCGTCAGTGCCGCGAAAGCAGATGGCTTCCGTTTCGCACAGCGCTTGGACGACCCGGATACGATCGACTCAGTGATCGATGCGTTCGTGAATTTTGATGGTCCGGCTTTTCTCGAAGTCATCATCGACACCGACGCCGCGGTTTACCCAATGGTCGGCCCAGGTCAAAGTTACAGCGAAATGATCACCGGTGAATACATCGCCAGCCGCGAACCGGACGCCGACAAAGACGTCACGCAGACCGAGTCATTTTGACGTAGCGTCGTAGTGCTGCACGGCACGATCGAGCAAAGCATCATCGATATTGCCACCGGATAGTATGGCCACGGTGCGCATACCCCGGGTCGCCACTTTTCCTGCAAGCAAAGCGGCAAGCGCGACCGCACCGCCCGGCTCGACGATTACGTGCAACACGCGGCGCGCATAGCCGACCGCAAACAGCACCTCTTCCTCCGACACTGTCAGGACGTCGGCAAGTTGACGCTGATTCATCGGAAACGTCAGGCGCCCAGGCGTTGGCGTCAGCAATGCATCGCAAATCGACGTTGCGTCGGGCGCATTGTGCTCGCGCTGACCGGACGCCAGCGAGCGACGCGTATCGTCGGCGGTGTCAGGTTCGACGGCCAGTACGGCGCAATCCGGCGCCAGCGTGCCGGCAGCCAGGCCAATGCCCGCGACCAGCCCGCCGCCACCGCAACACACCAGAATCTGCTCGGGTTTGTCGTGCTTAAACAGCGGGTCAGAAAAAACCTCAAGGCCGGTAGTGCCCTGCCCTGCGATAACCGCCGGATGATCATATGAGGGAATCAGCGGCGCGCCGAGACGCGTTGCCAGCTCGGTCGCAATCACCTCACGATCCTGTGCATAGCGGTCATAGCCAATGATCTGCGCACCAAGACGATCGACAGCAGCACGTTTGTCAGCCGGCGCATCGTGCGGCATGACGATGTGCGCCTGACTTTTGAACAGGTGTGCGGCTAGCGCGACGCCTTGTGCGTGATTACCCGACGACCACGCCACGATGCCGGCCGCGCGCTGTTCGGCTGACAATTGCGCGATGGCGTTATAGGCGCCACGGATCTTGAAAGACCCCATGCGTTGCATGGATTCGGCCTTGAGCCACACATGCCCCGCAACACGCGCGTCGAGATCGGCAAACCGCAATAGCGGCGTGCGATTGGCAATCCCGGACAGACGCCTTGCCGCCGCCTCTATATCGCTGAACTGAACCATAAAACGAACCCTGTCAGTCGATCGTTACACGCGATCAATATTATGTATAAAAAGAAATACTTGCACTGCCGGGATAATCGCATGTCCGACGACACAATTTGAGGGTACAGACAAATTTGCGCTACGCTGAACCTGGCTAGCGGCTGCAATGGCAAGAGGGGAAACATGCCACACTCGACCGCACGTAAGACAGAAGAGCTGATTCTGTTGGCCATGACCATGGCTGGCTCTTTCGCCGTCTTCCCATTCGCGATCACCCGATTGATGCAGGGTGAATGGCTGCTGGGCGCGCTCGACCTGTCGCTCGTGGTCTCTTTATTGTTGATCTCAAGCTATGTCTTTCGTACGCACAAGACCGAATTTGCCAGCATTGCCGTGTGCGCGCTGAGCGTCGGCGCAATTGTCGGCACCGTCTATATCAAAGGCGTCTCGCAAGTCTTTTGGACGTTCCCAACAGTTTTGATCGTGTTCTACTTGCTCACGCCGACACGGGCGCTGTTTGCCTGCGCCGTCGCGCTCACGATGCTGCTTCCGAAGCTGTTAACGGGCAACGATACGATGACTCTGATGACGACGCTGTCAACGATCGTGCTGACGATCGCGTTTTCGTACGCGTTCTCAAAACAAACCGCTAACCAGCGCGATCAGCTCGTGAGACTGGCAACCAAGGATCCTCTGACCGGTGCCAGCAACCGTCGCGCACTGTCGGCCAAGCTGGATGAGATCATTGCCCAACACCGGCGTGAGCCGGTTACCGCATCGATACTGATGATCGACCTGGATCACTTCAAACGCGTTAACGACAAGTTTGGTCATGCCGCCGGCGACCAGGTGCTCATCGGGCTGGTGCGCGTGATCAAGCAGCGCATCCGTTCCACGGATAGCGTGTTCCGTATTGGCGGCGAGGAATTCGCCGTGTTGTCACAAAGGCTGGACGAGGAAGCCGCAGAAGCTCTGGGCGAAGACTTGCGCGTTCTCGTTGAAGCGGCGCGGCTCGCTGAAGACTATCCGATTACTATCTCGGTAGGCGTCGCGCAGCTACGTAACGGCGAGACTTTTGATGACTGGTTGCGGCGCGGCGACAACGCGTTGTACGCCGCGAAGGATCAGGGTCGCAACCGCGTGATCAGCGTGCAAGTGCCGATGCTGAGCGAGATTGAAGTGGCACGGATGGAGCGCGACGCCGCGCAAAAACCTGCCGGCTAAACTGTCGCAGACGGCTGTACGGCGCTGCAGCACCGATCCTCTCAACGACATAGTGCCGACCATCTGTGCCCGACACGTAGCGCGCTGCTTGCGTAGTGACACTAAAAAGCCGGGACACCTTGCAGTGCCCCGGCTTTGACAATACAGCCTGACCGGAACAATTAGTCCAATTGGCCAATCCATTTTTGCAACACACGGGTCGTACAACCCTGGCGCAGTTGACCAGCGGCAAGTGACAGACGCTCGACAATCTGCGTGCACGAACAACCGGCCGTGTCCTGCGTCGTGAAACTCAGTCCGCTGTCCTTCGGTGTGTCGAAGATGTTATCCGCATCGACCAAAGCCCACCGGTATTTACGCAGCTGACCTGACGTCGGCGCGGCTTCCGGTATTGCCGTAGCAGGACACACATCGTCGGCGTTGTTGACACCGTCTCCGTCCAGATCGCCGACCAGCGACAAGCCCACCAGTACCGGATCGTGATCCGATCCGCGTTGTGCCAGCGTGCCGTTGAAGATATCCGGATTGCGCCCGAAGTTCAGGTTGTAATCAATCGCATCCGCCTCATCGGTATTGATGTGCCAGATCGATACACCGGCAATTTGCGGCAGCATTGATGCCGTCGCGATCGCGTGATCGAGTGCACCCGACTGGCGGTCAAAGTTCAGCGTATAAGCATCCTCTGGCGCCAGATCATCGAGCAGGTTTGTATAGCCAGCGTCGCGATAGGCGTTGATGGGATCCTCGAGCAGATAAGCGTTGAAATCGCCAATGACAAGGATGTCAGCATCGCCGCTACCCGTTGGATCCGTCGCCAGCCAGTCTACCGTCGCCTGAGCCGCCAACGTGCGTGTCAGGTTACAGTTGCCCTGACCATCGCCCAGATCAAAGTCGCCGGTGTCGTCGCATGACGAGCCTTTCGACTTCAGATGGTTGACGGCAATTGTCAGCGTGCCCGCGGTCGCAATTTCGCGGAAGGTTTGCGCCAGGACCGGACGATTGCGATTGTCAATGAAACGCGGATCCACACTCGAATCGAGCACAGCGAACGGGCCCGTCGGCGCGACTTTGGCTGCGCGGTAAACGAAACCGACCTTGATCGCGTCACCGCCAATGGTGCCGGTATCAAGGAACGCGTATTGCGTCTCACCCAGCGCTGCATTCATTGCATCAACCAGCGAGGCCAGTGACTCTTGTGGGTTGTTCTCAACTTCGATCAAGCCGATTACGTCGGCATCGAGGGCGAGCAACTGCGTCACGAGTTTTTGCTGCTGGCGCTCAAATTCGATGTCAGAGTCTGCGCCGCGGCAGCCAATCAGGCTCGGCCCGCAAGTTGCGCCCGGCAAGTCAATGGTCGTGAAGTAGTTCAACACGTTTGCGCTGACAACACGCAGCGATCCGCCGACCGGCGGCGGTGTCTGTTGACGCGGATTGTTGTTAACGAACACCGGCTCTACGGTTGGCATGATGCGGTACAGGGCATCACCAGAACCGCCACTGCCACGACTGAACCGTACGTTACCCGTAACGCCCAGCACGCCATCACCTGTGCGCACCGAGTCGTCGGTAGCATTCGGCAGACCAGGCGCCGGATAGCGAATCGGATCCGGGTTTTGTACGGTCAGACCGTCGTCAAGCATGATGCTGCGGGCACCCAGTGCCTGCAGATACGCATCCAGGCCTGCCGCATCCGGTGCGTTCGTATTGGTGAACTGCAACGGTCGCTCTCCGGCAACCAGCAGCAGCTCGCCGAACCGGTCAAGGTTAAACACATCCGTAACGGTCAGCGGTGTCGTGATGGTCACCAGCATGCCCTCGTAACGCTCAAGGTCCGCGATGTACTCGCCATCATCACCCAGCACCACATTCGCGACCGGCAGTGTGACCGTCACCGGCGCAATGCTGCCACCGCTACCAATGATCTCGACCGATGACGCGGAGATTTGCGTTTCGCCAAAGAACTCTGTGGCCGCGCCACTGACGCGCACGATATCGCCAACGGCAACATCTACTGCGGGCGACGGGCCATCGAAGACATAGATACCTTCTGAAGTTTCCGGATCGCTGTCCGCAACCGCCGATTGCACATAGAAGCCGCGAATCGAGTTTTGCTCGTCCGCATCTGAATCTTGCAGATCACCGGTCACAACACCCTCAACGACGACATTCTGACCAGCGAATGGCGAACTTGCGCCACTGCCCTGTACTTGTGCAATCGTGACTACCTGTACCGGTGCATCGCAACCGGCAAACGTGCTGCCATCAGCGGCAGTGCCAGGCGAGAAGCGCGCTGCGCTGACCGACAGGTGTTGCGCAAAATCGCCACTGATATCGGGGCTGCGTGTCAGCGACTGGTTTGCGCCACCTTCACCGCCATATTCAACGCGCGCCGCATCTGTCGCGCCGGTATTCAACGTGACCGTATCACCGCCATTATTCAGGCCTAACGAGCCCGAGGATGCCGTCTGCACGAGCGCACCACCGAATGCACCGGTCGGCTCGCCACCGCCAAATACGACCAGCGCGCAGCCGTCAGCAATGACACTGCCCGCCGGGAACACGTGCCGCGTATCGAAACCATCTGCCAATAACCAGCCGGAAACATCTAGCGGCTGACCTGTCGTGTTGACAATTTCAACGAACTCGTCTTCGCCAAAATTGGCAACACCATCGCCATTGCTGTCAC
>JBCBDU010000025.1:0-50554 GCA_038529355.1 Pseudomonadota bacterium
TGAAACCAGTCCTTGCCGGTATCAGGCGGCGCCGAGTTGAAGCGCGCAAGCCGCAGTGCGGCGGCAACGGCGAACAAAAAGGCAACCAGCCAGCCTACCCGTCCCCACGCAATGGAGTACTCAGTCAGGCGAGCCACGCCCCATTGATAGACGACAACGGCCGGCGCCAGTCCGAAACTGACCATGTCGGACAGGCTGTCGTACTCCTTGCCAAAATCCGATTGCGTACTAGTCAAACGCGCCACACGCCCATCGAGCCCGTCCATCGCCATTGCAACAAATACGGCAACCCCGGCGCTGGCAAAACTGCCGTCAATGGCGGCAACGATTGCATAGAAGCCGGCAAACAACGCAAGCGTTGTCAGCAGATTAGGCAACAGGTAGATGCCGCGCCGTCGCGGCCGACGTGCGGTCTTGGCGTTATTAGACTCATTCATTACGCCTGCAGTTTGCCACGAAGCCTGTTAGACACGCCATGGCCATTACCCCGCTGCGGACCGCGACAAACGCTGGTCAACGCCCGCCACCGACGCGGCTGGCAAGCTGCAGGACAGAATCCGGCGCGACCAACGCGCGAGCGTCACACCACAGGATCGCGGCTACGGCTCCTCGCGCCGGAATTTCGCCAGCGGTGTTAACGCTGCCTGCACGTAGTCACCTTGCTCAACCCGCGGCAACGCGCTTTCCGGCAAATAGACCTCGCAGACCGGCGCCAGACGCAAAAACGCGCAGCGATGACCGTGCCCGACACGCTCGCCGTAACGGCGGAACGACTTTGGCACACCGAGCCAACCGCGGCCGACGAACGCAACTACAACGTCGTCGCCCTCGTCCGAGCGCAACCACATGCCGCCGCGCCCGGTCAGTTTCGAGCCCTCCGCCGCATTGTCGCGCGGATCCAGTATTTTGCCCTCCACCGGAGCCCGCACCGTGTAAGCACCCAAAGGGTTCACCTTGATGCGGATGCGCAACGACTGCCGATCCAGCAATCCGGACCGACACAGGCCAACATCCAGCACGGTGCCATCGACCGGCGATAGCGCGGCGAGCGGTTTGAGTGGTATTTCGCGGCGCGGATCCTGGAATAACGCCATCAGCAGACCCAGCGGCACAAGCATAATCAGCGCCAGCCACGGGCTGACGAACTTGGCCAATAGAACAGCAATCAGGGCGCAGACAACGAAAAGCCAGAAGCCTTCGCGCGCGTAGGCGGAGTGGCGTTGCATGCGCTTAGTGTACCGCGCAACGCGTCTGCCGTTACAATGCGCACGCAACCAGCCGACGTGAAACCACCATGAAAGTATCCCGATTCCCGCTTCACACACTCAAGGAAGACCCGAGTGAGGCAGAAGTGATCAGTCACAAACTAATGCTGCGTACCGGCATGATCCGCCGTCTGACTTCCGGCATTTTCACGTGGATGCCGCTTGGCCTTCGCGTATTGCGTAAAGTTGAGGCTATCGTGCGCGAGGAGATGAACCGGATCGACGCACTGGAGCTGCTGATGCCGTCGGTGCAGCCGGCCGAATTGTGGGAAGAGTCCGGTCGCTGGCAGCAATACGGCCCGTTGCTGTTGCGCATGCGCGATCGGCATGAGCGCGAGTACTGCGTCGGTCCGACGCACGAGGAAGTGATCACCGACGTTGCGCGCCGCGCGTTGCGCTCGTACAAGGACCTGCCGGTGACCTGGTATCAGGTGCAAACCAAGTTTCGCGATGAGATTCGACCGCGCTTTGGCGTCATGCGCTCGCGCGAGTTCATCATGAAGGATGCGTACTCATTCAATCTGGACGAGGCGTCGCTTGAGTCGAGCTACGAAGACATGGCCGGTGCGTATGACCGTGCGTTTACGCGCATGGGGCTGAAGTTTCGCAAGGTCGATGCCGACAGCGGCGAAATCGGCGGTGCGCGCTCGCAGGAATTTCACGTGCTCGCCGACTCGGGCGAAGACGCCATTGCCTATGACGATGCACATGGTTACGCGGCGAACGTTGAGCTGACACCAACGGTGGCGCTGGCCGCACCACCGGCCGCCACGCAGAACCTGCAGCGCGTGGATACGCCTGGCGTCAAAAGCATTGAGGATGCCGCCAACGCGCTGTCGATGCGCGCCGACCAAATGGTCAAGACGCTGATTGTGGATGGTGTCGACGGCCCTGTCGCCATCGTCTTGCGGGGTGACCATGAGCTCAACGCCGTGAAAGCATCGGCGCGACCCGAAGTTGCCGTGCCGCTGAAGATGGCAGAACCTGCCGCTATTGTTGCGGCTACCGGCGCACCGCCCGGATCAGTCGGGCCGGTGGGTCTGCAAATCACCGTGCTGGTGGACCATGCGGCGGCGGCCCTGGCCGACTTCGCCTGTGGCGGCAACGAAAAGCACGTGCATCTGACCGGCGTCAACTGGGACCGCGACTTACCGGCACCGCAATCGCTCGACTTACGCAATGTCGTCGCCGGCGATCCATCGCCCGACGCCGGCACGTTGTCGATTGCGCGCGGCATTGAAGTCGGACACATTTTTCAGTTGGGCACCAAGTACTCCGAAGCGCTCGGCGCGACCGTGCAAGGCGAGGATGGCCAACCGCTGGCGATTACGATGGGCTGCTACGGCATCGGTATCACGCGCGTCGTCGCTGCCGCCATCGAACAGAATCATGATGAGAACGGCATTATCTGGCCTGAGCCGCTGGCGCCATGGCAGGTCGTCATTGTGCCGATCAACGGTCATCGTTCGGCGCCAGTCGCGCAAGCGGCGGACGCGTTGTATGACGAGTTGCAAGACGCCGGCATCGAAGTATTGCTCGACGACCGCGAGGCACGCCCCGGCATCAAGTTTGCCGACGCCGAATTGATCGGGATTCCGCATCGCATTGTCATTGGCGATCGCGGCCTGAAAGACGGTTTGTTTGAATATCGGGCACGGCGCGCAGAAAGCAACGAAATGCTGAAGCGTGATGAAGTTCTCAAGCGAATTGGCATCGGCTGATTTAACGTAACGGTATGTACCGATCGGCTGCCACTGTCCTTGTGTTGTTTTGGCTGTCCTGCGCCAGCGCGCAGGCAGCCAAGTCGACGCAACCCGATGCCGAACTGGCGCAGGCGCTGCGGCTCGCGGCAGAACAAGCCACAACGTTCAACGACCGTTTCGACGCCGAGGTGTGGCTCAAAGACATGTCGGCGCGGCTGGGCAAGCGCGTCGAGGACCAGCAAGAGCGCATCCAGATTTTGCGCGGTGTGCATCGCGAGGCCAAACGGGTCGACCTGCCACCGGAGCTGGTACTGGCCGTTATCGAGATCGAAAGCAACTTCGATCGTTTTGCCATTTCCTATGCTGGTGCGCGCGGCTTGATGCAGGTCATGCCGTTCTGGCTGGATGAAATCGGCAAACCGGACGACAGTCTTTTTGACATCGATACCAACCTGCGCATGGGCTGTACGATCCTGCGCCACTACTACGACCGCGAGAAGGGTGATCTGCATCGCGCGCTCGCGCGGTACAACGGCAGCCTTGGCAGCCGCCGCTATTCGGGTAAGGTTCTGGATCGGTTACGCCGACGCTGGCATCAAAGCTAGCGCGTCACCGAAGAGCTATTTGAGCGGTCGCTCCGTGTCCCGCGGCTGCTTAAGCGACTGCGCTTCGGCCACCAGTCTGGCCTCGGTGGCTAACGATTTTGCAGTCTCAGCATCGCGCCGCGCGGCAGCGTACGCATGGCGTTCAATGTGTCTTTCGGCGCTGCGCACAGACTCTGCGGCCTTGGTCAATTGCGCTGGCGCATACTTGCCAGCGTCGGCTTCGCGGGCTGCCGCGATCGCCTGACGCGCATCGCTCATTTCCTGAACAGGTGGCGATACCGACGCGCAGGCACCAAGCACAAGTGCCAGCACCCCTCCCAGCATGACCCTGCGGATAGCTAATGCGTTGTCCATGGCAGCAGAAGCTAGCAAGTGACAATGCCAAGCGTCAAGCGCACGAGCCGCTTGCCACAACCGCGCGCTTTGCTGGCATACTGCGCGCCATGCATCCAATCCTCGTTATCTACTATTCCTTGCATGGCTCGACCGAAGCGCTGGCACGTGAGATCTGTCGCGGGGTCGATTCCGTCAACAATGCCGAAGCCTGGCTGCGCACTGTGCCACCGGTCTCGGCAAAGAGCGAAAAGTCTATGTCGGCCGTGCCGGAAGCAGGCGCGCCGTACGTCAGTCGTCAGGAGCTCATCGACTGTGCCGGGCTGCTCATCGGCAGCCCAACCCGATTCGGCAACATGGCCGCGGCTCTGAAGTATTTCCTCGACGGCACCAGCGGCGAATGGCTGTCAGGCGCGCTCAGCGGCAAGCCAGGTGGTGTGTTTACGTCCTCAACATCAATGCATGGTGGCCAGGAGTCAACGCTGCTCAGCATGGCGATCCCGCTGTTGCACCATGGCATGCTGATCACCGGTATCCCCTACAGCGAGTCCGAACTGACCACGACAGACTATGGCGGCACGCCGTACGGTGCCAGTCAGGTATCCGGTGCAGAGCGCGCGGGCGAGCTCAGTGCCGAGGAGCGCGCGCTGGCGCATGCGCATGGCAGGCGCGTTGCACAAATCGCCGCGCGACTCGCCGACTGATGCTGACAGCGGCACGCAGACGCGGCATCGGCATCGCGTCGTGGTTTGCACTGATGGTCATGACAGGCGTTTGGCTATGGGATGCCGGCGCCTCAATAGCCCTGTGGGCGTGGCTAATTCTGTTGGTGCCGTTTGTTGCCCTGTTGCCCGGATTGCTGAAACCAACGCGCAACGCATTTTTGCTGGCACTGCTCGCAACGATCGGTTACGCCTCACTCGGGTTGATGGACGTTATCGCCAATCCTGGCAGTTTTGGTACGGCCGCAGCGCTATCAATCGTTGCGCTGGCCGCATTTTTCTTGCTGATACCCGGCGTGCGCACCATGCCGGCTCCGCCAAAACCGGATGAGCCTTAGCATCGCTCAGGCTTCGGATTCTGCCAGCAAGCGATTTAGCGTGTCGCGCACGAACGGCAGCGTCAACCCGCGTTTAGCCGACAGGGCTGCCTCATCCAGACGCGCAAGCCAGGCAAACAACGCACGTGGTTCGCGCGGCAGGCGCTTCAACAGAAAATGGGCGGCGGCGTCTGGCAGCTCCAGTCCCCGGTAGCGCGCGCGCAACTGCAATGCGCGGATCAGCGCCGCATCATCCAGCGGCTGCAGGCGGTAGAGTGCTAGCGACGTGAATCGGCTTACAAGGTCCGGTAGTGCGAAGCCAGTTTGATCCGGCCGGCGCGACGCACTGATCACGAGGCGACCACCGCCCGCCAATTGCGATTCGTACAGCGCAAACAGCGCCTGCTCCCAGTCGGCATTTCCTGCCACCTGATCCACGTCATCTAGACAGACAATGGCATCAGGCGCAAGACCGGCTATCGATTGTGCGGGCATCTCTTTCGACAACGGCAAATACCAGGCCGCATTCGCTGGCGCAGCAGCAACGACTGCCTGCAACAAGTGACTGCGGCCACACGAGGTAGGCGACGCTAACCACACACCCGGCGATGGCAACATCTGCAGCGCTGCGATCGCATCCGTGTTGCCGGCGCTGTAGTAGGTATCGAAACGCGCCTCGACGTCGAGCGTCACTGCAAGCGGCAGCTGCCGCGAACCCTCAGTCACTGCCCTTGTTCGCCTCATCAACTTCTGTATCGGCGGACGCATCATGCGTGCTGTCGCGCGCCTCAATGAACTCCAGCGCTTCAGGGTGCTCACGCAGATAATTGTTGTAGGCATAGCGCACGAACACAGCGATTACTGCCGCAGCCGGCAGCGCCAGCAGGATGCCGAAAAACCCAAACAATTGCCCGAATGCCATCACGGCAAAAATCACCAATACCGGATGTAAACCAATCTGGTCGCCCACCAGTTTGGGAGTCAGCACCGAGCCTTCGATGAATTGTGCTGCAGTGAATACACCGACCACCAATAGCAACAGCAGCGGACCGCCATCAGGCGCATTGATTGCCGTCAGCCCGGCCAGGCCGATACCAAAGATCAGTCCGAGATACGGTACAAAGCTGACTAGTCCGGCGACAACGCCGATTGCCAACGCAAACTGCAGGCCAATCAGCGACAAGCCAACGGTGTACATCACAGCAAGGCCAATCATCACCATCAGCTGACCACGCAGAAATGCCGCCAGCGTATCGTCCGTTTGTTTGGCAAGCTCCAACACCGCCGGCCGGCTGGCGCTCGGCACCAATGCCCCCAGACGCGCGATGATCGTGTCCCAGTCGCGCAGCAGATAAAACGTCAGGATCGGAATCAACGCAAGGTTGACGACCCAGGTAAGCAATGCGCTGCCGGAGCGCGTAATGGATGACCACAAACCCGACCCAATCGTACCGGCCGTGGCGCCGAACTGCTCGATAATGGCCGTCAGCCCGAGCTCGGTGTTGTCGCCCTCCGGTTGCACGTAGGCGGCAATATGCGGCCACACGCGCTGCTCAAGTAACTCGATGTAGCGTGGCAACACGTCCAGCAGTGCCGTGGCCTGGCTGCGTACGAGCGGCACCAACAACAGGACAAGCCCGGTGAGCACGAGGAACGTCAGCAGGAATACGACAAGCACAGCAAACGGCCGTGGCATCTTCATGGCTTGCAGCCGATCTGCCAGCGGATCGCCAACATAGGCGAGCAGCGCAGCCGCGATAAATGGCGTCAAAACCGGCGCTAACAGATACAGCAAGACCCCGGCGACGACCGTGCCCGCCAACCAGTAGCTGCGCAATTGCAGATTCATTGTTGATGCTCCCGCGCGCGACGTATCCACTCGCGCATATAGCCCAATGTACTCACCACCAAAGTCACTACCAGCACCATAGGCAGTACGGTGTGCAAACTTGGATGCTGCGCAATCGCTGCTGGCAGCAAAGCGGCGGCGCTCAGCAACACAAAGATCACATACAGCAATAACAGTGCAGTATTGAGTTTGCTGATGAGCGACGGCTTGCCTTCCAGATCGCCGTGCAAAAAGTGGTAGGCGATCGCACCACTCATGATGACCACATCACGGGCGATGATAGCGACTGCCAGCCACGCCGGCACGATACCCACCCAGGCCAGCATGATGAAGGTACCAATCAACAATAACTTGTCAGCAATAGGGTCAAGAATGGCACCCAATTCCGTATGCCAACCGAAACGGCGCGCAAGGAAACCATCGATGCCATCGGAAAAGCCCGCAACGAAAAACAAGCCAGCCGCCAGCGAATAGCGCTCGGTCGCGATCGACGCAATGACGAGCGGTACCATCGCAATCCGCAACAGCGAAATTGCATTGGGAATCCACCGCAATGCCAATGCAACGTGCATCAGCGGCGCAACGATCCTGAATCGGCGTTCATGCGCACATGCAAATCAGCGTTCGCAAACGGATCGTCGATTGACAGCGCCGCTGCTGGCGGACTGATTGTTTCTAGATTGATGCGCTCAAGCAGTGCTGCCAGGCGATCGCGGCTCGTTAGCGCATCAATGCGAAACACCGCAGCATCGGCGCGCATCGCAATAACGTCCGCGCGCTCGATCAAACTTTGGGAACCCAGTAACCGACTGATCGTCGCAAATCCTTTCATGCCGTCGATGCCTACGACATGCAGCGTGACACCCAGCGAGCCGCCCGGGCTGCTGGCAAATTGGTCGAGCAGGCGCCGCGCGACCCGTCCGACGGCTGTGCCAATATCACCGCGAAACTGCTCCGACTCGCCAGCAAATGCCCAGCGCCAGCGCACGTCCGTCGGTTGTGATGCGCGGATCCGCCCGATCAGCACACTGTCGGCGCGATAGCGACGCGACGCCGCCACCACGATGTCGGTGAAACCGCCCCAGATGTCACTGTCTTGCACGGCTTCGCGATCACGCGCATCAAGCACCGGCAAACTGACCGGTACGCCCTGCGCCGACGCCGAGGAGACCAGCGCGGCACGAATGCCGAGCAGCAGCGGATCCGGCGAATCTGTCGACCCGTCCAGCGCAACGATTTCGCGCTCGCCATTAGCGCGCTCAACGGCCAGCCAAACCAGTGTCAGCGGTCGATCACTGCCCCAGACCGGCAAACCTGCGCCCTGCAATTCGGCGCTGATCGCAACGCCATCCAGCGTCACCCACATGCGCTGATCGCCTGCTTCGCGGAAACCCAGCACAAACTGACCTGGCTGAGCGAACGCTGCGATGCCGCGCGCCTCGGCGACATTGGGCGTCACGCGACGCAACACCGTCGTTAACGCTTCGGCGTAGGCGCGCTCACGCCCATCGCGGCGTTGCGCATCGTAGTTCACCTCCGCTGTGTACAAGTCCGACATCGGCACGGCACTGGCGGCCGCAGCGGCAAGCATCAGCAGGCAAGCGACGATCAACCGGTGCGTTTTCTCGAGTTTTGCGTTCATGCCATGATTATATCGGCTATCGCAGTCGCGTCACGCTGTGAAATAATTCGCCGATGAGTAAA
Organism: Pseudomonadota bacterium; assembly: GCA_038529355.1. Classification (GTDB taxonomy): domain Bacteria; phylum Pseudomonadota; class Gammaproteobacteria; order Steroidobacterales; family Woeseiaceae; genus CALBPI01. The sequence goes on from JBCBDU010000025.1 coordinate 8,499, forward strand.
TCACCTGCAAACAAGCCGCTGACCTATAAAGACGCCGGCGTCGACATTGATGCCGGTAACCGTCTGGTTGAATCCATTGGTGCTCGGGTCAAGCGTACCCACAGACCCGAAGTCATGGGTGGGCTGGGCGGCTTTGGCGGCCTGTTCGCGCTGGATCTGGCGCGTTTCGATGAGCCGGTACTGGTGTCGGGTACCGACGGTGTCGGCACCAAACTGATGCTCGCGCGCACGACAGGTCAACACGCCGGCATCGGCATTGATCTCGTCGCAATGTGCGTCAATGACATCATTGTCAGCGGCGCCGAACCGCTGTTTTTTCTTGACTATTTCGCAACAGGTGCGCTGGATGAAGCGCTTGCTGCGCACGTCATTCATGGTATCGCGGACGGCTGCGAACAAGCCGGCTGTGCACTGATCGGCGGCGAAACGGCCGAAATGCCGGGTATGTACTCGCCCGGTGACTATGATCTGGCCGGCTTTGCCGTCGGCGCGGTCAACAAGCGGGATCTGTTGGACGGCTCACGCGTGGCAGCCGGCGATGTGATTCTCGGATTAGCCTCCAGCGGGCCGCATTCGAATGGCTATTCACTGATTCGCGCCATTCTGGATACGCTGCCCGGCGCGCTGGAGACAACGCTCGATGGCGTGTCAATCGCCGATTGGCTGATGCAACCGACGCGCATCTATGTGAAACCGTTGCTCGAGTTGATGCGCAAACTACCGGTTCACGCGCTGGCGCACATTACCGGCGGCGGACTCACTGAAAATCTGCCGCGCGTGCTGCCAGACGGCTGTGGTGCGGCGCTGTCACGCAATAGCTGGTCGCTGCCAGCCGGTTTCGGCTGGCTGCAACACGCAGGCAACATCAGTGACGATGAACTGATGCGCACGTTCAACTGCGGAATCGGCATGGCCATTATCATCGCTGAATCGGATGCAGCTGCCGCGCGCGATGCGCTGGAAACTGTAGGCGAACAGGTTTACGAGCTAGGCCATGTCGTGTCCGGCGGCGGCATTGACTGGCGCTGACATGAACAACCCTGCGCGTATTGCTGTATTGATTTCCGGCTCAGGCTCAAACCTGCAGGCGCTGCTGGACCACACGCAACGCCCGTCTTTTCCCGGTAATGTCGTTGCGGTCATCAGTGACAACCCGGGCGCCTATGGGTTGCAGCGCGCGCAACGTGCCGGCATCGACACAACGGTCGTCGAGCGCGCGCCATTGGCGAGCCGCAGCGCATTCGACAACGCGCTCGCTGCAGCCGTTGATGCCTGCACACCAGACATCGTCGTGCTTGCCGGATTCATGCGTATCATCCGCGGCGCGCTGGTCGAGCGCTATGCGGGTCGCATGCTCAATATTCATCCGGCGCTGCTGCCGAAATACAAAGGCCTTAACACGCACCAGCGCTGTCTCGACAACGGTGACTTGATGCATGGCACCACCGTGCATTTTGTCAGCGCCGAGCTTGATGGTGGGCCAGCGGTCATCCAGGCCGAACTCACGGTGGAGCCGGACGATAGCAGTGACAGCCTGATGACGCGCGTGCAGGCGCTGGAGCATACCATTTACCCGATGGCAGTCCGTTGGCTCGCCGAGGGACGGCTGAAACTGGCACGCGATGCTGTGTACCTTGACGGGCAAGCGCTCGACGCGCCGGTCGTGGTCAGCGCCGCATCGCTGGTTGCCTGACACAAAGGCGCGCACCACGCCGCAATCGGCCTTCAGGCGCGCGGCACCGTGACACCAGTCTGACCTTGGTATTTGCCACCGCGATCCTTGTAGGAAACTTCGCAGGTTTCATCGGATTCGAAAAACAGCATCTGTGCCACACCCTCGTTGGCATAGATACGCGCCGGCAGCGTTGTGGTGTTCGAAAATTCAAGCGTGACGTGACCTTCCCACTCGGGCTCAAGCGGTGTCACGTTGACGATAATGCCGCAGCGCGCGTAGGTGGATTTGCCGAGGCAGATCGTCAAGACGTTGCGCGGGATCTTGAAGTATTCGACGGTACGCGCCAGCGCGAAGGAATTCGGCGGGATGATGCACACATCCGATTGCATGTCGACAAAGCTGTCTTCGTCGAAAGACTTGGGGTCAACCACGGCCGAGTTGATGTTAGTAAACACTTTGAATTCGGTTGCACAGCGCACATCGTAGCCGTAGCTGGACGTCCCGTAGGAGATCAGGCGTTTACCGTCGGACTCGCGAACCTGGCCCGGTTCGAATGGCGAAATCATGTCGGCCTTGCTGGCCATGCGACGAATCCAACGATCAGATTTGATGCTCATCAACTGTCCTCTACAACGATTTGACCAAATGTGGCCGAGTAATCTTTTCTTGTTTGCGCCAGTGCCAAACCGGTCGAGATTGCAATCTGCCGGTATTGCCGCGCAAGCTCACTGTGCGCGTCGACGGCGACAGTCGGTTTACCCGCGTCGACGCCCTCGCGAATTTCTATCGCCAGCGGCAACTCGCCGAGCAGTTGCGTGCCCGCGTCTGCGGCAAGGCGCTCACCGCCGCCGGCACCAAACAATGACACCGGTGTACCGCAATGCGTGCATGTATACAGGCTCATGTTTTCGATGATACCCAACACGTTGACAGCAACCTTGCGGAACATTTCCAGACCCTTGCGCGCATCGGTCAACGCAATGTCCTGTGGTGTCGTGACAATAACCGCACCGGCAACCGGCACCGTCTGCGACAGTGTCAGCTGGATGTCGCCAGTGCCCGGCGGCATGTCGACAACCAGCAAGTCCAGCTCCGGCCAGTCTGTCTGGTGCAGCAACTGATTCAACGCAGATGTGACCATCGGCCCACGCCATACCATCGGTGCCGTCTCATCGACTAAGAACCCCATCGACATGACTGCCAGATCGTAGGCTTGCGGCGGCGTCATGCGTTTGCCATCCGCACTATGCGGTTGTTGTCCGACCAGACCCAACATGCGCGGCATGCTCGGACCGTAGATATCCGCATCCAGTACGCCCACGCGCGCGCCCTCTGCCGCGAATGCTAACGCCAGATTGGCGGCGGTCGTCGACTTGCCGACGCCACCCTTACCCGACGCGACGGCGATTACGTTGTTGATGCGCGGCAGCGGCTTCAGGTTGCGCTGAACTCCGAACGCAGGAATGACTGTTGCCACAGTAATCGTTGCATCGTCGATACCGAACATGCTCGCCGTCTCGCCCGCGGCGTCGCGCAACAGCTCGTGCAGTGACTCGCAGGCCAGCGGCAGCGCAATACGGATCTCACGGCTCGCAGCTTGCCATTCGATCTGTGCGCGCAGATCCGATAATCGGACGGACGTACCCGGCAGACTCAGCGCGGCTAGCGCCGCGGGCAATGCGTTGTGCGTCGTTTCGCTCACAGTGATTCCTGTCGCCGGCGATTGTTCAGCGCGGCAGTTTAGCGGAATTGGGAGCGGCGTCACATTTTCCGCTGTGCGCGGTAGCGCAGTTGTGACGTAACTCGCACTCAATGACCCTGTGAACAGCCGCGTTATGGCATAATCGTATCGGTACGAGGAGACATAACGCCCGTGATTTTCTACCGCCTGGGACAATTGAACACATCGCAGCAGCACAGCGTCTTATACGCCTGCAATCGGTGACAAGAAAAACCGTCAATGAAATTTCTCAGCGCCTATAAAGCCGATCGTCTGATCGAGCAACTGATGTCCAGTGAAGACATCTATTCGCCGGCAGCCGAAAAGGCCATCGGCAAGCTGAAGAAACTTGGCGGCGGCGCAATTCCCAAAATCACTGACGCGCTGGCCGGCGCTGACAAAAAACAGACCATGGCGCTCGTCGACGTGCTTAGCGAATTGGCAGACACCAAGTCGTTGCCGCATTTTATACCGGGTCTGTCCGACGGCGACCAGCGGGTTGTGTCCGGTACTGCCTGGGCTTTGTCGAGCAGCCAGCGCGTTGACCCCAGCGCCATCCTGAAACTGCTCGATGACGATGACGTCGCCAAGGGTGCGGTGCTGGAAATCATCAACACACACAAAGAGCGGCTCAGCGTCGCCGCAATGCTCAGCAAGGCCTATGAGCTAAGCCCGAACGAACAGGCCGTGTTGTTCCGCATGATCGGTAATGTGGTGCGCGAGGAACAGGTGCCTGATCTGCTGGCGCGACTGACCGGCAAAGATCCGATGGTGCGCATTCATCTGATCGATATTCTGGCGCGCTTCAATCGTCCGGATGTTGCCAGCGCGCTAGAAAACCAGCTGCGCAGCAACAACAAGATGATTCGCCAGTCGGCGTTGACGGCGCTCAGCCGTATGGACGGTGCACGCAACATTGAACTGATCGCGTCACTGCTGCGCGATAACGATGTCGATGTGCAGAACAAAGCCGTTGAGGTGATCTCGAAGCTCAATCATCCTGAGACCATCAAATACCTGATCCCGGCATTAAAGGACGAGAACGAGTATGCACGCCGCGCCGCGGTTGAGGTGCTGAATGAAATCGGCACGCCGGATTCGATCAAGGATCTGTTGAACGCTGTGCGCGACGATGACTGGTGGGTGCGAGCGCGCGCCGCCGATGCGCTAGCCGAAATCGGCGGTCCACGCGTGGTCAAGGCAGTCATGCGGCTGATCAAAGATGAAGATCAGGAAATCCGCCGCGCAGCGATCGAAATCCTGAATGCAACGAAAGACCCGCAGGCACTCGAGCAGCTGATGCAGGCGACCAAAGACGACGACTGGTGGGTACGTGAGCGCGCCGTCGATGCGCTGGCTGAAATCGGCGATACGCGCGCGGTCCCAGTGCTGGCGAACATGCTGGGTAAGCACGAAAAGTCCGATCCGACCATTGTTCGCGCGCTAGGCAAGCTGGGCGATGCCAAAGTTGCTGGCAAGATTGCGCCGATGATGAACGCCGGCGGTCGTGAAGTGCGCGTGGAAGCAATGAAAGCGGTTGCGAATCTTGTCACCGAAGGCGATGTGGGCGCGGTTCGCGACAAGCTGGTGCAAATCCAGGGCTCGGACGACCAACAATTGGCCGAGGCCGCAGACCTTGCGCTGGAAACGCTGCAAACGCGCTTCTCGGAGGCGGTGCGCGAACAGGATCGCAAAGCCGAGAAACTGCAGGAAGGCCAAGCCAAAACGCTGCTCATCAACGATGAAGAGGCGAAGAAGGTCATGCAAGACCTACAGCAACCGGACACCGCTGGTCCTCTCGACATCTCGACGCTGGAGCCCGGCGCGATGCTCGAGAATCGCTACCGCTTCGTCAAGCGCATCGGTAAGGGTGCTTTCGGTACGGTGCTGCTAATGGAAGATACCGTCGTCGGTGAAGAGCTGATTTTGAAGTTCTTGAACCCGAACGTGTCGTCCGACGAAGAGATGATGAAGCGTTTCGTCCACGAGCTGAAATTCTCGCGGCGTATCACCCATCCGAACGTCATTCGCATCTATGACTTTCTGCACATCCAGGGCAACTACGCCATCTCAATGGAGTACTTTGACTCGCATACGCTCGGTGCCGAGATTGCCGCAGAAAAACCGATGGCGTTCGACAAGGCCATGCGCTACGCGCGGGATATCGCAACCGGTATGTCGGTGGCGCACAGCGCCGGCGTGATCCATCGCGATCTCAAGCCGGCGAATATCCTCATTGACGATTCGGGGTTGCTCAAGATCGTGGACTTCGGCGTGGCGGCTGCGGCCAGCAGCGGCGACACGCAATTGACCAAGACCGGCTACGTTATCGGCTCGCCGAAGTACATGGCGCCGGAACAGATCCTCGGCAAGAAAGTCGAGGAAACTGCTGACATTTATAGTGTAGGCGTTATTTTGTACGAAATGATCACCGGCTCACCGCCGTACACGCGGGGCGACCATATGTCCGTGATGTATCAACACGTGCAAGGCAAGGCAGCGCACTGTCAGGAGTTGAACAACAAGATTCCGGACGATCTTGCCGCATTGGTGAGTAAACTGATGACGGTGGACAAGGAAGGTCGCCCGCAGAGTATGATCGACGTGCGCGAGGCACTCGACGCCATTGCGCTGTAACCGGATAACACATGGCACGAATTGATGCATTCCTGAAACTCGGTTTGGCACAAGGCTGCTCCGATGTGCACTTGGCGGTCGGCGTGCCGCCGATGTTGCGCATGAACGGCGATCTGATGCCGATCAAGTTTCGCGAGCTAGGCGATGCCGAGCTCAACAATTACGTCGCCGAAATACTGACCGAAGCGCAGCAAAAAATGTTCGCGCAAGGCAATGATCTGGACTTCTCCTACGTTACTGAAGAAGGGGGTCGATTCCGTGTCAATCTGTTCCGCAAGGACACGGGCGTCGGTGCGGTTTTTCGCAGCATCCCGGGCGAAGTGCCAACGCTTAAATCGCTGGGTTTACCACCGGTGATTGAGACGTTCTGCGACTACCACCAAGGCATGGTGCTGGTCACCGGCTCCACCGGTACCGGGAAATCGACCACGCTGGCAGCGATGATCAATCACCTGAACACGACACGCAACCTGAACATCATCAGCCTCGAAGACCCGATCGAATTTGTCCATCCGAGCAAGCAAAGTCAGGTCGTACAACGCGAATTCGGCACCCACATTCCCGATTTCGCTGCCGGTGTGCGCGCGGCGATGCGTCAGGATCCCGATGTTATCCTCGTCGGCGAGATGCGTGACATGGAAACGATCTCGATGGCGATGACAGCCGCGGAAACCGGCCACCTCGTGCTCGGCACGTTGCACACGACCAGCGCCGTGAAGACGATTGACCGCATCATCGATGCGTTGCCCGGCGAATTGCGCGAACAAACCAAGAGCTTTCTTGCCCAGTCACTCAAAGCGGTTGTCACACAGGTTCTGGTGAAGACTCCTGGTGGCCAGGGTCGGCACGGCGTGCATGAGATTCTGGTCAACAACAAGGCGGTTTCAAATCTGATTCTGACGGATCAGACGCACCAGATTGCCGCGCAACTGCAAACCGGCACGGATAGCGGCATGCAAACAATGGATCAGGCGCTGATGGGTGCGATCGAGAAGTCACTGGTTGACCCGGACGATGCCTACCGTTACGCCAATGACAAGCGAAAGTTCCAGCGCTTTGTGACCAACACAGATTTGTTGCCAAAATTGGATAGCGGCACGACGAGCAGCCGAACGCTATGACGTCGCAAGAGCGCATCATCAGAAAAATCGATTCGTATCTGGAAGAGGTGCAAAAATCGAACGGCTCGGATTTGCATTTCATGGCCGGGAATCCGCCGCGCGTTCGCGTGCACGGGGAGCTGCGTGAATTGAACAGTACAGATCTGACCCAGGCACACGTCAGTGATTGTCTGTACGAAATCATGACGCCGACCGCCAAGCGCGACTTCGAGGCCAACAACAGCTGCGACTTTGCCTATGAGATCCCAGGCGTCGCGCGCTTTCGCGTCAATGCGCTGCGCCAGCTCAATGGCATGGGCGCCGTCCTGCGTACTATTCCGACCAAGACGCTGACGCTCGAAGAGCTCAACATGCCGGCGTCTGTCAAAAACCTGTGCCGGCAACCGGCGGGGTTAATCCTGGTTACCGGCAAGACAGGCTCCGGAAAGTCGACGACGCTGGCAGCGATGATTAACGAGTTAAACGATCGCCTGAAAGGACACATTCTGACCATTGAAGATCCGATCGAATTCGTCCACTACCGTAAGAATTGCCTGATCTCGCAGCGCGAAATTGGTCGCCACAGCCCGAGCTTCGCCAGTGCACTGCACTCGGCGATGCGCGAAGATCCTGACGTTATTCTGGTCGGCGAGATGCGCGATCTGGAGACAATCAGCATTGCGGTCACCGCCGCCGAGATGGGTATCCTGGTCATGGGTACGCTGCATACCAATGGCGCAGCGCCAACGATCGACCGCATCATCAACTCGTTTCCGCATGAGAAACAGAGCCAGATTCGCACTATGCTGTCCACGTCATTGCGTGGCGTCATTTCGCAACAACTGGTCGCAACAAAGGGCAAGAAAGGCCGGGTGGCCGCGCTTGAGATCATGGTCAACACACCGGCGATCAGCAACCTGATTCGTCAGGGCAAGATTGATCAGCTGGAAAATGCTATTCAGAGCGGCGGCGCGATGGGCATGAAAACCATGGATACGGCATTGCAGGAGCTGTATGACACGGCAATGATTTCGGGCCGCGACGCCTACGAAAAAGCCATCAACAAAACCCGCTTCCAAGCCATCAAGCAGAACACCTGAACAATGGCATAATGCGGGGTATGAAACAGCCCTTACGCCGCATCCTCGTCACCAGCGCGCTGCCATACGCGAACGGCGACATCCACCTCGGCCATCTGGTCGAGTACCTGCAAACCGACATCTGGGTGCGCTTCCAGCGGATGCGCGGTCACACGGTTCACTATGTTTGCGCCAGCGATGCACATGGCACACCGATCATGATCCGCGCGCGCAAGGAAGGCATCGATCCGGCTGCGTTGGTGGCGCAATACAAGGCGGCACACGAACGCGATTTCGCCGCATTCCAGATCGAGTTCGACAACTTCGGGTCAACGCACAGCGTCGAAAACGAATCGCTCGTCACCGGAATCTACGCCAAGCTCGTAGAGGCGCAGCTGATTCACACGAAGACGGTCAACCAGGCCTACGATGCGAACGAGGGCATGTTCTTGCCCGACCGTTTTGTGCGTGGCACGTGCCCAACCTGCAAGACACCGGACCAGTACGGCGACTCGTGCGAGCATTGTGGGCGCACCTATACGCCGGGGGATCTGCTCGATCCGGTGTCCGTGTTGTCAGGCGAGCCGCCCGAGTACCGCGACAGCGAGCACTACTTTTTCAAACTGGGCGAGTTTACCGAGTTTCTGCAGCAGTGGCTGCGCGACAGCAAAATTGATGACAGCGTGCGGAAGAAGCTCGGCGAATGGTTTGCCGCAGGCCTGCAAGACTGGGACATCTCGCGCGATGCGCCGTATTTCGGATTCCGCATTCCGGGCACTGACGATAAGTACTTCTATGTCTGGCTCGATGCACCGGTCGGCTACTTCGCAAGCTTCAAGTCACTGTGTGAAAGACGTGGTCTGGATTTCGATGACTGGTTGCAGCCGGATACCGATACGCAGCTGTATCACTTCATCGGCAAGGACATTATGTATTTTCATGCCCTGTTCTGGCCGGCAGTATTGAAAGGCGCTGGTATGCGCACGCCGACATCCGTATTCGTGCACGGTTTTCTGACCGTCGATGGCAAAAAGATGTCCAAATCGCGCGGCACATTCATCAGCGCTGCAACGTATCTGAATCATCTGGCGCCAGATCATCTGCGCTACTACTACGCGGCGAAGCTGGGCCCGGGCATGGATGACATTGACCTGAACCTCAGTGATTTCGTCTCACGCGTCAATGCTGATCTGGTTGGCAAGGTCGTCAATATCGCCAGTCGCTGCGCAGGATTCATCCACAAACGCAACGATGGCATGCTCGCGGGGCAACTCGACGACGAGGCCCTCTATGCCGAGTTCAGTGCCGCAGCGCCTGCTATCGCCGACTTATATGAGGCGCGCGAATTCTCCAAGGCAATGCGTGAAATCATGCGACTGGCTGATCTGGCCAATCAATACATTGATGAGCAAAAACCGTGGGTCATGGCGAAAGATGCGACGCTGCAGGCACGCGTGCCTGCCGTGTGCACACAGGGCCTCAACCTGTTCCGGGCGCTCGCTGTTTACCTTGCACCAGTGTTACCGGAAATTGCCACCAAGGCGCGCGACCTGTTCGGCGAGGACACGTGGCATTGGCAAAGTGTCGACACGCCGTTGCTCGATACGCGCATCGAAACCTTCAAACCCATGCTGCTACGGATAGACGAAAAATCCGTGGATGCGATGCGCGACGAGGCGCGGCAGTAGGCCGGACCCCATGCAAGAGTGGTTTTTGATCCTCGTCGGCACGGTGTTGGTCAACAATTTCGTGTTGACGCGGTTTCTTGGTCTGTGCCCGTTTTTTGGCGCCACACGCCAGCTCGATACGGCGCTGGGCATGTCCATTGCAACGGCCTTCGTGCTCACGCTGTCATCGGCCGCCAGCTACTTGATTGAAGTGTGGCTACTGCAGCCCTTCGAACTGCAGTATCTGCGTACGCTGAGTTTTATTCTGATCATCGCGTCGCTGGTGCAGTTCGCCGAAATCATGATCCGGCGACTGAGCCCGCTACTCGAACAAATGCTGGGTATTTACCTGCCGCTCATCACGACCAATTGCGCCGTGTTGGGTGTTGCGTTGCTCAACATCCAGAACACCAATAGCTTTTTCGAATCGGTCTGGTACGGCTTCGGCGCCGCGCTTGGCTTTGGGTTAGTCACATTGCTGTTCGCAGCGATACGCGACCGATTGGAGTCAGCCGCCGTGCCGGTCCCGTTGCGCGGGTCTGCAATTGCGCTGGTCACCGCCGGCATCATGTCACTGGCGTTTCTCGGCTTCGCCGGCCTGGGGCGCACCTGACATGCTGGATATCGCGACAGCAGTCGCGGCAATCGCACTGATTGCGGCACTCTGTGGCCTAGCGTTGAGCCTGGCCGCAAAAACACTACCCGGTGACAACGACAGCGTTGCCGCAAGAATTGATGCGCTGCTGCCGCAAACGCAATGCGCCCAATGTGGTTTCGCCGGCTGCCGACCTTATGCGGATGCGATCGCCAGCGGCGCGGTCGACATAAACCGCTGTCCGCCGGGTGGTGATGGCACCATTCTCGCGCTTGCACGATTGCTGAATCGGGATACCGTGCCGCTCGCAACCGAGCTCCAACCAGTCGAGCAGGCCAGCGTCGCGATCATCGACGAAGCGCAGTGTATTGGCTGCGCGCGTTGCCTGCCCGCATGCCCGGTCGATGCAATCATCGGCGCGCATCCGTACACGCATACCGTCGTCGCCGATTTGTGTACCGGCTGCGAGCTGTGCATTGCGCCCTGCCCGGTCGATTGCATCGCCATGGTGCCGGTCGATGAGGTGGCAGCGTGAGCGCCGCACCAACCGAACATCTGTTCCGGTTGCCTGGTGGCATCCGCTTGCCCTCTTTCAAGGCGCAATCGGCAACCGGGCTCATTCATCCTGCGCAGATTCCTGAAGTGTTGGTCGTGCCACTGCGCCAGCACGCAGGTGCCGCAGCCAAAGCCTGTGTGGCGGTTGGCGATACCGTGCAAACGGGCCAATTGATCGGCGTTGCGAACGGCGTCTTCAGCGCCAATGTACACGCACCCACGTCGGGCACCGTGACCGCCATCGACGCGCATCCGGTCGTAGATCGACATGCGGATCGCGTCGAGTGCATCACGATTTCGAGCGATGGTCAGGACACGTCGAGCGATACCCTGAGCCCGCTTGCGAATCCCTTCGCGATGCCTGCAGAGGCGGTACGCGAAGCCATCGGTGCGGCCGGCATAGTTGGATTAGGCGGTGCGGCATTCCCGACACTTGCGAAACTGAATCAGGCCGTCGCATCCGGCATCGACACGCTGTTGCTGAACGGCGTTGAGTGCGAGCCCTACATCAGCTGCGACGATGCATTGATGCGTGCGCGCGCTAGTGACATTTTGTACGGCACGCGCGTACTGATGCATGCGCTGGGCATGCGCCAATGCGTTATTGGCGTGGAGAGCGACAAGCCGGAGAGCTGGCAAGCGCTGACCGAGGCTGCCAGCATCGACGCAGACGACCGCTTGCAGCTGGTGCGCATTCCAACCGTCTATCCGTCTGGCGGAGAGGACCAGCTCGTCTACCTGATCACGGGTCGCGAGGTCCCCAGCGGCGGCTTCCCGAGCGATGCCGGTGTGCTCGTGCACAACGTGGGCACCGCCGCCAGTGTTGCAACGCTGGCACTCACCGGCATGCCGTTGATCTCGCGCATCGTCACCGTTACCGGCGAAGGCGTCGCAACACCGGGCAACTACGACGTACGCTTTGGCACGCGCATTGCCGATTTGGTTGCGCACGCCGGTGGCTATACCGACGCTGCAGAACGGTTAATCATGGGCGGGCCGATGACCGGCATCTCTGTAATTGACGACGCCGCTCCGGTCGGCAAGGCTTGCAACTGCTTGATTGCGACCGGACCTGCCATCCGCACGTCGAAAGAACCCGAGCGTGCCTGCATTCGCTGCGGCGAGTGCGCGCGTATCTGTCCGGTACGACTGCAGCCGCAACAGATGCATCGTGAACACCATTTCGGGGACAGTCAGCGACTGATCGCAATGGGACTCAATGATTGTATTGAGTGCGGCTGCTGCGACCTCGTGTGTCCGAGCCACATCGGTTTGACGCAATCGTTTCGTGACGCTAAGAAGGCCGCCAAACTTGCGCTGTATGAGCGTGAGCGCGCCGACCGTGCGAAAGAGCGCTTCGAGGAGCGCAATGCGCGCAGCAGCGCCGCCGAGCAACAAGCCCATGAGCAAATTGACGCACTAAAGCGTAAAGCCAGTCGCGATGCAATCGCCGATATTCTTTCCCGTAACACGCGCAAAGGCAGCGACTGATGCGCTTTGCACCAGCGCTGACACCTTACCTGCGCCCTACCGTCGGCGTTGGCGCCATGATGCGCGAAGTGTGTCTGGCGCTGATTCCGGCCATTGTCGTCTACGTGTTCTTTTTCGGCTGGGGCATCTTGTTCAACATCGCCGTGTGCATTGCGGCATGCACGGGGTTCGAGGCACTGGTGCTGCGCTGGCGACAACAACCGGTTGCTGCCGTGCTGGGCGACTACAGTGTTTGTCTGACCGCGTTGCTGCTGGCATTCGCATTACCACCTTATGTGCCTCTGTATGTCACCATCACCGCGTGTGCCTTCGCTGTGCTCGTCGCAAAACACGCCTACGGCGGCCTCGGCTTCAACACGTTTAACCCGGCGATGGTCGGCTATGCCGTTGCGCTCATTTCTTTTCCGGTTGAAATGAGCACATGGCTGCCGCCAGCATTAGGTGACATCGATTACATACGCCCCGATACGCTGAGCCGACTGAGCTACCTGTTCACCGGCGATTGGCCAGCACCGTTGACGCTCGATGGCGTCTCGCAAGCCACACCGCTGGACCGTGTGCGCACCGGCATGCGCGAAAGTGAAGTATTTACCGAGATGCGCACGAGCCCGATTTTCGGCGACCTCGGCGGCGCGGGCTGGGAATGGATTGGCAACTTCATCGCGCTTGCCGGTGCGTGGCTGTTGTATCGCGGCATCATCCGCTGGCATATCCCGGTCGGCGTGTTAGCCGGACTGCTGATACCGGCTGCATTGCATAGCGGCTCCACGTCTGGTGCGTATCCGGGGGCTGGCTTTCACTTGTTCAGCGGCGCCGCGTTGCTCGGTGCATTCTTCATCGCGACGGACCCGGTGTCTGCCGCAACCAGCCCGCGCGGCCGGCTTATTTACGGCATTGGCATCGGCTTCATTACATGGGTCATTCGCACCTGGGGTGGCTATCCCGACGGCATTGCCTTTGCCGTGTTGCTGATGAATGCCACCGTACCGCTGATCGACCGCTTAACCGTACCGAGAGTGATGGGCCATGAGCGCTGACACAACATCCACATCAGTATGGCGCAGCACACTGACATTGGTCGCATTCGCCGTACTGGCCACCGCGATTGTCGCCACGACCTGGGTTGCTACGCGCGAGCGCATTGCGCAAAACCAAGAAGCTGCGCGTTTGGCCGAGTTTGCCGCAGTGCTTGGCAGCGTTGCCTTCGACACACTCAACATTGACGCGCCACAAACCATTGCATCGCCGCACACGCTGCCCGGCACAGCGCCGGTGCAGATGTTCACCGCAAAGCGTGCCGGTCAGCCAGTCGCATGGGTATTCAATGTACAGGCGCAAGGCTACGGCGGACCCATTGACCTAATGATTGGCATCACCCACGAGGTGACCGTCAGTGGCGTGCGTGTCATTGCACACACGGAAACACCGGGACTTGGTGATGACATCGAACGCGAGCGTTCCGACTGGATTGAATCGTTCGACGGCATGCGCTGGCGCGGCGACACCGATCAGCGCTGGGCACTCAAGTCTGCCGGCGGTGTCTTTGATAGTTTCACTGGCGCCTCGATCACGCCGCGCGCGGTCGTTCAGGCCGTAGCAACAACGGTGCGGTGGACGCAACGCCACCAGGAAACACTGCTGGCCGGTGAGCTACCATGACAACATGGAAAGCCATCTTGCGAGACGGACTATGGGTCAACAACCCGGGGCTTGTGCAATTGCTGGGGCTATGTCCGTTACTGGCAATCACTACCTCGGTGGTCAACGCGCTGGGTCTGGCGATTGCCACGTTGTTTGTGTTGTGTGCCAGCAATCTGATCGTATCGTTGTGCCGTCGGGCACTGCTCAAGGAAATTCGCATACCGGTGTATGTGCTGTTGATCGCCGCGCTGGTCACCGCCAGTGAGTTGTTTTTTTATGCCTACCTGCCGGCGTTACATGCGCGCCTCGGCATCTTCCTGCCGCTGATTGTTACCAACTGCACGATCGTTGCCCGCGCAGAGAGCTTCGCGTCGCGCCAGCCACCTGGCGCGGCGTTCGCCGATGGTCTCGCGCACGGACTCGGATTTGCCGGCGTGCTGCTGGTGGTTGGCGCATTGCGCGAATTGCTGGGCACCGGGCACCTGTTCAAGGGTTTGCACCTGCTTGTTCCCGGTGCAACGCAAGACGGGATCGCGCTTGCCAGCGACGGGCTGCTCCTGGCAGTCTTGCCACCCGGCGCCTTCTTTGCGTTGGCACTGGTCCTGGTAATACGCAACTGGATCGCACAATGAATCGCGACAAACGCACAGCAATCTACAGCACGTTGCAAACAGCCGACCCGGCGCCGACAACCGAGCTCAATTATGCGTCGCCCTTCGAGTTACTGATTGCCGTCATCCTGTCTGCGCAGGCGACTGATGTCAGCGTTAACAAAGCCACCGATGGATTGTTCGCCACAGCAAACACCGCGACTAGCATGGCACGGCTGGGCGTGCGCGGCATCACGCCGTTTATTCGGCACATCGGCTTGTACAATGCGAAAGCAAAGAACGTCATCGCAACCTGCAATATCTTGCGGGACAACTACGACGGTGAGGTGCCACGCGAGCGCGATGCGCTCGAAGCGCTACCCGGTGTGGGGCGCAAAACGGCCAACGTGGTCCTCAACACCGCATTCGGCGAACCGCTGATTGCGGTTGATACGCACATATTCCGCGTTTCAAATCGCACAGGTCTCGCCAAAGGCAAGACGCCGCTTGAAGTTGAGAAGCGCCTGACCAAATTGACGCCGGAGCCGTTTTTGAAAGATGCCCATCATTGGCTGATCCTGCATGGGCGCTATGTGTGCAAGGCGCGCACACCGGAGTGCTATCGATGCAGTATTGCCGAGTGGTGCGAGTTTCGGCGCAAGACCCCTGCCCCAACACAGTGAATTGAGTTGCATGTTATTCGGAAATGATCGCAATGAATTGCGCAGAATGTACGCACAGGCCTGGCGATTGCATCAAGCTGGTCAGCCAATGTCTGCGCTCGAACAACAAATCGCCGCCGTTATCGCCGAGCATCCGGAATATCAAGTTGCTGTTGCGAATGCCGATAACAGGGACTACACACCAGAGGAAGGCTCCAGCAATCCGTATTTACACATGGGCTTACATCTGGCCATCCGCGAACAGGTCAGCACCAACAGGCCTGCCGGCATTCGGGACGTTTATCAAAGCCTAACGTCGCGCGACGGCGACCCACACAAGGCCGAACACGCAATGCTTGAGTGTCTGGCAGAAAGTCTGTGGGAAGCGCAGCGCGACAACCAGCTGCCTGATGAGCTCGAGTATCTGGAAAAACTCAGAAGGATCTAGACATGCGCGACTCACTGTTCAACGTGGCCAGCGTCATCGAATTCGTAACCAGCCTGTTCCTGCTCGCGATCGGCCTGGCGGTGCTCGCGATCATCGTGCTCTATGTCATCGACGTGACACAGACGACTCACGCTATTCGTCGCAACTTTCCGGTCATCGGGCGACTGCGTTACCTGTTTGAACATCTGGGTCAATTTTTCCGGCAGTACTTCTACGCATTGGATCGAGAGGAATTGCCGTTCAATCGCGCCGAGCGATCGTGGGTCTATCGAGCCGCCAAGGGAGAAGACAACACCGTTGCGTTCGGCTCAACACTCGAGCTCGGCAAAACAGGCACACCAATTTTGCTCAATGGCGCCTACCCGGTTCTCGACGACGACGCACAACCGACCGCGGCCATCACGATTGGCGCGAATTGCCGCACACCCTACACAACGCGCTCATTGTTCAATGTGTCGGCGATGAGTTACGGCGCCATTTCAAAACCTGCTGTGCGCGCACTGTCGTACGGTGCCGCCAAGGCCCGCATCTGGCTCAACACCGGCGAAGGCGGCCTGTCCGAGTACCACCTGGAGGGCGGCGCCGACCTGGTATTTCAAATCGGCACAGCCAAGTACGGCGTGCGCCAACCCGATGGCTCGCTGGATGAACAAAAATTTGCGTCGCTGATGAGCGAACCCAACGTCAAGATGGTCGAACTTAAGCTCGCGCAAGGCGCAAAACCGGGCAAAGGCGGGATATTACCGGGTGAAAAGGTCACCGAACAGATTGCCAAAGTGCGCGGCATTGCGGTCGGTGAAGATTCCATCAGCCCAAACCGTCACCCTGAGATCAGTGACAACGATTCGCTGCTCGATATGGTTATGCGACTACGTGAACTTGGCGGCAAACCGGTTGGCATTAAAACGGTCGTCGGAGACTTCAGCGAATTCGAAGGCTTGCTCGAGACGATTAACCGGCGCGGCGCCGATTGCGCTCCGGACTTTGTTACCATCGATGGCGCCGCTGGTGGTACCGGTGCTGCACCGATGAGCTTGATCGACAATATGGGTCGCCAATTGCGCCAGACGTTACCGCGCGTCGTCGACCTTCTTGTCGCCCATGATCTGCGCGATCGCATCAAGGTCGTGGCCAGTGGCAAACTGATCACACCGGTGGAAGTTGCGTGGGCGTTGTGCGCTGGTGCCGACTTCGTTACGTCGGCGCGCGGATATATGATGGCGTTGGGGTGCATTCAGGCACTGCAATGCAACAAGAACACCTGCCCAACCGGCATCACGACGCATGACAAGAAACTGCAGCGCGGGCTGGTCGCCGAAGACAAAGCCAAGCGCGTTGCTCGCTATGCCAAAAACATGCACAAGGAAATTGACATCATCGCGCATGCCTGTGGCGTTACTGAGCCGCGTCAGCTTGGCCGCCAGCACTGCGCGCTGGTGCAGGAGGACGGCATTGCCGTGAGCCTGCGCAATCTCTATGCAGGCGGGCTCGAAGACTCACTGAAACATCACGCGACCGGTGTCTACCGTAGGCCGCGTTAAAGCGGTTTGTGCGGCCAGCGCAGACTAAATCTTGAAGCCCGCAAGGGCGCTCGAACGGCAGAGCGCACGCCTCAGGCAATGCTCATGTGCAGCAGACATTGGTATGCATGCAACCGGTATGACGCACCGCCCAAACTCAGCGCTAAACCTGTAGCCGGTAGCCAATAACCGGTAGCTGATCGCTGATGAGTGTGCATGCGCGAACCCGAAGTCGTTACGAAACAGCTACAACAGCGAGTCGAACTAGTGTACGGCTAACCGACCTTCTTCTTTGGCATGTACAAGTCAGTCAACGTGCCTTCAAACGCTTCAGCTGCCAGCGCGACCGTTTCTGACAGGGTCGGATGCGGGTGGATCGTCAAACCGACATCAGCCGCGTCAGCGCCCATCTCAATCGCAAGACCCACTTCAGCAATCAGGTCGCCGGCGTTGCTGCCAACGATGCCGCCGCCCAGTACGCGCCCGGACGTCGGATCAAACAACAGCTTGGTCATGCCCTCATCACGGCCCATCGCCAAGGAACGCCCACTGGCAAGCCACGGGAACGCGGCTTTTTCATAACTAACACCATCGCGCTTGGCGTCGGTCTCGGTCAGGCCGACCCAGGCAATTTCCGGATCGGTATAAGCAACAGACGGAATCACGCGCGCGTCAAAGAAACTCTTCTCACCGGCAGCAACTTCAGCGGCGACTTTCGCTTCATGCGTTGCCTTGTGCGCCAGCATCGGCTGACCAACGATGTCACCAATGGCAAAGATGTGTGGCACGTTCGTGCGCATTTGCTTGTCGACAGAAATTTCGCCACGGTCGCTGACCGCAACACCTGCTGCCTGTGCATTGATCTTGTCACCATTCGCACGCCGACCAACGGCAACCAGCACCTTCTCAAAAGAAGCCTGCGCGTCGCCATCGGCACCCTCAAACGTAACGGCAATACCATCATCGTTCGGTTGCATGCCAGTGACTTTAGTCTTGAGCTTGATGTCGGCAAATTGTGCGCGCAGCCGCTTGACCAGCGGCCGCACAAGATCAGGATCTGCACCCGGCATCAACTGATCGGTCAGCTCGACAACGGTAACAGCCACACCAAGCGCTGCGTAGACCGAGCCGAGCTCGACACCAATAATGCCGCCGCCCACGACCAGCAAACTGGCCGGCAGCGGATCAATCTCGAGCGCACCCGTAGAATCAACGATGCGCGGGTCTTCCGGCAACCCGGGCAACTGCACGCTTTCGGATCCGGCCGCGATGATGCACTGCTTGAACGAGATCGTCTGAGTTGCGCCATCGTCAGCAGTTATTGTCACACTGTTGGCATCGGCAAACGCGCCGCTGCCACGCACAACCGTCACCTTGCGCTGTTTGGCCAATTGCGTCAGCCCGCCGGTCAGACGTTGCACAACGCTGCGCTTCCAGCCACCCAGCTTCTGCGTGTCGATGCTGGGTTTGCCAAAACTGATGCCGTGTTCAGACATCGCTTCGGCTTCGTCTATAACCTTCGCTGCATGCAGCAGCGCTTTCGACGGGATGCAACCCACGTTCAGGCAGACACCACCGAGGGATGCCCAACGCTCGACGAGCGTGACGTTCATGCCGAGATCCGCCGCGCGAAATGCGGCCGTATAACCACCGGGTCCTGCGCCCAGCACCAATAGATCGGTTGTTGCATCGCTCACGGGATTGCCTCCATCAGGCCATCAACGTTGGCCAGACACTGGTTCAGATAAGTAGTGAAGCGCGCCGCCAACGCACCATCAATGACACGGTGATCGTAGGACAGAGAAAGCGGCAACATCAGTCGCGGCACAAACTGTTCGCCGTCCCAGTGTGGTTGCATCGACGCGCGTGACACCCCAAGTATGGCCACTTCGGGTGCGTTGACGATCGGCGTAAATGCAGTGCCGCCAATGCCGCCCAAACTGGAAATCGTGAACGTCGCACCCTGCATCTGGTTGACCTTCAACTTACCGTCGCGCGCGGCAACCGACAGGTCTGCCAGTGCACGTGCGAGCTCGTAGATATCCATCTTGTCAGCGTCATGAATGACCGGCACAACCAAACCGTCGTCCGTATCTGCCGCGAAACCGATATGGCAGTAGTGTTTTTGCACCAACGCACTGGCATCAGCATTCAGCGATGCATTGAAGCGCGGGTACTCGTTCAATGCCTGCACAACGGCGCGCATGATGAATGCCAACGGTGTTAACTTCACGCCGCTGGACGCTGCCTTTTCCTTCAGCGCTTTGCGTCGAGCATCCATGTCCGTAATGTCTGCCAGATCAAACTGCGTGACATGCGGCAGGTTGATCCAACTCGCCTGCAGACGCGGACCGGAAATTTTCTGGATGCGCGTCAGCGGTTGTTCGCTGATCTGCCCGAACTTCGCAAAATCAACGCGTGGTGTCGCCGGTAGTGAGCCGCCACCAGCACTGGCGCCCGAAGACAGCGCAGACTTGACCCATGCCTTGACGTCATCGGCGATGATGCGTTGCTTGTGTCCGCTGCCTTTGACCCGTGACAGATCGACGCCCAACTCGCGCGCAAGTTTGCGCACAGACGGACTCGCATGCGCGGTCGAAAAACCTGCCTCGTTCACTGCACCAGGCGCAGCGGGCGCTGCGGCCGGTGGCGACGGCTGGGTTTTTGCTGCCTGCGGCTCGCTGGGTTGTGCAGGTGGTGGCGCCGTCGCAGCTGGCGCAGCCTCTGCCGCAACCGGCTCTGACGCAGCATCACCACTGACCTGCAGCTCGACGATGGCCGCACCTTGCTTGACCTGATCGCCGACACTCACGAGCACCGCAGTCACTGTGCCGGCATGCGTCGAAGGCACATCCATTGATGCCTTGTCCGTTTCAAGCGTTAATAGCGGATCATCAATGTCGACCACGTCGCCAACACTGACCTCGACTTCAATGACATCAACAGCATCGAAGTCGCCAATATCGGGCACGGTTATGGTCACGGCAGATGGCTGTGCTGCCGCCGGTACAGCGCTGTCCTGCGGCGCTGACTCGTCCGCCTGTGACGGAGCTGCGACCGCTGCCTCTTCGGGCAACGCTTGCGTGATGATCACGCTATCGTCGCTGTCGCCAGCATCTGCACTTACGCGCAACGTCGCAATGACATCGCCTTGTTTGACCTTGTCACCAACGGCAACCTTCAGCTCAACGATGTCACCGGCGCTCGTGGACGGCACGTCCATCGACGCCTTGTCCGTCTCAAGCGTCAGAATGCCGTCTTCTGCGTCAATGCTGTCGCCGACCGACACCAGTAGCTCGATGACCTCAACCGCATCAAAGTCGCCGATGTCCGGTACTGTAATTTCTATCACGTCACTCATTGTTTTGTCCCCGCTTACAACGTGACCGGGTCTTTCTTGTCCGGGTCGATACCATATCGTTCGATCGCATCGGCAACAGTTTGCTGATCCAGCGCGCCATCATCGGCCAACGCCTTCAGTGCCGTCACGGCAATGTAGCGACGATCCACTTCAAAGAAGTCGCGCAAAGCAGCGCGTGCATCACTGCGGCCAAAACCGTCGGTACCCAGAGTGACGTAGCGACCTGGAATCCAGCGCTGCACCTGGTCCGGCACTATTTTCATGTAGTCGGTCGCCGCAACGAAAGGTCCTGTGCGACCTGCGAGCGCTGTTTCCAGATAGCTGGTGCGCGGCGTCTCGGTCGGATGCAGCTGATTCCAGCGCTCGACCTCCAGACACTCACGGCGCAGTTCGTTGAAACTGGTGACACTCCAGACATCGCACGGAATCTTGTAGTCCGCCTCAATCATCTCGGCAGCTGCAATGACTTCGCGCAGAATCGTGCCCGAGCCCATCAGCTGTGCACGCACCTTGCCGCGACCACCATCGCTGATCGGGTAGATTCCCTTCAGAATGCCTTCCACAACGCCGTCCGGCATCCGCGGTTGCACGTAATTCTCGTTCATCGTCGTGATGTAGTAGAAAACGTTTTCCTGACGCACAGCCATCCGTTGCAGACCTTCCTGCACGATCACGGCTAACTCGTACGCATACGCCGGATCGTAGGAGACACAATTGGGCACCGTCGATGACAGCACGTGCGAGTGACCATCCTGATGCTGCAAGCCTTCACCCGCAAGCGTCGTGCGCCCCGCTGTGCCGCCGATCAAAAAGCCGCGCGCCTGCATGTCGCCGCCGGCCCAGATGAAGTCGCCAATGCGCTGGAAGCCGAACATTGAGTAGTAGATGTAGAACGGAATCATCGGCAAACCGTGACTCGAATACGCGGTTGCCGCGGCCAGCCACGAACAAAACGCACCACCCTCGTTGATGCCTTCTTCGAGAATCTGGCCCTTCTTGTCTTCCTTGTAGAACGCCAGCTGATCGGCATCCTGAGGCGTGTACAGCTGACCCTTCGACGAGTAAATGCCGATCTGTCGGAACATGCCTTCCATGCCGAAGGTACGTGCTTCGTCCGGCACAATTGGCACAATGTTCTTGCCGATCTTCTTGTCCTTGACCAGGGTCGTCAGCATACGCACCAACGCCATCGTCGTTGATTGTTCGCGCTCGCCACTGCCCTCTACCTGCGACTTGAATGCCAGCAGAGACGGCACGTCGAGTTTCGGCGCCTTGGTATTGCGTTTGGGTAGTGAACCGCCAAGCGCTGCGCGACGCTCGAGCAGGTACTCCATCTCAACGCTACCCGGCTCCGGCTTGCAGTACGGCAAGCTGTTCAGGTCTTTGTCGGATACCGGAATGTTGAAGCGATCGCGCAACTGGCGCAGCGCATCTTCATCCAGCTTTTTCTGTTGGTGCGTAGAGTTCGCGCCTTCGCCGCCCGCCTCGCCCAGACCGAAGCCTTTTACCGTTTTGGCGAGAATGACGGTCGGCTGACCGGTGTGGTTAACCGCCTGTTCGTAGGCCGCATACACCTTCAGCGGATCGTGACCGCCACGATTCAATCGCCAGATTTCGTCGTCGGACAAATTGGCGACCATTGCTTTGAGCTCCGGATATTTGCCGAAGAAATGTTCGCGCGTGTAGGCACCGCCCTTATTCTTGTAGTTCTGGTATTCGCCATCGATGGTTTCTTCCATGACGCGGCGCAACAAGCCATCATTGTCCTTGGCCAATAGCGGATCCCAGCGCGAACCCCAGATCACTTTATTGACGTTCCAGCCGGCACCGCCAAAGGCCGCTTCGAGCTCCTGGATGATTTTGCCGTTGCCACGCACCGGACCGTCGAGGCGCTGTAGGTTGCAATTAACGACGAAGATCAGGTTATCAAGACCTTCGCGTACCGGCATTGTGATGGCGCCGAGCGATTCGGGCTCGTCCGTTTCGCCGTCGCCGAGGAAGCACCACACCTTGCGATCGCTCTTCGGAATAAAACCGCGATTCTCAAGGTAACGCATGAAGCGCGCCTGATAGATCGCCATCATCGGACCCAGACCCATCGATACCGTCGGGAACTGCCAGAAGTCCGGCATCAGCCAGGGGTGTGGGTATGACGACAATCCGCCACCACCCACTTCCTTGCGGAATCGGTTGAGCTGATCTTCGCTCAGGCGACCCTCAAGATAGGCACGCGAATAAATGCCGGGCGAAGAGTGCCCTTGCATAAAGACCAGATCGCCACCGTGATCGGCGGTCGGTGCGCGCCAGAAGTGATTGAAGCCCACCTCGTACAGCGTTGCGGAAGATGCATAAGACGCAATGTGGCCGCCGTATTCGCTGTTCTGGCGATTCGCCTGCACAACCATCGCCATTGCATTCCAACGCAGGAACGCCTCGAGCCTGCGCTCAATCGAGCGATCGCCGGGATACTCGGGCTGCCTACCGGTAGCAATAGTATTCAGATAAGCGGTGTTCGGGCTGTAAGGCAGATAAGCACCGGAGCGGCGCGCGAAATCGATCATCTTGTCGAGCAGGAAATGCGCACGCTGCGGTCCTTCGTTCTTCAGAACCGAATCAATCGATTCCAGCCACTCCCGGGTTTCTACCGGATCCAAATCGTCAAACCGATTGTGCTGCGTCATGGTTGTTTCCGCGGTTACCAAATCTATCTCCTCATTATACCCGAGACCGATGGCGCAGGATGAATTACAGCAGCCGCACTGCTACAGTTGCGCCATGAAAAAACACAACCTGATGCCTTCACTGCCCAGTCCGAAGGTCACGTCTAGCCGCCGCGCCGTCAGCGACAGTTCACTGAAACGATTTGATGCGACGATTATTCTGCATGGCAGAAAATCACCGGCGGAACTCAAACTGAAAGCCGCCAAAGCGCTGGGTGTCGTGGCCACGCGCAGCGATAAGGTTGCGCTAGTTACTATCGGGGTGCCTGACGCACCTGCCAGCACGCTTGTCGCCTGCCAGCTCAACCGCAACGCAAGCGCTTTCGAGATCGACGAGCAATGCCGCAAGGCATGCGCTGCAGCGCGCGCATCCGGAGGCACCAAAATCGCGGTCGTGATCGATGATGACAGTCTCGCCGACGCGCCGGGCACCACACGTTCTATCGTTTATGCACTCACCGTCGGTGATTTCGCGATGCCGACATTCGCCAAGCCGGCACGCAAACAGGATCCGTTAACGATTACCGTGTTCGAACCACGCAAGACGTCCGTCACCACCACGCTGGCGACAGCGCGCGGTAACTGCCTGGCGCGCTGGCTAACAGCGCTGCCGCCGAATCTGCTGGACGCCGCCGGTTACCGCGAAGTTGCAGAAAAGCTATCGAAGAAGCATGGCTGGCAGTATCGCTTCATCAGCGCGTCGACATTGAAACGTCGCGGCGCAGGTGCATTCACTGCAGTTGCACAAGGCAACGAACACAATGATGCGGGCATCGTACACATCAAATACCGCGCCAAAAGTGGCGGCAAGCGGCGCAAAACCATCGCTCTCGTCGGCAAGGGCATCATATTCGACACGGGTGGCACTAACCTGAAGCCATTCGATGGCATGTTGAACATGCATATCGACATGGGCGGCAGCGCGGTTGCGATCGGCTCGCTGTTGTCCCTGAGCGAACAAGCGGTCAATTTTGATATCGATGTGTGGTTGGCGATCACCGAGAACCGCACAGGCCCCGAGGCGTACAAATCGCAGGACGTCGTGACGGCGCTCAATGGCAAAACGATCCAGACGATTCACACCGACGCCGAGGGTCGTATGGTGTTGGCAGATACGCTAACGCTTGCAAGTCGCGAAAAGCCCGATTGCATGCTCGACTTTGCGACCCTGACCGGAGCCTGCGTCAATGCCGTGACGCCGCGCTACAGCGGTGTGTTCACAAACCGCGCATCGCTGCACCCACTGCTCAAGCGCCACGGTGTAGCCAGTGGCGAGCGTGTCTGGCCATTCCCGATTGGCGGCGAGTTCAAAGCGCTGCTCGACAGTGAAACGGCGGACATCAAGCAATGCGCGCCAGGTGGCGGCGGCGACCACATCCTTGCCGCAACCTTCTTGAACGAATTTGTTGTGCGCAGCGTGCCGTGGGTTCACATAGATCTGTCGGCGTGCGAACACAAGGGAGGCCTTGGCGCCATCCCGACCGAAATTACCGGCTTCGGCGTTCGCTATACCGTCGAGCTGCTGAACGAGCACCTGACGACACTCACAACTGCGAAAGCAGGTTCATGAGCGACTTCGCCATGCGCGATCGTTTCCGCGGTTTCCTGCCGGTGATCGTTGATGTCGAGACGGGCGGTTTCAATGCTGCAACCGATGCGCTGCTCGAGATCGCAGCCGTTAGCGTGATGGCAGATCCGACCGGCGAATTCAAACGCGGCGATACGTGGCGTTTCCATGTCAAGCCGTTCGAAGGCGCCAACATGGAACCGGCCTCGCTGGCGGTCAACGGCATCGACCCGAATCATCCGCTTCGCCCGGCCATCGATGAACGCGATGCACTGCAGCGCATCTTTCGCGAGGTGCGGACCACCGTGCGCGAACACGAATGCACGCGCGCTGTGCTGGTCGGACACAATGCTTTCTTCGATTTGAATTTCGTTAATGCAGCCATTGCACGCACGGGCATCAAGCGCAGCCCGTTTCATCCGTTCTCGTGTTTCGATACGGCTACACTCGGCGGCGTCGCTTTGGGCCAAACAGTTTTGTCGCGTGCCGTGCGCGCCGCCGGTCTGGACTGGGACGAATCGCAGGCGCACTCGGCAGCCTACGATGCCGAACGCACCGCGGACCTATTTTGCGACATTGTGAACCGGTTCCAGCCGGCCTATCGGTCCGCTCAGGCTGCGGCAGATTCGAGCAACGGTTTGAGCTCGCCTGACTGATACATTTCAACGACGATATCGGACCCGCCAATCAGCTCACCCTTGACGTAGAGCTGCGGGAACGTCGGCCAGTTCGAATAGGTCTTCAGACCCTGACGGATCTCTTCGTCATCAAAAATATTGACGTAGGCAAACTCGCTGCCGCAAGCCTTCAGCGCAGCAACGGCCTGTGAAGAAAAGCCGCATTGCGGGAAGTCCGGCGTGCCCTTGATGTAGACAATGACCGGATGGTCATCGAGCTGCTGTTTGATACGTTCGTTAATGTCCATGAAGCAAATCCTCTGAGTGTTCGTGGGTGGTCAGCGACGCGCCGGCAGGACGCTTTTTGCCACCACCGAGCAATGCGGTGCAACCTTGTGCCAGCATCAGCACAATGACCAGAACGATGACCGCCGAGCGCTGCGCGATCATGCGACTGTCGCACGCGCGGCGGCGCGGTTTGTCACTTGCACAAGCACGTCGCGCTTGGCGTCATCGTCGAGCATCGACCAGTCGATGATCTCATCCAGCGTACGATGACAGCCCATGCAAATATCCTGCTCGTCAAGCGTGCAGATGCTGATGCAAGGTGATTGTGGCCGCAGGTCATCCATCGGGCTAGTATACCCGCAGCAGTCAGCGAATAAAGACCGGAAAACCCTGATGTCATCACAATCTGCCCCTGCGGCGTCCAGATTTGTCGCCCATATTGACCCGGCGGCACTCGCCGCTGACCGCAAGCGTGCTGTTGCCGCGGCGCTGGCCGAGGATGTCGGCAGTGGCGATGTGACCGCGTCGCTGGTCGGGGATCATGAAGTGGCCAAGGCTCGCGTCATCGTCCGGGAGTCTGCCGTGTTGTGCGGCAGCGCCTGGTTTGATGCTGTGATGTGCGCCGTTGATGCCACAATCCGCATCGAGTGGCTGGCCAAAGACGGCGATGTTGTCGAGCAAGATCAAAAGCTGTGCAGCATCAATGGACCGGCGCGGGCGATTCTGACCGCCGAACGAGCGGCGCTGAACTTTCTGCAAACGCTGTCCGGGACCGCGACCACAACGCATCGCTATGCGCAGGAGGTTGCCGGCACCGGCTGCCGGCTGCTGGACACGCGCAAAACAATCCCGGGATTACGCCTGGCGCAGAAATACGCAACCGCTATCGGTGGCGCGAAGAACCATCGCATCGGTCTCTACGACGCCTTGTTGATTAAGGAAAACCACATCGCCTCGACCGGCTCCATCGCTGCCGCGATTGCGCGTGCACGCACCGACCACGCCGCATTGCCGATCGAGATTGAGGTGGAGAGCATCGATGAGATGCGCACCGCGCTCGATTGTGGCGTCGAGCGCATTTTGCTCGACAATTTCTCGACCGACGCACTGCGCGAAGCTGTCGCCATCAATCGGGCGCACGCACAACCGGCGGAGCTGGAAGCTTCCGGTGGCATAGAACAAACGGGGTTGCGCAACATCGCCGAGACCGGCGTTGATTTTATTTCCATCGGCGCGCTGACCAAGCATTTGCAGGCTACCGATTTTTCGATGCGGTTCGTGTTCAGCTAGCGCTGGCACGCGTTCAGATCAGGCGATCGCCTGCAAGACTTTCTGCGGCTCCGACACGCCGTAACCCTGCGCATAATCGATGCCCATCTCGCGCAACATCGTGATGATTTCCGGATTCTCTGCAAACTCGGCAATGGTCTGTTTGCCCGTCAGATGACCAATCTCATTAATCGATCGCACCATTTCGCGATCGATCGGATCGTGCAGGATCTCCTTAACGAAGCTGCCGTCGATTTTGAGGAAATCAACAGGGAAGTGTTTCAGGTAACCAAACGATGACAGACCGGTGCCGAAATCATCGAGCGCGAATTTGCAGCCGAGTTCCTTCAGTGCGTTGATGAAGCGGTTGGCTTGCGCGTAGCTCGCAATGGCGGCGGTTTCGGTGATCTCGAAACAAATCTTGTCAGGTGCAATACCGCTGGTCTGGAACTGCTCAATGACAAACGGCAGGAACTTCTCGTCGCCCAGACTCTGACCCGAAAGATTGATCGAGCACAACGACAGACGCGCACGCTCATCAGCTTCCGAAACCAGCCAGCGCAGCGCGTTGCGAATCACCCACCGATCAATGTTCGGCGTGATTCCGTAGCGCTCGGCCGACGCGATGAACAACTCCGGTGATACCAGCGCGCCGTTCTCATCGCGCATGCGTAACAGCAACTCGTAGTGGGCACCCATCTCGGTGCCTTGCAACGGCAGAATGGTCTGCCGGAACAACTCAAAGCGATTCTCTTCCAATGCGTTGTTGATGCGTGCCGCCCATTGCATTTCGCGCCGTCGCCGCATCATGTCGATGTCGTTCTCGTGATAGGAATGCACGCGGTTGCGACCAGCATCCTTGGCGGCTGCGCAAGCGCTATCCGCCGCGGACAACACACCAGCGACATCTTCATTCTCGGTTGAACTCAGCGGTACAAGACCAATGCTGGCGGTCAGCCGGAAGCTGCGCTCGTCCCACAGGAATTTATACTCACCGACCGCCTCACGCAGCGTGTCCGCCGTCGCCATGGCCTCTTCGATGGAACAGCTTTCCAGCAGAATGCCGAATTCATCGCCACCCAGACGCGACAAGGTATCGCGCCAGCGGATCTTGGATTTGAGCAGCTTGCCCAATTCCTGCAGTAGCGCATCTCCGGCACTATGGCCGCAGGTGTCGTTAATGATTTTGAACTGATCGAGATCGAGGTGACACACAACGTGCGATGTCTCGCGCGCCTCGGCGCTCTGCAGCGCGCGCTCGACGCGTTTTTCGAACTCACGCCGATTGACCAGGCTGGTCAGCACGTCATGGCTGGCCTGATAGCTGAGCTTGCGATTGAGCTCGCGCGCTTCGCTCACATCGTGGAAGACCAGCACACCGCCGGTGATCACCGAGTTGCCATCGCGAATCGGCGATGCCGTACTTTCGATGTACAGCTCATTGCCATCACGACGAATTAACAAAATGGGGCGATTAGACTTCACCGATCGGCTGCGGCGCACAGCTACGGCCAACGGGTTCTCCAGCGGCTCGCAGGTCTCTTCGTGAAACGATCGGAAAATTTCGTCGAGCGGCCGCCCGGTGGCGTCATCGACTTTCCAGCCAGTTAGCTCTTCGGCGACCGGATTGATGTACTCAACAATGTTGTTCTCGTCGGTCGTAATGACGCCGTCACCGATCGATTGCAGCGTAATTTGCGCGCTTTCCTTTTCGCGAAACAACGCCTCCTCGTACAACTTGCGTTCATTGATGTCGAGTTCGACGCCGAGCAATCGGATCAGACCACCGCGCTCATCCAGCACTGCCTTGGCTTTGCTGGTCACCCAATGCCATTCGCCATTGCAATGGCGCATGCGGTGCGTGCTGGCGAAAACATCGCTGCGGCCCTCAAGGTGATCACGCATTTTGGCTTGTACCGACGACATGTCCTCGGGATGCACAAGGCGATACCAATCTGGCGCGATGTCATCATCGTCGACATCGTAGCCGAGCATTTCGCGCCAGCGGCGCGAGAACCAGATTTTCTTGCTCTGCCCGTCAAAGTCCCACACGCCGTCATTCGTGGTTTCGCGCAGCAGCCCCTCGCGTTGCTGGAAGTCTGCCAACAGTCGCTGCTGCACGCCGCGATTCAGACCCGAAGACAGATTGGCCGCCAACAGTTTCTGTAGCAGGTGCAAATCCGTCGACCATGCGTCGCCGGCGCGCTCGTTAATCAAGCCGACGATCGCCGCCAGTTGCGGTTCGGACTGGCCACCGTCGATACACGCACCGGCCATCATCAGCGCGCCAGCGTGCATGCGCGCGAAACCCTCGCTAACCGCCGCCAGTTCACCGTGATCGCCGCGCGCGGTGTCTGCAATCTCGATGACTCGCTGGTCTTGTAATCGCCGGATCGCGGCTTGCCAACCGTCTAGACTGCGTCCGGAAAGCACTTCACCGCGACAACGCGTAAAGCCACCGCTGCTGGAGACAACCTCCGTTATTTTCTGCGAAGGCACATCAACAAAAGCGACAAAGGCGACATCACAATTGGTCGCTTCGCGCAGCAAGCGCACGGCCGACCCCAGCGATCCATCCGGGTCGCTCGCGTCAACGTCAAGGAAGGCCACGGCAACCTGCGTATACATCGCGTCCAACGTCGGCACGCCAACGCCTTCAGCGCGCAGGAATTGCGAGCTGGTCAAGTCGTTGGTTGTGTCATCCTTCGCCGTCATTGGGTATCGCGTTTTGCCTGCTCCGACCGGTGCTTATTTGTCATAATCATAATGTCGCGGCGCCGGTTTTTCATTCTGGCATGTCTGCCTGTAAAAACAAGATGATAGCGTACATTTCAGGGTTTACCCGTAGGTATGATGGGCTTTGGCCGATACGTTTGCTGCCCGATTCGTTGCCGGCTGCAGGCGAGATTCAAACCAACTCGCTGGTGCCACGAAATCGTCTGGTGGCGTGGCAACAGGAATCGAACGGCTGTCGGCACCGGCCGAAGTCACTATTTACCCATAACGGGCTGACCGCGCGCGGAATCTCGCGGCAAACAGCGCTTGCCGGCTGTTGGCGTTAGTGCGGCGTCAATTGCGCGCGCAGCGCGGCCATGCGCGCATCGCACCGGGCCAGCTCGTCCGACAGAACCGACAACGCGTACAGCGCATCTCCATAGGTAGTGACATCGAACTCCTCGACGGTGTGGCATGGCGCCAACAAGGGCGCGCTGACCACCCGTGCATCGCTTGGCGGTGTGGCACAGCCGGCCGCGGTGAGGAGCAAACAGCCGGTGATTGTCGTCAGGAATCGCTTGATCATGATGGCTACCTCATTCGGCATCCTGCCGATGTCGCCTAATGGGGTAGCGGCACCGGGCACGGTAACTTGAGGCGGGCGTCGCGATGAGGATGGTGCCGATGCGCAGATTCGAACTGCGGACCTACGCATTACGAATGCGTTGCTCTACCAACTGAGCTACATCGGCGTATTCGCGAAAGCGCGCAGAGTATAAAGAAAGCGCACCGGCTGGACAATAAAGTCCGCATCCGATCTGTGCCTCCGGCGCCTGCGAGCACCGATAAGACCGGTACGCACAGGTATTGGCGCGCAGCGCAAAACGGCGCGCATCGCCCCGATAGTGCACCCGCAGCGCAGCTCAGCCGAGCGTAGCTTATGCACATGCGCATCGCTCACCCACAAACCGCCTTCTCGCTACTTGAGCTGCTCGTGTCACTGACGATCGTTGGCGTCGTAACTGCAGCCGGTTTGCCGCCGCTGCAACGCTGGACGGCAACGCGTGCGCTCGATAGCGCCGTCTTCGATTTACAGCGCGACCTGCACCACGCACGGCTTACCGCTGCGCGCACCGGTCATTCGATTGCGCTCTGCCCGTCGCTGAGCGCGCGACGCTGTGATGCCGGCGCCACGTTCGATGATGGCTGGATCAGTTTTATCAATCACGACGGCGATTCGCCGGTGCAGCGCGACGTCGATGAGCCCGTATTACGCACACATGCCGGCAGCACCAATATACGGCTGCTCAGCAACCGGCGGGCGTTTCGGCAAAGCCCGCCGGGTCGACGCAGCATCAACGGCACCATCATTGCGTGTCACCGCGATGCCGGCGTCGCGCCGCGCAGTCTTGTCGTCAGCTACACCGGGCGCGCGCGTACAAGCCAGTCGAACGGCACGGGCGGTTGCCCTTGAGCATCTCGCGCGCACCTGGTTTTACGTTGCTTGAGGTGCTCGTCGCGATGGTCATCACGGCAATCAGTCTTGCCGGCAGTTTCGGACTATTTGCACGCACGACCCAACTGCACCAGCAAGGCATTGACCACATACGCGCTAGCAGACTTGCAACATCAACCATCCACGCACTTAAAGCAGCCGGTGCGCTAGCCGGTAATCTGAGCATACGCTGTGATGCCGGCGAAGCGGATGCGTGTCTGGCGCTCGCGCGGCGCCAACAATTGCTGCAGGACGCAAACCAGTATGCCGGCAGGGCGTTGCCGCAAGGCACCCTAACGATGCAGGCACCGACGCCAGATCACTGGAGCGTCGACGTGCAGTGGCAGCCGGTTCTGTCTGTCCGACCGATTACGCATGGCGTACTGGTGGCCACCCAATGATTGCCGTGCGCGCCGAACGTGGCCTGACACTGATCGAACTGCTGATCGCAATGACGATCGGGATCATCATCACCGGTACGATCGCGCAGGCGCTGGCACTGTCGTCGGCGCACTTTCGTCGATCGCAAGCGCTGGCGCAGATGCAAGAACAAGCTGATGTTGCGCTGCAGTTTCTCGCCGAGGATATTCGCCATGCCGGTCATTGGGGATTGGCAGGTGATGCTGCATTGGTGGCCGGGCGTAGCATCAGCGGCGACGACAATCCGCTTACGCTGCAACAACCTGCGCGCTGCAGCGCACAGTTTGCGTTGAATCTTGCGCATCCGGTTGAAGTCGCCGCCGACACGGCGCGCTGGGCTTGCGGCCTGGCACCAGACACTGGCAACGACTCACTAGTCGTGCGCTATGCCTCAACCGACACCGTTGCTGCGCAACCACACCGACTTCAAGTGATCGCCTCGCCGAACGCATCGCGCGTTATCGACAACGGCGATTACCCTTTGACTGGGCCGCCGCTGACAGAGCTTCTCAATCTGCACGTTCGCGGCTATTACATTGCGCCGCGCTCGAGCCTGTTCCCCGAACAGCCGGTCCTACGCCGGTTGACGCTCAGCGCGTTGAGCACCCGACCGACTTTCATCGACGAGGAAATTAGCGCCGGCGTCGAACGTCTTGTGCTGCGCGCGGCCGTTGACTCAACCGGCGACGGCTTTGCTGACCTGACCTTGTCAGCGAACGATCCACGACTGGCGCAATTCGATGCGAACGGCGCGCCGCTGATGCCGGTGCTGGGGATCCACGTGACGATGGTCAATCGCAGCGCCGACACACACTGGCGGACGCCGGCACCGCAACAGTTGTCTCTGGCCGGTCGCGCATGGATGGCACCGGCCGATGGACGCTTGCGCTTCGTCAGCGAGCAGTTCATTCCAGTGCACAACGCAATGAGGGCGCTATGAAACACCACGCGCAGTTACAACGAGACGACGGCGCGGTGCTGTTGCTGTCGTTGATCCTGCTGACGCTGCTGGCACTGATGCTGGCGAGCGCTTTTCGCGCGAGTGCCTTCACGGCCAGCGCTGCACGATGGATGCTCCAAGAGCAGCGGGCGTTCAGTACCGCGCACAATGCTCTGGACGCAGCGCTCAGCCGATCATCCCTGCCCGCAGGCGACGCTGTACAACTGCCGCTTGTGCAACCAACACCCAACTTGCAGCTCACGCTGCATTGCGACTACCTCGGGCGCCGCGATGATGTTGTGCGAGCGCACGACAACGGCACCACGCGCGTAAACCTTGCCTACGCCCAGCTGACGGCGCGGGTGCGCGCCAGCGATGGCGTAGAGCAGACGCAGCAATTGATCATTGCCATCGTACTGCCGAGCAATTACACCGATGGCGATGCACTGCCGCTCGCACGTGATGCGACGCGCGTCGATCAGGCCGGAGCAGTCTCGTTGGTGGCATGGCGAAGTCCGCGGGGGCAACCATGAAGGCATCTAGTCGGAGGGCCAGTCATGAAGGCATCTAATTCGAGGGGATTTACGCTGCTGGAGCTCATGATCTGCCTGGCCATAATCGCGCTACTGGTGTCGCTGGCCGTGCCGGGATACCAGCACTATCGCGACCGTGCCGAGCGTAACGATGCGCGTATCGGTCTGCTGCGACTCGCTGCGGACCAGCAAAACCACTTCCTCGAACATGGCACCTATGCCAGCGATCTCATCGCACTGGGCTCGACGACGCCGTCCGCGGTTACCGGCAACGGTCGCTATCGATTGGCGGTACTGAGCGCGGACACTGACGGATTCGTCGTGCGCGCGTCACTGATCACACCCGAGCGCGAGCGCAACCGCTGTGCCTGGTTTGAGATGGATCAACGCCAGCATCGCTGGGCGGGCCCGGCCGGCGCTCGTGAGTGCTGGTATCGATAGAGCTTGTCGGCGCAAAGCGCAGATCTGAACTTGCTATTCGCTTGCCTTTTTCGAGGCAACGTCGGCGGGTTGGTCAACTTGCGGTGCCTCCCTCGACAGAAAGCTGTCGACGATAAGCATAAATGCGCCAATGCTGATTGCGATATCGGCAATGTTGAATGTTGGAAATCGCGCGTCTTGCCAATGCACGTCGATAAAGTCGACGACGTATTGGTAGTGAACACGATCGATCACATTGCCAATTGCGCCGCCCAACACCAGAACCAACGCCAACGCCAGCCAGGTCTGACCTTTGGCGGGCAGCTTGCGCAGCCACACGAGGATCACAACACAAACCACAACAGCGAGCCCGACAAACAACCAGCGCTGCCAACCGTCCTGATCACCGAGAAAACTAAACGCAGCGCCGTAGTTATGCACCCGAGTAATGTTCAGCACACTGTTAACGCGCAGCACATCAAACAGTTCAAAGCGCTGCACGATCAACCACTTGGTCAACTGATCCAGCGCGATGACGACGACGGAAAGCCAGAGCCAGCGGCTGGCAGTCGCAGCAGGTTTAGCTAGCGGAACGGTGTTTTGCGTCGACTCTGTCACGCGGCGATGGTAACAGGTTGCCGCC
This sequence comes from Pseudomonadota bacterium, assembly GCA_038529355.1. Lineage (GTDB taxonomy): Bacteria > Pseudomonadota > Gammaproteobacteria > Steroidobacterales > Woeseiaceae > CALBPI01. The sequence continues at coordinate 42,867 of JBCBDU010000025.1, forward strand.
GTAAACCGCTATGCAGCTGCGAGAATTCGTCGCGCCCGGACACTGTCGTCGTCCATTTGCTCAGTCAACGCTTCGAGACTGTCAAAGTGTGCCTCGTCGCGAATCTTCTCGACCAGCTCAACGCGCAACCGCTGCCCGTACAAGTCGCCACTGAAATCGAATACGAACACCTCCAGCAATACGCCTTCCCCACCGACCGTCGGGCGCGTGCCAATACTTGCCACACCGTTGCAGGTTTCGCTGCCTGCAATGCCGGCAACACGCACGGCGAAAATGCCCGACACCGGACTGACGCGCCGGTGCAACGCGATGTTCGCCGTCGGGTAGCCGAGCGTGCGGCCGAGCTGCTGACCGCGAATCACGCGACCGCACAACTCATAAGTGCGCCCCAGCGCGCGGCGTACAGACGCCATGTCGCCGCTTGCCAGCGCCAGCCGCACTGCCGTGCTGCTCACACGCTCGCCGGTCTGCAGTACGCTGCCGAGTTGCTCGACATCGAAGCCAGCACTGCGCAAGTCATCGACGCCGCCGGCTGCGTTCTGACCGAAGCGAAAATCATCACCAATGACGAGATGGCGCGTGCCCAATGCGTCGATCAACAAATCATCAATGAATGTCTGCACACTGATCGCCGCCATCCGCGCATCGAATCGCGGGCAGAAAAAAGCGCCCATGCCGTGCTGTTCGAACAACATCGCGCGCTCGCGGAAATTGGTGATACGCGCGGGCGCTTGTGCGCCAGCGAAAAACTCTTTCGGCGTGGGCTCGAAGCTCATGACGATGGGCAGCGCATCTGTTTGCCGTGCGCGGGCACCGACCTCGGCGAGCAGCGCCTGGTGCCCAACATGGACGCCGTCATAAGCACCAATGGTCAGCACCGATGGTCGCCCTACCCGCCAACGCTTGATTGCATCTGGATGACGCAAGCACTTCATTAATTGATTCCCATCCGCAAATGGCCGGGGCGCAGCCCCGTTGCCAGCAAGCAGGCAACATACACACCTGCACCGCCAACAACCAGCCACGCCAGCTCCAGCACACGAGAAAACGCCGAGACCGAAAGCCACCAATCGAGCGCCGGTACCTGCAGCATCAGAAATCCAACCAGCCCGGCGATTGAGATACCGATACGCAGCGCATAAACAGCCCAGCCGTCGACCCCACCGACAAAACCGCGCCGCCGCAAACCGACGAGCAACAGCGCGGCATTCACAAACGCGGCGCAAGTGGTGGCAAATGCCAAACCTGCATGAGTGGCCGTCACACCGGCGCGCGTCAACGCCCACACAAACGTCAAATTCAGCACCAGATTGACAGCCAATGCGACAAGCCCGATCTTCACCGGCGTGCGCGTGTCCTGCCGCGCAAAATAGGCAGGCGCCAGCACCTTGATGCCGATGAATGCCAACAACCCGCCCGAAAATGCCCACAGACTCGCGCGCGACATTTCGACATCGAATTGCGAAAACGCACCGCCGTAGAACAGCGTCGCGATTAACGGGCCAGCCAACAACGCCAAACCGATGCTGGCCGGCAGCGCGATCAACAAGACCAGGCGCAGTGCCCAATCCAGAGTCTGGTTGAACTCATCAGACTGTTTGCCGGCAAAACTGCGCGACAGACTCGGTAAAATGACGGTTGCCAACGCAATACCGAACACGCCCAACGGAAACTCCATCAGCCGATCCGAGTAGTACAACCACGCCGGTCGCCCTTCGCCAAGTAACGAGGCCAGCACGTTGTCAATGACAAGATTAATCTGCGCGACCGAAGAGCCGATAATAGCCGGCACCATCAACGCCAGGATCTTGCGCACGCCACTGTCGCGCCAACCCCAGGTCGGCCGGGCAAACAGTTTCAAACGCCAGACCGCAGGAAGCTGGAACAGCAGTTGCACCAGGCCACCGACAAACACGGCCATTGCCAGCGCAAGCGTTGGTCGCTCCAACAGCGGGGAAACATACAGCGCAGCGACAATCAGACACACATTCAGCAACACGGGTGTAAACGCCGGCACCGCAAAGCGGTCGTAAGTGTTAAGCAAGCTGGACGCCAGCGACGTCAGCGAGATAAACAGCAAGTACGGAAACGTGAATCTGAGCATGACGGTAGTCAGGTCGAAGGTACGCTCGTCCGCAAGGAAACCGGGTGCAAAGCCTGCGACCAGCAGCGGCGCCGCAATCACACCAACGATCGTGATCAAGAACACTACGGCGCCCAACGTACCGGCGACGTTTGCCGTCAGGCGCCGTACGGCAGCATCGCCGCCATCGTTGCGGACCTCATTCAACACCGGTACGAATGCCTGCGCAAAAGCACCCTCGGCGAAGAATCGGCGCAGCATGTTCGGAATACGGTTGGCGATGATGAATGCATCCATCATCCAGTCCGCACCAAACAGGCGCGTGAACACCATGTCTCTGGCAAGACCCAAAATGCGCGAGATCACCGTCATCGCACCAACGATGCCGGTGGCACGCAGCAAAGAGCGGCTGGTGGCGCGCTGCTGAGGCTGTTGAGAGGGCTGCTTAATGCTCTGAAATCCTTGGCGTTAGCGCGCTCAGTGTAACCGAGCTTACCGACCTGCGCGCTTTACATTGACATGAGTTTGTAGCGCTCGCATACTAGCCGGCTAATCCTTGCCAATCCACCGGAGATTGTTGTGGCAAATATCAAATCCGCTAAAAAGCGAGCTCGCACTTCAGAGAAGCGTCGTCTGGCCAACATGGCCCAGCGCTCGCGTCTTCGCACCTACATCAAGGGTGTGATCGCCAACGTTGAAAAAGGTGATAAGGAAGCCGCGCTGGCAAGCTTCAAAGCTGCCGTGCCTGTTATCGACAACATGGCCGGCAAAGGCATTGTTCACAAGAACAAAGCCGCCCGTCATAAGAGCCGCTTGAACAAAATGATCGTGGCAATGAGTGCTTGAATCGCTGTGGGCGTCAGTTGGCGCCCGCTTTGATCACCCGACCGATCTCTGGCTTTCTGGGCTAGGCATCTCTAGTAGGCCCTTGCTCTGGCCTTCTGAACCAAGCAGCTGTAACAGAGCTGTGCTCTGCCTGCCAAGCTAGTCATCTGCACTAGACCCTTGCTCCAGCCTTCTGCGCTAGCCATCTGCACTAGTCCGCTGCTCTGGCCATAGCAGCTAGTCTTCTACACCAATTCCCGGCTCTAGCCCTCTGGCTAGTCCTCTATCTCCAGACCTGGCAGTCCAGCCGCCTCGCGCGTCTCCGGCAGCGCTTGAACCGGTTCCAACTCGCTTTGATCCGTCTCCAGCGGGTTCGCATCCAGCCACGCCATAATCGCGCCCGATAGCGCTTGCGTGCCGTTGCCGGTCGCGGCACTGACGACGAATACGGGCGCTTGCCAGTCCAACGCCGACAGCAGCGCACTTTGCTGCGTGTGTAACTCTTCGTCGTCACACAAATCACTCTTGTTGATCACAAGCCAGCGCGGACGCTCGGCGAGCTCACCATCAAACTTGGCAAGCTCACCGGCTATGTCAGTAACGGCTTGCTCAGGCGCAAGCTCACCCTCGACCGGCGCGATGTCCACAACATGCAACAACAAACGCGTGCGCTGCACGTGCTTCAGGAACTGCACGCCCAGCCCGGCACCGTCTGCAGCGCCGGGAATCAGGCCAGGAATGTCGGCCATGACAAAACTCTTGGATGCGCCGACCGACACGACGCCGAGGTTCGGATGCAACGTGGTAAACGGGTAATCGGCAACTTTTGGCCGTGCCGCGCTCATCGCCCGGATCAACGTCGACTTTCCTGCGTTGGGCATACCGAGCAAGCCAACATCGGCCAACAGCTTGAGCTCAAGGTGCAAATGTCGCGCCTCGCCCTGCCCGCCCGAAGTCGTCTTGCGCGGCGCACGATTGACACTGCTCTTGAAGCGGGCATTACCCAAGCCGCCGTGCCCGCCGGCGGCAACGCGCAGCGTCTGACCATCACGTTTCAGATCGCCGATTAACTCACGTGTATCGATATCCATGACCAGCGTGCCCACCGGCACCGTGACCGTCAGATGCTCACCGGATACACCGGTTTTGTTGCGGCCAGCGCCCGGCGCCCCATTGTCAGCTTTGAACTTGCGCCGGACGCGGAAATCGACCAGCGTGTTGATCGATTTGTCGGCGACCAGCAGCACATCGCCGCCGCGGCCGCCATCGCCACCATCGGGGCCGCCACGCGGAATGTACTTCTCGCGACGAAAACTCAGCGCGCCGTTGCCGCCGTTACCGGCCTGCACGCGCATGGTTGCTTCATCAACAAATTTCATGACAGTTCACCACCGACAAAAAACCCCGCGCAAGGCGGGGTTTTTGTCATCCAACCGGGCTTGCGCCCGAGCATCGGATTACTCCGCAACCACACTCACGTGCTTGCGATTCTTAGCGCCACGCGTCTGGAACACGACTTTGCCATCTGCCTTCGCGAATAGCGTGTAGTCCTTGCCCATGCCCACGTTCACACCCGGGTGAAAATGTGAGCCGCGCTGGCGAACCAGAATGTTGCCAGCGATGACGTCTTCGCCGCCGTAGCGCTTGACGCCCAGTCGTTTGGACTCCGAATCGCGACCGTTCTTGGTAGAGCCGCCTGCTTTCTTATGTGCCATGAGCTTTCCTCAACAAACCTTATTCTTCTTCGCCAGAAGTGTCCGCTGCCTTCTTGGCCCGCGGCGCTCCGGTGATACCTGTGACTTCCACCTCGGTGTACCACTGACGATGCCCCTTGGTGCGCATGTAATTCTGGCGACGCTTGAATTTGATAATGGTGACTTTCTTGGCTTTCGCCGTCTCCAACACCTTCGCCTTAACCTTGCCGCCTTTGACCAACGGCGCGCCGACTTTGACGTTGGCGCCATCGCCAACGAGCAATACCTGGTCGAATTCAACACTGGCGCCCGCTTCGGCGTCCAGTTTCTCTACCCGCAGGCGGGTACCCTTGCTAGCGCGGTATTGCTTACCGCCGCTCTTAAAAACCGCGTACATGAGTGCTCTCCAGCCCGGTAGCATGAGCGCTCTGGTTCAGAGCGTGCGTGCAGGCGTATACGTTGTGCGCAAAAAAGACCGTCAATTGTAGATGCGAGCTGGCCTGCGGTCAACGCTAGACGCGTCGAAATTACGTGCACTATCGCCAATATTGACGCTTTCAGGCATCATTCACGGATGCAACCAGCAACTTCCACCGAACCGCTGTCATCTCTGGACGACGTCAAAGCCCTGTGCGCTGAAGATACCGCCGCTCTCGACCGGCTGATTACTGAAAGCCTCTACAGCGACGTCGCGCTAGTCTCCGATGTGGCCGGCTATATCGTGAGCGCCGGCGGTAAACGCCTGCGCCCGCTGATCGTTATTCTGGCAACGAAAGCGCTGGGCCACAAGGACGACGCCGACACGCGACCGCTGCGCGCGGCCGCAATCATCGAGTTCATTCATACAGCCACGTTGCTGCACGATGACGTGGTCGACGGCTCAGAGCGCCGGCGCGGTAGGGACACGGCGAACGCCGTTTTCGGCAACCAGGCCAGCGTGCTGGTCGGTGATTTTTTGTATTCGCGGGCGTTCCAGATGATGGTCGACATCGATGACATGCGCGTCATGCGGGTGTTAGCCGATGCGACCAACACCATCGCTGCCGGTGAAGTGATGCAACTGATGAACGTTCACGAGCCGGACACGACCGAAGCGCAGTACCGGCAGGTGATCTACCGCAAAACCGCCCGTTTGTTCGAAGCCGGCGCGCAGATTGCCGGACTGATCACCGACCAGTCCGAAACGACGCTGGCCGCGCTCGGCAGCTACGGGCGCGAGCTAGGCACCGCGTTCCAGCTGATTGACGACGCGCTGGACTACAGCGCGAGCGAAGAGGAATTGGGCAAGAACCTCGGCGACGATCTAGCTGAAGGCAAGCCAACGCTGCCGCTGATCCATGCCATGCGAACCGGCACCGCTGCGCAAAAGGCGCTGCTGCGCGACGCTATCTCGCAAGGCGGGCTTGAACATCTGGACGAGATTCGCAAAGCAATTGAATCCACCGGCGCGCTTGAGTACACTCGCGACCGCGCTGAGGACGCCGCTAAGGCGGCAATCGAGTCGGTGGCAACGTTGCCACCGTCGATCTACAAAGATGCGCTGATCGCGATTGCCGGTTTTTCGGTAGAGCGACGCTTCTAAGCAGCCAATCCCGGTTCCCGACCGGTATACACACGGCTTCTACGCAGCGAGATTGATGACGGGGTGTAGCTCAGCCTGGTAGAGCACTGTCTTCGGGAGGCAGGGGCCGGAAGTTCGAATCTTCTCACCCCGACCAATCTGCAATCGAAATTGCCGCACTTATCGCCTCGGCGAGGCGCGGTTTTTTTGCGCCGGCGATCACGCCATCCGGCACAACAGTAGCTGGCTTAGCTGCTAAGCGACCAATGTCTGTACGTGCTCGAGCAAGTCAGCCTGTGTGAACGGCTTGCTCATGACGGTTGCTCCGCCATCGACCGATTCGTTGTAGCCGCTCATCAACAGCACCGGCAATTGCGGATGGTTGGTGTGCGCCCACTTGGCAAGCGCAAAACCATCCAGTTTGCCCGGCATGCGTACGTCAGAGATGACGATATCGAACGTGTGCGCATCACGCAGACGCTTGGCCGCCTGATCGCCGGTCGGCTGGTGCTCAACGTTCGCACCCAAGTGCACAATCATCGCTTCCAGCGCTTTCGCCAGAATCGGATTGTCTTCAACCAATAGAACTCTCAGTCCCTGCATACCTTCACGCCGTCCTTTTTCGGCCGTCCCGCCAGCTACCTGACCCTCAGCCATCGGGAATTTGAGCGTAACACACGTCCCTTTACCCAACTCGCTGGAGATATCGATATCGCCACCGGATTGCTGTACGAACCCGTGCACGGAACTCAGACCGAGCCCCGTCCCATAATCCTCCGGCTTTGTCGTGTAGAACGGCTCAAATGCCTGCTCTAACTGTGACGCCGTCATCCCGCTTCCGGTGTCTTCAACGCCGATCTCAACATACCGCGTTCCAACAGTTTTGCCCGCTGTACATTCGCCGAGCCGCACCGACAGCGTCAGCGAGCCGCCATCCGGCATCGCGTCGCACGAGTTGCTGAGCAGGTTCAACAGCGACGTTGTCAGCTGGCTGCGATCAACATAAATCAGCGCATCGTCGGATAGGTCGTCGACAACGAAGTTAACTCGCGCATCGATCGCAGCGCTGAGCAAAGTACGCGTATTGTGCAGGTAATCACTGACGCGGATCGTCTCGGCCTCAAGCGTTTGACGGCGCGCGTAGGAGAGCAACTGGCGGATAATCGATTTGGCGTGATCGAGCGCGCGGTTCGAACCTTCGAGCAGCGACGCCTGAAAATTAGTTTTTTCCAGATGCGCCATGTTCTCGTTGGCAATACTCATGACCTGCAACAGGTTGTTGAAATCATGTGCCACGTTACCGGTCAGCTGACCCAGCGCTTCGACTTGCGCTTTGTCCGCAACGACCCGCTCAAGCTCCGCCTGTTCTTCGAGCTGCGCCTTGAGCGCATTGGACTTCTCTTCCACTTGCACGGTGAGCTGCTGGTTCAGCTCGCGTTGCCGATCACGCAGTTTGCGGTCAAAGCGCCTTTGCGCGATGCCAACACCACCCAACACGACCAGACTGGCAATCAGCGCAACGACT
>JBCBDU010000026.1:0-49571 GCA_038529355.1 Pseudomonadota bacterium
ATACGCACGGTCAGCGGGCCTTCACTGCCCGGCGCGGTACGTGCGCGCAGCACCAGCGCGTCGAATCTGCGCCAGTCGGCAATCGGATCGTGCAAGCGCAGTCCGGCGTAACGCCGCGTGTCCAGCGTCAGTGCCACCAATGCCGGTTCGTTGGCCGGCCGCGTTGCCGTACTTGCGAATGCCTGCGCAACGGCGCGTCGCAGCGGCCAGCGCTCGGTGATCAGGCACGGCGCATCGGCGCGGCGCAGCGCCCATTGCGCGGACCAAAACAGCGCAGGCAGCACGCTGAGCAGGATCAACAACCCGGCCAAAACGGCGCGCAGCGGCGTGCGCTGAGTCCACAGCCTGTGCGCACCCAGAAACAGCGCGGTGCCGATGCTGTCCGCGACACCATCACGCCAATCGACGTCGCCGCCAGTGAGCATTTGCGACAGTTCGCTGATCAGCGCGATGACGAGACAAACGGTAACAGTAGTCAGATAGGGTCGAGCCGTGGACTTGACGATCGAAAAGACAACGAGGCTGAGTGCACCAAACAGGGGCAGGTGACCGGCATTGCGCAATCCACCGAGAATCAACGACGTACGGTCGCTGTCGATGCTGTGGATGGCGAGCGTGGCCGCGAGCACGCACAGCAGCGCGCCGACATGGCGAGAAATCGGCTTTTGGCGGGTCGATTGAGATGACATAAGGCTTGAAAAATTCGGATCAAAATCAATGAATTCTGGCTGTTTTAGTGCCGCTTTGGCATCATATCAGGTTGAGTTCGAACAACGATGGTTGCGCGTGGCCCGTAAACAGGTCTCACCATGGCGCGCGCCGACTGTCGCTTGGCCTATTTCGGAAATACTAACGCTATGAAGATACATACCTTGAAACTCCAATTTGCGCTGCTCGCGGCGGCGTTTGCGCTGCTGACCGGTTGCCAAACCGCGCAGGAGTTGCCACCGACGGTGACTGCGGCAGCCGGCGAGCCAGCTGCGGAAGATTCTCTGAGCAAATACCGGATCGGACCGGGCGATACGCTGGAGATTTTCGTCTGGCGCAACCCTGAAATCTCGGCAACGGTGCCGGTGCGACCGGACGGCAAGATTTCGACGCCGTTGGTCGAGGATATGGTTGCTGTGGGCAAGACGCCGTCAGTGCTCGCGCGCGACATCGAGGAAGTGCTGAAGACCTACATCAAATCGCCTTCCGTAAACGTCATCGTGACGGATTTCCGTGGCGTCTTTGAAGGTCAGGTGCGTGTGGTCGGCCAGGCGGCTAACCCGCAGGCAATTCCGTACCGTGAGGGCATGACGGTTCTGGATGTCATGATCGCTGTGGGCGGTTTGGGTGAGTTTGCCGCCGGCAATCGCGCAAAGCTTGTGCGCAACGTGGATGGGCAAACGCAGGAATATCGCCTGCGTTTGAACGATCTATTAAACAAAGGTCGAATTGATCAAAACACAGCGATCCGTCCGGGTGATGTCATCATCATTCCGGAAGCGTTGTTCTGAGCGTTTTGATCAGTAAGGGTTTGAGAGACAGTAAAGATGCGTGACCAGATAGAATTTATCATCGCGGAGCTGCGCGGCATGTGGCGCTTTCGCATGATTGCCCTTGTTGCAGCCTGGATCGCTTGCCTGATCGGCTGGGTGTTCGTGCTGGGCCTGCAGGACCGGTACGCATCACGCGCGCAAGTCTACGTTGATACGCAATCGCAACTGCGCGAAGTGCTGGATGGCGGCATTGTCGACAGCGATGTGTCGGATCGGTTGAGCCTGGTCACGAAAGCGTTGATGGGGCAGCAGCAGCTCGAAGATGTTGTGCTGAACACCGACTTGAACCTGCGCATCACCGAAGAGTACGGCATGAGCGCTGTGATCTCTGATTTGCGCAAGAATGTGCAGATCATCAATGACAAGAAAGCCGATCCGAATCTGTACACGATGGTGTACAGCGACCCTGAGCCGCTGATGGCCAAAGTGGTTGTTGAGACGCTGCTGAACAACTTTGTTGAGCGCTCTCTGGGCGCAAATCGTGAGGGCAGCGAGAATGCCCAGCGATTCCTGCGCGAAGAGCTCAACGAGCTCGAAGCAGAGTTGGTTACGGCAGAGCAGCGCCTTGCAGATTTCAAGCGCAAGCACATTGGCCGCATGCCTAGAGAGGGCAGCGACTACTACTCGCGGTTGCAAGAAGAAATTGATGGCCGTGATTCGTTGCGCTCGGAGCTGAATTTGCTGCGCAGAAAGCGCGCTGCACTCGAAGCGCAGCTGGCCGGCGAGACGCCGATCGTGACGACGACCGCGGAAACCGGTCCCGTTGCAGATCTGGATGATCGTCTGAATACCAACCGTCAGCGGCTGGCAGAGTTGTCGTTGCGATTCACAGAGCGGCATCCGGATGTTATCCAGACCAAATCAGTGATTGCTGAGCTGGAACAGCAGCGCGCGCAAGCGGTCGCTGAACTGGCGTCCGGTTCCAGTGGCGCCGCTGCTGACAATCCGGTCTATCAGAGCATCAAAATCGAGTTGAACGGCATTGATGTCGAAATGGCGGCGACTGCGGAGCAGGAAGCGGTGGCGAGTCGACGCATTGCCGATTTGCAGGGGCTCGTTGATGTGTTGCCGGAGGTCGAGGCGGAGCTGCAGCGCCTTAACCGCGACTATGGCGTCAAACAAGAGCAGTTCGAGGATTTGACCAAACGACTGGAAGTTGCGGAGTTGTCCGAGTCGGCCGAGAAAAGTGAAGACGTACAGTTTCAGATCATTAACCCGCCGCAGGTTCCGGAACGACCCGGTTCACCCAATCGGCCGTTGCTGCTGGCTGGCGTGCTGTTGGTCGGTCTAGGCGCGGGCGGCGGCATCGCCTTTCTGATCAGCCAGCTCAAACCGGTGTTTCATCATGCGACCGCATTGCGGGATCGCATCGGGTTGCCGGTGCTCGGCAGTATTTCGCTGATCGTTAACGATGAACGGCGCAAGAAACGCGTGTCGCAGTTGGTCGTATTCGCCGGTGGTATCGCGTCGCTGGTCGTCGCATTTGGCATGGTGTTGGTGTTCCGCGAGCAGGGTGTTGAAGTAGTCCGCGGTCTGTTGGCAGCCTGACGGTTTGGAGAGCGAATAGAATGAGCAAGATCCAGGATGCACTAAAGCGTATTCGCGATGCGAAGGCCACGCAGGAAGCTTCGACGCGTGCGGTTACGCCACCGTCGCGACGATCGGCACCAGTCGCAAATGTAGAGGGTGCAGAGGCAGCAGAGCCGGCATTCGACGAAACCGTTGCGCGTCTGGTGCTGCGTACGCCACTGACTGAAGGTGCATCGGAAGACGCCACCGAAGAGCCGGTTTACATGGGCCGTGCATTACCGGAGCGTGATGCAGAGCATTACGTGCAGGTTGATCGCGACAAATTGCGTGCGGCCGGTCTAATGGCGCCGGAAACGCAGTCGCGCCTGATGGCGGATCAGTACCGCTTGATCAAGCGGCCGCTGCTGGACAACGCCGTTGGCAAGAACGCCGCGACGGTCGAAGATGGCAATCTGATCATGATCTCGAGCGCGTTGTCCGGTGATGGCAAAACCTTCACGTGCATTAACCTTGCGTTGAGTATGGCGAGCGAGAAAGACATGACGATTCTGCTCGTTGATGCAGATGTCGCCAAACCGCACATCAGCAAAATTTTCGGTGTATCCCAACAGCCCGGCCTGATCGACTTGTTGCTTGATGATTCGATGACGCTTGACGAAGTGATCTTGAAAACGGACGTGCCGGGTCTGCGTATCCTGCCGTCGGGCCAGATTCACCTGCAGGCCACCGAGCTGCTGGCCAGCAACAGAATGCGCGATCTGGTGCAGCAGTTGTCGAAACGCTATGCCAACCGCGCTGTCGTGTTCGACTCGCCACCACTGCTCGAAACGCCGGAAGCGCGCGTTCTTGCCTCGCACATGGGACAAATCGCTATGGTCGTGGCAGCAGGTAAGACACCACAGCAAGCTGTTTCGGACGCTGTTGCCACTATCGATGATTCGAAAGCGCTGAATTTGATTCTGAACCAGAGTTCAGTGTCGGGGCTCGGTTCGACAGAGTACGGTTATGGCTATGGCTACGGTTACAAAGAGTCTACGGAATCATTGGGCAGCTGACGCAGCGCTGCGAGAACGGCTATGAATAAAAAAACTACGATTGGCATCTCGTCTTTGTGCCTGCTGGCGATGGCCGCCGGCGCCGCGCAAGCACAGTCAACGCTCGAATATCAGCTCGAGAGCGGCGTTGCGCATTCCAATAATATTGATCGCGATCCGGATGACGGTCTAGATGAGACGGCGATCATCGTTGGCGGCGGCCTGAATTTCACCAACGAGACGCGGCGTACCGATTTCGGAGTGATCAGCTCACTTGAACATCGCATATTCACCAAAGACAGCAACGACGATGAAACGTTGTTGTCGCTGACCGGCAATTTCGATTTTGACATTGTCGAACGCATCCTGAGCTGGCGCACGACAGATACATTCGGGCAGGTGTTGCAGGATCCGCTGGCGCCCAGCAATCCGTTGAACCGCGAGGATGTGAACGTATTTTCAACCGGCCCTGTACTGAACATTCCATTGAATAGCACGAACCGTATTCAGGTCGCTGCAACCTACCGGGATGTCAGCTTCGAAGAATCGCCGCAAAACAACGATGCGTTGTCCGGACAAATTTCCTATCAACGCCAGATCAATGCTAATCGCCGCTTTGCTGTGAACTTGACATCGCAGGCTCTCGATTTTGATCGTGCCATCGATCCGGATTTCGATCGCAATGCAGCAACGGTGAGCTTCAACAGCCAGACCTCGCGCTCCAACCTGTCCATCGAGTTGGGCTACAACGAGGTGAGTTTTGGCAGCAACCTTGAGGATAGCGATGGCAGCCTCGTGCGCATTAACTGGAACCGCGATCTGACCAATCGATTGTCGATGAACGTGTCTCTGAACCAGGAGCTGTCTGATACTGGCCAATTGTTTGACCAGTTTGCCAATGAGCGCAACGTCAACTCAATTGGTGAAAACTTTGGCGAAGCGGATGCTGATGCGGATGCCATCGAGCAAGGCCGTGCGTCGTTCGGCTTAGCGTCAGACCAGCGCAACGGGCGAGTTTTCGTCACGGCGAATTTACTTGATATCGATTTTCGCAACAGTAACGACCGTGACCGCAAGGCGATCACGCTGGTCGCCGGTGCCACGCGCGAGTTTGCAGGCGGTTGGGATGTCGTCGTCAATGCCAGCATTAACTCATCGGAGTTCGCCGATGGTCGCGATGATGACAATCTGCAGATCCGCTTCGGTGTGTCGAAGCGCCTGACGCGCACGCTGTCGTTGAATGCCAGTGTTGCGCACGTCGAGCGCGACAGCACCGCTGGCAACTTCTCCTACGATGAGGACACGGCGCGCTTGACGTTGCTGTGGCAACCGCAGCGCACGCGAGGTGGCACGTGAGCGAAACTCCCCTGAATGCGATCACCGTTGATGTTGAAGACTACTATCAGGTTTCTGCGTTCAACGATGCCGTGGATCGCAAGGACTGGGGCAGCAAGCCGTCGCGCGTAGTCGCCAATACGCAGCGACTGCTCGATTTGTTCGCCGAGTTCGATGTCAAAGGCACCTTCTTCACGCTGGGATGGGTTGCTGAGCGTCACCCGGAGCTTGTCCGCGCGATCCATGCCGCAGGTCATGAAGTCGCCTGCCATGGTTACAGCCACAAGCTGATCTACGAGCAATCGCCGGAAGAGTTTCACGACGAAACCTTCAAGGCCAAGGCGTTGCTGGAGGAGGCGGCCGGCGTCGAGGTCAAAGGTTATCGGGCGGCAAGCTATTCAATTACCAAACGCTCTTTGTGGGCATTGGATACGCTGGTTGAGGCAGGCTTTGATTACGATTCGAGCATTTTTCCGGTGCACCACGACCGCTATGGCATCCCGGATTCACCGCGTCACCCGTATCAACTGCAGGCGCCGAACGGTGGCAGTCTTGTTGAGTTTCCAATCACAACGTCGCGAGTGGCTGGCGTCAAATTGCCGGTTGCCGGTGGCGGGTATTTTCGCCTGTTCCCCTATTGGCTGACCCGAATGGGGTTAGCGCGTGTGAACAACGTTGAGCACCGCCCGTTTGTGTTTTATCTGCATCCGTGGGAAGTCGATCCGGATCAACCGAGAATCGAGGCGAGCCGCTTATCGAAGTTTCGCCATTACAACAATCTGGACAAATGCGAACCGCGCTTGCGCCGCCTGTTGGCAGATTTTCCCATGGGCCGCATGGATCATGCGCTGGCTGCGCTCGAGTTTTCGCCCACGCCGCTGCAGCTTAGCGCTGCCTGATCCGACATGCAGATCTCGCTAGACACACAAGTCGGAGAAGATCCGGCCTGGGACGACTTTGTTCGTGCCCACCCAGATTCGAGCCACTATCATCTGAGTCGCTGGCGCGGACTGATCGCCCGCGAAATGTCGCAGCAAAGCTATTACCTGACGGCGCGCAGTTCCGATGGCGCCGTTCGTGGCGTGCTGCCGCTGGTGCGTCTGAATAGCCGGTTGTTCGGCGACTTCATGGTGTCGATGCCGTATTTGAATTATGGCGGTTTGCTGGCCAGCGACGACGCGGCGAAAGAGGCCTTGCTCGAACGTGCGCAGCAACTCGGCGAGGAATCGGGTGTGTCGCATATTGAGCTGCGCAACACTGTTGCCGAGATGGGTGCGTTGCCGGCGCGCGAGGACAAGGTTGCGATGATCCTCGACCTGCCGGAGAGTATCGATGCGCTGGGCAAGTCCATCGGCAGCAAGCGGCGGTCACAAGTGCGTAGACCGTTGCGGGAAGATCCTGAGATCCGCGTCGGTGGCGCTGAACTGGTTGATTTGTTCTACGCCGTATTCGCACGCAACATGCGCGATCTGGGAACGCCCGTCTACGCCAAGTCACTGTTCACGGCGATTTGCGAAGCGTTTCCCGACGAGACGAAAATTGTTGGCATCACGATTCGTGGCGAGCCGGCGGCCGCAGCATTTCTGATCGGCCATGCCGGTCAACTCGAAATCCCGTGGGCGTCCACGGTGCGTGATTTCAATCGTATCTCGATCAACATGTTGCTGTATTGGGAAGTGCTGCGCTACGCGATCGATGCCGGCTACGAGCGCTTTGACTTTGGTCGCTCGACCGTGGATGCCGGCACTTACCGGTTCAAGAAGCAATGGGGTGCCGAGCCGCAACAATTGTATTGGCATTACTGGATGCGTGATGGTGGTGACTTGCCACAATTGAACCCGAACAACCCGAAGTATCGGATGGCGATCAACCTGTGGCAAAAGCTGCCGTTGCCAGTGGCGAATTGGTTGGGACCCAAATTGGTTCGTAACCTGCCGTAGCGGCCGTCGTGACTGAATCCAATCGCCTATCCGTCATGCATCTGGCTTCCGGCGATTTGTGGGCCGGCGCCGAGGTGCAGTTGTATCAGCTCGCCGTCGAATTGCAGCGGCGCGCGGATCTTGATGTGTCGGTTGTGCTGTTGAACGAAGGTTTGTTGGCGCAGCGTCTGCGCGCCGCGGGCCTCGACGTTGTTGTTTATGACGAGCAAACGCTGTCAGGCGTGCAAATCCTGAGCGCGTTGCGCAGACTGTTCCGGGAGCGTCGCCCGACGCTGCTGCATACGCACCGGCAAAAAGAAAATGTGTTGGGTAGTCTGGCTGCCAGAATGTCCGGGGTTGCGTGTAGTTTGCGCACCGTGCATGGCGCGCCGGAATTCGGCGCCGCAGGGTTGCGCCAGAAAGTGAATCGCTGGCTGGATCGCAACAGTGCGCGATTCTTGCAGCATGCGGTCGTGATGGTAACCAACGATCTTGCGACACAAATCGGCGCTGACTACCCGCCGCAGAAGGTGCGGGTGGTCAACAATGGCATTGCGCTGCCGGCCCAGACGGAACCCGCGGTGGACAATGCCGGGCGCTATCGAAAATCCGACAAGATCAATGTGTGTTTCGCCGGGCGCCTGACCGAAGTCAAGCGTGCCGATATTTTCATTGGGATCGCCAAGGCACTCGAAGATCTGAACGACTCGCGCTTCCATTGCCATGTGTTCGGCGATGGCCCGCTTGAGCAGGCGCTGCGTGAGCAGATTGACCGCGAGGGTACCCAGTCTGCGGTTTCCCTGTGGGGATTTTGCGACGATATGCCGGCTGCGCTGCGTGAAATGGATGCGTTGGTGATGACGTCCAATCATGAGGGTCTGCCGATGATTATGCTCGAAGCGATGGCGTTGGGTGTGCCCGTGGTGGCGCATGCGGTCGGTGGCATGCCCGAGGTGCTCGGCAATGGCGATTGCGGTGTGTTGGTTAGCGACCACAGTGGCGCCGGCTTCGCCGCTGCATTGCGTAGCGCGCACGATAGCGGCGCCTTGCAACGCAATGCCGCCGCTGCGCAGGTGCGATTCGACCGGCACTACACGATTGCCGCGTGCGCTGATCGTTATGAGGCCTTGTATCGTGAGCTGGTGTCGACGCGGGCGCGTTCCTGAAACGTGCTCTGGGCACGGCAATGCGCGCACGACATCGCTACAATGCCAATCGCATGGGGAATACTGTGAAGCACGTGAAATACGACCGGTCGGTGGGCATGCAGCCTTCCCGCAATGGGCGTTGCGTTGACGCAGTGTTATCGTTATCCGCTAGACAACCGCGTTGATCTGTTATGCCGACCACCAAAAAACCGACATTTTTCATACTGGGCGCGCCGAAGTGCGGCACCACGTCGTTTGCCGCCTACCTTGATCAACACCCCGAGATCACAATCTCAACGCCGAAAGAGCCGAACTTCTTCTCGACAGACTTTCCGAAATTGATGGCGACGAAATCGCTGGATGAGTATTTGGGGTTCTTCAACTTTCCGGAAAACGATACTGCCGTAATCGGCGGCGAGGCCTCTACGTGGTATCTGTACTCGCAGGTGGCGGCGACAAACATTCTGGAGTTCGCGCCGGATGCCAAAATGATCGTGATGCTGCGCAATCCGGTGGACATGTTTTTCTCGTTGCACGCGCAGTTCCAGTACAACCTGATCGAGACAATCGACGATCCTGAGGCAGCCTGGAATGCGGCCGCTGCGCGCCCGGCAACGTCGATTCGTCACTACGAGCAAGCCTGCTCGCTCGGCATGCAGGTGTCGCGGTTACTGCAGACGGTCGATCGCGACAACGTGCATTTCGTGCTGTTCCACGATTTGGCGCAGGATCCGGAACGCGAATATCTCAAGGCGCTCGAATTCCTCGGCAAGTCGTTCCACGGCCCAATCTCGTATGAGATTGTCAATGAGCGTAAAACGCACAAGTCGCGCTCGGCAGAAAAAATGCTGCGCAAGACACCGTCTTTCGTCGACAACGCGTTGCGCGTGGTCAAGAAAACGCTGGGTATCAAGCGACTGGGCCTATCGGATTTTCTGCTGAACTTGAACCGCTCCAAGGTGAAAAAGCAACCGCAAGATCCGGCGTTCCGTCAGCGTCTGGCCAAGGTCTTCCACGACGATATCGTGCTGCTCGAGGAGCAATTGGGTGTGTCTTTGGAGCAATGGCGGCAATAGCTGTGCGCTGCGGTGTTGCGCGACCATTCGTTTGGCCGTGCAAGCGCGCGACGCCCATCATTCGTGATTCGGCGCTGTCCCTGAGGCGATCAACGTCGATTCGTGCGCCATCCGTTATTCGCTGTGGTCATTAACACGATCGACGTCGCGTCGCGCGAAGCCTGGCCTATAACCATCCCGACAAGCGCGCTCGAAACGACGTAGGCGTTGCCGAGTTGCCTTCGTGAATGCCGATGCGATGTAGTTGATGGCGATCCGTGTGCGGTGTGTTCCAGCCGTTGGCTGTTGTTACGGCGGCTGCATAAGTCTGTTTGGCTTCTTTAATGGCACCGTCGCAAGTATCGCCGTTCGGGTAACAGAACAGACGCGTTGGGTTGCCCAATTCGGCACTGATCGCTGTTGCGGAGTCGGTCAGTTGTCGCCGGCGCTCGTCGGCCGGCAGCGATGCTGTCAGGCGCGTGTGATCCAGCGTATGCGAGCCGAATTCGATGAGACCATCGGCTTGCATCGCGCGTGCCTCATCCCAGGTCAGGATAGAGCGTGGTTGATCGCGCAGCGGATCGCCCAGCGCTGCCAGCATATCGCCTGAGCGTGCGCGCAATGTGGCATCGTCATGCGCGCCTTTGGCGGCGACGATCGCCGCATCACGTGACTCTGCGTCCGGTGCGTTGACGACCGCCGGATGTAGCTTTGCGAGCCACGAAAATGCATCGGTCTGCCAAAGCGCTGCATTGCCTTGCGCAAGGCGGATCGCAGCGGCCAGTTGCTCCGGCCAGTAGTTGCCGGTCTCATCCATCATTTCGGAGACGAGGAAAATCGTTGCCGGCAACTGTCGTTCCGCCAGCGCTGGCGCCGCGAATTCCAGGTTATCGCGCCAGCCATCATCAAAAGTGATCGCTGCAGCTCGACGCGGCAACGGCTCGTTCGCGTTGGCGCGTTGCACCCAGTCGCCAAGGGCGACAATCTCAAAGTGTTGTTGCAGCACATCAAGATGCATCGCGAACGTATCCGGATGCACAATCATGCCCGGTTGTTCGTCTTCGTAACGCACATCGTCCGGTGGCAGCACGCGGTGGTACATCAGGATTACAAGATCATGACCACGCGCCGGCCAGCGATGCTTGCCGAGCGTCGCTGCGGTGAGGTGCAGCGTCGATTTGATTGCTTGCTTGATCATCGCGGGTTGGCCTGGTTGAGGAGCGTGGCATAGATGTCGGCGTAGCCGCGAATCATCGCTTCGGTACTGAACAGCTCGCGCGCTGTGCTAAACGCCTCGGCGACTCGCGCTTGTGTCAGGTCGGGTTTAGCGAGTGTGCGTGCGATCGCCTGCGCCAGCGCTGCCGGGTCAGTGGTCGGCACCAACAGACCGGTGATGTCGTGGTCCAAAATCTCTTCGGGGCCGCCGCAGCGTGTCGCGACGACCGGTGTTCGGCTTGCCATCGCTTCGACGCACGACAAACTGAACCCTTCGGTATGCGAGCTCGATACGTACACATCGATCGCCTTTAGAAAGCCGGGCGTGTCCGCGACGAAACCCGGCAAGTGTACGTGGGCGCCCAGATCATGTTCGGCAATGTGTGCCTGCAGTTCCTTGAGCAGTGCGCCGCTGCCCTGACCGGCGATGACCAGATGAACGTGCTCATCGGTTTGGCGCAGTTGGGCGATCGCCGCGACGAGTACCTCGTAGCCTTTGGGGCGGCGCACGTTGCCAACCGCGCCGATAAGCGTTGCAGTATCCGGAATGCCCAGTTGTGCGCGGATGTCGCTGGCCGTGGTCGAGTCGAATCGATCGATATCGACGCCATTGTGCACGACCGACAACTTTGCCAGATCGCCGAAGCCGGCATCGACCAACTCTGCACGCAACGTGTGCGACACGGCGACGAGCGCGTGTGCGCCGCGTTGCACCAGCGCACGCTTGATGCTGGTTGCCATGCCCGAACCGACGAGATCGTGTGCACCATGAAACGCCGCAACCAGCGGCACGCGACACAATCGCGCCGCGATCGCGCAGTACAGATTGGAGCCGAACAGGTGTGATTGCACGAGATCCACATCGTGATCGCGGATCAAATTGATGATGACTTTGAGGTAGGCCGTGTTGAACGAGCCTTTCGGATTCGCGTAGTGCGCATCGATATTTCGGTCGGTCAGCGTCTGCTCGACCCAACCACCGGGTTTCGCGAGCGCAACATTGCGCACACCGGCGCGCTCGGCGCCCGCAAGCGTTGTGAAGACGGTCTCTGCGCCACCGGGCCCGCCGGTGTCAATGGAGTGCAATATCGTTGTCATCGCCGTCGCATTATCGCAAATAGTGTTTGAGTTCGTACCAGAACGGGCCAAGATCACCCCACTGGTTGGTTTCGTAATGCAGACCTGGATACCACGGAAGGACAAATCGCGCGATGGCCTTGAGTTTGTGCGCCAGCGAATAGCGCTCGCCGGGTGCCTTCAGGGTCAAGTACAAATTGTCCAGGTCGCCTAACAGCCAGCGGTTGTAGACGCCCAGCCGATAGTCGCCGGCCGGAGCAGGGCGCTGCTGCAACGCGATGTGTGCAGCCAACAGCGGAAAATTAATGCCGGCATTGATCGATAATTGCAGCGAGCCCCAAAAGCGCGCATTGATTTCCATCAGGTAGGGCGTGCCATCGTGGGCAACACGGTATTCAACCATGGCCGGACCGTGCCAGTTCAATGTGTTCAGCAATGACTCGGCCGATCGCTTCAAGGTATCGGACAACGGCGCACTGCGTGACAACACGCTGACGCCACCGCCCGGTGGTTTTTCGCGAATGCGCTCGTGCGCAAACCAGCCGAGCGGGCGACCGTTGTCGTAAATCGTGAATACTCCTTGGCCCATGCCTTCGATAAAGGCCTGCAGCAGCCATGGTGCTTGCGTAAACCACAAGTGTTCGCGCTGCAGCGCAACGAATTGATCCAGCGTATGCGCGATCATAACGGTGGTGGCGAGATAACCACCTTCGACAGCGATCTTCGAGCGCGTCGGTTTGAGTACGACCGGAAAATCAAAACCTGCCGGTAGCGCTGTCAGTGGCGTATTAGAGTCAATGTGTTCGGTGCGCGGAACCGCAACGCCACACGCAAGCGCCGTGCGCGCCAGGCGCCCCTTGTCGCTTGCATGCTCGTACACATCCAGCGGTGCGCAGGGCATCGGCGGCAGCGCGAGCGCAGGATCGGCGGTGAGCAACAAGTGCGTGGTAACGTCTGTCATCGGCATCAGTACGTCGATGTTGTGCTGCTCACAGTAGCGCGCGATAGCGCCGCGGGCAGCCTCGGCATCAGTACTGGGGTCCGGATAGGAGAACGCCCGCGTGATCAGTTTCGATGCGCTGGCGATGCCAGCAACCGCATCCCCGACGTGCACGGCAAAGCCGGCCCGCGCGAGGCTGCGGCAGGCCGCAAGCGCAGATCGCTGGGCGCCGTCGAGGATCGCGATTGATTGCACGTTGGTGTCCCGATGTTCGAGTCTGGCTGTCAATAATAGTCGCTTTCCAGCTGCTGAACATGGTGTCAATTCAAATTGTGCGGGTTTCGCTGCTCGCGTCGGCACCGGGCGATCGGTGGTTACAGCCAACGGGCAGCGTATGGCCAATTTGCTGTGCTCGACCAGCAACGATTCATCGTGAAAACAAGGGATTAGCAATCAATACGGTAAATGCGGTGCACCAACGGAACAACACAGGCAATAGCTTTAGCGCGCTGCGCCGCGTAGAACGCCGAAAAACACTACTTGGTTCGGGATTGCGTCCCGCAATGCACGTATAATCGTCGCCGGAGCGCTCAAACAGAATTCGTTCCCTGTTCAATCACACTCGGTCAATTTTCGAAAAAGAGCGTCGCAGTGACAAAATCGCAAAAACGAGTATGGCTAGCGTGGGAGAAGCACACGCGCAACCGTTCAATGGCTCGCTCGCTTGATGCCGAATTGGTTGAGTTGGATTTTCCGAAGTTGGGCAGGGTCCATAGATACTTCAAATCAATTTTTCAGTCGATGCGTCGCTTGCGGAGCAAGAAACCGGATGTCTTGTTTGTTCAGAATCCATCCTTGCTGCTGGCGCTCTTCGGTTATTTTTATGGGCGCATGACAAAAGTGGTGGTCATCGTCGATGCTCACAATGCTGGGATTGAACCAGCAGAAGGTCAGAGTATCTTCTTGCAGAAGATTGCCAATTTCGTTGTGCGAAATAGCAAGCTCACTATTGTCACCAATGATTATTTGGCAGCACGAGTCAAAGCGCTCGGAGGCGACGCAATTGCTGTCCCGGATCCTCTACCCGAGCTCAACGCCAGCGAAGTACGGCGCCCGGCAACGCAAGCGCTTTCGGTTTTTTTCGTTTGTACTTGGGCGGACGATGAACCCTATATTGAAGTTATCGAGGCAGCGCGCTTACTTACCGGGAAGGTGAGTTTCCGTTTCTCGGGCAGATTGAAAGAGAGTCTGCGCCTACCTGAAATTCCTGAGAATGTTGAGTTGTGTGGATATCTAAGTGACGAAGATTTCGTCAACGAGATGGCAAGCGCCGATGTTGTTGTTGACCTGACAAATCGCGAGCACTGTCTGGTTTGCGGTGCGTACGAAGCGACCAGCCTCGGTAGACCGATGTTGCTGTCGGATACCGAGGCGCTCCGGGGACACTTTTCCGAGGGTTGCGCTTACACCGACAATAGCGTTGCTGATATTGCCGCAAAGTTGGAGGGGATGAAGCAGAATTTAGATGACTACGAACAAGGTGTTCTTCGCCTCAAAACTCACTTGCTCCGCGATTGGGATCGAACAAGACTGTCGGTTGATATACGTGTTAACGAGTTGGTCGAGCAATCAAAGTGACAGTGTCGGATTCTTTTGCAAAGTGCATTTTTGTTGCACGTACTGTGTTCCTTAGGTGGTCAACCGTCTGGCTCAAGCCAGACGTTTCGAACGTAAATGGCTACCCTGTTTTCGTATTTTCCAAGTGGCGGCACATGCCATGCCGAGTCTATTTTTGCCGTGCGATATTGCATGAATCTGGTCACCACGAACCCACTTTAGTGGAGTCTTTCTAATGGGTGTCGGTGGTTGGAGCATCTTTGCTATCGGTAAACCGTATGCAGGTCGTGAGTTTGGAAGCCGCAAGGCAATGTTGCGATTCTGGATTCACGCATTACAAGCGCGATATCTATTTAGATATCGGCGATACGCCAATGCCGACTGGCGACGCGTCGAGAGGTTGGTTTTTGTGTGTGCTGGGAACATATGCCGAAGTCCGTACGGCGAGTACGTTGCAAAAAAAATGGGCCAAGACGCAATTTCGTTCGGACTGACCACGCGCGGTGATGATCCGGCGAATGAGCGTGCCTCAACTGTCGCCATGTCGCGCGGGTTGGACCTTCTTCATCATCGATCGCGGTCCAGCTGCGACGTCGAATTTTCTTCGGCTGATTTACTGATTTGCATGGAAGTTGAGCAAGCACGACGGCTGGAAGCGCGGAGTGATTTGAACAATGCGCAGATTGTTTTGTTAGGCATGTTTTGCGACAAAAGTATCCCTCACATTCCGGACCCTTATGCTAAGAGCGAGGCATACTTTCGTCGGTGCTTCGATTGGATTGAAGCAGGAACTGAGAGTATTTGCTCTACACTAACAGCAACTGTAAGGAGGTAGCGCTGTGTACCTGCAAACTTCGCGCCGCAAAGGATTAGTTCGTGGCTAAGCCGCAACCCATATTTATCTTAGGTTCTGCAAGATCTGGCACTACTTTGATGGCATCAATCGTTGCTAGTAGCCAAAGCGTTGCCGAATATCGGGCGGAAACGCTTCTGTTGCATCGGTGCGATCGCTACTACGGCAAGCTTGCGGATCCGGCCGCTAAGGAGCGATTCGTACGGGACTGGTTACAATCTCGACAGTTCAAACGAGCCTCGATCACAGAAGAGACCGCTCGATCAATGGTGGCGCAGTCCAGTTCCTATGCTGAACTACTAGAAGCATTGATGACGCATATCGCTCGCACCCAAGACAAGACGCATTGGATCGACAGTACACCGTCTAATGTTTTTGAGATGCAAACCATAGTTGAGCAATTCCCAAATGCCAAAATCATTAACGTTGTTCGCGATGGGCGTGCCGTAGCCGCTTCATTGAGAAAACTTGGCTGGACATCAGTAGGCAGTCGCAGCAGCGTAGGTGCCTTGCAGTATGCAGCGCTGAAATGGGCATCGTCGGTACAAGCGTTTCAACAGATGTCGTATCGTGTGGCTACTCCGACACTCAGTGTGCAATATGAGTCGCTGATATCTGAACCCGTTGAGACCTTGCGAATTATTCGCGATTACATTGACCTTCCCGACATCACGTTGGTGACATCAGACTCAAGCGGTAAGTCGACGGTAGCCTCAAATTCTGCTTTTGGTCGACTCGATGAAGGCATATCAACTGAGCCAATGACTCGTTGGCGCAAACAGTTAAGTTCGGAGGAAATCTTGGCTATTGAAGCGGTTGTCGGGCGAACACTCGAGCATTGCGGCTATCCGCTTATAGCTGATTCGCGGCAATCGTTATTGAGCCATTTAACGGGTGTATCTAGAAAAATTTTGTTTGATTCCAAGGCTATCGCCCGTCAGATTCTGCCCTTTCGCTCTCTTTACAAATCTCCCCTAGAAATAGGGATGGACTAGCGAAATTCCAAAAACTGTCTGTGTTAGGCGAATTTCGAGGTCGTTGTCTTTGCATTGCGACACATTTGCGCCAATTTCGGGTGGTTTAGAGTGGTTGTGGTTGCTGTTGAACCTTAAAATGAGACAGTGTTCAAACAGCATTATGTGATTCCTGTCACGATAGCCTAGCTGTTCTATGAGAAACTGGTAGCAGTGACTCGATAGCTTTCAATTCGAAGGGTGCCGCGCGCGCCCTTGGCCATGATTTCGGAGAACTTTGATGAAGCCAATTCAGCTCTTTTGCGTTATTTTCGTAACGCACATTCTACTTGCGGCTACCAATGCGAATGCCGAGATCCTGTTCCAGGATGACTTTGAGTCAGGCGATTTTGCGGCGGCATCAGCTAATCGCTGGGCATGGCGTAGTGGGCCTAGCCGTTCGAATCTAGATACGACGATGATGCGAGGCGAGGATGATGTTTACTCAGTCTCTAGCAATCGCGTTTATCGTGGTAACTATGCGCTGCGCCTAAACTTCTCTGGTCGCAACAGCTTTTGCGATTCTTGTGGCACAACCCCCGTTACACTAAACGCAACGACCGCCTCCACGGGATGCTTTAGCGCAAGCATTGATGGTCCCTATGGTCCTTCGGTTTTCAACAAGTCGAATGGGTTTACTCGATGGGACGTCAGCAGCGTGACTGGCAGGCAGATTTGTATCGACACATCCAGGGCGACGGGTGAGTCGATATTGGGAGAGACGGCAAGTCTCAATGCGGGTGACGAGATCCGCGTGCCGAGACGATGTGGCGTTAACGGAAATGTTGGCGGGAGTCCGGGTCGTCGCTCTGACTGCAATCGCGCGATCAATTACCTCGTGAACGTTGATGCTGGTGATATCGGACCTGGTGAGTCTTTATCCCGGCGCTTCTACGCATTTATTCCGTCGCAGACCGACTTACCTGAGATTACGTTTAAGCTCGGCTATATTTTCTGGCGGCGTTCGAACGGCAGCATTGCGGAGGGTGAGTTCAATTTATCTGTGCAACGTAATTTGCAACTCGTTATCAAGCCCAGCAATGGCGAGATCATCACGTCAAGCGTATCGGCTGGTCGCAACGAGTGGTACTACTTCGAGGAGACCTGGACTAGAGAATCAGCTCCTGGGCGACAAGACGGCAGCTATAGAGCCTATGTCGGTAGAGCTGATGCGCCAGTCTCGGAACTGTCCACGCCTATCGTTGTGCGCAATAACATTGAGGTTGGTGAGATCAACAGGATTTCGGTCAACGGGAATTGGCAGCACAACACGGACGTAAGCGGCTTTGTCTATTTTGATGACGTTGTGATTGCTACCGAGTATGTCGGTCCCGTAGGTTTTGATCCGAATTCATTGCCGGCTGCGGCAATTCAGGATCTCAATTAGGCGGATTATTGGCACGCGTATGAGGATACCGAGTGGTTGGGCTAAGTCTTCCGCTCATGGCTGTGCTGGGTGGTCAACACAGCCGCAGGCATCTTTATTCGTAGGCCAGCATCTTCTAAAAATCTGCTGCCTTATGATGACACGCATGCGCGCTTGCTAAAATGAGTGGCTTGACCGACGGCACTGATTGGTTGCCAAGGCACTAAGTCTTTTTTGTGTGTCAAAGCCACATTTAACTCATCGCGAGCTCACGCATCCTGCGTCTAAATCCATGTCCATTATCGAAATTGACGTTTATACTCAATAAGTTCGACCAACCGAGCTGGAAGTTTGCCAGCGTGTCACTTGTTGGATGCGCCCGCTGGGCACGGTACGTAGTTTCGGCATAGAACATGCCGATTTTGATTAGAATAGTGGGCGAGAATTTCGATAATCATGGGATCCGATAGCCTCAGTTCTGTGACCGTTTTGACGATCACCGCTCGATTCCCAAGTCTTGTGCAGCCTTGGCTGGTTACCCAGCTCATTGAGATTCAGCGTTCTGGTGGCGAGAATCGCCTATTCGCGGGCACAGCCGATACTGAAGTGATCCCAGAGAACGTGCGCAAGTACGGCCTGGATTCGAAGTGCGAGTACATAAGCATTAGCCGCATTCAAAGGCTTGCCGCGCTTCTGAAAGCCACGTTAAGCATAAGTGGGTTCCGGGCAGTTGCCCGTGGCCTGCGCCGTTATGCCCGCGTTCTTAAGTCGAAGGATCTGTCTTTCGGCGAAAAAATGTCAAGCTTGCTGATATTGCAGCACATGGGAATCAACGGCATCTCCATTGTTCACTCGCAAAGCGAGATGATGGGTAGCCGTTTGCTGCCAATCGCCATAGCTCTAGACGTTCCTATGGTGGTGACTTTTCATGGATTGCCACCCGAAGGCGTGAGACCTATATCGGCGCGTCGTCGCCGGGCGTATACGAACGTGGCTGATGTCATTTTGCTCAACACTGAATTTGCTAAACAGCAATACATCAGTTTGGGTGCGCCTGCCAAAAAGATCACCATTGTTCCGCAGGGCTTGCGTTTGGACGATTTCCCGTTTACGGAGCGTTCAATCAACAATGGCGGTCCGGTCGAATTGCTGTCAGTGGGTAGATTTCATCCTGATAAAGGGCAGCGGTACACTATTGCGGCGATCAAAACTTTGATCGATCAGGGGCGCAATGTCCGGCTGCATCTCGTTGGCAATGGACCTAACCGACCAATGCTGGAAGAGTATGCGGAAGACTTGGGTCTGCAAGATTTCGTATTGTTTTATTCGAGACTGACCGACGATGAACTTCGCGGGCTGTATCGAAAGGTGCATGTTTTCGTGCTCGCAAGCTTGAAGTCGAAGAATCAGTTCCATGAGGAGACACAAGGCGTTGTGCTGCAGGAAGCACAAGCTTCGGGTTTGATCACGATTGCAACTGCGACAGGTGGGATTCCTGAGTGTATCGATGATGGTCGAGCTGGTTTTCTCGTTAATGATAGATCGTCAGACGAGCTGGCCGACAAGATTGCGTTTGTTATGGACCATGTTGATCAATGGCCCCAGTGGCAAGAGGCCGGTCGCGAATGGGTCGAAACAAAATTTTCGGTTGACGTTATTAGCAAGAAGGTAAGGGCAGTCTATTTGAACTTGGTCGCGAGTGCCGGTCGTGGCCACTAAGTTGGAGAAGTCCAATTCTCTGGGTCCGACGTCTTCGGTGGACAATAAATACCGGGATGACTTCTTTCGGTTTGGTAGTTCGAAGTTTTGGGCTGACTTGTGGTCTCAGAACTTCGCGTTTTTGATGATTTGCGCATATCTGTTGTTCGAGTATATGCGGCCTCAGTCAATAATTCCGGGCTTAGATATTCTGCCTTGGATGCAGATTTTCCTACTCCTTTCAGCCGCCGGATATGCGATGCAAAAAGAGCGCGAACCTGTCGCGCGAAACTACGTGCTCTTTTGGCTGTTGCTCTTTCTTGCAGTGATTTTGCTATCAGGCTTTACCGCATTTATCCCGGAGTACTCATGGCGAAGCCTTGATGCATACTATTTGTGGATACTTATTTTCTTCCTGATCACGCGAATCGCAACCACGGAAAAGCAACTCATGTTGCTAATCCTGATTATTTGTTTGGCCAGCTTCAAGATGTCGGCTTACGGAGCGAAAGCATGGACGATGCGGGGATTCTCGTTTACCAGCTGGGGTTTGAAAGGACCTCCTGGGTTTTTCGAAAATTCCGGTGAGTTCGCCGTGCAGATGCTGGTCTTTTTTGGCATTTCTATGTACCTGTTCTTCGCGTTCCGGCACAGAATATCTGGATGGCGTTACTGGTTTTTATTAGCGGCACCGATTACGGCCGGCATGTCTGTAATGGGAGCCAGCTCTCGAGGTTCGCAAATTGCGCTGGCCGGCTTGCTGTACCTAATATTTTTGCATGGGAAGATTTCCATCCGCGCGGTGTTGCTGTCGGCAATCATTGGGTATACGGCGTTTAGCTTTCTGCCCGAAGAGCAACTGGCGCGCTTTCAAGAAATTGGAGAGGACAAAACGTCCCAGCAGCGCATGCTTTACTGGGAGAATGGTTGGGAGATGATGCAAGAATTCCCTGTGCTGGGCGTCGGCTATTATAATTTTATTCCATATTTTGAGACTTACTATCCTGGGGATATGCTCTACCCGGAGGCGCAGCTAGCGCATAATATTTTCGTACAAGTGGGCGCAGACTTAGGGTTTGTCGGTTTATTTGTCTATCTAGTACTGATCTTTCTTGGATTCTCGATCCCGCGTAAGGCGCGTCGAAGGCTTATCGAGATGGGCCTTGAAGAAGATTGGCGTGTCTATATGAGTAAGGGATTGGCGCTTGGCTTCCTGGGTTTTCTGATAGCAGGACAGTTTGTATCGATTGTGTATTACCCCTTTATGTACATACATCTCGCTTTGGTTTGCGTGTTGTTGAACAGCGTCGAATCTACCCGTCGCGAGATGGAGCGCGCATCGGGCAACCATTCTGAAAGAGTACCTGCTACCGAAGAATTGCCGGTTGCCTAAAGCGAAGACTTTCGTTCCATGCCGCCAAAATCAAAAAGCCGCCGCGCCGCTAGTCACATTGGTTTGTATTCCATAGGCACGATTGTCAGGCAGGTTGTCGGCTTTCTGATGCTGCCGATCTACACGCGTTACCTGTCGCCAGCCGACTACGGCATTGTGGCGATGCTGACGCTGATGCTGTCCGTGTTTGAACTCGTCGTTGGTGCGCGTTTCGCCCAGGCGATCCCAAAGTTCTACTACGAGCACGATGAGCAGGCTCGGCGATTTGCAGTAGTCGCAACGGCGTTGTTCGTTACGGTAGCGATGAGCGCTGTCGGTAGCCTTGCGATCTACGGTTTCGCCGAGTCGCTAGCCGAGATTTTTCTTGCCGATCAAACGTTGTGGCTGTTCGTCGCTGCGTTCGGGTTGACGTTGATGACCACGGCGATGGAGAACTACGGTCTGATCTTCATGCGCTTGCGTGACAAGCCTGTGTTGTTCCTGGCGTTTTCACTGGCTAAGTTGTTCTGCTCGCTGGTGCTGAATATCTACCTGGTTGTCATTCTCGAGATGGGCGTTGCCGGTGTGGTGATCAGTACTGTTGGTGTGTCACTGCTGTTCGCGCTGTTGGCAAGTGGCTATATCCTCAGCCGTACCGGTTTTCACTTCGAAATGCCAACGGCCAAGCGGTTGCTTATTTTCAGTTGGCCATTGTGGGTCGCAGGCTCGGCCGGAGTTTACAGCAGTTTTGTTAACCGATTCCTGTTGCGCTACTTCGGCGATCTGGCTGAGGTCGGGTTGTATGATCTTGCAGGTCGGTTTGCGGCGCTGATTGGTGTTCTGGTGTGGTTGCCGTTCAACCAGTGGTGGCAAACCGAACGTTTCAGTTTGCTCAGGAACGACGATGGCGGCAAGCCGGTGTTCCGGGCCGTGTTCACGCTGATATCGGCGATGTTGGTATTCGTGTGTTGCGGCATCAGTCTGTTCGCCGACGTAGTTATCAAGATCATGGCGGCGCCAGAGTTTTATCCGGCCTCGCAAGCGGTGCCAGCGCTGACTTTTGCGGTCGCCTTCGAGCGCATGAGCACCTTTCAGAATTTCAGTTTCTTCGTATCCGAGAAGACCAAGTTCGTCGCCGTCATCAAGTATGCATCGGCATTTGGTTTGTCGATTGCCTACTTCGCTGCTATCCCGGTTTTTGGTTTCGTCGGCGCTGCGTACGCAACACTGACAGTGGCGATCGCCATTTTCGGGCTGACCAATTATCTGGCAATCCGTGCATTCGATACGTCGATTCGCGTCATTCGAGTGGGTAAGTTCGTGGTCATCGGTGCGATCGTGTCAATCGGCGGCAATTACCTGCTGAGCAGTCTGCCGCTGGTCACCTCGTTGCTGCTGAAGTCAGCGTTGATGCTGGTCACCGGTGCGCTGTTCTACCTCGTGCTGCGCAGCAACGCCGAGACGCGCGAGAAGTTTCTCGAGCTCGAGCGATTCGTGATGCGCAAGATCAGGTCTCGCAACGCTTAGTCAGACAGCGCTGCTCGTTCACGAATTAGCGTTGAAACGATAGTGATTAATGATGCGTGTGCGTTGCTCAGCGAAAAGCGCTCGACATGCTGTTCTGCACTGCGGGCCATTTGCGCACGCAATGCGTCATCACCGGTGATGCGTTCGAGTGCATCGACGAAGCTCGCTGTGTTCTTCTCGCGGAAGACAATCCCGGTTTCTCCATCGATCGTCGCGCCGCATACGGAAGGATTGTCAGGCACCAACAACGGCAATCCGGCACGCATGTATTCGAGAATCGCCAGACAGTAGCCGACTTCGCCGTGTGATGGATGGATGGCGAAATCGCAAGCTGGCAGAATGTTGCCGGCATCGGTTACATAGCCGGCAAACGTGACGTTTGACGCCACCCCCAGGCGTTCTGCCTGCGCCTCGAGTTCCGGAAGGTATTCGCCGTCGCCCAGAAACAAAAAGTGCAGCGCACGGTTGCCAGATTGCTGCAAAAATTGCGCAAGACACTCCAGTGCGAAGCCGATGCCTTTGTACGGGTTGGCGCGCGCCAGCATCACCATTACCAGGCGATCCTCCGGGATCGCATAGCGCTCGCTAATGGACACCGCAGTCACAGGGTCGGCGTCAGGTAACCCGTTAGCGACAGTGGCGCACTTGTGGGCTGGGATACAGTTGGTGTGGATGAGTCGGTCGCGAACAAAATCAGTCGCGCCAATCGCTGTGTCTACAGTCACCAATGGCAGACGTTGCAGCAGGCTTTTGACGAGACGCTTGATGCCAGTGGCCGGTGGTCGCAATCCCGGTGTGTGATCATGCGAAATGATAATGCGCACCCCGGCCAGACGATAAGCCAGATAGCGCGAGCTGAGTTGCTTGCGATCCGACAGATAGATCATTCTGATGTTGTGCTGACGGATAAAACCCAAATCTGCGCTGAGCGACTGGCGACCGAAGTCCAGTTCATGCGTTTGGATGGGCGCCTGCGCAACGGCATCGGGCAGGGCGTTGAGTTCGGGGAAGGTCAGATGCGCTTGCGCATTCTTGGCGACGTGGCGCGCAATGGCGGCCCAGTAGCTCTCCATCAGCCACCACGCGAAACCGACGTCGGACTTCCAGTTGGCAACCAGCAGCACGCCGGGCTTGACCCCGTCTAGCCTTGCCATTGGCGCTCCGCAATGTGCTTGCGTTGCCCGATGCCCGAGAACTCATAACCGAACGTTGCAATATCCTGCGCGTAGATGCGTGCGACGTGTTCGATCATCTGCGGCGTGTACACGTCGCGGTAGCTGGAGCGCTTGGATGAGTTGCGATGCTCAAGCGTGGCATCCAGCCCGATGATGTTGCTAATCTTGTCGAAGTCATCACGGATCGTCTCGAAATAAAGCAAATGATCGATCATCGGCTGGCCGCGCTTGTCGGCGATAAAATCCAGTTGCGGCTTGAAATGGATGTGTGCATTAAGCGTATCGGCGTTCAGTCCGTTGAGCACAAAATTCTCGAAATCATCGAACTGTGACAGATGCGTGTCGGCCCATTGTCGGTCGTCGTCATTCCAGCCACCGCCTTTCAAATACGAGAACGCCGAATAGAGCCGATCCCACGGGTTCCGCACGAAGGCAAACTTGGTGTAAGCATCGAATGTTTTGCGCCCGTACAGCACGCGATATTCCCAGGCCGTTCGGTGGTAGGGCAACTCACCGAACAGAGCCAGTGCGACCGATGTACCGGCTGACTTGGTAATGTGCACGAAGATGCATTGGTGTTGGTCGAACGCACGCAACGAAAAATCGCCTTTATCCGACGGATTGACGGCAGTGCGCATGCGCGCGAAATGCTCTGGGTTACGCAGCTTGAAGATTCTCAAGCGCGTCTCCTCATCGAACAGTCGGCGATACAAACTCGTTAGCAGTGACATGGCTTAGTGACCGTCAAGTTCCGGTGCAGCGTAGCGATGCTGTTCGATGATCAACTGCTCGCGCTCGGCGACCAAGTCGCGTGTCTGGGCATCGTAGTAAAAACCGGTGGTATTGCGTTTCGACGCATTGACCTTTTGTTTGCCCGATTCGAGTATCGCACTGCGTTGGGTGTCGGACAGCTCGTAGCCAGCGTTCGTGATCGCCTCAACCAGGTCCGGCTCCAGCGATTCGCTGCGGATGCAATGGTTCAACAGGAAGCGCTCCTCAAGTGTGCTGCGCATGCCTTGCGTCGTACCGAGCCGTGGATCGCTGTAGAGCGCATCTCCAAGGTCCGTAAACAGTTTCAGATAGCGGTATGTCATTAGGCCGCTGTGTTGTGAAACAGCCGAGAAGCCAAAGCCCTCGCGCAAGTCCAGCGCGTGCCCGCCGTTCAATACGCGGTTCAGCCAACGGCGAAAACGGGCGGCATCATTCGAATCGCGGTAGCAATCGATCCAGGCGTTCTGATCTTTGCGCAGGTCACTCCATGCCTGCCGCAGCAACGTTTGCACGCCCACATTCGCGCGCCCCATTTCGGCAGCTAACTGCTCGCGGTAGTAGCGCAGATTGACGCCATCGATCGTTTGGCGCCAGACGCTGCCGCGTGATGAGCAACCGTACGCCCACAGCGACACGTACCAGTCCCAGGGGTTGCGAATCGAGCCGACGATGAAGCGATCACGTAATTCCGGCGCCAGGCGGTTGTGCTTGCCAACCTGTTCGCCACCGAGCGTTTGCCGCAACCAGTGCCCGATATGCGAACCGCCGGTCTTGTGCAATTCCAGAAAGACGAGTTTTTCGCTCACAAACATCGCTGACACATTATGTTTTGACTGTGGATGGGCTTTGTAGCATAGCGGGCGGTGGGTGAATAGGTTAGAGTCGTGCCCCTCGTAAAAATGTCGTAAAAATAAGTTCATACGGGCACAAATCGCATGGCAGGAACCAGAATACGCGAGGTCTTTCGGGAGAGCCTCGGCAACATGGCTCGCGAGGTACGCATCGCGCTGACTCCGCACCCGAAGCCGGATAAATGGTTGTTTTTGGTAGGGTGCTACAACTCCGGCACAACGCTGCTGGCCGAGTTGCTGGGCCGTCACCCCGAAATCACTGGTTTGCCGACCGAAGGGCACTTCATCACCGACCAGTTCATCAAGGATTATGAGATCGGCGTGCCACGGATGTGGATCGAACGCGAGTCGGTGTTTCGGATGACTGAGAATGACGCGGGGCCGGATCCGGTGCGCATCAAGCGCGAGTGGGCCATGCGCGCTGGCAAGATCCGCACAGTCTTTCTCGAAAAATCACCACCGAACAGCGCAAGAACACGTTGGCTGGCGGCCAACTTTCCGAATTCGTATTTTGTTTCGATTGTGCGCAATGGCTACGCAGTTGCTGAAGGCATTACCCGTAAAGGTGATCCGAAACATCTCGACGTTGGCTGGCCGATAGACATGTCCGCGCGCATGTGGGCGCGCAACAATGAAGTGTTGCTCGAAGACGAGCCGCATCTGAAACATTTCAAATGGGTGTCCTATGAGGACATGTGTGCCGATACCGAGGGTGTATTGCGTGACATTTGTGAGTTTGTGGATCTCGATCCGGCGGCGATGCAGTTCGATAACGCGGCTGTGCAGATTCACGAGCGCAATGAGTCCGTGCGCAACATGAATGGCCTGAGCATCGACAAGCTGACACGCGAGCAGATTGAGACAGTCAACGCGGTCGCGGCACCTATGTTGAAACACTTCGGTTACGAGATTTTGTAGCCGCCGAGCCGGACGTTGCCAATGACTTTGATCACCCTGTTGCTTTTGACGATCTACAGCTACGCGCTGTATCCGCTGGTGTTGATGGTGTTGCCCAAACGCGCCGTGCGCAGCGAGCCAGGCGATTTACCAACAATGACGCTGATCATCGCAGCGCATAACGAATCCACGCGTATCCGGCAGAAGATCGACAACACGCTGGCCATCGACTATCCGGCCGATAAATTGCAGGTACTGGTTGCATCCGATTGCTCGACCGATGATACCGACGACATCGTGCGCGCGACAGAAGGCGTGACGCTAGTGCGTGCCGACGATCATCTGGGCAAGGAGTATGCACAGTCGCTGGCTGTACAAGCGGCGACAGGCGAGATTCTGGTGTTCTCGGATGCGGCGACGACGGTACCGGCGGATGCGCTGCGCAACCTTGCCAGCGTTTTCGATGATCCGGATGTTGGTGCTGTCTCTAGCGAGGACAAATTCCTGAGCGAAGACGGTGCGATTGCCGGTGAAGGTTTGTATGTGCGCTACGAAATGTGGCTGCGCTCACTCGAGTCACGTCTGGCGGGTCTGGTTGGGCTCAGCGGATCGTTTTTCGCCGCGCGTGCCCGTGTCTGTGAGGACTGGGACATTGTCTCGCCGAGCGATTTCAACACAGCATTGAACTGTGCCAAACAAGGTCTGGTCGCTGTGTCGAGTCCGGCGGTGATTGGCATCTATAAAGACATTAAGGATCCGGCCAAGGAGTATGCGCGTAAAGTGCGTACCGTGATTCGCGGTATGACGGCCGTTGCCCGCGCGCCGGAAGTGCTGAACCCGGTCGCGCACGGCTTGTTTTCCGTTCAGGTGTGGAGCCACAAGATTATGCGTTGGCTGGTGCCGTGGTTCATGCTTGCGTTGCTGATCGCAACGTTTGCTGCGCCCAAAACGCCGTTCGTCTGGTTGTTGCTGCTCGGGCAGCTCGGCTTTTACGCCGTTGCGCTGCTCGCGTGGCAGTTGCCGGCGGTGCGCGAGAACGGTCTGGCACGGATTATCTTTTTCTTCATGCAGGTCAATATCGCCATCGCGCAAGCCGCCGTGCAGTTCTTGAGCGGTAAACGCATCACCACATGGAAACCATCGGTTCGCTAGCATGTTGCGATCACTGCGTGCGGTTGGGGAATCGGTAGCGGCGCCTGCGCGCGGCGATGCGCCGGATGCTTGGCCGCTGCCGGCGCACTTTGAACGGTACTGGTATGCATCCGGCACAGCCGCGCTGGCAGCGACCCTGCGGGCGATTATCGAAGAGGCGGGCAAGACGCAACCGACGGTGCTTGTGCCGGCCTACACCTGTCCCGATGTACTCAGTGCGATTGAATTTGCCGGGGCGACGGCCGTTGCAGTCGACTTTGAGGCGGAACGACCGTGGCTCAGTATCGATGAAGTAATGCAACGTACCGATGCGCGCGTGGTTGGCGTCATCGCCATCAATTTTCAGGGTATCCCCGAGCAGCTAGCGCGCTTGCGTGCATTTGCTGATCAGGCGGACATCCCGCTGGTGTACGACCACTGTCAGGGCTTTCCGCTCAGCGATGCGCTGATGGCGCTTAGCGATTGTGCCGTATTCAGTTTTGGCCGCGGCAAGCCCGCTGCGGCGCTGACGGGTGGGGCTGTGATCGTGAATCGCGAGCGACAGCCACAGGTGACGCTTGTGGCACCACAAGTGTTCGTCTCCGCGCCACCAGCGCTAAAGCGCCACGCGTACAACTTGCTCATCAGGCCGGGCGTTTACGGATGGCCTGCGAAGCTGCCGTTTCTCGCGATTGGTCAAACGGTTTACCACCGGCTTGAGACGCTGGCGGCTCTTGACGAGCGAGGCGTGGCGGCGGTCACAACAGCGATACGCCAATACCCGCAAAACGATCAGGCGCCGATGTTGCACGCTTATCGCGAATGGCTGCCCAAGGCCTGGGATCTCGCTTTGCAGTGTGGCGAGCACGGTCAGCTGTTGCGATTGCCGGTGCTGCTACCGGATGCGGATACGAAGCGGCGAATGTTGCGAGTGTTGTCGGCGAAAGGGCTAGGTGCATCGCCGCTGTATCCGACGGTGCTGTGCGAGTTGCCCGGTGTCCCGGCAGGTCTGATACAGGATGCCGGCTCGCCGGTTGCACGTGACTTTGCAGCGCGACTATTAACGCTACCGTTGCATACTGATGTGACGCGCCGTGACATCGACGCAATGCGAGCAGTGCTGTCGGGCTAGTTCGTCGACTTGCGCACTTCGTTCGACAAATCGCTTTCGATGCCGTTCGCACGGAACGACGTCATCGCAACGAAGTAGGTGCCCGAGTCGACATTATCGAAGCTGTAGCGTGACAGGCCCGGGTTCTCGACCACGACGATTTCATCGTAGCGGCCACTTTCTTCGCCAATGTAGAACCGGTAGCCAGCCAGATCATCCAACGGGCTGCCGTCCGCTTTTTGCGTCGGTGGTGACCAGGATACTTCGATGTTACCGCTGCCACCCACTGGCGGTGGTGTCGGCGCAGGTGGCGGCGGTGTTCCACCACCGGAATTTCCCGGGTCCGGCAGCACAGAGCTCTGTGTGACGTCTTCGCCGCCCGCACCGCTGCAGCCTGCCATCAATAGACAACAAATCGCTGAAACAGCCAAAAATGCCGTATTTTTCATTCAGAAAATCCGTAGTCGGTCGAGTTAGGGTGCCAACGCTACCGCCCGTGCCTGTTCCGTTTTGAGAACCGGCGCACACTTTTCAGGCAGAAACGCAGTTAACACAACATATTGTGCACTGCGTCTCATTTAACTCAACATGTTGCTATTCGGAGACAAAATAAAGTCATATCCGAATCAACGGTTTACGACGGATTTATAAAGCGCGATTTGAAGCTGGCCGGAGGGCTCAAGACGAGCTCTCCCGCTGTATTCGCAAAATGCGCGACTATCCGGCGGTTTTTGCGACTTCGTTTGACAGCTCGCTTTCGAGGCCAGCGTTATCGAATGACGTGATGGCGATGTACCACGTGCCGCTGGCGAGATTTTCCAGTGTATAGCTCGAAATGCCGCCGTTGCTTACGTCAATCTGATTCTCATAAACACCGCTCCGAGTGCCGTAATAGATACGGTAGCCGGACAATCCGTTCAACGCAGAGCCGTCTTCACGTTCGGACGGTGGGGTCCAGTTAAGCTCGACCGAGCCGCTAGAGACACCGGTCACCTCAATCGTAAACGGCGCCAGATTCGCAGTTTGTTCGCCGTCTGTCACCGAGATACGAATATTGCCGTAGGTGCCGACGTCGCCGGCATCCGGCCTCCCGCTCAGTTGACCGGTCGCAGTATCAAAGCTTGCCCACGCAGGCGCGTTGCGCACACTAAAGGTCAGCAAATCGCCGTCCGGATCGTTGGCGGTGGGAATGAAGCTGTAGTTTTGTCCGGCAGTGACGTTTACGTTCGGTGCGCCGCCGATGGTCGGCGCCCGGTTTGCCGGCGGCGGGGTGCCCGAGTCCTGCTCCAGATTGAACTCAACGCGTTGGTTGCCGCGCGAGCCGTCGTCGTAAACGACATCTATGTAAAGCTCTCGCCGTGTGCCGGCTTCGAACTGGCTAAGGTCGATGCCCAGCGAGAAGGGTGCGTTGCGATCGGTAACGCGGGGCAAGTGACCTGATGCTGCGCCGGCTTCTTTGCAGCAATAGAATTCTACGCGGTCGACGCCCAGTTCGTTCCAGCGTGTGCCGGGTTCGAAAAACAGGTAAGCGAACTCTCGCGACACGGTGGCGTTGGTCAATAACGTTGGATCGCTCAGATCACTGTTGTAGCTGATCATTCCGGTGGCATCCTGACTGCCATCGCCGGAATCGCGAAACACAATGGTGATGCTGTCGCTGTTCGTGTTACCCGCTTCGTCT
This sequence comes from Pseudomonadota bacterium, assembly GCA_038529355.1. Taxonomy (GTDB): domain Bacteria; phylum Pseudomonadota; class Gammaproteobacteria; order Steroidobacterales; family Woeseiaceae; genus CALBPI01. Next base: position 29,858 of record JBCBDU010000026.1, read on the forward strand.
TCGGCCGTAACGGTAATGACGTTGTCGCCGTTCAGCAAGCTGATATCCGGCGAGCGCCAGTTCTCGCTGACCGGGATATCGCCATTGCCACCGCGGCTGCTGTTCCACGTCAGTGCTTTGAGCGCGACGTTGTCGGTCGCTCGTCCCGTAACTGCGACAGTGGTCTGCGTCGTCTCAGCGCGACCATCGTCCGCCGGCGTAACGATATCCACAGTCGGTGCAACGGTATCAGTAGGTGGTGGCGTCGGGTCGGGAGGCAGGATGCTGCTCGCCACATCTTCGCCGGTGTTGCTGCTGCAGGCGGACAGCGCAAGCGCTGCCGCAAGGGCAAGTGCGTGAAAGATCCGTTTTTCAAACATGCTGGGTCGCATAGTGCGTCACCTTTTTTGTCGGTGAGCAGCGCTGCAAATTCCGGTTGGGGTAAGCCCTGCCGTGTCGGCGTTAATGCCGAGAGCAGATGGACAAAACGCATTGCGTTGCGCCCGTGCTGGTAACCCCGCCGTCGTAGGCATGTGCCTTTAGACCGGAAGCTTTGCGTCGCCGCCTTTCGACGGTTTTGCCTTTTTCAGTTCGCAAGCAGTCTATAGCGCCTGTCGCGCGTGTAGACACGGTTAACATTGCAAAATGAGGCGTGTATCACGTAATCAAGTTGTCAAAAACCGCGGTCGCTGCGCTTTTGCAGTGACCCGCGTCAAGTTAAGTAAAGCAATACGCGTGCCAAATTTTGGAAACGGCCGATTTCGCGCAACGTGGCGAGCACTGGTGATCGTGTCGAACTTCTATCCAGGCGCATAACACGTTGGAAAATATAAGAAAAAAAGATTGGACGGTGTGCGTGTCGCGAGTCCCGCGATATTTGATCGCGCAAAATCGAAGCGAGACGGCGATCACACCGCAAAGTGAGATATGTCGCGAAGTAGTAACAGTAAAAACTGGATGTCATCAGGCATGTTTGTTAAGTGCATGAAAATACAGCTTTTCGCCATTGTCGCCAGATATAGACGCTTTCAAATCGAAAAACGTGTTCATCAAAAATCCCAAAACTGACGATCGCTTGACGCCTTGTTTAGCGGCGTTGCGATATATTGAAACCCACATGGAGCTGAGCAGAGGCAGCGGTTCATGAATCCACCCTTGCGTGTTGGAATCCTTCTTGACAGTGATGTGATACCGATCTGGGTGCGCAATCTTGCTGATGCCATTGCGGCCGGCGATCACGCAACCATTTGTGTGCTGATGGTCGATGCTGACCGGCGTTCGGCGAGTCGGCCTGAGAACGATGCGCAGAGCAAAGTCGACTGGGTGCGTCGCGTTAAAGCAAAGCTTGACCGCATTTATCAGCGCATCGTAGAACGCGAGCGCTCGCAACCCGATGCATGGCGTAGCGTGTCTGATCCTGGTGTACTTCGTGATATCCCGCGCCTGAAGAAAAGTGCGGCGGTATTGTCCGCTGAAGAGGCGGAATCGATGCGCGGCGAAGACATCGATGTGTGGCTGCATTGTGGACTGCGCAAAGTCGCTGATGACGTGATCGCGTTAGCCAAAATGGGTGTTTGGTCGGTGCTGCCGACGTCTGCCAATTTCGACAGTCCACTGCCGGCCGGTTTCTGGCCATCTATTCGTGGTGATGCGCTTACCCGAACAATACTGACGATGACGCGCGCCGGCGAAGCGCCGTTGGTGCTGTACGAGTCGCACGGCAGCACCAGCCGGTTCTCTACGCATGACAACATTTCTCGCTACTACGCCAAAGGCACGCAGCTGTATTTGCGCATGTTGCGTCGCCTGAGCGAGTTGGGGGCGCAAGCGTTGATCGCCGAACGCACGGCGCAGGTCGTTGACCAGACGCTGGCGGGGGCAGAGCACAGCCGGATGCCGGGAATGTTGCGCTATGCAGGCATTGTTTGCCTCGCGGTGTACCGCAAAATTATTTTGCTGTTTCAGAACACACTCTTTGAGACGCGTTGGACGCTGCGGCGGGCACGCCCTTTGCAACACGGTGCTGCGCTCGAGCTTGGCGCATTGCTACCGAATCCGGCGGCGGTGTTCCGCGCCGATCCGCATTTTCTGACCCATCAGGGGCGGCACTATCTGTTCATTGAGGAATATTGCTACAAGGCTGGCAAGGGGCATATTTCGGTTCAGGAGTGCGCGTCCGACGGTCAGCTGATCGGCGAAATGGTCAAGGTGCTGGATCGCCCTTACCACCTGTCCTATCCGTTCGTATTTGAACACGACGGTGACGTGTACATGGTGCCCGAAACATCCGAGAACAAAACGATCGAGATTTATAAGGCCACAGACTTTCCGCACGGTTGGACTTTTCAACAAAACCTCATGGACGATATTGACGCGGCCGACAGCACGCTCCTATTTGAAGACGGCAAATGGTGGTTGTTTGCCAACGTGCGTTCAGGGGTTGGTGTGTCGTCGTGGGACGAGTTGTTCCTGTTCGTCAGTGATGACTTGTGGTCAGGCGCGTGGCGCGCGCATCCCATGAACCCGATTGTGTCCGATTGCCGCACAGCGCGACCCGCGGGAGCGATCTTGCGCCGCGACGGCAAACTAATCCGGCCGTCGCAGGAGTCCACGGCACGCTACGGTTCTGGGCTAAATTTCCTGGAGATCGAAACGTTGACCGAGACAGTTTACAAGGAACGGTTGATAACCCGGCTGCATCCGTTGGGATTTGGTCGTGCGCAAGGTATCCATAGTTACGCCGAGCGCGCCGGTTTTGCAATCGTCGATGAAAATGTCCGACGCTTGCGAATTTTCTACAGCCGTTAGCGGGCGCCGCGCAGACGTTGGTACAGGACGTGTAGCCAGCGTAACCAGCGGCTGCGTACGATGTGCAGTGACGCCGTTTCGATCTGTCGAGTAGCAAACCGTTCCTTGTAGTTTTGCGATTGCCCCTGACCGATCAAGAAGTCGTAGGCATGCAGGCCACACGCGTGCGCATTCTCGATGCCGTAGCCAAGGTGCAATACACCCGGTGATAGCGCCTTGTCGAATTGTTCATCAAACCCTAACTGGACGTTATAGCGGCGGCCGCCACAATCAATGTCGAGCAGACTGGCAATAGCCTGGTCGCCGGCCAGCAGCAAACTGTGCGCCAGACGTGGCCCTTCCGGGTCGTCGGTTAGCCGTTCGATGAAGTCGCGCTGATAGTCATTGACGACGTTGTGCTTCCAGCGCGCCTGATGGAACCTGTTGAGGGCACTGATAGCTTGCTCCAGCGAACACTGGGGCGCCATGTCGATACGCCCACTGGCGTTTTGGGTAAGGCGTTTACGCTTGTTGAAGATCTGTCGGCGCGCGCTGCCACTCAACTGCTTCAGGTAAGCATCAAACCCGTCATCAAGTTGCACTTGATAGCCGATGTCCTGGTTGATTTCGCGCACGAACCAGTTTGACGGCAGAAGTGTTCGATAGTGCTGGAAAAAACGTGTGTTGGTCGGCGTATCACCGACGTACCACTCGTCCCAGCTGGTATCGGTGGCAATCGCGTCAACCAGTGCGCTGCTGGCTCGGCCGTCGTCATCATCATCGACCAGCACGCTGCGATACTCGGCGCGAAATAGATTGCCGCCGGAGTAGCCGCTGCCCAGCAGATGCAATTGATGACTGCGAATAAACCCGGTTTTGTGCGCAACCAGATGGCAGGCCGCTGCCGCACGCCACTCACCAGTTTGCGCATCACTAACGACGTACACTCGCAAGTTCGCGTTATCGGCGCCGCGCTCGACAGCAATGCGCCACCACGTCGCGGCCCAATGCCAACTGTTGAACAGCGGGTCGCCATCGGAGCGCGCCAGCAACTGTTGCCAAGCGTCGCGCGCAGCGTAGAACTGCTCGCTTGTCAACGTGGTCGCTGTGAGTGTTCCCTGGCCCAACTTGAAGTCCCCGTAAGACCATGCTGCAGATGGTTGCATGGATAACCAATACAGTCCGGCGCTGTTTCTGCTAGCGTTGCGGTTTTCGTAAGTATAACCGTGGGCAGGGTGGAATTGCGTGCCCTGTTGCGAGCATTTTTGAACAAGGTGTTGCATGAGCGATGATCTGCCTGAGTTGCAGGCCGAGGCACTGACAGTGCTGCGCGACCAGCTTGACGTGCTGGACAAGCGTTTGATTGAGACGATTGCCGAACGACAAAACGTGGTTGCGAAAATCGGCGAATACAAAGCGCGCTCTGGTCACCCGACCCGAGACTTCAAGCGCGAGAAAATTCTGTTGAACAAGGCGCGCAAGATTGCGTTGGACGCTGAGGTTGATCCGCAATTGGCGGTGTCGGTGTTGAAGACTCTGGTGCGCGGTTCGCTGCAATCTCAAGAGCGCGCGCGGGTGCAGTCCGACGGCAGAGGCTCTGGCAAAAGCGTATTGGTCGTCGGCGGCGCCGGGCGCATGGGTGGCTGGTTTGTAGACTTCTTCGTTTCGCAAGGTTTTGCGGTGCATGTTGCCGACCCGGCAGCGGATCAGACGCTGCCAAACCGCTTTGCGGATCTTGAGGCTGCGGGCACGGACTATGACATTATCGTGTTGGCGACCACACTGGCGCTGACGGCAGATATTTTGCAGCGCTTTGCGGCAAAGCCACCGCGCGGTCTCGTGTTCGATGTGGGTTCGCTGAAATCGCCGTTAAAGCCAGCGCTTCGCGAACTGGCAGCAGCGGGTGTTCGTGTCACATCCCTGCACCCGATGTTCGGACCGGCGACCCAATTGCTGGCTGGCCGGCAGGTCATATTTATTGACGTTGGCGACGCCGAGGCGACGTCGCAAGCGCGCGCCTTGTTCGCGGCAACGATGGCGACGTGCATCGACATGGATATTGACGAGCACGACCGTCTGATCGCCTATGTGCTGGGCATGTCGCACATGATCAACATCGCGTTTGTCGATGCGCTGGCGCACAGCGGTGTCGATGCGCGCCTGATGACGAAGCTGTCCAGCCCCACATTCGATGCGCAGCGCTCGATGGGTCAGACTGTCGTCAGCGAAAACCCGGATCTGTATTACGAGATTCAGAAGTTGAACGAGTTTGGCGATTTGCCGTTGGACGGACTATTGCGCTCGGTCAGTAAACTGCGCGATGCGATCGCCGGCGACGACCAGCAGGCATTCGTCGATGCCATGCGTGACGGTCGCCGTTATCTCAACAGCGCGACACAGCCCTCGCACTGACCAACGGCGGTGGGACTGCGCCGGCGAATTGGGTACCATCGCGGCTGCTGTTATTGCCGCACTGAGCTTTCATGACCGTTATAACCCGTTTTGCCCCTAGCCCTACCGGCGTTTTGCACATTGGCAGTGTCCGCACAGCTTTGTTCAATTACCTGTACGCACGCCGGCACGGCGGGCAGTTTGTGCTGCGTATTGAGGACACAGACCGCGAGCGATCCACGCAGCAATCCGTCGACGCGATCCTGGGTGGCATGGCTTGGCTAGGCCTTAATGCGGATCAAGAGCCGATTTATCAGTCCGACCGGTTTGATCGATATGCGGCGGTGCTCAAAGACTGGCTGGCAGATGGGCGTGCCTATCACTGCTATTGCACGCGCGAAGAGCTCGATGAGCAGCGCGAAGCGCAAAAAGCAGCCGGAGAAAAACCGCGCTATGACGGGCGTTGTCGCGAGCGCACCGAACCACGCGACGGCGTGCAGCCGGTCGTGCGGTTTCGCAACCCGCTGGACGGTGATGTTGTCATTGATGATGCGGTGCGCGGGCGCGTGGTGATTGCCAACAGCGAGCTCGACGATCTGATTATCGCGCGCTCGGACGGCGTACCGACCTATAACTTTGTTGTTGTCGTTGATGATGCTGACATGGGGATCACGCACGTTGTTCGCGGTGACGATCACCTGAACAATACGCCGCGGCAAATCAACATGTTCACAGCCCTTGGCGCAACCCCGCCGCGGTTTGCACACTTGCCCATGATTCTCGGTGAAGACGGCGCGAAATTGTCCAAGCGTCACGGTGCTGTTGATGTACTGCAGTATCGTACAGACGGTTACTTGCCGGAGGCGCTGCTCAATTATCTGGTGCGTCTGGGTTGGTCGCATGGTGATCAGGAGTTGTTTACACAGGACGAGATGATTGCGTTGTTTGATATCGATGATGTCAACGCATCGGCATCCGGCTTCAACGCCGAGAAACTCGAGTGGGTTAACCAGCAGTACATCCTTAATAGCGCGGCGGAGCGACTCGCACCGCTACTGGCTGAACAACTGCAGGCGATGGGCGTGGATGCGGGCAATGGACCGGCGCTTACCGATGTGGTGGATGCGTACCGCGAGCGGGCGACTACGATGCGTGCGATGGCGCAGGACACGCATTATCTGTTTTGCGACGGCGTTGAGCTCGACCCCGCCGCTGCCAAAAAACAGCTGCGCCCAGTGATTCTTGAGCCGATGCGGCAATTGCGCGAGCGGCTCGCCGCGCTCGACGTTTGGCAGGCGGCAGAACTTGGCGCCGCCGTTGAAGCGGTTGCACAGGCGTGTGGCATCAACATGGGCAAGCTCGGGCAGCCTGCGCGCGTCGCCGTGACCGGGCGAGCCGCGTCGCCGGGCCTGGATGTGACGCTTGCGCTCATTGGGCAGTCGCGCGTGTTGGCGCGGTTGGATGCAGCGATTGCGTTCATCGAGGCGCGCGCGGCGCAGCAATAGCTGGCCGGTGCAGCGACGGCGTTTGGCCGCATGGTCCATGACGCTGCAACAGAGCGGTCGCTGCAACCGCAGACTGCCAACGTGCGATGCGTGCCCGGGATGCGCAAAAGTGTCCGTTTCAGTGACTTGACCAGCACCTCCTACGCCGTTCGCGACGTAAGCCGATGCCAGAGCCTTTTCGATACAAGACAATGCCTTAGAAGCAGCATCTGGTGACGTCACGGGCACACAATCGCTGCAAAAAGAGTCGGTAACCGCCTCGCGCCAGCAGTCGAATCACAAACGTTGCGCAGCTCACGTTTGCCGGAAGAAATGATGACGATAACGCGGCACGGGTGCAGTGGACTCAATTTCGGCGCAAAATACCCGCTACACCCGTTTATTTGCGAGCAGAACCTGTGTCCTATTTCGTGCAGAGACTGATTGTTGTTGTTGCCATCTTGTTGTGCAGCGTCGGATTGGCCGTCGCGCTGTTCATGTCCAGGCCGGAAATCCAGAAAAAACCGGTTGATGTGCTGGCGCCGTTGGTCGAGGTCATGGACCTTGAGCCACAGTCGGTGGCGTTCGGCGTTGCATCACAAGGCACTGTTGAACCGTTGACCCAGACGGCGCTCAGCGCGGAAGTGGCCGGCACAATCGTGAGCTTGTCGGACAGTTTCTTGCCCGGCGAGCGTTTCTCGGCAGGCGATGTATTGCTGCAAATTGATCCGACGAATTACAAAGTTGCTGTCGAGACAGCGCGCGCGAACGTCAGTCAACGACAAATCGAATTTGAAGGCGCCCAAAAATTGCGCGCTGACGGCTACGGTTCGGAAGCTGCATTGTTAACGGCAAAGGCGCAACTGGCAGCTGCCAAAGCTGAGCTGACACGCGCCGAGCGCGATCTTGCGCGGACGGTCGTCAGCGTGCCATACGATGGATTGGTGCGCAGCCGCACGGCGCAACTCGGCGATTACGTGCTGCCGGGCTCAGTGTTGGGCGCCGTATTTGCGATCGATCAGGTAGAGGTGCGACTGCCATTGCCGGATATCGACCTAGCGTTCGTCGATCTGCCATCAGTTGCCAGTAACGCGCGCAACCAGGCAGGACCTCGCGTCATGCTGGCAGGTCAGTACCGAGGCAAACCGGCGCAATGGTCTGCGCGCATTGTGCGCACTGAAGGTGTTGTCGAATCGGCCAACCGCATGGTGTTCAGCGTTGCGCGTATCGATGACCCGTATGTTCTGGAGGGCTCGACGGATCGCGTGCCGCTGCCGATTGGTACCTTTGTTGAGGCCGACATCGAAGGCATTACTATCGACGGCGTAGTCGCTATCCCGCGCGAATATGTGCGCGGCAACAACCAGGTGGTTTTCGTCAATGCTGAGCGGCAACTGGTATTCCGCGAGCTTGAGTTTTTGCGCACTGACGCACGCTTTGCCTATGCGCTTGCAGACCAGCTCGACGAGCTACGGCTGCTGACCACAACGTTGGAAGCACCGCTGAACGGTATGGAAGTGCGTGTCGGGCTGGATATTGAAGATGATCCGGTGGGCGGTGCGGCGTCGATTGGCACGGCTACGGTCGAATAGGGGAAGTTGTTGTGAGAGAGCGTCTCGACCAAGCCACCCGCGGACTGATTGCCTGGTTCGCCAACAACAGTGTGGCAGCCAACCTGCTGATGATCCTGATTTTGTTTGCCGGCATGGTTGCCTCGTTCGGCATACGCAAGCAGACGACGCCGGATTTCGAGTTAAACATTGTGCAGGTGGTCGTGCCGTATCCGGGCGCGGCTCCGCAGGAAGTCGAGCAGGGCGTCATCACCCGCATCGAAGAAGCGCTGTCGGACGTGGCTGGCATTGATGAGATGAACAGCACAGCCAGCGAAGGCGTGGGCACCGTCTCGATCGAAGTGTCCGCTGATGCAGATCTCGATCAGGTGCAAAGCCAGATCAAGACACGCATCGACGCCATTTCAACACTGCCCGAGTTGACCGAAAAGCCGGTGATCGAACGGGTGGCGGTGCCGATTCCGGTTATCTTTTTGTCCGTTTATGGTGATCTTGACGAATATGCGCGCAAGGAATTGGCCAAGGATGTTCGCGACGGCTTGCTGGAGCTGCCAGGCATCGATGACGTTGAGTTTCTGGGCGAGCGCGACTACGAGATCAGCATTGAAGTATCCGAACAGACGCTGCGCCGGTACAACCTGTCGATGACCGAAATCGCCAACGCGATTCGCAATGCGGCTAGGGATATTCCCGGTGGCACACTCGAGACGCGTGGTGGCGACATTTTGTTGCGCACACAAGGGCAGGTGTACACCGGTCTTGAGTATGGTGATCTGACGTTGCGCACGTTTGCCGACGGTACGCGCCTCAAGCTCAGTGACGTTGCAAAGATCGATGATGGATTCGTCGATAACGACGGTTTCGGTCGCTTTAATCAGCAAGCGGTCGCAACGATGCGTATTCTGGCCGGCGGGCAGCAGAACGAGCTGAAAACTGCGGCGCTGGTGCGCCAGTATGTTGAGGATGTGCGCGAAACGCTGCCCGAGTCGGTGACCATCGATTCGTGGGTCGATCGTGCCGTTTATTTGGAGCAACGACTAGACCTGATGTTGGACAACCTGCTGCTCGGCGCGTTGCTGGTGTTCATCGTGTTGACGTTGTTCCTGCGCTTCAAGTTTGCGCTTTGGGTCGTGATCGGTATCCCGGTCACATTCTGTGGTGCGCTGGCGCTGATGTCATACACACCCTGGCCGGTTACGATCAACGTGATCAGTTTGTTCGGTTTTATTCTCGTGCTGGGGATTGTCGTCGATGATGCGATCATCATCGGCGAGAGTATCTACACACAGGTTCGCGCGGACGGCCACTCGATACAGAATGTGGTTGCCGGCACGCAGCGGGTCGCCGTCACGGCGACGTTCGGCGTTTTGACGACCATCGCTGCGTTCGCACCGATGCTGTTTGTCGGTGGCATCGCGGGGTCATTTCTTGAAGCGGTCGCCGCCGTCGTGATCTTGTGCCTGATTTTCTCGTTGGTTGAATCGAAGTTGATTTTGCCGTCTCATCTTGCGCACACAAAGTTGCCGCAGGTTGATGAGGACATCATTTTTTCACCGTACACCGGTCTGGGTCCGCTGCAACGTATCGGGCGGTTTTTCCAGCGCCAGCAGCGGCATACCCAGCATGGTTTGCAATGGTTGATTCAAAGAGTGTATGCGCCGACGTTGAACCGTGCGCTGCGCGCACCCGGTGTGACGCTGGTCGCGTTCCTTGGTGTGTTGATCGTCATGATCGGCGTACTGGGAAGTGGTCTGGTGCGTGTCGTGTTGTTCCCGAAGGTGCCGGGTGAATATATCCAGATGGACATGACCATGCAGAACGGCACGCCGACCGCCGTGCGCAACGATGCGTTGTTGCGTATTGAACAAATGCTGTTTGATGTGCGAGCCGAATACCTGGAAAAGAACCCGGGCGCCACGGATCCGATCAAGTACGCTGCGACGTTCACGACCGGTCCGACCGGCGGCACGATGATTGTCGAAATGCCGCTCGCCGAAACACAGTCGTTGGCTGCTGACGAACTGACTGCGATGTGGCGCGAGGCGACGCCTGAGCTACCGTCTGTGCGGCAAGTCACGTTCAGCGATGGCAATGGCTTCGGCAGCGGTCCGCCGCTGAGCTTTGCGTTTACCGGCGACAATATTGCGGCACTCGAGTCTGCCGCCGATGCGTTGGCGAAACGGCTTGACGCCTACGAGGGATTGTTCGACGTCAGAAACTCGGCCAGCGCCGCAGGTGATGAAATTCAACTGGCCGTTAAGCCGGCTGCTGAAGCGCTGGGTATCACGTTGACGTCATTGGGCACGCAGGTCCGACAAGCGTTTTACGGTGAAGAAGCGCAGCGCATCCAGCGCGGCAGCGATGAGCTGCGCGTGATGGTGCGCTATCCGAAGGAGCAGCGACGCTCGATAGCGGACCTTGAGACGATGCTGATCCAGGCGCCGGATGGCTCGCGCGTGCCATTTGGGCAAGTTGCCGAAGTCACGTACGGCAAAGCGTATTCGTCGATTACGCGGCGTAATGGTAGGCGCACTGTCACCGTATCTTCGGATCTGGACACGACAATCGTGCAACCTGGCCAGGTGATTGCCGACATCAACGAAAACGTGATCCCCGAAATCCTGCAAGATTTTTCAGGCGTTGAATATGCGCTTGAGGGCGCCAGCGAAGACGAGCAAGAGTTTGTGCGCAATCTGTCGCTGGCGTCGCTTGCCGCGATCTTTTTGATTTACGCGTTGATCGCAATCCCGCTTCGCTCTTACTTGCAGCCGATTGTGATTATGTCAGTGATTCCGTTTGGCTTTGTCGGCGCCATTGTTGGTCATCTGATCATGGGTAAGGCGCTGAGCATGTTCTCGCTGTTCGGCTTTATTGCGCTCGCCGGCGTGGTGGTCAATGACAGCCTGATCATGATCGACTTCATTAACAAAGCGCGGGCGCAAGGCATGCCGATGCTCAAGGCGGTGGCGCAATCGGGCGTTGCGCGTTTTCGTGCGATCATCCTGACGTCGGTAACGACGGCGGCGGGCTTGATGCCGATCATGCTGGAGAAAAGCTCTCAGGCGCAGTTCGTGATACCGATGGCGATTTCGCTGAGTTTCGGAATTTTGTTCGCGACATTGATTACGCTGATACTGATCCCGGTGCTCTATGTCCTGCAGCAGCGCTTCATTGATCGATGGCAGCAAGGGTTACGCTGGATCAGCGGGCGCTCGCCGGTGTATGCGACAGCAGTCGACGGCGACTCCGAGTGGGCGGCTCATCGCACCCAGGAGCCTCGCATTCGTTGACATGTCGCTACGCACCGACGCACAGATCGCTGTGCCGGCTGCGGCCGTTGCCCGATGATCGTTGCCATCCGCCAGCATCGCAATCTCACGCATTTGCGAAGTGCGCCACTGTTATTGTGGGACGACTGTGACAAAGTCGTCGTCCAAGAATGACGGCCGATAGTTTGTGAGGGATATGCGTGCCAATAGTGAAAGTGCGAAAGTTTCTATGAGCGTTGCCAGCGAGTTTGTGTTCCTGCTCAGCTGCGACGATCAACCGGGCATTCTGGCTTCCGCCGCTCAGGTCGTATCGGCGGCGGGTGGCGATATTCGTGATGCCGCATCGTTTGCTGATGCAACGCAAGGGCTGTTTTTCGTGCGCATCCATTTGTCGCTGCCGGTTGCCAGTGACGCCGAGCTGCTGGAGGCAGCGCTGGCCGCACTGGCACAGCGCTATCGCGGCACGTGGTCGTTGTCGAGCCTGGCTACACCATGCCGCGTCGTGATTGCGGTATCGAAATTTACCCATTGCCTGAACGATCTGCTTTATCGCGTCTCGGTTGGTAACATGCCGATCGAGCTGGTTGCCGTGATGTCTAATCACGCAACGGTGCGCGACGTCGTAGAGCGCGCGGGTTTCGAATTTATCCACTTGCCGGTCACCAAGGCGACGCGCGCAGCTCAGGAAGGCGCAATTCGCGATTTGTTACGCGAGCGTAATGTCGATTTGCTCGTGCTGGCCCGCTACATGCAGATTCTGTCTGACGAGCTGGCTGTTGATCTGGCTGGACGCTGCATCAACATTCACCACTCGTTCTTGCCCAGTTTCAAAGGCGCGCGTCCGTACCATCAGGCGTATGAGCGTGGCGTAAAGCTCATTGGTGCCACAGCGCACTATGTCACCGGTGATCTCGACGAAGGCCCGATCATCGAGCAGGATGTGCGCCGTGTGACGCACGCGACAAGCGCTGACGAGATGGTTGCGCTCGGTCGCGAGATTGAATGCAGCGTGCTGGCGCGCGCGGTGCGCTGGCATGCAGAGCACCGCGTGTTAGTGCGCAATGCGCGCAGCGTGGTATTCAACTAGCCAGTGCTGCGCAACGCGCGTTTCAGGTTGGCAATCAGGTCAGGGTCTTCGGCGCTCGCTTGGGCGGCGACAAACGCCTCACGCGCAGCCTCATTGTCCCCAGCCAATTGATGCAACAGGCCGCGCCGATAACGCGCCCACGCAACTGATGGCTGATTGCCGCGGGGTGCGCCTGCCTGATTCTCGTAAGCGATCAGCGCTTCGATGCCAGCGTCGATGCGTTGCTCGCTGAAGACTGCGGTACGACCGATTTGGTATAACGCCGCCAGCCGATCACTCTCGGCAGCCGGCGTCGCTGGTGTCACGGTGCTGGCACGCGCGAACGCCGCGTGTGCTTGCGCATAGTCTTTTGCTTCCTGATAAATGTATCCGGCACGCAGCATCGGGCGCGGGTCGTCGCCAGCTTGTTTGCTGACTTGTTCGAGCATCGCCAACGCGTCCTGCGTGTCGCCGGCGTCCTGCGCAATCTGCGCCAACACCAGCCCGCCTTGCACCGGCGCGAAACTCGCCAGTTGTTGCGCGATGACCGCGGCCTTCTTTTTGCTGCCACCGGCCACGCGCGGTGCCTGCAAATAGAACGAAACCAATCCCTCATGCGCCTCAATGTGGCGCGGATCAAGCTCGATAGCCCGTTCAAAAGACTTCTTGACGGTACGCGCATAACCGGCGGCCTTGAACAGGCTGACGTTAGCGGCCAACGAGCCTGCAGCAGCGCCTAGCCAGTAGTGGGCATTGGCATCCTCAGGACGTTGCTCGATCAGGGTTTCAAATTCCTCCTGCGCTTGCTTGAAGTCGCCGGTTTGCATCAGCGCACGACCGAGCAACAAGCGTTTTGCGCCATCGCTGTCAGTGCCGGTCGTCAGCTCACTGCGCAGCTCGGTGATCGCGGTCGCGTAATCGCCAGCATCGAACGCAGTCTGGCCGGACGCTGCGGCGCTCGCGTTAAAGCTCAGGCAACAAGCCGTCAGAAGCGCGAGTGCGAGTGGAAAGCGGTTCATGAGCGGACTCCCGGGGTAAAGCGTTTTTCAAACTGCCGAAGTGCGATAGTACCGATCACCGCCGGTGCAATCCACGGAATGATTTGCCATTGACCGGAGAGCAGCTCTGCGAGCAAACGTGAGCCGCCGAAGGCAAACAAAGCCGTATAGGCGCCGATTCCGGTGCCAATCAATCCCTGAAAATGCGCGATGATCGATTCGCGACGGTTCATTTGAGCTTTGCGAATGTCCTTCGTCATCCCGACGCAGTTCGCGATCGACAATGCGGCGAATATGATCAGCAGCCACTGCGTGTTCATCAGACCGATCACGCCGACAACCACACCGGCGATGCCCAGCGCGCCAACCAGTGCCCGATGACCGATGCTGCGCAGCGCTTCGGGGTTTCGTCGCGTTTGCGGCGCCAACAGGCCATGCCGCAGGCTGCTGAAAACCAGTAGCGCCAGCATCAACAGGAAGGCGGCCGTCATCCGACTGCTGGCGGCAATCTCATAGGCACGCGCTGGATCCAGATCACGACTCGGGAAACGCACGCCGATGGGGTCGAAAAAGACGATCACCGACATCGTAAAGGCGCTGAACGACACCGCGTACATCGCCCAGGAATAGAGGCGACCCGATTGTCGATGCAGGCGACTGCCTTTGGTGGTCGCAACCGGTAGCCAGAACGCAATGATGGCAATGAGACCGATGGCGATATGGATCTGGAGTAGTAGTTGGTGGGCAATGTGCATCGTGGTTTCTCCTGGACGATGGATACACCTTATCCGCGATCGACGCCCGCGGTCAGTGCCACTCGTCACCGTTAGCAATCATGACTTTTGGCCTATGCGCGACACAGCGATTTCGGCGACAATGGCGTTGTGATGACGTATTCCAAAGAACCCCTGTTGGAGCTGCGCGCCGGTCTGACCACCTGGTTGGTCGTAACCGGATTCGCGCTGTATATCATGTTCGAGCAGCCACGTGAGTTCATCGGCACGCTGGAGCCTGCGCTGCTGCTGTTCGCTGTCAACGTCGCCGCCATGATTGGCGCTTCGCGCAAGCACTGGTCGTTGCGCCGTCGCCGCATCGCGCATGCCATTCAATTGATCAGCGCTTTCGCAGTGGGCGGTCTGTTGTCGCTGGCATTCCTGCAGATCTACACGATCATCTGGATTGCGATGGCCACTGGGTTCTATCCACTGCGCTGGTGCTATGCGTTCGTCGCGGCGATCGCTGCTATCTGGTACTGGCTGCTGATCGGCAGCAGCTTTGAGTCGAACGCGCTGCTATCGGTCGGATTGTTTGCCACGTTTCACTGGTTTGCGCTGCTAACGTCTGACGCTGCACGGCGCGCCGAAGCTGCGCGCGAACACACAGAAAGCCTGTATCGGGAATTGGTCGCGACCCAGCATTTGTTGACCGAGGCGTCGCGGCAGAGCGAACGCACCCGAATTGCGCGCAATCTGCATGACTTGCTGGGCCATCATTTGACAGCTTTGTCGATCAACTTGCAGATTGCCGAACGTTTGACGAGCGGCGATGCGCAGCAGAAGGTCGCTGCTAGTCGCGGGTTGGCCAAGTTGTTGCTTAGTGACGTGCGCGAGTCGGTATCGACGTTACGTGATCAGAGTGAGCTGGATTTGCGTAAGGCCTTGCAGTTGCTGGTCGACAACGTACCGCAATTGTCGATAGAGCTGACGATTGATTCGTCGTTGTCGGTTGAGGATGTGCAGATTGCCGATGCGCTGCTCAGGTGCGTGCAGGAGGCGATCACCAATTCACTGAAGCACGCGAATGCACAACAGCAGTGGATTCGCATCTGGCAACAGGACGGCCAGGTGCATCTGCAGGTGCATGACGATGGACGCGTGCAGGGAGCAGTCACCGAGGGCAACGGTCTGGCGGGCATGCGCGAGCGCTTGCGTGCCGTTGGCGGACAGTTGAGCGTCGAACGGATTGCCGATGCGCTGAAGCTCTCGGCCAGCATTCCACTACCGGGGCACTGACCGTGTCGATTCGTATCGGTTTGATTGACGATCAGACTTTGGTGCGACAGGGGATCAGCGGTTTGCTGGCGTTGTCGGATGCAGTTCGCGTGGTCGCTGAAGCCGGCGACGGTGCCGATGCGGTTGCGCTGGTTCGCGAGCATGAGCCGGATGTCCTGTTGATGGATATGCGGATGCCGCGCATGAACGGAATTGAGGCGATTGAGTCGCTGGCGGCTGCCGGACTGTCAACGCCGGTCATCATCCTGACCACGTTCGATGATCACGAACAGGTGCTGGCAGGTATTCGAGCTGGTGCGCGCGGATACTTGCTCAAGGATGTATCGCTGGAGGATCTGATCAAGGCAATCGAGTCTGTTGCCGACGGTGGCACGATGATCCAGCCGGCGATTACCGAAACGTTGTTATCGAGCTTGCGCGGCACGCAGTCAGGTGGGTTCGACGCCAGCGCGATGCCCGAGCCGCTATCGCCGCGTGAAACCGAAGTGGTGCGGCTGATGGCCGGTGGCTACAGCAATCGGGAGATTGCGAACGCGCTATCGAAGTCCGAGGGCACGATCAAGAATCATGTCTCGAGCGTGCTCTCCAAGCTCGGTGTTCGCGATCGCACGCGCGCGGTCCTCAAGGCCATCGAGCTGGGTCTTATCTGACGCTCAGGCTTTGCATCGCTAACGCTTCGCGCGTTGCAGAATGTCCTCGGCCAGTCGCAGATGCGGTTTGTCCAGCATCCGGCCGTCCAGTTGCACGGTGCCCAGACCTGGTGCATTGGCAAAGGCATCGACGATAGCCTGCGCCTGCTCGATGTCGTCGGTGGATGGCGTAAACGCGTCATTGATTGGTGCAATCTGCGCCGGGTGGATCGCCAGAACACCGTCAAACCCATCGCGGCGTGCGAGCGCGGCGTGCGCACGTATGCCTTCAGCGTCGCGGAAGTTGGTGTACAGCGTGTCTAATGCACGGATGCCGCAGGCGCGTGCTGCGAGCAGGCAGTAACTGCGCGCAAGCTGGAACGTAAACGTCCAGTGACCGTCGGCGTCCTTGTTGTCGTTGGCGCCGAGCTCTGCTGCCAAGTCCTCACCGCCCCAGGTTAACGCCGCGACGCGTTTGTGCAGCGCCGTTACGGTTGGCAAATTCAGCGTCATCTGCGGCGTTTCGGTCATCAGCGCAATGATTCGCGTGTGGCCGGATGCGCCATCGTGAGCAGCTTCCAACTCATCAATGCGTGCGGCTAATGCATCCAGGTCGGCGACACTGCGTACCTTGGGCAACATGATGTAGTCGGGCAGGGCAGGCATGACGGCGTTCAGATCGTCGTCGGCGTCATCGCTGTCCATCGGATTGATACGCACGCACAGCGCATGGCTAGTGGTACGTGCCTGCACGGCGTCGTGCACGCGGCGTCTTGCGTCCGGGCGCGCCTGCGGCACAACGGCATCTTCAAGATCGAAAATGATGATGTCGGCGTCGCTCTCTGCAACCTTCGCGATCTTGCGGTCGCTGTCGCCGGGCACGAACAATAACGAGCGCCACAAATGCTTCATGTCGCCGGTGCTTTTTGCAGCAACGCCGTGCGCAAGATCGTGCAGACAACATCGTCGTGCTGGTTAAACACGCGATGCAGGAACGTGACGATGCCAGCCTGCGGGCGCGATTTGCTCTCACGTCGTTCGATGACTTCGGTTTCGACGTGCAGCGTATCGTTGAGGAAAACCGGTTTCGGAAATTTCATCTCACCGAAACCCAGATTGACGACCAGCGTGCCGAGCGTCGTGTCCTCGACGCTGACGCCGGTTGCGAACGACACCGTGTACAAGCTGTTGACCACACGCTGACCGAATTCGGTGCGCGCAGCGTATTCGGCGTCCAGGTGCAATGGTTGCGGGTTGTGCGTGATCGCGCAGAACAGCACGTTGTCGGCTTCTGTCACCGTGCGACGCATCCGATGTTCGATGATTTGTCCGGTGTGTGTTTGCTCGTAGTAAAGCCCAGGCATAGTCTTGCTCTCCTATCAGGCGCTGAGTGCGAATAACTCGCGACCCACCAACATGCGACGAATTTCCGATGTGCCGGCGCCGATTTCATACAGTTTTGCATCGCGCAACAGACGGCCAGTAGGGTAGTCGTTGATGTAGCCATTGCCGCCCAGCGCCTGAATCGCTTCGAGCGCCAGTTCGGTGGCGCGCTCAGCCGTATACAGGATCAGCGCAGCGGCATCGGCGCGACTGGCGCGACCTGAGTCACATGAGCGGCACACGGTGTACAGATAGCAACGCGATGCATTCAACGCGGCATACATGTCGGCCACCTTGCCTTGCATTAACTGGAATTCGCCGATTGGTTTTCCGAATTGCTTGCGCTCGTGCAGGTAGGGCAGCACCACATCCATCGCTGCCTGCATCAAACCTACCGGACCGGCAGCCAGGATGGCACGCTCGTAGTCCAGGCCGGACATCAACACGCGTACGCCCTGATTGAGCTTACCCAGAATATTCTCGGCCGGCACGCGGCAGTCCTCGAACACCAGCTCGCACGTGTTCGAGCCGCGCATACCGAGCTTGTCCAGTTTCTGCGCCTGCGAAAAACCATCGCTGTCTTTCTCAACGATGAAGGCTGTGATGCCTTTTGAACCGGCGTCAGGGTCGGTCTTCGCATAGATTACGAACACATGAGCGTCGGGGCCGTTCGTGATCCACATCTTGCTGCCGTTCAAGACATACGTATCGCCGTCCTTGCGCGCCGACAGACGCATGCCGACAACATCCGAACCGGCGCCCGGTTCTGACATCGCCAGTGCGCCGACGTGTTCGCCGCTGCACAGCTTGGGCAGATAGCGTCGCTTCTGCGCTTCGTTGCCGTTACGGAAAATCTGATTCACGCACAGGTTGGAGTGCGCGCCATACGACAGACCGACCGAACCCGACGCTCGCGATATTTCTTCAACCGCTACCGCATGCGCAAGATAACCCATGCCGCTACCGCCATAGGCTTCATCAACGGTAATCCCCAGCAGCCCGAGCTCGCCCAACTTGCGCCAAAGGTCGGCTGGAAATTCATTGTCACGATCAATGTCGGCGGCGCGCGGTGCGATTTCGGCCGCAGCGAATTGCGCTACGGCATCACGCAGCATGTCGATGTCTTCGCCGAGGTGAAAGTCCAGTGTGTTGATCATGATGCATCGTCCGTGTCGGGTGTGATGGTGAATAACAGGGCGCCGCCATCGACGCGGTCGCCGTCCTTGACGTTAAGTTGTTCGACGACGCCGGCGAATGGCGCCTTTAGTGTGTGTTCCATCTTCATCGCTTCCATGATGATGATAGGGTCGCCGGCGGCAACCGTTCGACCGTTGCTGGCGCTGACCTTCACGATCGTGCCGGTCATCGGCGCCGTGGCGTCGCCGCTACCCGCTTGCTGGCTGGCGTCGCCGGTGTCTGCCGCAACACGAGCAAAATTGATGCGCGTGTGGCGATAAATCAGCGTGCCGCGATCATTGCGAATGAATGTCTTGATCCGGTAGTTGGCAGCGTCGACCGTTGCGGACAACTCGTCTGCGTGTTTGCTTGCAAAGACCTGATGTCTGACACCGTCAAGGTCGACCGATCGCGGTTGCCGGTCATGCGGGTCGAGCGTGACCACCGCGTGGGTACGATTGTCACCGATAGCGATGTCAAACGGCACGCGGTTCGGTAAGTTCATTCGCCAGCCGTCGGCTGAGCCGGTCTGCGCGTCCAGTTCAAACCACAATGCAAGTGCTGCAAGTACCGCGGCATGTTGTGGCGTGGCTGGTGCGAGCGCTGCCTGCTCAAGTTCAATGAAGCGCGTGGTGACTTCGCCGTCACTGAAGCGTGGTGTTGCGACAACGCGTTGCAGGAAACCGAGGTTAGTCGTTGTGCCGTCGATGTGCGTTTGCTGCAGCGCGCCCAACATACGACTGTTGGCCAGCTCGCGCGTTTTGGCGTGCGTGATCAATTTGGCAATCATCGGATCGTAGAAACGACTCACGGCGTCGCCACTGCGCACGCCGGTGTCGATGCGCACTGTGGCGTTTTGCACAGGCGTCACGAACAGATCGATCGGGCCAGTCTGCGGCAAGAACCCGTTGTCGGTATCTTCGGCATAGATGCGTGCTTCAACTGCATGGCCAGTTACGTGCAGCGCAT